>JAZNDH010000001.1:0-90166 GCA_045587965.1 Congzhengia sp.
CTCCGTCATTTCTTTTACAGATATTTCATAATCCCTGCCATCTATTTCCACACTTATCAAATCAGAATTAAACTGATTTATAAATCCTTCGTGTTTCCATTTCTTAAATATTACTTCCTCTATGTTTGCTACAATACTTTCTGTGATGTCTACTAATTTCACTTTGTATTACCTTCTTTCAGCACTTCTCTTATCCTCTTATCAACAGCCCTGCTGAGGTTATGACAGTTCCCGTGGGATATATGATTACGCCAGGCGTTATATGACGTATAAAACTTTTCAAGCGGAAGCTTACCTTCTGCCACAAGACGGGCCATCCTTAAGTATTTCTTTTGTTTATTGCGTTTGTTTTGATTCTTTAATTTCCGTATTACTTTTCCCGTATCTGTGATATAGGTATGAAAACCGAGGTAATTCACGCCGTTCTTTATAGGGAATATCTGCGTTTTGCCGTTCAGCTTCAGATCAAGAGTTTCAAGAAATTCTGTTATAACCTGCAGGCAATACTTAAGATATTCTTTGTCCTGGTGTATCAAATAAAAATCATCCGTATACCTGCCGTAGAACTCGATACCTAATTCACTCGTTATGAGCTTATCCATTCCGTCAAGGTAAAGAATAGCAAATCCCTGGTTGATTTGATTTCCCAAAGGTATGCCTTTGCCTTCTGTACTGTCTATGAACAGATTACACAGCCACAAAATTCCTTCGTCATAACTGAAGTAGTATGCGACTATATCTTTTAACTGCTCGTGTGAGATATTGTAAAAGAACTTAGAAATATCGCATTTTAAGATATATCCATTTGTGCCGTACCGCTTATAAAAGGCTTTCATTTGCTCACTTAATCGGTCCAAGCCAAAGTCGGTACCTTTTCCCTTTTGCCCGGCACAATTATCTTTTAGGAAAATCTCTCGCATCCTGGGAAGTAATACATTATCACATAAACTGTGCTGCACAACCTTGTCCTTAAAAGATGTGGTCTTAATCACACGCTCTTTTGGTTCGTACACTTTAAATTCGTGATACTCTGATATTGTGTAGGTCCTTGACCTCAACTGTTCTATCAGGGTATTTATACCGTCTAAAGCCATAACATTAAACCTTGCAGAGCTTTTCTTAAAGCCTTTACCGCTTTTTGATTTGCGGAACGCTCTATACATATTATTAAAATCAATTACCTTCTCGAAGTCGGTCATGCAGCAACAGTCCTTTTTGTTTATCTTCTTACGAGGAAAGGTTGTATGTTCTTTTGTTAGGGGTGTTCTGATTTGGGCATAGTGCCTACTCTGTCTGACATTCCACCAATACGGACGCACGCCATTATTGTTGTTGTAGTTGTTGTTGTTGATGTAACCCGAGGGCGCAACGCAAAGAAAAATACAACATACAACCTGATTTAATTACTTTCTTTCGCTCGTTCTCCAGGCAATAGACATACGCTTTACATCCGTCACTAACCCCGACCAATACCCTGCAGACTTATCCTTCACATATCCCAAGTCCATAGAAAGTTCTATAAAGAACTGCAGCTCATCACAATATGTAATTGCATCTGTGATTCTTTCGCATCGTTCATTCTTATGTGTCTTGTTGTTTATGCGATTTGCTTCAAAGAGCGCCTCATAAATTTCGAGGCACTTTTTCTGCATTTTATCCACAAGGGAATGGCGGACCTTTTTAGGAAATCTGTCCACATTAGTTGTCAGTATGTAAGTATGTTTTGCGAGTTCTTTTGCCTTTCCAATTACCTTTAAATCTTCATCGGCCATAATTACTCCTCAGATACAGAGATATCAGATACAAAGAACAAAATCGGACGCACGCCACCATTGACGTCGTAGTAGTAGTAGCTGATGCAACCCGAGGGCGCAACGCAAATTATCCAAGTAGGGTTACTGTGTGGCTTTGCACTTTCAGGAGTTGCCAACCACCACCAACTGTCAGGATTATGTTCATCGAATACCGCTACATTCTCACGGTAGAAATCAAGTGTAGGTAAGCTGATTTTTGACTTTAAGGCTTCATACGGCTTTAATCCGTCAAGTGTTGTAAGGTCTGTTTCAAACTCAAGCACATTGTCAGCTCCTACAGCCTCTTCAATCTTAGGTAAGACTTCTTCCTGCAGCCTTTTTAAAATTTTGCTTTTGTGCAAGTTATTGTTATCGCCGAATGTAGAATCAAAAAGACAATCCTTTGTAACTACTATTGTGCCTTTGTCGGTTTCCTTTGCTTTGACAAACTCGATGTCTGCCACTTTAAATGTTTTTCCTGTTTCAATTTCTCTTAATGTTTTCATAATTACACTCCTTTTTATTCTGATACAAAGATAGAAGATTTTAAGATACAAAACGGACGCACGCCATCATTGTTGCCGTAGCAGTAGTTGTAGATGCAACCCGAGG
This sequence comes from Congzhengia sp., assembly GCA_045587965.1. Taxonomy (GTDB): domain Bacteria; phylum Bacillota; class Clostridia; order UBA1381; family UBA9506; genus Congzhengia. The sequence goes on from JAZNDH010000001.1 coordinate 2,406, forward strand.
GCGCAACGCATTTAACAGTTGCTTCATACCCGTGTTTCGGTGTGCTCCAAGGTGTAGCCAACCACCACCATTTATCAGGATTGTATTCGTCCAATATGTACACATAACGACGGTAAAGGTCTGCAGTTAATAACGACACTTTACGGCGAATTGTACCATAACACTTCAGTCCGTCATCAGCTGTTAAATCTACCTTGTGTTCGATGATGGTTTCAGAACCGATGACTTTTGCCAGTTTCTTTTCAAATTCCTTGCAGCTTTTGTCCGCATAAGAGCCGTCAAAATTATTGTTTTTGCCGAACTCTTCACTTTCTTTGTAAAGGTCCTTTAAGATTACCGCCGTTGTTTCTGTGCCGTGCTCAAGCACAACAAACTCAAATTCGCCGATTTTGGCAACCTTTCCTACATCGACCTTTCCCAACTCCTTTGAACCAAGACCGAAGGACTTTTTGATGTCTTCGACCTGCGCATCGGTCAGCTCGATTTCTTTTCCGTTTAAACTTAAATAGTTTTTCATGATGTTTTCTCCTTTGTATTATTTAATATAAAATATCTTTTGTACCTTGTTTTCTCGCCGTGGCGGTTTTTGCCTTCTTCCCATTCGCTTATTATATTTACGCCACGCTGTTTTAAATCCGTTATACGACTTGCAAGCCTCATACACCCCAAGTCGTTTACCGCCTCTAATGGTGTTATGCTTCCGTGCTGATTTATGTACTGAACAATTCTTTCACATTGCGACATATAATCACTCCTTATTTCCCTGAACGCAGCATACAGAACAATAGCTCTGCAATCGAACGAATTCTATATGCCGGATGGCTTTGTTTTATTACTTTCAAATCCCAAACAACATCTTCTTCATCTACAGAAGTAGGATTTTGAAAATCATCGGCAGGCTTAATGTGGTAAGGACAAGAAACCATAACTCCAACGTGCCAAGGAATCTTATTGTGTATTTCCTGAATAATTTCTTTGTATACTTCCATCGTGGTAACGATATAATTTTTATCTCCTTCAAAATTCAATCCGTGACCACTGTTGAAATCAGCCTTGCAACTCTTTATCTCGTAGCAAATAAAAGAGCCTCTTTCTATCCCTGCTGTGCAAATTTGGTTTTCCGGGACAAACTGCATAAAGTCAACTCTTTTTTCTTTGCCTTTGCCCTTGCCGTAATCTAAAGTGACCTCACTCGCCCAATACTTTCCCATTCCTGAGAAGCGTTGTGAGACAAGCAATTCACTCAAAAATTTTGTAGTTTCTTTTCTGTTCACGTGCTCACTCCTTAAATCTCTAAAGCGAAATATTCATCAATTGTTATCTGCAATGGGTCTTCGCCAAGCCACCAACGCATAACACTTTCGCCGTCTTTCCATCTTGCATCAGTTGGCAATCCTTTTTGAAGTCTTGCTTCCAACATTCTGTCAAAGGTACGGACATACTGTGCTCTGTACTTCGGGTACCTTGCAAAATCTCTGTACATCCCTTTCGAATTTTGAAAAGGACATCCGATGCATCCTATACGATTTTCTCCACAAGCATATCCGGGATTAGATTTACATCCATAATATCTAAGAAAGTCCCACACATCTTCGGTAGTCCAATCTATAATAGGATTTATAAGGGTTGATGTTGTTCTGTAGCAACTTTCTACGAACCTACGATTAGCATCGTTATCCGTGTTAAGCACCACCCCCCCTTTTTTGTTAACATAAAATCCGCATTTAGTTCTTCTCCCGTTTTTTGAACAGTTTTGGGTTTACCAATGATTTTAACCAATCCGCCATTTTCTTTCCGGGCACTACTTTCTTCCCAACGAACTCCCGTTACCTTTACTCTGCCTTGTCCGCCTCGTTCCTTAAGCCGTTCACAACAATATCGCACTAACCGAGTAGGCGGAAACATTTTTTCTACAATCAAATCCCACATGCTTTTTTCAGGGTAATCTATAATAATGTTGGGAATTGACCTTACATAACGCACCGTCTCAGGAGTATCAACTGTCGTATGATTATGTACTAAGTCAAACTTTACATTTGCCAAGCCTAACAATATTCGGATTGCATCGCTATCCTTACCGCCACTATAACAAGCGTAATACGGTTCGCTTTCAGGTTCAAAAGACTTAAGATACTGAATCGCTCGTTTTTCTTTCGCTATATCCATATCCTTACCCCTTCCTTCTTCCAAAACTACAAAAGTGGTCCGGCGGTGGTATAAGACCATTCATTTTAGGACAGCCTGTCCACTTATTATGTGGTATGTCACAATCTTTACATCTAACAACTTTTTCATAGTCTGCATCGTTCTCAAAAAACTCGCATTCTTCAGGATTGCAGTTAGGACATCTATCACATACCACAAAATGCAAACAATCTTTAAATGTAGCCACTTATTTACACCTCACATCAGAACGGCAAATCTTCATCTTCGATGGGCATAAACCCGTCAACATCTTCTATGGCTTCTGCTTGCTGCGGAACTGCAGCGCCTTCATTTTTACTCTGTGCAAATTCCCAAGCATCAACGACAACTTCTGTTGCATAATGCTTTTTGCCTTCGTTGTCTTGCCAATCTCTTACCTGAATACTTCCTTCAAGGGCGATGCGGTCTCCCTTTTTAAAATATCTCGAAATTGCCTCTGCACTTTGGCGCCAAGCAATACAGTTTATAAAGTCTGCCTTTCTTTCCTCGCCCTGCTTTACATACTTTCTATCACAAGCTACGGTAAAACTTGCTACCGATATGCCTGATGTAGTTGCGCGCAGTTCAGGGTCTTTAGTTAAGCGGCCAACAAGTATAACTTTATTCATACATTTACATTCCTTTCAGCATTTAATTTGTTTTTTCGGCATATCTAACAGGAAGAAATAGTCCTATCACGCTACCGAAATCATCTCTCGCTATCACTCTGCTTAACGGCGAATTAGCAAACAGATGTAATCCTTTGAAATGCTTTGTATTATCCGCAAACGCATATAACTCGATACCTTCGCCAATATACTTTTCAATAATTCTGCCGTTTGATTCAAACAACTTTTTACTTTTTGTGATTTCAACATCGTTGGCATTTTCTGATAAAAAGTCTTTAATATTAGGCATAGATAGTAACTTCGTTGTGTCAAATACACATTCGGTTATATCAAAGACATACGCCGTAAATCCGTCAACCGTAACGGCTATTTCCTTTTCATTGATTTTATGACCTCTACAGGTCTTGCTTTTATCTAATAAAGCTTTGCACACTTCAAGTTGTGTTTGTTTTCTGTTCATATCATTACTCCTTAATCTCTGTTATTTTGATTTCCGTTCTTGGGTTGTTCTTATCATAATTTCCTTTTAGCCGAAGCTCCACATTGTCAAAGCTATCGTCTATCAGAACACCCTCTCTAACGAGTGGGTCAAGCAGCATTTTACCGCTGAAATTGTCGGGGTCTCTGCGACCACGCTTTTTGAAATAATATGTAATCTCTACAAGTGCCTTTTCATATGGTGTTTTTGGCTTCTCTATCATCCTTAGTGCTGCCTTAATCAGCCAATGCCATTCTTGTTTTTTCAAACGATAGTCATTAAAATTACGGCTATTGCCCATATAAAGATTATTCGATGGCGGTGTGTCGGGGATTGTTATTGTCATTGTGCATTCTCCTTATCCATTTTTGCACCACAATAAGGGCAAAATTCAGCATCCGTACCAAGCAACAAATTAAATCTTTTACCTGCACAAATGGAACAACTGTAATATTTCACATTATAAACCCACTCTCCGTGCTTAACTTCCGCAACATCTGCTGAAGGTCTATTTTCTATGTACGCAATCGCTTCATCGTATGCTCTTTCTATCTGTTGATATGTGTAATTCTTAACATGCTTACATTTCTTATTGCACTTTTCTTTAAGGCATAAATCACACGCCTTACGATTTCGTAATATTTCTGCACTTGTATCTCTGTCTACAGGTGTCATTGCTCTGCACCGCCTTTCACTTGCTCGTAACTTGCCTGTAACTTGCTGAGAGCCTGTTCTGCTTCTTTCTCATTCAGGCATAATTTCTTACCCGTAAAATTTGCTTTTTTAAAAAGGCTTTCGCTTGTAATACGCATATTGCCATCAAGGTAATATACAAGGCTTACCTCGTTTCCTGTTGAAATTTCAAAACCGCAAACTTTTGCTTTTTTAACTTCTTTTGTGTTTAAAGAAACTTCATACACCGTATCTCCCAACTTACAAGGCGGTACAATTACACCATTTGCAATAAGATAGTCTGCAATATCTTCAATTTCGCCATCGAGCCAATCATCATCAAAATCTCTTACTTTTATTGGTTCGCTCTGCAATAACAACTCAATCAATCTATTACGCATCTTAATCCATTCCTTTCCCAACATTCATAAACGCCCTGCGTTCAAGCTCTTCGTGGTCATATCGGCTTTTCTTTTCCTCTTCTTTAGGCTTTGCCTTTGGGACATTCTCAGCATCAGCTCTTGTCTTACGCCCTGCTTTAAAGTGATTATTGAGTATAGCGTTTATGTACTGCCAATTAGGCTTGTTATTAAATACAGCCTGTTCTATGGCGTAAATAATCAAGCTTTCATCCACATCATCAAGCCAGGCACAAATCTTTTCAAAAATCGCGGGATTTACAAAACCGATATTGTCCTGATATGCTTTCACAACCGCAGCTGCATTATTTTTTGTTTCTGTTTTTGTTTTTGTTTTAATAATATTATTATTTATTATTTCTTTCTTTTGCTTCTTTTCTTTCTTTGCCGTAGATGTGTCGACTGATGTGTCGACTGATGTGTCGTTTGTTGTGTCCTTTTGACACATCAAGGAAATAATTCTATACTTTCCCACGCCATGGCCTTTACCTCGTTGATATTCAATGAAATTTTTCTCTATCAACTTATCTCTTGCTCTGATAAGAGCCTTATTTCCGCAGCCTAACATACTTTCAAGTCGTCCGTTATCTACTTCTATCCACTCCGACCAATTACTCTTGTTTGCAAGGCACATCAATTTGTACCAAAGCAATTGAGCATTGCCTGTGAGCCGAACAGTTTCGAGCGCACGCTCAAAGGCGTTAAGTTCAGCAATATAATTCATAATTTACCTCATCTATAAGTACATTGTTTTTTACAATTACATTTTCTACAAATCGCAGCAAGATTTTCTTCCTGATTTAATCCTTTATACGGATACTTATTTAAGGCGTACAAATAAACAGAAATAATGTGGTCTACTTGTAAATCGTCTGTACTTCCGCATAGATAACATTTTCCGTTGTATTTTTGAAATATGTAATCTCTTACATCCTTACGCTTAATAAAACCGGAACTTGAATTTCTTAATGCCTTATACCGTATTTTAAAATCAGATGCTTCAAACTTTGATGCGGTTCTTATTTGTGGTTTCCATGTAGGGAATGCCACCTTAAACACTCCTTATAATTTTAATTTCTTAACAAGATACTCATCCAACGGTATGCCGTATATGTGATACTTTGCAAAGAATCCATATTCGTCATTGTGTGCCTGGTTGTGATGTTTTCTGCAAAGTGCTATTGCTTTTCTTCCTACATTGTCGATTTTGTTTCGGTTAAATCCCATACCGACACGGGAACCTTCGCAATGATGTATTTCGGCTTTTGCATTACATACTGCACACTTTCTGTTTGCGATACAGGAATATAAATACCTGCTTATATCGTCTGTTTGATTTAAGAGAGTATCTCGTGTGCCTATATTGTTTTCAAAGCAAAAATCAATAAGATATGATATAAATTCCCTTGCCTCTGATACCGTGCAGTCTGATAAACTGAAATACTCAGCGCCGTACCTTGCTATGTAAAAATACTTTTGGATTTCCTTTTCATACTCAGGAAGGTTTCCTGTAAATTCTGTAATGTCAGAAAGTATCGCATATGCTTTCTTTCGTTGCTCGGCGTTGATGGTTCTGCCATCGTCAAACCGCACAAGACACTTATCTATTTTTTGTTTTTCTAAAAGGTAAGGAGATACAGGAGCAACGATTATGGCCTGATTGTCCTTGACCTTGTATATGCTGCCTACTTCTTCATACATCCCTGCCACCTTCCTTGTGCTGGTGTAAATATACATATAGGCTTCTGCCACCTGCATTCTCTGCAATAAAATCATCACATTGTTTTTGGGATAAATGTGTGTTTACAACTCGTTTTTCATAAGAGAATGCCCCAGTTTGTTCTTTTTCTTCTATCCTGGCACTTATATCATCATCTGTATAATTGGCTTCTAATAGGTAAAGGTCATAGTCCTTTGCAACAATACCGCTTAAATGCTTAGTATCTGTTGCATATAGCACCTTTCCACCTTCCAAAAATAAGCGATAGCCACAGTTTGGAACATCATGGTATAATTTGACAGGCGAAATTTTAAAAGAGCCATAATCGTATATTTTGCCTATTTCATACACATCAATATTTCTCTTATTGATACCTGTATCAACTAAAGCCTGTACCAACCATTCGCAACAACCTATTCTTAATGTCGGTCTTTCCGCTGAAAGCCTTTTGATTGTTTGTATGTAAAAGTGGTCCTTATGCCTATGTGTAAGCAACAGCAATTTTAAATCCTTGTAATTGTCCTTAAGCGTCCTGAAAGGAACGCCGCAATCAATCATTATAAAATTGTCAATTATAACGGCGTTCCCCTTAGAACCACTTGCTAAAATTCTGTAGTCAATCATATATCATCAAGAGAGACAGAGGGTGCATCATCAGAAGTATCAGCAAGTCCATCCTTTGTTTCAACAACAGTTGGCTCTTCCTGTGGAATAATCACTTCATCATCAAAAGATGGATTTTCAACATATTCAACCGTGCTGTCATCATTGATAACGCCCATATCCTTAACGAATGCTTCTTGTAAATCTACGGACATTATTCCCCATTTAGATATGAGCTGACGGAGCATCGTTTTATATGCCATTCCGTCAAAGTCCTTATACCAAAAAGAAGAATATAACCAAGCATCTTCCGGCGGATAATTTCCCTTTTCAAACTCTTCAAAGGAAACCTTTGTAATGGTTTTTCCATTGCTTTTAAATGTGCTGCCATTAAGTGAAAACGCCTGTGAATATTTATCTGCATGGCACATCATTTTCTTTTTAGACCAATAAAGAGCTTTTCTAAATCCGTTGTGATATTCAAACATTGCATAATATCCAATGGTATTTGCTTTTTCTCTCTGTTCTTCATCGTCTATCAGATTAACCTGTATTTCTTCCTCCAACGGGTCATACTTTATAAGTTCGCCTTCCTTGATTGAAAGAACATTTATTTTTCTGTAATGGCCCGAGCGCATCGCAAGTTGTAGATAACCTTTATATCCTAATTGGAACTGCGCCACCTTACAATCACGCTTTTTATCATTGAAAGGCACTAAATAATACTGACCAAGCTGAGGCGAAGGAGAAAGATTTAAGCTCTCGCCCAGGAGTGCCGCATTAACGATTGTTCCTGTATCACATTCTTGCAAAGAAGGATTAGTTGATACTGCAGAAATAATTGACGATGTAAAGCTCCTTGCTCTGTTCGGGTCTTGTAATGTGTTGTTGATTGCCTTTTGAAACTTAGATTGTGTTATCATCACATCAAATCTCGGTTTCTGCGCTGTTTGAATATTACTCATAGTCATAACCACCTTTTACTAAAAATTCTTTTAATTCCCTTAACTTGCTCTTTGGAGCAGTTACCTTAAATGCAAGTGTTAAGGTTGGGTCGTCTTCCACTTCCTTTGGCGGTGCAAGTTCTTCGACCTTATGTACCGCATCGGCCACAGCTTGTTCTCTTTCGGCTTTTGTGGTTGCATCAGCCTTTGCCTGGTCGATAGCCTTGTGTCGCTCACAAACATCAGTTATGCTTTTAGCAAGATTAAGCGACTTTTTGTATTCATACATTATTTCATCACAATACTCTTGTGTGTTGATAAGTCTTACTTCACTTGCAACCTTGTCCAAGAAATCGACACACTGTTTTTTTAAACTCTTAAGACTTGCCGACAATGTTATATTGATATTTGCCATACTGAATTTAACAAAATCAATATCAAGCGACTCTGCATATTCATTAAAATATGCCTCTACTTCCATTTCTTTAGACGCCTTAATTTCATCTTCTACATTAGCTATCTTTTCTTTCAGTCGAGCGTCCGCACCCTTGTATATGTTAGATATACACTCTTTGTACTTTTCTTCGAACTGATTATACGGAAGCATAATAGCCTCTTTAATCTGCTTACGCTGAGTTTCCATCTCATTAAACTCGGCATTTAGCTTTGAACGCTCGTTTTTTACACTTTTTACTGTGTCTTCTGTACAAGCAAGGCTTAATGCCACTTCTACACGATTTTCAATATCTGCCTTAATCATCTGCAGTCGCTCTTCTATAATAGGCAACTGCACAAGACTTATAATAGCCGTTTCTTCCTGTGGAGCTTCTTCTGATACAGTTTCTTCCTTTGGTTGTAGTTGACAATCGCAAGTTTCGGCTGCATCTAAATTCGCCCCACAAATGGGGCATTTGTATTTATTTTCGTACATAGTTATTACCTCTTGATTTTTCGAATAATTTGTGGTATAATATAGCTATCAATTTTCCTAACACGCTAATGGAATATTGTTAAAAATTCTCTTTTTAATTAATTTTCGAGAAGAAAGTCTGCGCCAACAGGCTTTCTTTTCTTTTTGTGCTTTTTTAAGCCTAGTTTCGCTCTTATCGTGCCTACACTTGAAGGTTTCATTCCTATAAGCGTTGCTATTTCTTCGTCGTCTTTGCCTTCGTTGTAAAGATACGATATGCTTTGGCGCTTTTCTTCGGGCGTGTCAGCTCTTAAAACCTTTACACCACATTGTTCCAAAACATTTTCAATTTCTTTTTTTGAGCACAAATTCATATCTGCTAAAATCTGCACTTGCTCGACTTTGTTCTTGGCATGTCTATAATCACGCACTATCTCGAAGTCGCTCATTTTCAAGTTCTATCAACTCCTCACATTGTTCACAATATTTGTGGTACGGCTCCTTCATATTTCCGCACTCGCAGTATTCAGCCACGTCAAAATTCGTGTGGCAGCAGGGACTACCTGTAAATCTTTGTCCGTAGTCTTCAGTCCATTCATAAGGAACATCGAAAACTTGTCCACATTCAGAACACCGATACACAATCAACACTCCCTACTGATATATGTACTTGTAAACAACTTCACGAGTAACAGGCACTTTTACACGATTGTTTTCAGGACTTGTTTCGCGCACGATTTCGTATGTATGATACTCGACTACTCTCGGCTCTAATCCGTTGTGTGCATTCATAAATTTCACAAACAGAATTACCAACACTATCCATACGATGATTTGTACCACATCTGCAAAAGTTTTGAACCTTTTGGGCTTTACTACTCTATATACTTTCATTTTTCCACCTCCTCGATGGTGCATCTGAATCCCTGGCGCTCCCACCATTTTTTCTCGTGTTCTGCCCTTTCCCGAGAATAGAAATAATATGTTCCCCTCGTGTACCAGGTTGCATTCACGGTTAGTTTGTATTCATACATAGTCGCTCACCTCCTTTAATCGTTCTCTTTGGCAAGTTTCAAATCTTGTGCGGTAAGATATGCTTCCAAACGCGTATCAATTATAAATATTCTGTCAACATCGCCTTCTGCCACGAAACCTATAGGCAGTGTACCGTTTAAGATAGCTCCTTTTATTTTCTGTTGTGTGGTATGAAACATCTTTGCCACGTCTTCAGCTTTCAGTAATTTAAAATCAAAAGTCTCCATATTGGTCACTTCCTTTCGTTGTTCCCTTGCCTAATTATGTCTGGCCGCCAAAAGTATAGAGATGTGTTGCTAAATTGAACCGGTTAAGCAAAGTTTTGTCTTTCATACTATAAGGAGATGATAATGCAAGAAATTAAAACCTCTCTGTCGATTGACGACCATACATAATTAGGCAAGAACATTTTATTTTTAAAACTCCTGGTTACCAACCTTATTAGTAGCCGTGTTAAAATGGTTGTCGCCACTGATATTAGAATGGTGTACCAGTTTTCTCGAAAAAATTTTCTGATAATATCTCCTTCTTGCCGTTTCATTTTTGGGACAGTTAGCGCAAAAAAATATCCACTTTGTCATTATTGTTATGTATTTTTAGCACATCACAGAAAAGAAGAGCGTCATCTACAGTGATTTTTGTAGTTCCGTTCAACTTCTTTCCCATTGCCTGAACACTAATGCCAAAGCGGTCTGCAAGTTCTTTTCTTTTAATTTCAGCTTCTGCAATTTTGCCATTTAATTTTCGCAAATTCATACTTTCAACTCCTTCGTTTCATTTTTGGGACACTTTGATAATATCACATTAAACTTCTATTGTCAACCCATTTTTGAAACTTTTTTTGATTTTTTTAAAAAATGTGTTGCAATTTTGAAACTTTTGGTTTAAAATAGTATCAAAGGATGTGACGATATGAACATAAATTTGAAACTCAAGAACGCAAGAATAGAAAAAGGACTAAGCCTTTCTGAACTTTCATCGCTGACAGGCATCGCAAAATCAACATTACAGAGATACGAAACAGGCTCTACTAAAAAAATTCCTATAGAATCGATTTCCCTCTTAGAAAAACATCTGCATCTTACCCCTGGTTATCTTATGGGATGGGATGAAGAAACGCCTGCAATAAAGCCTGTAGAACACAAGCTCACAGATAATGAAAAAGTATTCTTAGAAGAAATAAATGACTTAACAGAAGAAGAGCAACAGAAAGTATTAGATTTTATACACTTTACAAAGTCGCAGAGAACAAGGAGAATAAATCTTTCTCCCGGAACAGAGCTTGCAGCATTCGGCGGCGACTTCGTAAGCAAACCCAAAAAGAAGAAACCCGAGATTTTATAATTAAGTACACAATAGTAGTCCGGGAAGGACTTACTAATGAACAATATAAACAAGACAGCAAGGAAAATAAAAAGACAGTTAAAGAATTTAGGCGTAAAGGAGATATCAGACCTTTTAAATACTTATGGTTATTCTGTTTCATTTATAGGTACAGATGACGGAAATGAAGAACTCAGCAGATACGAATTAGAAGATTATGCAAAGGGGAAGAAATCCTTTATATATAATCATACCGCAAAACTCGTTTTTATTCGATTTGATTTGCATACCCAAGAACAGATATACCTATTACTCCACGAACTGTCTCACATCGTTTTAGGGCACATAGGCAACGGATATAGTGAAGCGGTAGACAAAACTTTTGCCGAGATAGAAGCTGATGCTCTTACCTGGCTTATAATTGCCAATGAAAAATACTTTAAATTCCTTAAAAGAGCAATAACTATAGCAATAATTTCTGCGGTACTTTTTCTTACTGCTACAGGAACTATTATTGCGAATTCTATGCTAAACAAAACAACATATGCTCCGCAGTCTACGCCCACACAAGAAATTATACAAGAATCAGCATCTGAGGAAACAGTTTTTATTACACCTTCGGGCGAATGCTTCCATAGGTCGTCTTGTAGATATGCAAAAATATATGATGCAACGGAAATAACACGCTCTGATGCAACAAAGTCTTATCGACCATGCAAACTGTGTAATCCGTAAAATCAAATGACATCTTAGGTATCGACACAAAGTAGAAAATTATAGGACTACTATTGTGTTTACCATTTTTAGAAAGAAGGCTTTCAATGTTTTTAGAAAAAATACTTAATTTATTTAAAGCAAAATCAACAGTCCCCAAAACAGTAGCCATTCAACATCCAAGAGAAACTCTTAGGAGCACTTTAACTGAAATTACAATGCCCGAACGGACTTCCCCTGCGCCTCGATTTTTATCTGCATGCTACAAAGTTGAAGAACCTAATGAATACGAGGGTCATTTTAAAAACGGCGTATTGTGTGATGTCTTTCCGAGAGATAAATCAATATCTCTAGACGAAGACAGACAAACGGTATATGACGCAAGATATATCGTGTCCGATGGAATAAAATACGATTTGGAAAACCCCGATAGCATTAAAACTATGCCTATCCCCAATTGTAAAGACGATGGCAATATGCCTTATATAACAAGAGATTTAGGAAATATTCTTAAAATGAGAGCAAACCGCGAAAACAGACCGCACATTGCAGTGCCGCTCACATACAAAGCCGCTAACATAATGATGTTTTCTCCGATAGCTTGGGACAAAAAAGATTTTTATATGATAATAAAACACCTTTGGTTAATAGGCGAAATTGAATACGCGGACCATTTGCTTGCAGAGTTAGAAAAACAACTCCCATTTATGACAGATGATGAATGGGTTGTGGATAGCCAAGTTAAATATGAAGAAGAGTTTTCAGAACGAATAGGAACTACCATAACAGCAAAAGAAAGAGAAAATTGGGAAGAGTGGCGAAAAAATATTGTTGCCAGTGCTGAAAAAGATGCTCAATATTATGACCGCAATTATTGGATAGGAGAATACCATAAACATCTTGAATATCAAAATATTGTTGATTGTTTAGGCGATAAAGCGCCTAAAAGCTTTAGTGGATATATGAGGATGAAAAAACAAAACACAAAAAATTTTCAAAAATTAAAAGAACTGGCAAAAGAATTAAATATTGCCATATCCTAAAGGAGTGCCATTTGTATGACAAATTGCATCAAATGCCAAAAAGAAATACCCCAAGAAGGCGCCTTCTGCATGCACTGCGGAACCAGGCAAGAAAAAACCTCAAGGAAGAGCAGGCGAACTCGCGGAAACGGTTTAGGCAGCGTCTACAAGCTTCCTAACGGAAAATATCGTGCAGAAGTAACCCTCGGATATTCAGCAGAGGGTAAAAGAATCTACACAACCAAATCAGGCTTCACTTCAAAGAAGGCAGCTTTAGAGTACTTGCCATTATTGCAAAAGGGTCATAAAGAAAAGAAATGCTTAAAGTTTTATGAACTCTTCGACCTTTGGAGTAAAAAGCATTATAATAAAATCGGCAAGTCAAAACAGTCATCATATAATACCGCATACAAAAGATGCGAACCAATATATTATTTTGATATATCATCCATAAGTCTATATGATATGCAGGGGATTATAGATAGCTGTCCTGGTGGATATTATCCAAAGCAGGACATAAAAGTATTATTAAATAAGATGTTTTCCTATGCTATAGCAAACGGAGACTGCGATACAAACTATGCCACATATATAGAATTACCACCACTTACAAAATCAAAGAAAACAGCATTTAACAAGCAAGAAGTGAATGCAATTTGGTCAGAATACGAAAACGGCTATGAATTCGCAGGTTATGTCCTTATTATGATATATACAGGCATGCGATACGGAGAAATATCAATCATAGAAAAAGAGCGTATTTATCTTGATAAAAAACATATGATAGGCGGAATTAAAACTGAAGCAGGCATAGACAGAGTAATAGCAATTGCGGATAAAATTTTCCCCATCGTAGAAAGATTTTACAACAAAAACAAAACCAAACTTCTTGAAATGTCTGAAAAGGCATTCTATGCCGAGTTTAAAAACCTAATGAAAAAGATAGGTGCACGCCCGGAGCTGACACCACATTGTTGCCGACATACTTTCTCGACAATTATGGCCGAAAAAGGCATACAGCCGGCAATAATAAAAGAAGCTGCAGGACACGCAAACTATTCCACAACTCTTGGATACACACATATCCCGCTTGAAACTTTACTTGGTGCAGTTAATAAACTTTAACAAAAAGTGATTTCTATTCCTACTTTACTCCTACTTCAACAGATGCAAACCCCTATAATATCGCATTTGCACCACCCCTGCTAAGGGTGTAGGTCGGGAAACCGGCGCGAGAGTTCGAATCTCTCCTTCTCCGCCAAAAACGAGCATACCCGATTTAATGGATATGCTCGTTTTTTTGTGCAAAAATGGAAAAAATCGCAGTCAGCCCCGAAGGGCGAATCTCTCCGCTAAATTTTAAACATCACGAAAAAATACCGACAAAGTTGTCAAAAAGTTGTCAGATTTTTAAAGATAATCTCCCTTTTTCACTCATAAAAAGCAAGCTACATTAATGTAGCTTGCTTTTTTAAACGGGTAAAATCTCCGATTTTTTATTTAAATTCATTTATGCCTTAACTTTCAAAAGCGAAACACTAAGTTTAGGTACTGTTATTTTCAAAACGCCATCAACACTTTCATTCACGATGCTTTTTTGAGAAAATTCACTATATGGTCCTATATCATCAGCGTATAATTGAATACCCTCTGCTTTGCCGCTTTGACGGATTAAAAATGTTTTCTCTGTATCGTAAGAATCGTTTACAAGTGTTATTGTAATCTCTCCGTCTCTTTCACTGATTGCAACATCGTCACCAATATGCTTTACCTGTCCGTTGCTGTGCTGTGAAATTAAATTAAACACTTGTCCCATGGGCGTAAGTCCTGCTCTATCAGGGTAAACATAAATGCAGCCTTCATTAATCGGCTGATATACTGATGAAAGCACCACATTATTCTTTTTCTGCTCATCAATAAGCATATGAAACATTTTTACAGCAAATATTCCCGCAAAGGTGTCCTGCGGACGATACCAGCTGTACCAGCAATTCCATTCATCAAAAGCAATATCAACATCCTGCGACAGATAAGAACGCATATCGTGTATTTTTTTACGACATACCTCCAAACCTTGCAAGCGGTCAATCATTTCACTCTTCTTTTCATCTGATTTTGCATACGTGGGTGCGTTAACATAGTTATGTAATGCTGCCATTGATGCCATATCTGCCAATTTGTTATTAGCATCTATTCCCCAATCTTTATTAGGGTGACATCCTGAGGAGCATAATATAAGCTCAGGGTCAACCTTAAGCATAGCTTTTGCATTATTTTCAGCTATTACGCAATATCCCTTAGGTGTGTTATCACCTTCCATATGAGCATATCCTGCTTCATTTCCGAGTGACCAGTATTTAACATTATATGGTTCTTTAAAACCACGTTCAATTCGCATTTTTCCGTATTCTGTGGTTTCGTCGCCATTGCAGTATTCTACCCATGCCGCATTTTCTTCGGGTGTATTCCATGTCAAATTCAGAGTAAGAGATGGTTCAGCGCCTATCTCACGGCAAAGAGCGATAAAATCGTCAGTATTTATTTCATGATAATCATAACCCATTGTATGAGGTTGAGTGAGATAATGGTTGTACGATTCCAAGGGTGCACGCATATCACAAGGCAGAAGTCCGTCTAACCAATTATATTCACCTGCAAAATTACCACCTGGCCAGCGAAGCATTTTAATATTCATACCTTTAAGACATTCTATAACATCCTTACGCATACCGCAGAAATTATCCACCGGCATAAGTGATATAACGCCAATAATAACCCTTGCTTTTTCGCTGAATGTAATACGCAGGTCTGCATCATCATCGGTTGTATCAGGTGTTATAACAACTGTATAGGTGTTCCATTCATTTCCTTCTGCAGTAATAGTTTCTTCGGCATATACTTTTTTGCCGTTATGTGAAACAAGAGCAATATTAAGCTCCGCCTTAATATCGGTACGCAACACAATTCGGAATTCATAAGCTTTGTTCTCTTCAATATAAAGCCCGTGTTGACCTAAACCTACAACACCACCATAAATATTTTGTATCAACTGACTGTTGCGTTCAAACCATCGACTCATATGATATCCCAATGGAGAGTGTTGGGTGTATGGCTGAGCAAGTACTCCACTATCAATATTTCCTGAACTTGTCTGGTCACAGCCCACCATTGCAAAGGTTTTATCGCCTATAAGAAACCACTCGATTGCGTTACCGCAAAAGCTACCAGGCACACCTGCAAACTTACGGTTGCGCAGCATTTGTGCTGAAAGACCTCCTGAAATTGCACTGCGGGAGTGCTCTAAATTTCCACCGAAAAGAAGCGGTGTAACCGTATATTCAAGGTCGCAAAGTTCAATTACATTGTTTAAAGTGCCCTTCTGTTCTTCTGCGCATTTTTGTGCGCTCATATAAATTCTCCTTGTAAAAAAATTACATACATTTATTTTAATTCATATCAGTATAATTGTCAAGCGACTTTTAGCTTGATTACGGGATATTTGACCAAATATTACGTCCTCATTTTTACATTTTCCCAATACTCTTTTGCAGTTTATCCTCAACTTTAATATCCCAAAATCTTGCTTTCCCAAAAAAAATATGATAAAATGTAGCATATTTACAGGAGGTGTTTTTTTTGATTTTAGATATCTTTGTTGCTTTATTTATAATTATTACGCTTTGGAAAATCAAGCCTTTAATTTCAAAAAAAGAAACAAACAGCAGGTATCTTACTCAAGATACCTGTAACTCCTACAAAGGATTTTTTGCTATTATTGTCCTTTTACACCACTTAGCACAAAGAATTTCTCCAGGAATTATCATTAGCGACTTTACAGGTGTAGGATATTTAGCTGTAAGTATGTTTTTCTTTTTCTCAGGATTCGGCCTGCAAAAAAAGAATTTGTCTGACAATACATATAAAAACGGCTTTTTATTAAAGCGAATACCTGCTATTTTGATTCCTTATGCCGTTATGACTTTTATATACTGGCTTTTATATGCCCTTTTGGGCGATGTTCGTACAATTTCGGATATGTGGACAGAATTTTACAAATGGGGAAATCCCATTGTCTGGTTTTCATGGTATGTTGTCAGCATTTTAGTATTTTACATAGCCTTTTATGTGCTTATGAAAATCTTTAAACAACGTAAATTTGCTATGGTTTTGGGCGGAATTATATACTACATTATATATTTAATTATCTGCCGTGCTCTTTCCTTTGGGCCCTGGTGGTATATGACATCATTTATTCTGGTTTTGGGCATACTCTGGGCTTCGTGGGAAGAAGAAATTTTAACTTTTTTAAAAAAATCTTCCTTTATATTGATGCCTTTCATTTGGGTAATCTTTGTTTTAGTATCTGTAAATCAATGGAATATACGTAACGCCCTGTCTCAATCGTGGTCTGAAGTGATATTTTGTATGATAATGTCGACGTTATTTGTTTTAGGTGTAATTTTAACGTCTGCAAGGTTTATGTTCGGTAATAAAATATTAAACTTTTTAGGAAACATTTCCTTCGAGCTTTATATGGTACAAGGTGCTATTATGCTGGCTTTGCGAAATGATTATTTTTATATAGGCAACGATACAGTCTGGTCATTGGCTGTTATTTTATGCTCAATAATTTTTGCATTTTTACTAAATAAGCTATTCAATTTTATGCTTTTAAAATATAAAAAATTAATTTTAAGATAAGGAAAAAATATGAAACTTATTAAGCTTTTAAAAAAAGATTTGGTTTTGACAATATCGTTTTTACTCGCGCTTTTGTCATCTATATTTGTTAAACCCGATAAAGAGTATATTTCATATATCAATTTGCCTGTTTTGGTTTTGCTTTTTTGCTTAATGCTTGTTGTTGCAGGACTCAAAAAATCAGGTGTATTTGACAAGCTTAAGTCTTTTCTTTCATCTAAAATAACTTCTGAGAAAATGATGATTTTATGGCTTTGTATGATTTGCTTTTTTTCATCTGCATTAATCACAAACGATGTAGCGCTTATAACATTTGTACCTTTTAGCATCGCAATTTTAAAAAAGCAGGATATGGGCTCTTTAATTTTTTGTGTGGTTATGGAAACTATTGCTGCAAATTTAGGTAGCTTGATTACTCCTATAGGCAATCCGCAAAATTTGTTTTTATACACACACTACAATATTACACCACAAGATTTTTTTAAAATAACCTTGCCCTTGGGTGCTGTGTGTCTTTTAATGATTTTGATTTGCCTACTTTTCAGAAAAAGTGTTCCCCTAAAATCAGAAAATGAAAATGTTTCTGTAGTGCTTCAAAGAAAAATTTTGTTTGTATTTTCATTGCTTTTCGTATTGTGTATTTTATCCGTTTTAAAAGTTATTTCTTGCTATGTCACATTAATTGCAGTTTTATTGTGTGTGCTTTTTATTAACAAAAAGCTTTTTTATGATGCTGATTACATACTTTTAATAACCTTTGTATTTTTCTTTATTTTTGCAGGAAATATGGCCAGAATACCCGTTATTTATGATTTTATACAAACAGCGCTTAACGACCGTGTTGTACTTGTTTCAGCTATTATTTCCCAGGCTGTAAGCAATGTTCCTGCAGCCACGATGCTCTCTTCGTTCACAAACGATGTGCGTTCTCTTATTTTAGGAACAAACATCGGCGGATTAGGCACTGTTATAGCTTCAATGGCGAGCCTTATTTCCTATAGGTACATTGCAAAAGAAAACGTTAACAAGGGTAAGTATATGCTCGTATTTACAATTTTTAATTTTTCTATGCTGATTGTTTTATTGTTGCTTTTTTAAAATGACACAAAAAGGATCTGTAGCAAAATAAAATTCATTTTGCTACAGATCCTATGGACTGGACGGAAAATAGCGCAGATTGGACAAACTGAACCCGTAGGGGTTACCCGAAGGCGTACGTTGGTACGCCGAGAGGTGAAGTTTGTTCGAAACACAAGGCATTATAAAAAAGGAATTCGTCAAATGACGAATTCCTACATCAAGTTTTATGTTATTTTGATTTCGTTGTTTTAATCAAAACGGCTTGATTATGCGTTTTATTTGCCTTGTGTGGTGTGCGCATTTTGCTACAGTCCTTTTAATTTTTTACAGGGTTATATGTCGGAACTACTGATTCTAATACAGCCTTTATTTCTTCATCGCTCTTATCAAGACTTGATTCCAATGCGGAAAGCTTTTCATTCAAAGTTTTTATATCAATATCTATTGGCTTTCCTACAAATATTTTACTGTGTGATGTGTTTTTAAGTCCTTCTTCGTTCATCAAAAGCTCTTCGTAAAGCTTTTCGCCCTCTCTTAATCCTGTAAACTCAATTTTTATATCTTCATCAGGAACAAACCCCGAAAGCCTTATGAGTTTTTTTGCTAAATCGTATATTTTCACAGGCTCGCCCATATTAAGAACAAAGATTTCTCCACCTTTAGCATAGCTCGCCGCCTGGAGCACAAGCTGAGCTGCTTCCGGTATTGTCATAAAAAATCTTGTTATTTCAGGATGTGTTACAGTTACGGGACCGCCATTCGCTATTTGCCTTTTAAATGTTGGGACAACTGAGCCGTGAGAACCTAAAACATTACCAAAACGGACAGCAACAAACTCTGTTTTGCCTTGCTTTGAAAAGGTTTGTACAATCATTTCGCACATTCTTTTTGTTGCGCCCATAACATTTGTCGGGTTAACCGCTTTATCCGTAGAAATCATAACAAACCGCGAAGCACCGTGTGTAATTGCACAATTTGCCACATTAAATGTACCAAATACATTGTTTTTAATTGCCTCTTTAGGCGAAAATTCCATCAGCGGCACGTGTTTATGTGCTGCAGCGTGAAATACTATTTCAGGCTTATATGTTTTAAAAATTTCATTAAGTCTTTTCTTATCACGTATTGAGCCTATAACAACATTTATATTTCCTTTTCCGTATAGAGCTTCCAGTTCTGTTTGTAATTCATACGTAGTGTTTTCATAAATGTCTAATATAACTAAATTCTTTGGCTCATATTTCATAATCTGACGGCAAAGCTCAGAACCAATCGAGCCACCACCACCTGTTACCAAAACAGTCTTTCTGCAAATATCGTCAAAAATTGCTTTGTTGTCCAAAACTACCGTTTCACGCTCAAGTAAGTCCTCGATTTCGACGTCTCTGATTTTTGCAAGGTCAATTTCCCCTGACAGCATTTCGGCAACACCGGGAATTATTTTAACCTTACAGCCTGTTTTACTGCATATATCAAGAATAGTACGCTTCTCATCAGGCGGTAAATCGTGAATGGCAAAAATTATTTCTTCCACTTCTTTGGTTAAACAAATGCTTAAAATGCTATCTCTGTTACCAAGAACCTGCGTGCCGTAAATACGTGTTTTTAATTTATTTTTATCGTCGTCGATTAAACCTACAACATCATATTTTAAAAGCTTATTTGCTGCAATTTCTCTTAATAAGGTTACCGCAAGATGTCCCGCACCTATTATTAAAACTTTAGTGTTCTTCTCTTTATTAAAAGCATTATTCATATTATTGCTTAATCTTATGAAAAACCTTACAGCGCATATAAATGCAAATATAAGTACGTTTGCTGCAAGATTTACTTTCGGTGCAAATACTGTAATAGGAAGCACCAAGCTTATAATACTATTAAGTATAGTGGCTAACGTACAAGCAGAAATCAAAACTGTATAGTCCTTTGCACCGGCGTGCACCCAGTGTGTTCTGTACATGTTACCTATATACAAAAGGAATATGTACACTAAGGCTGAGCAGGCTATTATAGGCAATCCGTCAATAATTTTTTCAGTTATATTGCTCACATCATACCCTAAAAGGAGCACAGCCACATAAGACAACCAACATAACAGTATATCAATAATAAATAAATATCTGTTTCTTATTACAACCTCTTTCATCATTTACCTCTTTTGTTACTTTTATATAAGCTTTAATTGAGCATACCGTAAAGCACGTCAATTTGCTTTTTTACACATTTTTCCTTTGAAACGTTGTTAATAACGTACTCTCGCCCATTTTTTCCCATGATTGAATAATCATTCTCTGCCATTTTTAAGATAGCTTCTTTCAGCTCCTGTTTGTTGTCAGGATTAACGCATATACCGCAGTCGTTTTCTTCTAATATTCTACAAAGCTCGCTATCTTTATCAAACGATGCTAAAATCGGACGTTTAGCTGACATATAACTCCATGTTTTACTCGGCACAGAATTGCTCCCTACCCCTGCCTTTGAAATTAAAAGTCCGACATTGCCAAGACTGAATACATAAGAAATATCTTCATAGGGTTGGAACGGAATCAGCGTAACATTGGAAAGTTTCTTTTCAGCAACAATTCTTTCTACTTCTTTTTTATAAGCACCATCGCCTACTATAATTATTCCTATATTGTCATAACCCTTTAATTCTTCTGCTACTTCTAAGAGCATATCCATATTTTGTGTATAACCAACATTTCCGCTGTATGAAACATAAAACTTTTCTCTGTCTAACCCATACTCATCAAAGAGCTTATTTTCGCTTCTTTCTATGCTAACAACTGCATTTTCATCAACCCAGTTACGAACTATTTCTATTTTTTCTTCAGGTACGCCTTTTTTCATAATATTATCTTTGAAATCTTGTGAAATAACTATGATTTTATCGGCAGACCTATATGTTATTTTTTCTATCCATGCACCTATTTTCCAAAGAATTGAGCCTTTATGAGTCATTCCTGTGTTAACTAATGAATCAGGAAAAATATCCTGTAAATTATAAACGGTTTTAAACTTTTTAATTTTTTTCAAAACCGCCATTAAAAGACCATTTATCGGCGGTGTGCTTGACACATAATAAATATCGATATCCTTTGCAGAAAGTCCGTTGAAAAAATTTCTTATTAAGCACAAGGTATAACGAAAAGCACGGAGCAAGCTGTTTTTAGGCTCTGAAAACATTAAAAATCTGTGAATTTTTACAGTTCCATTATAGAGCTCTTCATACTTTATTTTTTTATACTTTTTTCTTGTTTCTGCATCTATCCCACGGGTTGGAGTCGGGGTATAAATTTCCGATATAATTCCCGCTTTTTCATAAGCCTCGTTTACATCATTTATTAAGTGACTTGGGGCAACCTGTTCAGGAAAACAATAGGTTGCAAGCCTTAAAACTTTCATATTTTTATCTTCTTTCAATATTAAATATTTCATTTAGCACTTCGTCAGTCAAATCGCCAAACAGCGGACCGTTTGAAAACTGATGAAGATTGATACCGCCGTTCCTCATATTTGCTTCAATTAAAACAGCATCACCGTTTTCATCTATCGCTATATCCCATGATACCAAACGAAAATGCCCGATTATTGGATGAGCTTTTTTAATAAGTTCTATTGCTTTATCATATCCAGGAACTTTGTATCCTTTAAAAGTTAGCCCCTGTGGGTGTGTATCAAATTTATTCCCGCTATAATAAGAAAAAGCATACTCTTTAAGTGTTCCATCATCACGAATACCACAGCTTATTCCGCCAGCAGTTACATTATCAACTCTTGAGCCATCTGTACCCATTCTGAGACACGAAGATAAAATATGAACACCCTCGTCCATAAGAACAGATACTATTCTTATTGTATTAAGCGAAGATTTATGTACTCTGTTTAACTCATGATGTTGATTTATAACAGCTTGAACAATGTAGTCTTTCTGTGCTTTATCTTCTAAAAATGCAATTATTTCATCATATTTTTCTGCTACTGACCAAAAACGAATACCTCTTCCGCTTCCGGTCTCTAATGTAGGTTTACAAATTACCTCAGATTTACTTTTAATCAAATCAACTGCTTTTCCCACAGAAATTTGCTTATAATCTTCATCAAAAAGCATTCCCTTGATTTTTCTGACCAAAGTTTTAGGTTGTTTTATTCCTGCAAAAATAAGACTGTAATAATTTTTATCGTTAAAACCCCAACCAAGCTTTCTGTCGTTAAAATGTTGGTCAATAGTTGTATAAATCAGCGTATTTGGAATATATCTATGGTCATAAATCTGATTCTGCGAAGCATAATACCACGCAAATTTTACACCTTCATTTGCAATCCTTAAAGGCACGAATTTTGCCCAATACTCAACATATTGATGTTTAAAATCTCGTGGAATAGGCTCTTTTGTCATATATCTTTTTAATACTCTGCGTTCTTGTGCTCTGTTTATAAAATTTGCGCAAGTAGTTTCTGCACCATCAAATATACGCCAATATAGTTCTCTGGCTTTTTTACTGACTGCCATTAATATTACACCACCTTATAAACTTTCAAACAGATGGAATATTGGTATTCGCATTTGTATTTGTATAAATATTATCCCGCTTTAAAACTGAGATTATTGTTTTAAAGAATATTTTAATATCAAGCCATAGTGAAACGTTGTGCGCATACCAGGCATCATACAACCTTTTTTCTCTTACACCTAAGCTGTTTCTGTAATAGGCCTGAGTATAACCGCTGATACCGGGTTTAACCAACAGCTTGTCTTTTTCATCCTCTTTGTAAGTGTCCTTTGATTCAACATCGCCCGCTCTTGGGCCAATTAAGCTCATATCCCCACAAAAAACATTGAAGATTTGTGGAAGCTCATCTATGCTGCTCGCTCTTAAAAAACGACCGATTTTTGTTACTCTTGAATCGTTTTCGGCATTAAATGTGCTGCCGTCTTCATTACGCAAATCCGGTGCATTTACCCGCATAGAGCGAAATTTTAACATACCGAATTCCTTAAAATTTTTTCCTATACGGCATGAATGATAAAAAACTGGGCCTTTGTCTTCTATTTTAATTAAAATGCCAACGGGGACTGTTAAAAGTAATACGAATGGTATTACTAAAACACAAAACAATATATCAACAAAGCGTTTAAATACGATTTGATAAAAACCATTGTGATTTTTTTTGTGTTTTGTTTCGTTAAACATTTTTTCTGCTTCAAGCATATATAAACCCCTAATTAAATATAGTATTTCTTATTTCAGAAAGTGCGTTTTCTGCCTTTTTAATTGCATCTTCCACATTATTATCGGTTGCTACAATATACCCGCAACCATCTAAATTTGTATGGTACTCATTAACAATATCGCCCAATTTCAAATGGTGTTCAATTAAAACATCATATTTTTCTTCTAATGCTTTTATATCAGGCATTGTCTTAACGACACCGCTATCAAACGCCAATAATCTTGTTGCTACGGCACTTTTTTCAGACTCATCAAAACTTACACAATCTCCAACGGCATTAGAAATCATAGCCGCCATATAATCAATTCCTGTACCTGCCTGTATGATATGTGAGCCTATCAGGTTTCCGCCCATACGAGCACCAATATCAATTATATGTACGTCACCCTTTTCAGTAATCAGCATATCCATATTGACTGAACCAAAATTTATTCCTAAGGCTTTAATTGCTTTTTTAACGCAATCCCGCGCCTTTTTTTCAATTTCAGGCGGTAAATCGTTTGGAATAGCGTGTCCTAACTCTGCATAATATGGAGGCTCTGTCATCCATTTTTGCATAATTGCTAAAATATGTGGTTCTCCATTTACAACAAGACTTTCAGCACCATATTCCTTGCCGTCAATAAAGGCTTCTATGGTTGCTCTTCCTGTAATTGATGACTCCATTGCGACTTTACAAGCATCAAAAAGTTCTTCTTTTTTATCTACTCTTGATGCACCGCGAGAGCCTGAGCCATCACAGGGCTTAACCATTACAGGATAGCTTAATATTTCAGAAAGTTCTGAAATGTCAGTTTTTTCATTTACTTCGTGGGCTTTTTGGGTATCATCCACATTATTTTCAAATAAACATTTTCTTGTTTCATATTTGTTTTTTATAATCTTTGCCACAGAATATTTTAAGCCTAAAAGACCCATTTCCTGTGCAATATACGAAGCGGTTAAAACACCATAATCGGTTGCTGCTGTTAAAATGCCGTCAATATTTTCTTTTTTTGCATATTCTAAACACGCTTTTTCATCTACAATGCTTATAACAGCGTGGTCATCGGCATACAAAAATCCTTCGGCATCGGGATTTGCATCTACAGCAAGAACTGTGTACCCCATTTCCTTTGCTTTTTTTATTACAAAGGTCTGTAAAAAGCCTGCTCCGATTACCAACAATTTCTTTTTACCTGTTTTACTTAGCAGTTCTTTTTTCATTTTGTATTCAGTATATTTTCGTGTTTTGGTCTCTCCACATAAAACATATCCTTTATGCAAATAAAAATTCTTTGCGTGTTCACTTTTGTCATATACTTCCATTGTTACAGCAACGCATTCCATTTCCTTTGCAATATGCTCAATTTTACTCATACACCAAGAACCTATTCCCTTGCCTGAATATTCCGGAAGTGTTGCCAGTTTTTGAAAACGAAGCTCTTTATCATTCTTTTTAATTTTAAATGTAGCAATTGGCACACCATCATAAGCTAAGTAGGTTTGTCCGCCAAAAAGCCCTAAAACCACTATAGCAAGCGTTTTAATTTTAGAGTTGTCCCAATGATGAATATTGTATTTTTTTGCCATATCCTTACCGCATTGATAAAGAATATTTGCCGTTTGTATCATTCTTACAGGGTGTAAAAATGATACTTTTTTATACTCATAATTCATTTTATTTCACCGTATATTCTGCAAGAATTTTTGTATATGTATTAATTACATAATCCACTTCATCATCTGTCAATTTGGTGTGAAGTGGCAGTGATATTTCATTTTCAAACTGCTTATAAGCGTTTGGAAAATCTTTTATATCAAAACCTAAATTCTTATATGCTGTATGCATTGGGAGTGGCTTAAAATGAACATTGCAAGCAATCCCCTGCTCTGCCATTTTTGTTATAATTTCATTTCTTTTATCAAGTGTAACTCCCGGGATTCTTGTAAGGTAGAGATGTCCCGATGATTTTACATCATCAGTATAATGAGAAATCGTTTCCACTCCAAGCGGTTTGAGTGATGCATCGTACTTTTTGATAATTTCTTTTCTTCTTTTCAGCAATTCTTCATATCTTTCGAGCTGACCAAGACCGATTGCTGACATAATGTCCGTCATATTACATTTATATGCAGGGGAAACTATATCATATTCCCATGCGCCGAGCTTGGTTTTTGCTAAAGCGTCTTTTGATTGCCCGTGGAGAGACAAAAGCATAAACTCCTTATAAATTTCTTCGTTGTCAACGCCATTTAGATCTTTCCAGGTCAGTGCACCGCCCTCAGCGGTAGTCAAGTTTTTAACAGCATGGAATGAAAAGCTTGTAAAATCTGCACATTCTCCGCTCTTTTTGTTTTTATATGATGCACCAAAGCCGTGAGCAGAGTCTGCTAAAATTAAAACTCTTCCCAATGCTTTTTGGTATTTGCTTTGCGGTTTAAAGATTGCTTTTTTACGTTCAACGATTTTTAAAATTCTATCGTAATCGCACATCACACCTGCTATATCTACAGGAATTATAGCTTTTGTTCTTTCGGTTATAGCATTTTCTAATTTTTCATAATCCATCTCGTAGCTGTCGGGAGCGGTATCTACCAAAACTACCTTTGCCCCAATGTGACAAATTACGCTGGCACTGGCTGTGTATGTATAAGCAGAAGTAATAACCTCGTCCCCTTCGCCTATTTCAAACAGACGTAAAATCATTTCCATACAAGCTGTGGCTGAATTTAAGCATACGGCTTTTTTAGTTCCGCAAAAATTTGCTATTTTATTTTCAAATTCCTTGGTTTTAGGACCTGTTGTTATCCAACCGCTTTTTAAAACTTCTACAACTTTATCAATTTCGTTTTGTGAAATATCCGGCGGAGAAAATGGAATATTCATACCAAACACACTCCAAAATAATACTATTTACCCACAATAATGACAATTATACTATAATTTTAATATAAAAAAACAATTTTGTCAACAAATTGCACAAAATTGTTATTATTTTCTATAAAAAAACCGTCAGTATAACTGACGGTTTTGATTCTTCATTATTCTGTTGTATAGTTGTCAAAATATCCTTGAATAAATACTATAGGTGTTCCTTTATCACCTGAGCCTGATGTCAAGTCACAAAGTGAACCGATAAGGTCTGTTAATTTTCTTGGTGTTGTACCTTCTGATGCCATCTGACCTACTAAGTTATCGTCCTTTTCAACGATTTTTTTCTTAATTGCTTCTTTTAGCTCATCGCCCGAAAGCTCTGCGAACTCGTTATCTGCTAAATATTTCAGCTTAAGCTCGTTTGGTGTACCCTCTAAGCCCTTTGTGTAAGCCGGAGAAACAACAGGGTCTGCAAGCTCCCAGATTTTTCCGATTGGGTCTTTGAAAGCTCCATCGCCGTAAATCATAACTTCAATTCTTTTACCTGTTGCATTAAAGAGCTTTTCAGAAATTGCATCAACTACAGGCTGACAATCTCTTGGGAAGAGCTTTACCTGGTCTTCGGTTGCTTTGTTTGAACCTAGCAAGCCGTAGTTTTCGTTATAGCCACTTCCGTTTACAGGTGCATTTAAAATATCATCAAGACCTAAAATAATTTCGCCGCCTGATGCCTTTAAAATTCTTTTTGTGCGCTGTCTTGTATGGATATCACAACATAAAACATTTTTTGTATAATTTAAAATAGCCTTAGGATTGTTAGCAAAGATAACTTCTACTTCTGCTCCGCATTCTTTAATTAAATTTTCATAATATTCAACATAGTCAACACCTGTAAAAGTATGCTTTTCATAGCCAAAAAGTTCACGATATTTTGAAAGTGTCAAAACATCTGTGTAAGGGTCAACGCCCTTAGTATCTAAAGCATCTAAGCTTATTAAGTGGTTTCCTACTTCATCAGATGGATATGAAAGCATTAAAACAACCTTTTTAACACCCTTAGCTATGCCGCGCAGGCAAATAGCGAAGCGGTTACGGGAAAGGATAGGAAAAATTACACCTACTGTTTCGCCGCCGAATTTTTTGTTTACGTCTTCTGCTATATCGTCAACAGAGGCATAATTACCCTGTGCACGTGCAACAATTGCTTCTGTCATAGCAACGATGTCACGGTCGTGAAATTCTATATTATCGTCTTTTGCTGCTTCTAAAACCGAAGCTGTTACGATTTCTACTATATCGTCTCCATTTTTGATAATAGGTGCTCTTACACCCCTTGATACTGTACCTATCATTCTGCTCATTCAGAACATCTCCTTTGGTATAAAATCATTTGACGATTTATTTTATCATAAAATATATAATTTTTCAATATTTTTATGAAAAAATATTTTTACAGATTTCAGTTTTTTAATTCTTCTATTTTTTCTTTTATAAGCTTAAAAAAATCTGCATCTGTTGTCTTTATATTATAGTTCTTTATGATTGTTCTTATTTTTTCTTCGGTTTTTTCTATTTCTTCTTTAAAATTACGTGCAGATAATCTGTAAGCCCCGCTTCCGAAAACTATCATTTGTTCTAAGTTATCCGATGTTGCAACGGTTACCTTGTAGTTTTTACTAAGCTCTTTTGCTGTTTTTTCAATGTAGGCATCTGCTGTTTGGGCTTCTTTTGTGTAAACTGCCGTCAGATTTCCGACCTTTTCAACTTCGCCCATATTACCCTTTACCTTATATGCATCAAATACAACTATTATCTCCACATCACAAAAAGCACGATAAGACTTAAGTCTTTCAAGCAAAGCACCCCTTGCCGACTCTAAGTTTTCTTGAGCTAAGGCTTTTAGCTCATCCCATGCAAAAATTATATTGTATCCGTCAACTAATAGGTACTCTTTGTCGTATCTTTTGTTAAATTTAAAAGTATTATGCCCTACTTCGCTTTTTGTGCACATTATTTTCTTTGGAATTTTAGTTTCTACCTTACCATAGGTTTTTTCAAAAATTCTCAAAAGCTCGCTGTCTGTCGCTGAAATTGACGATTGCCTTGCAGGTGACACATCTTTTGTTTCTTTTTTTGGCTTTATTTTAGACTCTATGTGCATATAGTTTTTCACTTTGTTCCACGGCACCAAAAAACCTGCCCCGTGAGCACAAAATACCGAATCGGGTGTATTTTCTGTATCGGCTTCTCTGTTGTAGGCTATTTCTTCTATTACTTTTTCAGGGTTTATGCATTTTCCATAGCCGCCAAATTTTAACGACAGCTTGCCCATACCATGTGTATAGCTTATAAGCTCACGATTGTAATTTCTTATTTCACTTACTGCTACAGTACCTGTAAAACGTGAAAACTCACCCTTTGTGTGCGGAAGTGAAATTGTTGCACCCATTCTTTCTAAATCTGTCATTGCTCTGCCTACGTTTTCCTTGGGAACTTCCAGCGAAAACTCATAATAAGGCTCAAGCAGCTCGCTTTCAGCATACATAAGAGCGTTTCTTACCGCTCTGTAGGTGGCCTGTCTGAAATCTCCGCCTTCGGTGTGCTTATTATGTGCCTTTCCTGCAACGAGCGTTATTTTAATATCTGTAATTTCAGAGCCTGTTAAAACCCCTATATGCGTTTTTTCCATTAAATGACTCATAATGAGTCTTTGCCAGTTTTTATCTAAAACATCCTCCGACACATCAGTTTCAAATTGCAATCCTGCGCCCCGCGGCAACGGCTCCATTGTTAAATGAACTTCTGCATAATGCCTTAACGGCTCATAGTGACCCACCCCGTAGGCTGTGTTTTTAATAGTTTCTTTATACACAATTCTGCCTTCTAAAAATTCAACATCCATATCAAATCTCGTTTTTATCTGATGCTTTAGAATTTCTAACTGAATTTCGCCCATAAGCTTAATCTGGATTTCCTGTAAAACCTCATTCCATACCACATCAAGCTGAGTTTCTTCTTCGCCCAGTGCTTTAAGCTTAGCTACGGCAGAAGCTGTATCTGTTCCCTTTGGCAAAACAACACGATAAGTAAATATAGGCTCAGCCGTAAGCTTTGCGGCTCTTTCTTCTATTCCTAATCCCTGACCTGCATAGGTCCTTGTAGGACCGGTTATGGCACAAACTGTACCACTTGTGGCAATATCTGTATTTTTATATTTTTCGCCCGAATAAATACGTATTTCATTTATTTTTTCGCCGTCTATTGTGTCCTTTACCCTTAGGCTTCCACCTGTAATCTTTAAAAAAGTAAGCCTTTTTAAACGTTCATCTGTAGCGATTTTAAATACCTTTGCACCAAACTCATTTAATGGTTGCCTTTGCTCAGTTAAAGTATCTATAGCATTTAAAAAAACTTCGACACCAATCATTTTAAGCGCCGAACCTGAAAAAACAGGAAAAATTTTTCTTTGTGATATTGCTGATATAACTTTTTTTTGGTCTATTTCCCCACTATCTAAATAGGTTTTTATAATATCTTCGTCGCATACTGCAATGTTTTCACATAATCTCTCTTTGTCATCGTCTGAAAAATCTATAATATTTTCAGAAAGCTCTCTCTTTAGCTCGTCAATCACGCCATCAAAATCTGCATTTACGAGGTCTAACTTATTAACAAACAAAAACGTTGGGATATTGTGACCTTTTAACATTTCCCATAAGGTTTTTGTATGACTCTGCACGCCATCGGTAGCACTTATAACTAAAATTGCATAGTCTAAAACCGATAATGTTCTTTCGGCTTCTGCGGCAAAATCTGTATGACCTGGGGTATCTATAAGGGTTATTTCGGCACTTTTTGTTGTAACACACGCCTGCTTTGAAAAAACAGTTATTCCGCGGGCTCGTTCAATTTCATCGGTATCTAAAAAAGTGTCGCGGTTATCTACTCTGCCCTGCTTTCTTATCTCACCCGAAAGATATAAAAGCCCCTCTGATAATGTTGTTTTTCCCGCATCGACATGAGCCAAAATTCCGATTGCTAATTTTTTCAAAGCTTTTCCACCCCTTTTTGTTTAAAGTATAAACACTTTTTTGCAATAAATAATTCATTGCAGAAAAACTGTGTTTTCTGCAATGAATAAAACATTTCAACAATTTTAACAATCTTGTCCTATGTAATCAGGCTTTTCGAGTAACTTTTCAGGCTTTTTCAAAAGCTGCTTAAAGTGTTTGATTGATGTAGCAAAATAAAAGCCGTCACAAATACGCTCATCTAAAACAAAGCGTATATTAATTACCTTTTTATTATTTACTGTACCATCTGCAGCAATTTCCTGCACAACTCCTTTTTTGCCAATAGCTAAAAATATTGATGTTGTTCCGAACTCATATAAATGATGATAAATTGAGTTAATGCCTATTGAGCCTACATTGGTTACAAATAAACTCGAATGAAACGGGCTTACTTTGTTTATAATCTTCGGCATTTTCCCTATTGCATCAAGGTTGCGGAGTGTCCACACAACGAATTTTATTAAAAATCCGGGAAGCAGATTAATTATATTTACAGTTGTTGAAGTCATATTCTGGCTGTCGTCATCTGCTTTTGCTTCTGATACAAGCTCATTGAATTTTTCGGCGACATCATAAAGCGTTAAATCCGGCTCGAATTCAGGCATTACAATCATTTCGTCTGCATTTTCACTCATACTTTTTTTAACGGTTAATGATACTCGAAGATAATTTCTTGCATAGATTTTTCTTCCGCTTACAAATCTGTTTAGTCGCGGTTTTTGAGCGATTGTTCTTAAAACCGCCGCAACAATAATATGATATGCCGAAAGGTTTGGTATTGCTTTTCTGTGCTCTAATATAAATCTGTTCATTTCAGAAACATCGATTTGTTCTTCAAAAAACACCTGGCTGTCAAGACGAGAACGCATAATGTGCGGAATTACATTGAACATCGGGTCTTTTTCACGTACTCTGTAGCCGTCGTATCTGTCGCCAAAGCGACGCTTTCTTTGTGTCGGTTTTTCTAATTTTATCATTTTCATTTATCTCCCTTTAAAATATCAGCTATTTATTATTCTTTAAGTGCTCCTTTACGATGTAAATTGGTCTGTCTTTTACCTGAATATACATTTTAGCGAAATATTCTCCTAAAACGCCCAGGCAAAAAAGCTGTAATCCGCCAAGCAAAAGCAAAAGTACGACTATGGTTGCATAACCAGGTACATCAATTCCGTAAACTAATTTCTGCACAACTACCACAATTAAATATATTACGGAAACCAATGACGATAAAAATCCAATATATGCAGAAAGTCTGAGTGGTGATGTAGAAAATGAAATAATTCCTTCCATAGCGTATTTTATCAGGTTTTTTAATTTCCACTTTGATTTCCCTGATTCTCTTTTTTGCGCTTCATAGGGAATGTACTCTGTATTAAAGCCCACCCAACTAAAAATTCCTTTGGAAAATCTGTGATATTCGTTCATTGAAAGAATTGCATCTACCATAACACGGCGCATTATACGAAAATCTGATGCTCCGTTTACAAAATTGACATCGGAAAATTTATTGATTACCTTATAAAAGCAAGACTTTACAAACGACATAGCTTTACCTTCATGACGCTTTTTTTGATAGGCTGTTACACAATCTGTATCCGGATTTTTGTCTAAATATTCCATCATCGAAAGTGCTACACTCGGGTGTTGCTGGAGGTCTGCATCAATTATACACACCATTTCGCCCTGCGCTGTTTTTAACCCTGCATATATAGCAGCTTCTTTTCCGAAATTACGGCTGAAGGAAACAACCTGAATCAGCTCCTTATTATCATTATAAAGCGCTTTTAATATATTATGCGTATTGTCCCTGCTTCCATCATTAATAAAAACAACTTCATAATCTACAGAAGAAAAAGTTTTTTTAATTTCTTCTAAAAGTCTTTTTACATTGCCCTCTTCATTGTAGCAAGGTACAACTAATGAAAGTTTCACACTACCACCACCTAATATATTTATTATATAAAAAACAATACTTTTTGTCAATTAAATACAAAAAACTACATTTTTTATTTTTTCCGAAAAAAATCAAAAAAACAGAAAAAATACTTGATTTTGTGCAATTAATATGCTAAAATTATTTTAACTTCAAAAAAGGCTATGACCAAAAACAAGTAGGTATGTCTGGAGTCTTGAGAGAGTTGCCGGTTGGTGCGAGGCAATGACAAATGCATACTGAATACATTTTGCGAGCTGCGCACCGAAATTTTTAGTAGGCTGCGACGGGCGTTCCCGTTATAGAACTATGGTATATTAGTACCTAATAAGGCTCAGATTGTGAAATTTGAGCGAACCGAGGTGGTACCACGAGATTTCTCTCGTCCTCTGGATTAAATTCAAGAGGGC
This sequence comes from Congzhengia sp., assembly GCA_045587965.1. Classification (GTDB taxonomy): domain Bacteria; phylum Bacillota; class Clostridia; order UBA1381; family UBA9506; genus Congzhengia. The sequence continues at coordinate 35,351 of JAZNDH010000001.1, forward strand.
GGGATTTTTTTATATTCTGCCCAGTTGACTCAATAAGCTTTTCTTCAGACAACTAAAATAAGAAATATTTCGTTTTGAAAGGAAATAGAATATGCCGATTACAGAAATTTTACAAAAAAACGCAGATTTTTATCCCAATGATGTGAGCTTGGTTGAAATTAACCCCAAGCACGAATCGCAAATGCTTACAACCTGGCGTGAATATTCTTTAATTGAAAGTAACTCCCGTGAGGTTTACAGAAAAGAGATAACCTGGAGTGAATTTAACAAGCGTGCAAACCGCTTTGCAAACTTTTTACTCTCACGCGGTGTTAAAAAGGGAGATAAGGTAGCAATTCTTTTAATGAACTGTTTAGAGTGGTTACCTATTTACTTTGGTGCGCTAAAAGCAGGTGCATTGGCAGTTCCCTTAAACTACCGCTATACATCAGATGAAATTAAATACTGCCTTGATTTGTCCGACTCTGATATTATCATTTTCGGACCTGAATTCACAGGTCGTATAGAAGATATATGCTCACGCGTCAAGCACATTAAAATGTGGCTTTACTTAGGCGAAGATTGTCCGACATTTGCAGAGAGCTACGACGAATTAACATCGTACTGCTCATCAAAATCACCTGCTATAAAGCTTTCAGATGATGACGATGCCGCAATATATTTTTCATCAGGTACAACGGGCTTTCCTAAGGCAATTTTACATAATCACCAAAGCTTAATGCATGCCGCAATGACAGAACAGGCACACCATAGTCAAACAAAGGACGACGTTTTCTTATGCATTCCGCCGCTGTACCACACAGGTGCAAAAATGCATTGGTTCGGAAGCTTTTTAGTTGGCGGCAAGGCTGTTTTATTAAAGGGTATTAAGCCTGAATGGATATTAAAGGTTGCATCAGAAGAAAAATGCTCTATCGTATGGCTCTTAGTTCCGTGGGCACAGGATATTTTAGATGCAATAGAACGTGGCGAAATAAAGGTTTCTGACTACGAGCTTGAACAATGGAGACTTATGCATATTGGCGCACAGCCCGTTCCCCCAAGCTTAATTAAACGTTGGAAATCAATATTCCCTAACCATTCTTACGATACAAACTACGGACTCTCTGAATCAATCGGTCCCGGTTGTGTACACTTAGGTGTTGAAAATGAACACAAGGTTGGCGCAATCGGTAAAGCGGGCTTTGGTTGGGAAACAAAAATAGTCGACGAAAACAAAAACGAGGTAAGCCGTGGTTCTGTAGGCGAGTTAGCCGTAAAAGGCCCCGGTGTTATGACCTGCTACTATAAAGATGAAAAAGCAACAAACGACGTTTTGGCTGATGGTTGGTTATACACAGGCGATATGGCACAGGAAGACGAAGACGGATTTATTTTCTTGGTTGACAGAAAGAAGGACGTAATAATTTCAGGCGGCGAAAATCTATACCCTGTACAGATTGAAGACTTTTTGAGAAAGAACGATGCAATCTCTGATGTTGCGGTTATAGGCTTACCTGATGCGCGTCTCGGTGAAATTGCAGCAGCAATCATTCAGGTTAAAGACGGAATGACTCTTACAGAAGAAGATGTTATTGATTTTTGTCTTGATATGCCAAGGTATAAGCGACCACACAAAATTATTTTTGCCGATGTTCCGAGAAATCCGACAGGCAAAATCGAAAAGCCAAAGCTCAGAAAAATTTACTGTGGTGAAAGTGTTGTTGCCCGTCAGAACGAAATCAACTAAATTCTTATAAAACACTTGATTATGTGTGCATTTCGTGTCATAATGAAATGATGAACTTACATATCAGAAAGGAAATAAAAATGAAAAAATTACTATTAGGCAATGCCGCAGTAGCTCGCGGTGCTTACGAAGCAGGGGTTAATGTTGTAGCATCTTACCCCGGCACACCAAGTACCGAAATTACTGAGGAAATTGTAAAATATGACGAAATATATGCAGAATGGTCGCCAAATGAAAAGGTTGCAGCAGAGGTTGCAATCGGTGCTTCAATCGCAGGCGCAAGAGCTATGAGCTGTATGAAGCACGTTGGTTTAAATGTTATGGCTGACCCTGTTTTCACAGTAAGCTACACAGGTGTAAACGGCGGACTTGTTTTCTGTGTTGCAGATGACCCCGGTATGCACTCATCACAAAACGAACAAGACTCAAGACATTATGCTCGCGCCTCTAAAATTATGATGCTTGAGCCTGCAGATTCCGAAGAATGTAAGGAATTTACAAAATCGGCATTTTCATTGTCGGAGCAATTCGATACTCCCGTATTTTTAAGACTTTCAACAAGAGTTTCTCACTCACAGAGCTTAGTAGATTTGGGCGAACGCGAAGATATAGAGTTAAAGCCTTATGAAAAGAACATCCAAAAATTCGTTATGATGCCCGCAAATGCAATAAAGCGTCACGTTACTGTTGAAGAAAGAATAAAGGCATTAGAAGAATTTGCCGAAAAAACAGAGCTTAACAGAATAGAAGAAAACGGTGCAAAAATCGGTGTAATTACAGCAGGTATTTCATATATGTATGCTAAGGAAGCATTAGGCGATAAAGCCGATTACTTAAAGCTCGGTATGGTTTACCCTCTACCTCAAAAAAAGCTCATTGATTTTTGCAAAAAGTACGACAAGGTTTTCGTTATTGAGGAGTTAGACCCGTTTATTGAAACACATTTAAAGGCTTTAGGCATCAATTGTATTGGCAAAGACGTATTCACATTACTTGGCGAATATACACCAAATATGATTAAAAGTGCAGTTTTAGGCGAAACCGCTCCTGAATTTGCCACAATAGACGAAGCTATTCCCGTTCGTCCGCCTGTTATGTGTGCAGGCTGTCCGCACAGAGGCACATTCTATTTACTTAAAAAATTAGGGCTTGTGGTTTCAGGAGATATTGGTTGCTATACATTAGGTGCTGTAGCACCGCTTCAGTCTGTTGATACAACAATTTGTATGGGTGCTTCAGTTTCAGCGGCACACGGTATGTCAAAAGCAAGAGGTGCTGAGTTTAACAAAAAGTTGGTTTCCGTTATAGGCGACTCAACCTTTATGCACTCAGGTATTACTGGTCTTATTGACATCGTTTACAACAAGGGCAATAACACAGTTATTATTTTAGACAACTCAATCACAGGTATGACAGGTCATCAGGAAAACCCCACAACAGGCAAAACAATCAGGGGTGAAGCTACACGACAGGTTGACTTAATTAAGCTTTGTAATGCCTGCGGTATCGACCACGTTGTAGTCGCTGACCCGTTTGATATTAAAGCCTTTGAAAAGGTTGTAAAAACAGAAGTGGAACGCGAAGAGCCATCAGTTATTATTGCCCAGCGACCTTGTGCGCTCTTAAAGGGTGTAAAATACACAGGACATTGCAAAATAACCGACAACTGCAAAAATTGTAAGATGTGTATGAAGCTCGGTTGTCCTGCAATTTCTATTAAAGACAATAAAGTTGTAATTGACTCAACACAATGTAACGGTTGCGGTCTTTGTGTAAATGTTTGCCCATTTGGTGCAATCGAAAAGGAGGAGTAAAAATGACTAAAAATATTATGATAGTTGGTGTTGGCGGTCAGGGTACTCTCCTTGCCAGCAGAATTTTAGGAAATACAGTAATAAACGAAGGCTACGATGTTAAAGTATCAGAAGTTCACGGTATGAGTCAGCGTGGCGGTAGCGTTGTTACATACGTAAAATACGGAGATAAGGTTTTTTCTCCTATTATCGACAGGGGCGAAGCAGATATAATTTTAGCCTTTGAGCTGTTAGAAGCATATCGTGCTCTTCCATACTTGAAAAAAGGCGGGAAAATCATTGTAAACGGTCAGTCTATGGACCCTATGCCCGTTATAACAGGCGCAATGGAATACCCCGAAAACATTGCTGAAAAAATCGCAGAAAAAGCCGATATCAAAGTAATTGATGCCCTCTCACAAGCAAAAGAAGCAGGCAACATAAAGGCAGTAAATGTTGTGTTAATCGGCGTTATGGCAAAATCTACCGATATTTCTTATGACAAATGGGTAAAAACAATTAAAGCAACAGTTCCCGAAAAGTTTTTAGATGTAAATCTAAAGGCATTTGATTTGGGATATAATATGTAAAGATACGAAAATAATAAAAAAATCAAGGGACTGCAGCAAGGCTACAGTCCCTTGATTTTTTATGCGTTTTTATTATTTCATATATTTTGCAACTTCGTCGGCAACAATTTTTGTGATTTTTTCTAAGTCTGATGTTGATAAACCAGCATTACCTACAATACCGCCATCAGCCTTGTTTGTGCTGCTGAAAAGTTCCATTTTCTTGGTTGTTGCCTGTTTAACTGCTTCAACCGCTGCAGGAATAAGGTCGATAATACCCTTGTCCATTGTTGAGAACTTTTTAAATTCAGCTTCAACCGCTGCAACGTTGATATCGGTAAAGATATTAACCTTACTGATACCGTCCTTTATGGCCTGTTTGAAGTCGTTATCTGTAAGACCAGAACCGCCGTGAAGAACTAATGGCACATCAACTGTTTTTGCGATTGTACGAATTCTTTCAAAATCAAGCTTAGGTGGTAATTTATATGCACCATGTGCATTACCAACTGCAATTGCTAAAGCGTCAACGCCTGTTTTATCAACGAAATCCTTAGCAAGACTTGGGTCTGTAAAGAAAGCTGATGGGTCAGCTAAGTGTGAGCTGCCTTCTGCTGAGCCTTCGTTGTCGCCAACGTGACCAAGCTCGCCTTCGATTGTTGCACCATAAGAGTGAGCAATATCTGCCATTTCCTTTACTTTTCTGACATTCTCTTCATAAGAATCTGTTGAGCAATCGTACATAATTGAGCTAAAACCAAGCTTTAAGGCTTTAATACAGGTGTCGTATGTAAGACCATGGTCTAAATGAACAACAACAGGAACTGATGCTTTCTTTGCCATAGGAATTAAGTAGTAAGAAACTTCATCCAATGGGCCATAAGGTAATAAAACTTCTGCTGTACCCATAATAACAGGAGAACGTGTTGCTTCTGCTGCTGCGATAATACCACGAGCTAATTCTAAATTTACTGCGTTAAAAAGACCTACTGCATACTGATTTTTCTTGGCAGGTCTTAACACTTCATTCATGTTAACTAACATTTGTACTGCCTCCTAATAAGTCATAAAATATTACAACTATATTATACAACAAACCCTTTGATTAGTCAATACTTATTTTTGGTTTTGTTGTTTTTTCTTTGAAACAAAGAAAAAAGAGATTGAATTGTAACAATTCAATCTCCGAAAATACATATTATAGCTTGTTTCTTATAATTTTTCCGCTTGTTGTTTTTGGAAGCTCATCGCGGAATTCTATTATTCTTGGATACTTATAAGGAGCTGTGTTCTCTTTTACGTAGCTCTGAATTTCTTTTTTCAATTCTTCGCTTGGCGTTGTGTCCTTGGTTAAAACAATACTTGCTTTAACAACCTGTCCACGAACAGGGTCTGGCGCTGCTGAAACACCACATTCTAAAACATACGGTAGCTCCATAATGACACTTTCAATTTCAAAAGGTCCAATTCTGTATCCTGATGACTTAATAACATCATCAACTCTGCCTACATAGTAGTAAAAACCGTCTTCATCACGGTATGCAACGTCGCCCGTGTGGTACATTCCATCGTGCCATGCGGCTTTTGTTTTTTCTTCATCCTTGTAATAGCCTTTAAATAAACCGCAGGGAACTTTCTTATCGGTACGGATAACAATTTCGCCGTTTTCACCGGTTTTTACCGGATTTCCTTCGCTATCAACAAGGTCAACATCATAAAGTGGAACAGGTTTACCCATAGAACCAAGCTTAAAGTTTTCACCGCAAAGATGCGCAATAACACACGTTGTTTCTGTCTGACCGAAGCCTTCCATAATACGAAGTCCTAATTGTGACTCAATCTGACGGAATACTTCAGGGTTTAAAGCCTCGCCCGCTGTTGTTGTAGCTGCAACAGATGACATATCATACTTTGTGATGTCTTCCTTAATGAGCATACGATACATTGTTGGCGGTGCGCAGAATGTTGTAATGTGATATTTTGAGAACATAGGTAAAATATCTGCCGCTTCGAATTTATCAAAGTCATAAACGAAAATTGCAGCCTCACAAAGCCATTGTCCGTAAATTTTACCCCAGGCAGCCTTTGCCCAGCCTGTGTCGGAAATTGTGAAGTGCAAGCCCTCAGGGTCAACGCAATGCCAGTAATTTGCTGTATGGAAATGTCCCAACGGGTACTTGTAGCTGTGAAGTGCCATTTTTGGATTTCCAGTTGTTCCTGATGTGAAATACATCAGCATATCGTCATCGCCGCAAGGGGAATCTTCCCTGCGTTCATAAACGTCTGAGAAAAGCTTGATTTCTTCATCAAAGCTTCTCCAGCCGTCACGTGTGCCATTTGTTATAATTTTGTGCTCTAATGTTTTTGCATCCTTTGCACCGATTTCGGCTTCTTCTGTCATAACACCCTGAGCACTGCAAAGAATTGCCTTTATACCTGCTGCATTAAAGCGGTATTCGTAGTCGTGTGCTTTTAATAAGTTAGAAGCAGGAACGGCAACAGCACCGATTTTATGGAGTGCTAAAAGTGCAATCCAGAACTGATAATTACGACGCAGTACAAGCATAACCTTGTCCCCGCGCTTAATGCCCAATGAAGCAAAATAGTTTGCGCATCTGTTTGACTCATGCTTTAAATCGTTGAATGTAAATCTTTTTTCTGATTTGTCATTAGAAACGTGTAAAAGAGCTAATCTTTCGGGTTCTTTATCGGCAATAGCATCGATAATATCGAATGCAAAGTTGAATCTATCTTCGTTTTTAAAATCAATCGCTGTTAATCTGCCATTTTCATCAACTGTTGTATCAATAAAATTATGATACAATCTGCCTGGCTTTCTGTGAGCGGTTGCAACCTTACCTTTGTTACGAATTTGTTTTCCGCCAATCGCAGCTTCACCCTTACCACCTGCTAAAACTATAGCATAAAATTCGGCATCTTTCCCATCAATCGAAATCATACCGTGTGGTGTTGAGCTGTCATAATATATTGAGTCACCTGTAGATAAAATTTCTGTGTGATTACCAATCTGTATTTTTAATTTACCTGAAATTACGATGTCAAGCTCCTGACCATCGTGAGTTGTTAAGTCAATTTCCCTTTTTTCAGATTCAGCATCATATTTGCACTTAACGTACAAAGGCTCTGATACTCTGTTTTTAAAATCACCTGCAAGACCATAGTAAACCATACCATGCGCTTTCTGGATTTCAACACCCTTGCCAGCACGGGTTACTGTGTAGTGTTTAAGTTTTGGACTGTTACCCTCGATAATATCTGTAACGTTTACGCGAAAAGCCTGTGCACATCTGTAAATAAATGCAAAGCTCAAATCGTGCTCACCTGCTTCACAGGCTGCATATTCGGCCACGCTGACGCCTGTTAGACGAGCCATTGTTTCTTCTGAAATTCCTTCGATGCAACGAAGCTCACGAATACGTGATGCAACTTCTGAAAGCTTTAAATCTAAACCTGTCATCTGTGTGTCCATTCTATCAATCCTTTCTTGATTCGGGACAATAAAAAACGCCCCAAAGAATTTTTTTCTTTGAGACGAGATAACTCCCGCGGTACCACTCAAATTGTGTAAATACACCACTTTAGGCGCCAACACGCCCTATGCACTAACGCAGCCTTCTCGGAAAGGGTCTACTCATTTTTAAAAAAACTTTCTTCCTTTCAGCTCAGGAGCTACAGCTAAAATTTCAACCTTATTGGCTCGCACCAACCGCCAATTCTCTCAAAGGTCTCCTATAAAAGCACTCTCCGTCAAAGCTTTTATTATGAAATTATTGTCATAATAACACAAATGAAATGATTTGTCAACTGTTTTGAACGAAACCTATAACTTTATTTTCTGTGGAATAATTTTTTTGTTGAGATTTCGCACACAAATTGATTTTAGCATAAAGAAAAAGTGGCAAAGTTTGCAACTTTACCACTTCCATATAATTTACTTGTTAAACTCCTACATTATTTAGCATACAATAAACTTCTGCGTCTTTTTTGTTTCTGTATGATTGATAAATACCAATTGCACAATGTATGGTAGGTATGAAGAAAAGTGCTATCATACTAAACCAAAGGCAGAAAATAACTGCTATTAAATCTATAAACACAATTGGAACAATATACCAACCAAATAACATAAGTTTCCATGTTGTTTTTACGATTTGTAACGGATTAGAAATTATTGTTGCACCTATTCCTGCACAGAAAAGAACAGTAAAAAACATTTCACTAAAAGCATTGTTAACTAATTCTATTCCCGCCTTTTTTGTGGTATATAAGAGTATAAAAACTAATGGTGTTAGCAAGGAAATAAGGGCACATATTATTTTAAACTTTAATTTTTTATTTTCCTTTATGTATAATTGTTTAGCATATTCCGAACTGCTAAACTCTATTTCATCCATAAACTTGACTTTTTGCTTTTTCAAAGTAATTCCCCTCCTTTTACTTGTAATTATATCTCTTATATGCAAAAAAGTCAAGTTTTTCTACATAATTCGGCACATCGCCCTGTTGTGGTAAGCTCCTTCTGGTCGATATCCCCGAAGAAGGAAAAAACCGACACTTTTGACCATTTACCCCCTTATGCTTATTAATTTTTTAAAAAACTATGGCTTTTAAGTGGTAAAATCAATAAAAAAATTGCGGTCGGAAAATCTTCGGCAATTTTCCGACACTTATTAACGACACTTATAAAAAGGCTCCCTTGTGTAAAGGGAGCTGTCAACGGAGTTGACTGAGGGATTGTTTGACTTCATTATCAATAAATATACATACTCCCTCAAAGTTTTTGTTTATATCAAGATTTGATATTCTTATAACTTTTAATCCATATTGTTCTAAAAACTCTGTTCTCAAAACATCTTTTTCTATTCCTTTATCATCATAATGTTGCGAGCCATCCAATTCAATAACAAGCTTTGCTTTGGCACAGTAAAAATCAACAATATATTTCCCTATAACTTTCTGTCTTATAAACCTAATAGGGTATTCCCTTAAGTAATCATACCAAAGGTGTTTTTCTTCTTTTGTCATATTTTTTCTCAATGCTTTTGCAAGTGGTACAATTCCTTTGTTGTGTTTATAGTCCATTACAATCCCTCCGAGTTGCTTTGCAACACACCTCCCTTTACACAAGGGAGGCTTTTTGATAGTGCTTTCTTGTAGATTATATTATCATTTCTAATGCTTTTAGTCAACACAATCAACTTTTCGCAAATGATTACATGTCAACCTCAAAATCTTTTTGATATTTCAACAAAAAGTCCGTCTCACAGAAAATCGAGTTATAGGGAACAAAAAATAGGAGCTGTAACATAACGCTACAGCTCCTATTCATAAAATATTATTTTTCCATTTTATCTAAAACTAATGAATAGCCGTCTGCACCATATTGCAAGCACTTGTTAATTCGGGCAATAGTTGCTGATGACATTCCTGTTGCTTCTTCTATTTCAGAAAATGTCTTTTTGTCACGTAAGAGCTTTGCAACTGTTATTCTTTGCGCCATCGATGAAATCTCCCTTACAGTACAAAGGTCTGTTAAAAATTTTTCACATTCTTCAGTTGTTTCAAGCGACAAAATAGCATCGGCTAAAATTTTTAACTCTTCTTGAATTTTCATAATTTATGCCTCCATTTGCTCTTTAAAGCTTGCAAGAAATTCCTTTGTTCTGGGGTTTTTAGGGTTATTAAAAATCTGCTCAGGAGTTCCTTCTTCGGCAATTACGCCCTCGTCCATAAATATGATGCGGTCTGAAATATTTTTAGCAAAATTCATTTCGTGAGTTACAATAATCATTGTCATACCAAGGTCTGCAACCGATTTTATAACCTTTAAAACCTCGTTTGTAATTTCAGGGTCTAATGCAGACGTGGGTTCATCAAAAAGCATTATTTTAGGCTTTAAAGCTAATGCACGGCAAATTGCTACACGCTGTTGCTGACCACCTGATAATTCACAAGGGTAGTTGTAAATCTTATCAGTTAATCCCGATTGCTCTAAAAGCTGCATTGAATAATCTTCAATTTCTTTTAATATTGCCTTTTTATTTGCTTTGTAATCCGGTCGTTCCTTTGCCAAAAGCTTAGGTGCTAAAGTTATGTTCTCTATAACATTATACTGTGGAAAAAGATTAAACTGCTGAAAAACAAATCCAAACTTAGTCTGTTTTTCTCTTATTTCCTTAGCTGTAAGCTTTTTTCCTGAGGCACTGTCGAAAATCACATCACCGTCACAGATGATTTTTCCGCTATTTGCTGTTTCCAAAAAGTTTATACATCTCATAAATGTAGTCTTGCCGCTACCGGATGAGCCGATTATGGACACAACTTCGCCTTCTTCCATAGCGAAGTCAACACCTTTTAAAACTTCTGTTTTGCCGAAGCTTTTTGTTAAGTTTTTAACTTCTAAAATTGGCATAATCCGACCCCCTAGCTTTTATAATAGTCGAGCTTCTTCTCGATTTTATTAAATAATATTGTAAGCAGTCCGCTGAAAATCAGGTAGAACGCGCCTGTGTAGAACAATGGCCATAAAAGACCGTCGCTTTTTACAAATTTTTGGGCTGCCCAAATGATTTCATAAACCATAATAATTCTGGCTAAAGATGTATCTTTAACTAAGGTTATAATCTCGTTACTCATTGGCGGCACAATTCTTTTTATAACCTGAAAAAGAATTACTTTAAAAAATGTTTGTATTTTTGTCATGCCAAGAACCTGACCTGCTTCGTGCTGACCTTTCGGTATAGATTCTATACCGCCACGATAGATTTCCGAAAAATAACAAGAATAGTTAATTACAAAGGCGAGCATTACAGCAAAAAATCTGTCAAACACCTGCCATGTGGAAAGCCATTCAAGTAAAAATCCGCTTCCGCCCGTGGCCAACATCTTTGTTGCCCATGTTCCCATAAGTCCGGGACCATAGTAGAAAATAACAAGTTGGAGCATAAGCGGTGTTCCCCTTATAATCCAGACAAATGTCTTAACCAGCCACTTTAACGGTTTAAACTTGCTCATTGAACCAAAACAAATAACTAAACCTAGCGGCAGAGCAAAGAGCAGTGTAAGCGCAAATATTTGCAGGGTTACTAAAAAGCCCTCGCACAATTTCATAGAAACTTCTAAAAACATATATTTACCCCATAACGTCAAGCAAAAGGCAACAAGTTACACTCGCTGCCTTTTACCTTAAATTTCATATTTAAGAAAATTATTTTACCATTGCATTAGCCATTGTTAAGTCAATGATACAAGCATCACAAGAGCCACTCTTTACTTCTAATAATGCGTCTGTCTGTGAACCAACTTCAACAACATTAGCAAAATTGTTTTCTTCGGCAGCTGCAGCACCTGCTGAGCCTGATTCTACCGCAAATGACAAGTCTGTCATTGAAGCAGCATCTTTGTATTCTTCTGCTTTATCGGCTGCCATTACAACAACCTGAGCATTTTTAACATAAGCCACTGAACAGCTTGTGTTCTTTAACACTTCTTCAGAGATTGTCATCCCGTTCCAGATGCAATCAATAGCTTTTGATTCTAATGCTACAAATTTGTTGTCCCAGTCAATTTCTAAAAATTCAATTTCAACGCCTAATTTTTCGCCTACTGCTTTTGCAAATTCAGCATCAAATCCTGTCCATTCTCCTGCTTCGTCTTTGTAATCCATAGGAGCGTAGTCTGTTATACCAACAATCATCTTGCCGTTTGCTTTTATGTAATCAAGGTCTTTTAATGTTGCTTCTTCTGTTTCAGCAGGAGCTAAGTCTGAAATTGTTAATTCATATTTTTCAGCTAAAGCGTCTAATGTGCCGTCTTCTTTAAGTTCTGCAATGTAGCCATTAACAACAGCTGTTAAATCTGAGCCTTTTCTGAAGCCGATACCGTATTCTTCTGATGTAAGTTCTGCCGCAATTGCAAGCTGAGCTGCATCTGTTGATGTTTGTGTGTCGTTACCGCAAGCAGCAAAAACTGTTACTGCTAATGCTAATGTTAAAATAAGTGCTAAAATCTTTTTCATAATAAATATCTCCTTTAAAAATTAAGTTTTATTTAGTACATTTATTACTTTACCACACTAAAGTAATAAAGTCAAGTATTTTTTTAAAATTTTTTAACAATAAAAACGGCTGTAGATAAAACTCTACAGCCGCCTATATATTTTTAATTTTTAAAATTCAGCATTTCCTACTGTTCTTGGGAATGGTAATACGTCACGGATATTTGAAATACCTGTTAAATACATAATGGCTCTTTCAAAACCAAGACCAAAGCCAGCGTGATGAGTTCCGCCGTATCTTCTCAAATCAAGATACCACCAGTAGTCCTTTTCTGAGAGTCCAAGCTCCTTCATACGAGCTGTTAAAACATCTAAGCGTTCTTCTCTCTGGCTGCCGCCAATAATTTCGCCGATGCCGGGAACCAAGCAGTCCATAGCTGCAACTGTTTTGCCGTCATCATTTAAGCGCATATAAAACGCTTTGATTTCCTTTGGATAATCTGTAACAAATACAGGCTTTTTGAACACTTCTTCAGTTAAATAACGCTCGTGCTCTGTTTGCAAATCACTGCCCCACTCAACAGGATAGTCGAAGTTTTCGTTGTTTTTCTTTAAGATTTCGATTGCATCTGTATAGGTTACTCTGCCAAAATCCGAATTTGCAACAAATGTTAAGCGTTCAATAAGTCCATTGTCAACAAATTTATTTAAAAATTCCATTTCTTCCGGCGCATTATCTAAAACGTACTTAATTACAAATTTTAACATATCTTCAGCGAGTTCCATATCATCGGAAAGGTCTGCAAATGCAATTTCAGGCTCAATCATCCAGAATTCTGCAGCATGACGGGTTGTGTTTGAATTTTCTGCTCTGAAAGTTGGTCCGAATGTGTAAACATTTCTGAATGCCATAGCATAAGTTTCAGCATTAAGCTGACCGCTTACTGTAAGGTTTGCGCTCTTGCCGAAAAAGTCCTGTGAAAAATCAACCTTACCATCTTTTGTAGGAACATTTTCTAAATCAAGAGTTGTAACCTTAAACATTTCGCCTGCACCCTCGCAGTCACTCGCTGTAATAAGCGGTGTGTGTGCATATACAAAATCTCTTTCATTAAAGAACTTGTGAATAGCATAAGCCGCTAAACTCCTTATTCTGAATACCGCAGAATAGGTGTTTGTTCTTGGGCGCAAATGCGCTATAGTTCTTAAGAATTCAAATGAATGTCTTTTTTTCTGTAAAGGATACTCAGGTGTGGACAGCCCTTCTATTTCAATTTTTTCCGCCTTTATTTCAAAGGGCTGCTTTGCATCGGGTGTCAAAACGAGCTTACCCTGAATGTTAAGCGCCGCACCAACATTTTGCGATGCAATTTCTTTATAGTTTTCAAGGATTTCACTTTCAAAAACTACCTGAATATTTTTAAAGAATGTTCCATCGTTGATTTCAATGAAACCAAAAGCGTTTGAAGCTCTTATTGTTCTTATCCAGCCTGAAATCTTTACTGATTTTTCAGCAAAGCTTGCTGTTTCTTTATAAATCTGTCTTACTGTTGTTTTCACAAATATTCCTCCTGTAACGGAAACTTTTATAAGATATTAACATTTGCGGCAGCGCAAATATTAAGTGTGTATTCATCCCAGATGCTCGCCTGAACCTCACCTATGTGAGCACAACCTAAAATCAGCATACATAATCTTGACTGACCGATACCGCCGCCGATTGTAAGCGGCAGCTCATCATTTAAGAGCATTTTATGAAATGGAAGCTCTCGTCTGTCGTCACAGCCTGATATTGTGAGCTGTTTATCTAAAGCCGCCCTGTCAACACGGATACCCATTGAAGAAATTTCAACAGCACAGTCAAGCGTATCATGCCAGAAGAAGATATCTCCGTTTAATGTCCAGTCGTCATAGTCGGGTGCTCTGCCATCGTGCGGTTTTCCTGATTTAAGCTTTCCGCCAATCTGCATAATAAACGCAGTTTTATGCACCTTAACAAAGGCGTTTTCACGTTCCTTTGCAGTCATATCAGGATACATATTTTCAAGCTCCTGAGTTGTTATAAAGGCAACATCACGGCATAGGTTTGTTTTAAGCTGCGGGAAGCGCGCATGAATTGAGTCGCTTGTGTCGCAAATTGCACCAACAATAGCTGTAACCACCTTTTTTAAATACTCAATATTTCGTTTTTCCTTTGTGATTACCTTTTCCCAGTCCCATTGGTCAACATATATTGAATGAAGGTTATCAAGTTCTTCATCACGACGAATAGCATTCATATCTGTATATAATCCGTTACCTACAGCAAAATCGTACTGCTTTAATGCCAGTCGTTTCCACTTGGCTAATGAATGTACTATTTGCGCATTTTTTCCAACGGCAGGAATATCAAATGTCACAGGGCGTTCAAAACCGTTTAAATTATCATTAAGGCCTGAATTTTCCGCAACAAACAAAGGTGCCGTAACTCTTTTCAGATTTAAAGCATCAGCAAATTCGCTTTGAAAGGTTGCCTTAATGTTAGATATTGCTCTTTGCATATCATAAGTGTCTAAGGGTGCACTATAACCCTGTGGTATAACGGTTTTACTCATTTTTATCTCTCCTGTGTTGTTTAAAATTTATGGATTTAAGCGGTTAGGTCCACGGAATATAAACATCGAATCCTTAATGTGTAAGCCTAATAAAAGCATTGTTAATCTGTCAATACCGATACCGAAGCCGCCGTGCGGGGGACAACCATAACGGAAGAATTCCAAATAAAACTCTACGTCCTTTGCCAAGCCCTTTTCTTCAGCCTGCTTCTTTAAAATATCATAACGATGCTCACGCTGAGCGCCTGTTGTAATTTCAACGCCGCGCCAGATTAAGTCATAGCCTAAAGGCATACCTTTTTCATCTCTCATGTGATAGAAGGCTCTTTTTTCAGCGCTGTAATCTGTTACGAATAAAAACTCGTGGTCGTAGTGCTTTTTAACCCATTCAAAGCTTAAGCGCTCTGCATCTGTTGTTAAATCGCCTTTTTCACAATCAGGAATTGTATAACCAAAATCCTTTTCCAAGCCATCATACAATTCTTTTAATGTTACTATCGGGAAAGGCTTTTTAGGAACGATGATTTCTAAACCAAACATTTCCTTGATTTCTTCGCCGTACTTTTCATTTACCTTTTCTAATGCATAGGTTAATAGGTCTTCTTCCATTTTCATTACATCACGGTATGATTCAATGTAGCTGAACTCAAGGTCGAAGCCTGTAAATTCTGTTGTATGCTTGCTTGTGTACGATTTTTCAGCACGAAAAACAGGACCTACTTCAAAAATCTTTTCGAATCCGCTTGCCATAGCCATTTGCTTGTAGAACTGCGGGCTTTGAGCAAGGTATGCATTTCTGTCAAAATATTTTACTTCAAAAACATCAGAACCACTTTCGCTTGCTGTACCAATCAGCTTAGGTGAGTGAATTTCCATAAAGTTGTTGTTTAATAAATATTCACGCATTGCAGCAACTAAGGCTGTTTGTGCTTTGAACATAAGCTGATTTTCGTCAGTTCTTAAATCTATCCAACGATAGTCAATTCTCTGGTCGATGGAAGAACGTTCAACCGCCTGTTTTTTCTTTGTTGCAGGAATTTCTTTTCTTGTAATAGGTAAAGCGTCTGCTATGCTTTCTACGATTAATTCATCAGGCAAAATTTCAATTCCGCCCATTTTAACATACTCGTTTTCAATAACCTTACCTACAACTGTAATAACACTGTCGCCTGTTAAGATGTTAAGTGCATCTTCCATTTCAGGATGCTGTTCTTTTTCAACTGTTACCTGAATTTTTCCTGTAATATCCTTTAATATTATAAATGCCATAGCCTTTGAGTTTCTGAAATTTTCAACAAACCCCTGAACCTTTACAGTTTTTCCGATATTATTTTTGATGTCATTTACATAAGTTCGCATCATTTTGATATCCTCCAAAGCATTTTTTCAATTTTAACTATACTGATTTATTATACCACCATTTACATAATTTTGTCAATCCAAATTTATCCAAAAAATAAGGGCTGCGTGGTTAACCGACACAACCCTTATTTTTATTCTACTATTATGCTTTTATCTCTTACTAATGGCTCATTTATTGCTATATGTGATAGAGCTTCTTTCTTTTCGCCTTCAATTAAAAATTGCACTGAGCTTACTGTGTCTAACTCCGTTAATGAATTTACTACAGAATAAATTATAAGGTTTTCTCCTGTGCTTCCGCTTGAGAATTTACTTATAAACTCTTTTGATAAATTAACAAAGCATACACCGTTTTTTGTTTCTGCCGACAAAACCTTAACATCATTGGGGATTATTGCTATATTTTTGTCAACCTTTGGACCTTTAATAAGTTCTTCAACCACTACCTTTTCCACAGTTGTGGAAGCTGAAGCTAAAACCTTTCTTCTCTCTAAATTAAGTCCCTCGCCCGCTTCGTCGGGGAAATAAAGCTTAACATTCGCTTCAATCAGCCCTGTTGGCAAGCCGTTGCCTGCAACGTCGCTTTTCATTATCACGCCTATTGGAGTGCCATCAATCCCTAAAGCGGGTAAATCTTCAACCAAAATATTTACTCCTGAAATAAACTCAAGCGAGCAAAGTGTTTTAGCTAAAGCCGCAGGAGACAGCGTATATATCGGGTTTTTAACATCTGTAAATTCTTTACTGAAATTAACTGTTGCGATTTCATCTTCAATTTTTACCGATTTTAAAACCGCACCGCTGCATATCGGACTGATATTTTTTGAAGGGGGATTTAAAAGGCTGTTTATTAAGTACTCCACCTTTTCTTCCTTTGAGCCGTCAGGTAATGATACATTTTTTTCAACCAACGTAGTTCCGTTTTCTTCAATATAGTAAGTGATGGCATCAACATCAGTGTTTCCACTGTTTATTGAAAGCCACGAGCAACCTGACAAAAGTAAGACAGCCGAAAGGATAAGTGTTAGAAAAATAAGTATATTCTTTTTCATGTCAATACCTTCTTTCCGGGTTATTGCCCATTGGGTTATTTTAATATTAACATAAATATGTTAAGAAATAATAACAAGAGTATTAAATTTAATGAATGAGATATTTTTTGACATACCCTTCTTTAATTCCCTTGTCGGAAATTTCAATTAAAGAAGCGTTAAAATACCCGCCTATTGCTGAATATATAGCCAATCCCGGTGTAATTGTAAGCTTCCTTTTCGGTGCAACATTTTCTAAAATTTTAACAGAATTTTCATTGTCTATAATAAAAGAAAGCATAGAATTAACACAAGGAATATCAATATTTTCTTTATTTATGAGTGTTTTTAAAAGCTTTTTAGAAGCTCTTACACCGCCACCTACCAAGCATAAGGTTTCGGTTTTAATATTTTTAAAATTTTCATTTTCATCCAAATATTTTTTTATTTCTGCTTTTATCTTTAATACTTCTTCTTCTGTTGGAATTTCGCCCGAAACAAACATCTTATATGCCTTAAGCGAGCCAAGCGGTACAGATTTTACACTCTTTATTTTGCCGTTTTCAAAGACTATAATTTCGCTGCTTCCGCCACCCACATCTGCCATAATTCCATCTTTTACCGTAAAGTCTTCACAAGCTCCCAAAAAACTCAGCTCGCCTTCGTCGGTTCCCGAGAGAATTTCCATTGCAACACCTGTGTTTTTTTTGACCCTATTTACTATTTCTTCTGAATTTTTTGCATTTCTTATTGCGGCAGTTGCAAAAACGCAAAAATTATGCACTCCATACTCTAAAGCAGTTTTTTTATGCTTTAGTACAGCTTCACTGCAAATGTTTATCCCGTTTTCTGTCAATTCATTATCTATTATATGAGACGCTAAATTTGCAAATACTGCTTCGGTAAAAAGCTCGTTTAGCCTTCCATTTTCATATTCATAGATTGACATTCTTATTGTATTTGAACCGGTATCAACAACCGCATATCTCATAGGAATTCTCCTTATACCACAAATAATAAAATACTTAAAAAGTGCAAAACACTTGCCAAAACCACAAAAATATGAAATACTGAATGAATGTACTTTTTCTTTTTTCCAAAAGCATAAAACACAGCACCTATGGTGTAAAGTATCCCGCCGGCTAAAATCATATTCATTCCAAAGGCACCGACAGCCGTCCATGCAGGTTTTGCGGCCGCAATAATACACCATCCCATACCCAAATAGCAAATCATCGAAAACTTTTTATATTTCTTTAAATCAATCGCATTTAATATAATACCCAAAGCAGCAAGCGCCCAGATTACACCAAATATTGTCCACCCAAGCCAGGTTGAATATTCCCTGATTGAGCACAATGAAATAGGCGTATATGTTCCTGCAATAAGTAAAAATATTGAGCAATGGTCTATAATCTGAAAAACCTTTTTTGCTGTTAAATTCGGTTTTAATCCGTGATAGATGCTCGACATTGTGTATAAAACTATCATTGTTGCACCGTAAATTGCTCCCGATACAACTCCATAAATATTTTCTCTTACAGCGGCAAAAACAACACACAAAACTAAAGCAACAACACCCAACGCTCCGCCTACAATATGTGATGTCATATTAAAAATTTCTTCTCCCTTTGTATATTTGGGTAAGATTCTGTCTGCTAATTTTGTGCGTTCCATATAACTCTCCTTTTAAAAATAAGTATGTGCTTAAATTATAGTTGAACCAAAAAGCATTGTCAAGTTGTTTGTCGTTTCTTAAAAAAATGTTCAAAAACTGCTTTTCTATTGCGTATAAAAATAGTTTTTTAACAAATTTTTATTGACACAAAAAATCCTTTATAGTATAATATTTCAGTAAATAATCTGTGCTGGTGTGGCTCAAAGGTAGAGCAGCGGTATCGTAAACCGCAGGTTGCAGGTTCGATTCCTGTCACCAGCTCCATATTATAATTAAAAGCATTTTATTGTATTTAATTTTTGGAGGGGATATATATGTTTAAAAGCGAATATCTTAACAGAGTTTTTGAAACTGTTGAGAAAAGAAACGCAGGCGAACTTGAATTTTTACAGGCAGTTGCCGAAGTTTTTGAATCATTAGAACCCGTACTCGAGGCTCATCCTGAGTATGAAAAGGCAGGTCTAATTGAAAGAATAGTTGAACCCGAAAGGAGCATTTCTTTCAGAGTTCCGTGGGTTGATGACAATGGTGTTGTTCAGGTTAACCGCGGTTTCCGTGTACAGTTTAACAGTGCGATTGGCCCATATAAAGGCGGTCTTCGTTTCCACCCATCAGTATACCTTGGTATTATCAAATTCTTAGGTTTTGAACAGATGTTTAAAAATTCCTTAACAGGTCTGCCAATAGGCGGCGGTAAGGGTGGCTCAGACTTCGACCCAAGAGGAAAGTCTGACGGCGAAATCATGAGATTCTGCCAATCATTTATGACAGAATTATACCGTCACATCGGTTCTCACATCGACGTTCCAGCAGGCGATATCGGTGTTAGTGCAAAAGAAATCGGCTATCTTTTCGGTCAGTATAAAAGAATTTGCAACAATTTCGAAAATGCCGTTTTAACAGGTAAGGGTTTATCTTACGGCGGCAGCTTGATTCGTCCTGAAGCTACAGGTTATGGTGCAGTTTATTTTGCAGATGAAGTTTTAGCTCGTTACGGCGAATCAGTTAAAGGTAAAACATTTGCTGTTTCAGGCTTTGGTAACGTTGCCTGGGGTGCTGTTTTAAAAATCAACCAGTTAGGCGGTAAGGTATTAACAATCTCAGGTCCTGACGGTTATGTTTATGACGAAGACGGTATCACAGAAGAAAAAGCAGCATATATGTTAACAATGCGTGCTTCAGGTCGTGATAAGGTACAGGATTACGCTGATAAGTTCGGTGTTAAGTTCTTCCCGGGCGAAAAGCCATGGGGTGTTAAGGTTGACGTTGTTATGCCTTGTGCAACACAGAACGAAGTACAGCTTTCTGACGCTGAAAAAATCGTTGCAAACGGCACAAAATATTACATAGAAGTTGCTAATATGCCTACAACAGCTGAAGCCGTTGAATATTTCGTTAAAAACGGCGTGGTTGTTGCTCCATCTAAAGCTGTTAACGCCGGCGGCGTTGCTGTTTCAGCACTCGAAATGAGCCAGAACTCAATGAGACTTTCATGGTCTGCTGAAGAAGTTGACGAAAAGCTCCACGGCATTATGAAAACAATTTACAACAACGTAAGTAAGGCAGCTCGTGATTGCGGAATGGAAGACAACTTAATTGCAGGTGCTAACATTGCAGGATTTATGAAGATTGCCGAAGCTATGTTGGCTCAGGGTATTATCTAGTTAAATATAGTTTTACATAAAAAACAAGGTGCAGATTTGCACCTTGTTTTTTTACAACAAAATATTTTATTATTTTCTGTCAGGAAGCTGCACCATAATAATTGCTAAAAACATCAGCACACAGCCGAATATCTGATAACTTTCCATGCCCTGACCGAGTATTATCCAGCCTGAAATTGCCGCAAATACAGATTCTAACGACATAATAATTGAAGCTGATGTCGGGTCTGTATATTTTTGACCAACAATCTGAAATGTGTATGCCAAACCACAAGACATTATGCCTGAATATAAAAGTGCCGACGTGCACGAGAAGATGCTTTTTATATCGGGACTTTCTATTAAAAGCATAATTATTAAATTAATAACACCTGATATTAAAAACTGAGTGCAGGCAAGCTTTACACCATCTACTTCAGTTACAAATTTATCAATTAAAAGTATTTGCCCCGCAAAAAAGACAGCGCATATAATCGTTAAAAAATCTCCGAATACAAATGAAACCGAACCGCCAAAAAGGCACAAAAAATACATTCCAATAATCGCCACAAGCACGCCTGCTACCATTTTAAAGCTCAGCTTTTTGCCGAAAAACACACCGAACATCGCCACAAATATTATGTATAAAGCGGTTAAAAATCCGCTTTTTGCCGTCGTTGTGGTAATTAAACCATAGGTTTGCAGGGTTGATGCTATGCACAAAAATACGCCACACAACGCTCCGTAAACAAGAAGCTTTTTCATATCGGTTTTTTCGTAGATGCCGTTTTTCTTTTTGGCTTTATCGGTTAAAAATATATAAGGCAAAAGCACAATTCCGCCCATAACCGTACGAATTCCCACAAATGTATTTGGCTCAATATACTCCATTCCCACACTCTGCGACACGAAGGATATTCCCCAGATAATTGCAGTTATAAATAATATTGCATTTCCTTTTAGCTTTTGATTAAGTTTTGTCATTATTTTCTCCGTTTATTTTAGTATTACATTGGCATCCCCAAGTAAATCCTTTAGCTTTTCCAGCAGGGAATCATCCGAATTTACCCACAGATTTTTTGGGGCTATGGCTGTTTGTTTTTTTTCTTCATCATAAATATAAACAGCAGTTTTTCCTGAAAATTCTGCCAATATCGGCTTGATTTTTTCAATAAGATATCCTTTTCCCACAGGCAGCTTTAAGTAAAGCCTTTTATCAGGCAAAAGCCCCTGTGACATACGGGGAAGTTCATTCTTCCCTTTTGCTCCATGCTCTAATGGTTCTATCATATCACATAAAATTTTCGGCTCTTCGTCTTCTCGCATACTTAATTTTCCTGAAATAATTATGGGGGCGTCTTCTGATAAATATTTTCTTGAACGGTCGTAAACATTAGGAAATACTATAATTTCAGCACTGCCTGTTAAATCCTCCACCGTTACAAATGCCATAATTTTGTTGTTCTTTGTGACCTTTGTTTTAATAGCAGAAATCAGGGCACAAACACGAACAGGCATACCGTCTGTAAGGTTTGATGCATCATCTTCATCTGCCACAAAATCTGCAAATGAAACAGAAGAAATCTGAGCAATTTCGTGGGTAAATTCACCCAACGGATGACCTGAAACATAGTAGCCTATGCTCTCTTTTTCGTATTTTAAGAGTTCCTTTTGCGAAAGCTCAGGAATATTTTGCGATGTTGTGCCGAATAATTCTTCTTCACCTTCTCCGAACAAATTGAGCTGACCCTCTACATTTCTCTTTAAATCATCTGAATATGAGTCAATGATGCTTTCAAATTCAGCTAATAAATATGAACGCTTCTCCCCTAACGAGTCAAACGCTCCCGCTTTTATTAAAAACTCGTGCACACGCTTTGTCACACCGAGCTTGAGCGTCCTTTTTACAAAATCCTTATAGCTTTTATATTCGCCATTTTTATTTCTTTCTTCAACAATACCATCAACACAGCCAATGCCGACATTTTTAATAACAGCAAGTCCGAAGCGTATATCATTTCCCGATACTGCAAAGCCTGAAACGCTCTTATTGATATCAGGTGGCAAAATTTTTATGCCCATTCTCGCCGTTTCCTGCGAATATTTTGCTACCTTTTCAGGACTGTCTAAAACCGAAGACAAAAGCGCTGCCATATATTGAGCAGGATAAAAGTGTTTGAGATATGCCGTTTGATATGTTACAAAAGCATAGGCTGCTGCGTGAGATTTGTTAAAAGCGTACTGTGCAAAATCCATCATTTCATCAAAGATTGCATTCGCAACTTCTTCTGATACTCCACGGCGTACAGCGCCATCAACCGACACATTTCCATCTTCATCGGTTATGCCGTAAATGAAGTTTTTACGCTCCTTTTGCATAACATCTTCTTTTTTCTTACTCATTGCACGTCGTACTAAGTCTGCACGTCCTAAAGAGTAACCACCCATTTTACGAACGATTTCCATAACCTGCTCCTGATATACCATACAGCCGTAGGTTACGTCTAAAATAGGCTCTAAAATTTTGTGTTTATATTTAACCTTATCGGGATTTTCCTTGTTTTTAATATACCTTGGAATCTGGTCCATAGGACCAGGGCGGTAAAGCGAAATACCTGCTATGATATCTTCTATGCTTTCAGGCTTTAGCTCCTTCATAAATTGCTTCATACCGGCGCTTTCAAGCTGAAAAACGCCTTCAGTTTCGCCACGCCCTATCATTTTATAAACACCGTCTTCATTTAAGCTTATTGAGTCGATGTCAATATCCTTTCCCGTTGAGGCTTTAATAATATTTATGGCATCTTTAATAATCCCCAGATTTCTGAGTCCTAAAAAGTCCATTTTTAAAAGTCCCAATTCTTCGACTGTATCCTTTGGAAATTGTGTAATAACCACGTCATCATTTTTCTGAAGAGGCAAATATTCCGTTACTGGCTCTTTTGAAATTACCACACCTGCAGCATGAGTGCCTGCATTTCGTATTAAACCCTCTAACTGCATAGCGTCATCTATAAGTTCTTTTGCTGTCGCGTCATTTTCATATTTTTCTTTTAAATCGGGATTTAATTCTATTGCCTTAGGAATAGTCATTTTAAGGTCAAACGGAATCATTTTTGCAATTATATCCGTATCGGAATATGAAACATCCAAAACTCTGCCAACATCACGAATTGCATTTTTTGCTTTCATTTTGTTAAAGGTTATAATCTGGCAAACCCGCTCTCTGCCGTATTTTTCTACAACATAATCTATTACACGCTGTCTGTCCTCGTTGCAAAAATCCACGTCAATATCAGGCATAGATACACGCTCAGGATTTAAAAAGCGCTCAAAAATAAGTCCAAATCTTATTGGGTCAATATTTGTAATTTCCAAGCAATAGCTGACAATACTGCCCGCAGCAGAGCCACGACCTGGACCTACGGGAATGCCGTTGTCCTTTGCATATTTTATAAAATCCCATACAATCAAAAAGTAATCAACATAGCCCATATTCTTGATTACTTCAAGCTCGAAATTTAGTCTTTCTTTGGCTTCTTCATTTTCGCCGTAGCGACGATTTAAGCCCTGGTTACACAATTCTACCAAATATTCATAAGAGCTTTTTCCCTCTGGAACATCATACTGCGGAAGCTTTAAAATACCAAACTCAAAGTCAACATTACACTCATCTGCTATTTTTTGTGTATTAGTTAATGAGTCAGGAATTTCTCCGAAAAGCTCTTTCATTTCTTCTTCCGATTTTAAATAAAACTCATCTGTTTCAAACGCCATTCTGTCAGTTTCCGCTACTTTTCTGTTGGTCTGGATACACATAAGCAAATCCTGGAATTTAGCGTCTTCTTTTTTTATGTAGTGAACGTCATTTGTAGCAACGAGCCCGATTTCATATTCACGCGCTAAACGTATTAATGCAGCATTTACCTTTTTTTGTTCGGTAATGCCGTGGTTCTGAATTTCTAAATAAAAATTTTCCCTGCCAAAGAGATTTAAATATTTTTCAACCAATTCACGAGCGCGAGCGTCGTTATCGGCTAAAATTTGCTGGGGAATTTCCCCTGCCAAGCACGCCGACATACATATTAACCCTTCGTGGTATTTTTCAATTACAGAAAAGTCCACTCTGGGCTTATAGTAAAAGCCGTCAATCCAGCCCTTTGATACAATCTTAACCAGATTTTTATAGCCTTCGTTGTTTTTAGCTAAAAGCACCAAGTGATGCGTTGAGTTTCCGTTATCGTGAGATTTATCATATAAATCACGAGATGCAACATAAACCTCACAGCCGATTACAGGCTTTAGTCCCTGTGCTAAAGCTTCCTTGTAAAAATCAATAACGCCACACATATTGCCGTGGTCGGTTATGGCAAGTGCGGTCATATTAAGCTCTTTTGCACGTAAAATAAGCTCTTTGATACGACATTCGCCGTCTAAAAAGCTGAATTCTGTATGGACGTGTAAATGAGTAAAGCTCATAATTTTCTCCTAAACATAAATTATCTATTTAATTTTATCACTACGGTCGAGAAAAATCAACAAAATTCTTTTTTAAAAATGCTCTGTTTTATTTGACTTTTATGGTGGTTTTATGTATAATATTATAAGATAGCCTATTGTATTTGTGGCTTGATTTTAAAAAAACAACTTACAAAGAGGAAAAATATATGATTACAAGTAAACAAAGGGCGTATCTTCGCTCTTTAGCTAATGGAGTTCCTGTTATTTTCCAAATCGGAAAAGAAGGAATTTCTGAGAATTTAATTAAACAATTATCCGATGCCTTAAACGCTCGTGAGCTTATTAAAATTCACGTTTTAGAAAATTGTGAACTCACACCAAGAGAAGCGTGTGACGAAACTTCGCGTCTGCTATGTGCTGAGCCCGTTCAGGTAATCGGTTCAAAATTCATTATTTACCGACAGTCCGAAAACGAAAAAAATCGTACAATCGTTTTAAAAAAGTAGGTGCAATTATGGGGAAAATCGGTCTTTTCGGCGGGACATTCGACCCGCCACACTCGGGGCACATCGCACTTGCCGCGGCAGTTTTCGAAAAATTTCATCTTGATAAGATTATATTTATCCCCGCAGGCAATCCGCCCCACAAAACCGACAAAAAAGTTACCGATAAGCTGCACCGCTATGAAATGATAAAATTAGCAACGTGTGAAAACCCGAAATTTTTCATATCCGATTTTGATATAAAAAACAAAAATCCTAATTATTCATACATCACGATAGAACATTTTAAAAAACTTTACCCTGATGATGAAATTCTTTTTATTATCGGCGAAGATTCTTACCGCGATTTGCCGCTTTGGAAAAATTATCCGAAGATTTTATCGCTTTGTACCTTTATTGTGGTTAATCGCCCCAATGTTCAGGATTTTGATTACTACAACAAATATAGAACCATTGAAAGCTCACACAAGGCTTTGTTTTTAAATGACTTTGCTTATGACTTGTCATCTACTGAATTGCGAAAAAATATTGCCACAGGCAATTTTAATCCAAAAGACCTCCCAACAGGTGTTTGGGAATATATTAAAAATAACAAGCTGTACCCCAAGGAGCCCTTATGACTAAAGAACAAATGATTGAAAAATTAAAAACTCTGCTTACCGACCACCGATATACACACTCATTAGGTGTTACAGAAACAGCGGTAAAAATGGCAGAAGTTTTTTCAGCAGATAAAGAAAAGGCAGAAATTGCAGCCCTGTTACACGATTGTGCAAAACAAATTCCGCACAACGAGCAGCTAAAATTATGTAAAGAGTATAACATCCCGTTAGACGAAGTAAAGGAAAAGGAATTGGGACTCTTACACGCCGAGCTCGGTGCATATTTGGCAGAACACGAATTCGGCGTTACAGATTCTGAAATTTTAGACGCTATCCGTTATCACACACTGGGCCGTGAAAATATGACAGACTTAGAAAAAATTCTATATCTTTCAGACATCATAGAGCCTAACAGAAAATATTTTGAAGGAATCGATGAGCTTCGTTCGTTGTGCTTTCAGAATTTAGACCGAGCATTACTTTTTGGTTTCGGCTTAACCATTTCTCACACCAACAGAAATGGTCACATACTGCATAATCAAACGATAGAAGCAGAAAAATATATAAGAGAAAAGCTTCGTATGGAGGAAAAATTATTGAATAACGAAAATGCTTACGAAAAAGCAACCTTAGCCGTTAAGGTTTTAGATAAAAAGCAGGCATCAGACATCACTTGTCTTAAGGTTACAAACCTTACGATTTTAGCAGATTATTTCATTATTTGCTCAGGCAATTCTTCAACACAGGTAAAAGCCTTGGCCGATAATGTTGAAGATGAATTTGCAAAGCAGGGAATACATCCCACAGCCCGTGAGGGACGCGGCGGAACAGACTGGCTATTGCTTGATTACGGCGATGTTATAGTTCACATTTTTTACAAAGAAATGCGTGAATTTTATGGTCTTGACAGACTTTGGGACGACGCAGAAAATATTGACATAAATACTCTTATTGACTAATTTGGAGGCAGAATATGGAATACAATTACAAACAAATCGAAAAAAAATGGCAGGATAAATGGTACAAAGAAAACACATTTAAAGCACTTGATGACTACACACTACCCAAATTTTACGGTCTTGTAGAGTTTCCTTACCCATCTGGTCAGGGACTTCACGTTGGTCACCCGAGAAGCTACACAGCTTTAGATATTATCGCGAGAAAAAAGCGTTTAGAGGGCTATAATGTTTTATATCCAATGGGATGGGATGCTTTTGGTCTTCCTACCGAAAACTTTGCTATAAAAAATAAAATTCATCCTAAAGTAGTTACCGAAAACAACATCGCAAACTTTAAGCGTCAGCTGCAAAGCATCGGCTTTTCTTTCGACTGGACACGTGAAGTTTCAACAACAGATGAAAAGTACTACAAATGGACACAATGGATTTTCTTACAGCTTTTCAAAAAGGGCTTAGCTTACAAACAGGAAATGCCAATTAACTGGTGCACAAGCTGTAAGGTTGGTCTTGCAAACGAAGAAGTTGTAAATGGTGTTTGCGAGCGTTGCGGCAGCGAAGTTGTGCAGAAAAACAAAAGCCAGTGGATGTTAAAAATCACAGAATATGCTGAACGCTTAATTAACGATTTAGACGAGCTTGATTACATCGAAAAGGTTAAAACTCAGCAGAAAAACTGGATTGGTAAATCAGAAGGTGCTGAGGTTCAGTTTAAAATTTCAGGCACAGACTATATTTTAACAGTCTATACAACTCGTGCAGACACACTCTTTGGTGCAACATATATGGTTGTATCGCCTGAGCACACATTGCTTTCTGACTTTGCTGAAAAAATTGAAAATATGGACGAAGTAAAGGCATATCAGGCTGAAGCTGCCAAAAAATCAGAATTTGAAAGAACCGAGCTTTCAAAGGAAAAAACAGGTGTATGCTTGAAAGGTATTTCTGCTGTAAATCCTGTAAACGGCAAGGAAATTCCAATATTTATTTCCGACTACGTTTTGACAAGCTACGGCACAGGTGCTATTATGGCTGTACCAGCTCACGATACACGTGACTGGGAATTTGCCAAGAAGTTTAATCTTCCGATTATTGAAGTTGTTGCAGGTGGTAAAAACGTTCAGGAAGAAGCCTTTACTGACATTTACTCAGGCAAAATGATAAATTCTGAATTTTTAAACGGCTTGGAAGTTAAAGAAGCTATTGCTAAAATGATTGCTTTCTTGGAAGAAAAAGGAATAGGCAAAAAGAAAATTAACTATAAATTACGTGACTGGGTATTCTCACGTCAGAGATACTGGGGCGAGCCAATTCCGCTTATCCATTGTGACAAGTGCGGTTGGGTTCCTGTTCCTGAAGAAGAGTTACCGCTTACACTTCCCGAAACAGATAATTTTGAACCAGGAGAAAATGGTGAATCTCCACTCGCTAAAATGACAGAATGGAAAAAAACGACCTGTCCCGTTTGCGGTGCACCTGCAGAACGTGAAACCGACACGATGCCGCAGTGGGCAGGTTCATCGTGGTATTTCTTAAGATACATCGACCCCCAAAACGATTCATCAATAGCTGCTCAGGAAAAATTAAGCTACTGGCTTCCTGTTGACTGGTACAACGGCGGTATGGAGCATACAACACTCCACCTTTTGTATTCACGTTTCTGGCACAAATTCTTGTATGATATCGGCGTAGTTTCACAACCTGAGCCATACTATAAACGCACATCACACGGTATGATTTTAGGCGAAAACGGCGAAAAGATGTCTAAATCGCGCGGTAACGTTGTAAACCCTGATGATATGGTTGAAAACTTTGGCGCAGATACCTTCAGAACATACGAAATGTTCATTGGTGCATTTGATCAGTCTACACCTTGGTCAATAAACGGCGTTAAAGGGTGCTTCCGCTTTATTGAGCGTGTATGGAATCTGCAGGAAATCTTAACTGATGAAGAGGGCTATAGTGCTGATTTAGAAAAAGCTATGCACAAGACTATCAAAAAGGTTACTGAAGATTACGATAAAATGAAGTTCAACACAGCCATTGCTACACTTATGGCTTTAATTAATGACATTTACAAAAAAGGCTCAATCACACGTGGCGAGTTAAAAACATTTATTACGCTCTTAAACCCTGCAGCCCCACACCTAACAGAAGAAATGTGGGAGCGCGCTGACTTTGGCGGTTGTTTGAACGAAACAACCTGGCCTGTTGCTGATGAGTCTAAATGCATTGACGACACAGTAGAAATCGTTGCGCAAATCAACGGCAAGGTTAAAGATAAAATCTTAATTCCTGCTAACATTTCAAAGGAAGAAATGGAAAGCGTTGCTTTAAAGAACGAAAAAATCGTTGCTCTAATCGACGGAAAACAGGTATTAAAGGTTATCTGTGTGCCTGGCAAACTTGTAAATATTGTTGTAAAATAAACCGGCTTTTGAAAAAAGCGCAGACTGTGCAAAATAAAAATATTTTAAATAAACAAAAAAAGATGATAATTCGCTCTGTTGAGCGAATTTCTCTTTTAAATATTTTGCACTATGAACAAACGTCACCTCTCGGCGTACCATCGTACGCCTTCGGGTATCCCCTATAGGTTCCGTTTGTCCATTCTGCATCATTTTTCTTCAAGCCAAACAATAATGGAGAAATATAAATGGACAAAAAAAACATCAGAAATTTTTCAATAATTGCCCATATAGACCACGGTAAATCTACCCTTGCTGACCGTTTGCTCGAAAAAACAGGCACATTAACAGAGCGTGAAATGGAAAGTCAGGTTTTAGATAATATGGATTTAGAGCGCGAGCGTGGTATTACAATTAAGGCTCGTGCAGTAAGACTTTTATACAAAGCGCAGGACGGCGAAACATACGTTCTCAACTTAATTGACACACCAGGACACGTCGACTTTAATTACGAGGTTTCACGTTCACTTGCAGCGTGTGAGGGCGCGATTTTGGTGGTTGATGCATCACAAGGTATTGAAGCGCAAACTCTTGCCAACACTTATTTAGCTCTTGACCACAATCTTGAAATTATGCCTGTTATAAACAAAATTGACTTACCTGCAGCACATCCTGAAATGGTAGTTGAAGAAATTGAAAACGTAATTGGCATACCAGCAGAAGACGCCCCACAAATTTCTGCTAAAAACGGCATAAATATAGAATCGGTTTTAGAGCAGATTGTTAAACTCATACCCGAACCACAGGGCGATGAAAAAGCGCCTTTAAAGGCACTTATTTTTGATAGCGTTTACGACGCTTATAAAGGCGTTATAATATATTTTCGTGTTTTTGACGGCAGCATACGTGCAGGAGACAAAATTCACTTAATGGCAACAGGTGCAGAGTTTGACGTTGTTGAAGTGGGATACCTAAACCCCAACGGCTTTTTAAAAAGCGACTCTGTTTCAGCAGGCGAGGTTGGATATTTAACAGCAGCAATTAAGAGTGTTTCCGACACTCGTGTTGGCGACACAATTACACTCGCAAACAAAAAAGCACCCAAAGCCCTACCCGGCTACAAACAGGTAAACCCTATGGTTTATTGCGGTGTTTATCCTGCCGACGGCGCAAAATACGGAGATCTTCGTGATGCTTTAGCAAAATTACAGCTAAATGATGCGTCTCTTTCTTATGAGCCTGAAACATCTGCAGCCTTAGGCTTTGGTTTTCGCTGTGGATTTTTAGGACTTTTGCACATGGAAATCATCCAGGAGCGCTTAGAACGTGAATATAATTTAGACCTTGTTACAACAGCTCCGGGCGTTATTTATAAGGTTATGAAAACAAACGGCGAATTAATTGAAATTTCTAACCCGTCAAATCTGCCTGACGGCAGCGAAATTGACTATATGGAAGAGCCAATGGTAAATGCCGACATTATGTGCCCTACTGAATTTATAGGAAACATAATGGAATTATGTCAGGAGCGTCGAGGTGTTTATAAAAATACAACCTACATCGACTCAACCCGCGCCCAGCTTCATTATGATTTACCTTTAAATGAAATTATATATGACTTTTTTGATGCATTAAAATCAAAATCAAAGGGCTATGCTTCATTCGATTATGAGTTGTCGGAATATAAAAAATCCGAGCTTGTAAAATTAGATATTTTACTCAACGGTGAAATGGTAGATGCACTGTCCTTCATAGTTCACTCAACAAAGGCCTATGCCCGTGGCAGAAAAATTGCAGAAAAGCTAAAAGAGAGCATTCCGCGTCAGCTCTTTGAAATTCCAATTCAGGCAGCAATAGGAACAAAGGTTATTGCCCGTGAAACTGTAAAGGCTATGAGAAAAGACGTTTTAGCTAAATGTTACGGCGGCGATATTACCCGTAAGAAAAAGCTCTTGGAAAAGCAAAAGGAAGGCAAAAAGAGAATGCGCCAGGTCGGCTCGGTTGAAGTACCGCAGGAAGCATTTATGTCGGTATTAAAGCTTGATGAATAGTAAATTTTAAATATTAAAAAGGAGTGCTGTTATGCGTGGCTTATATGTTCATATACCATTCTGTATGAAAAAATGTGAATATTGTGATTTTGTGTCGTACACAGATTGCTACGACAAAGAAAAAGACTACCTAAATGCACTCGTTGAAGAATTTAAGCTTTATGAAGATAAGCAGGTTGACACAGTTTATATCGGCGGCGGCACACCGTCGTCACTTTCTACCGATGGTCTTCTGTTTTTAATGGATAAAATTTTTGAGTATTTTGATGTGACTTATGATGCCGAAATTACTATGGAAGTAAACCCAAAAACTGCCGATATGAAAAAGCTGAAAGCTATAAGACAAGCTGGCGTAAACAGACTGAGCATCGGTGTCCAGTCCTTTAATGATGAAGAATTGCAAAAAATCGGCAGAATTCATACTTCCCAAGATGCCACAAACTGCATTTTAGATGCTAAATTTGCAGGCTTTAAAAATATAAGTGTTGACCTTATGTTTGGTCTTCCAAAGCAAACTCTTGAAAGCTACAGAAACTCGCTTATCAAGGCAGTTACAGCAGGCGTTAACCATATTTCTGCCTACAGCCTTATTTTAGAAGAAGGCACTCCGCTTTATGATAAGGTTAAAAACTGGGAAGTACGTCTTCCGAGAGAAGATTTAGAAGCGGCAATGTACGATTTAACCTGTGATGTTTTATCTGCTTCGGGCTTTTGTCAATACGAAGTTTCAAATTATGCAAAAGAGGGCTTTCGCTCATTGCATAACTTAAAATACTGGGATTGTGAAGAATATATCGGTTGCGGTGCTGCAGCACATTCATACTATCGTGGCAAGCGTTTTTCAAACTACCAAACCATCGACGATTATATCAGCCACCCAACAGCAAGACTCGATGAAACAGAGCTTACGATAAAGGACAAAATGTCTGAATTTATGTTTTTGGGACTTAGAAAAATAGATGGTATAGACATACAGGAATTCGAATGCAGATTTATAAATTCTCCCTATGAAATTTATGGGGAAGCTATTGATAAATATATAAAATTAGGGCTTTTAGTCCACGAAAAAGGGTTCTTGAAATTTACAGAACGTGGTATGCGTCTTTCCAATCAGGTTTTGTGCGAATTTGTATGAGGTAGCGTATGTTTTATAAAATTTCTAATTTAAAAATGCCTATAACTTCGTCTTTTGACGAAGTTTTTTCTGCTTGTGCAAAAAAAATGGGAATACAAAATTGTGATATTTTATCATCTAAAATTTTGCGAAAATCTATTGACGCAAGAAGAAAAGAAATCAGCTTTATTTACTCCTGCTTAATTGAAACCGATAAAAAAGTTACGATATCTGACAACATAACAACTGTTGAAATAAAAGAAAAATCGCCTCTAACAATGGGCAAAACACAGCTTAATCACAGACCTGTAATTGTGGGTTTTGGTCCTTGCGGTATGTTTTGTGCGCTTACCTTAGCAAGATACGGCTACCGCCCTGTTATTATCGAGCGGGGTGGCGATGTTGATGAAAGAACTAAAAAAATCAACAATTTCTGGTCAGGTGGCGAGCTTGATACAAACACAAATGTGCAATTTGGCGAAGGCGGTGCCGGAACATTTTCCGACGGCAAGCTCACCTGCAGAACAGGCGACCCGATGATTGACAGCATTTTGGAAGATTTTGTCCGCTATGGTGCGCCTGAGGATATTTTATATTCTGCTCTTCCCCATATTGGAACTGATATTTTAAAAGATGTTGTAAAGCGTATAAGGAAAGAAATTATTTCTTTAGGTGGCAGCATTTACTTTAACAAAACAGTTGATGACATCACTATAAAAAATGGTATGCTTTCATCTCTTACCCTTTCCGACGGAAGTGAACTTCCCTGTGATGTGGCTGTTTTTGCAATCGGTCACAGCGCACGCGATACGTACAAAATGCTGTTTAATAAAGGTGTTAAAATGGCTACAAAAACCTTCTCTGTAGGTTTTCGTTGCGAACATCTGCAAAAGGATATCGACGAAGCTCTCTATGGCGATTTTGCAGGTCATCCGTCTTTAGGCGCAGCAAGCTACAAACTTTCTAACCGCGTGGGTGATGTAGGGTGCTACAGCTTTTGTATGTGCCCAGGCGGAACAGTAGTTGCAGCATCATCAGAAAACGGTATGGTTGCCGTAAACGGAATGAGCGAGCGCGCGAGGGATAAAGAAAATTCCAATAGCGCCATTTGTATTAATGTGGGCGAAAAAGACTTTGGTACAAACCCGCTATCTGCCATTGAATTTCAGCGTGATTTAGAAAAGCGCGCATTTAAATTAGGCGGCAGCAACTATAACTCCCCTATACAAACTCTTGGAGACTATGTAAGCGGCGCAAAAACTAAAAAGCTTGGTCGCATAAAGCCGAGCGTTACAAGAGGTTACGAATTTTCTGACTTAAACTCGCTCTTTGATAACAGCTTTAACGATTTAATGAAGAAAAGCTTTTCCCTCTTTAATAAAAAAATTGATGGTTTTGCTGCTTTAGATGTTGTTTTAACAGGTGTTGAAACAAGAACATCTGCGCCTGTAAGAATTTTACGAAACGAAGAATTTATTTCAGAAAATGTAAAAGGTCTTATGCCTGCAGGCGAAGGCGCAGGCTATGCTGGTGGTATAATGAGTGCCGCAGCAGACGGAATGAAATGCGCAAACCAGATAATTAAAACGTTCAAAAACCTATAAAATGTGCATATAAAACCCATTGCCTTATTCTTTCCAAAACCTGCCTACGCTTGACATTTTTTCGCTTTGGGAGTATAATAATCTTAATTTATTATGCACTTTTTTAAGCAGGAGGTGATTTTGTGGCAATAAAGCTTAAAAATTCCGATGATTCAAAGGTCGAAGTTTACGGCAACGAGAATTTCGGAATTCCAAAAGACTGCACAAAAAAGCAGCGTTTCAGCTCTTTAAAGCTTGCTTTTTATATTGTTGCCGTAGCTGCCATTTGTATAACGGGCTATAAATATTATACCGATACAGTTGACTACCTGCTGCCCGAAATCACCTATGACAGAACTAAGCAACCGCTTGTTTACAACACTACATCAGGTGTTGTGTTAAAAACACAAAACGGAAAAAACTTCGAGCTTGGAAATATAGCAGTTAATAATGATTTATCTGCTGTAATCCGCTCAGTTTCTATGGGTAAGACTATCTTTTTTCTTTCTATGGGCAGCGAAACAAAAACTCAAGACCTTTGTTATTACAATATAAATGATGATAGCGTTTCAGTTATCGATACTGCCGTTTCCGATTTTAAAGTAAATTCCGACGGCAAGCACGTTGTTTACAGAAAAGGCACTTCTTTATACTTTTCCGATTTAAAAAGCATAGATATAGTGGCTTTGGATGTTGACGAATACTATCTTAACGAAAACAATCAGGTTATAACATATTTTACTAAAGAAAGCTCAGCTATGTACACCTGCGGCACATCAAGGGAGCATCTGCCCGAGCTTGTAGATGAAGGAATTTCAAAGGTTATTACTCCCAAGGATGACCACACAAATATATTCTATATAAAGGATTTCAAGCTTTTTTCCAAAGAATACACAAAGCCGAAAGTGATGCTTGCAGAAAACATTTCCGACGCTATTGCTTTGGGCGATTACATATACTACACAACTGAAGAAGCGTATGAACGCAGTTTGGAATCATTTTTTAATGATGACGTAAAAGAAGCCGATTCAGCACTCACATTACCAAGTGGTGTTGATTTTATAAAGGAAGTTGACGGACTGAGCTTTTTTGACGAAGAAGCATTTAATGAAGCGAATGAAGAATATCAAAAAAAGCTTATTCGTGATGAGATAAGAGCCTATTTTGACGATTCCCCCATACAAACCGAGGGTTACTCGCTTTATTGCTACAACGACGGAGAAAGTGAGCTTATAGATACCGACCTTTTTTCTCCACAGCTTTCACATAACAGCAACAAAAATATACTTCTTTACAAAAAGTATGACTATTCATCCGACGAAAGACCTGATTTAAGCACGATTGATACGTTAAAAATTGCGATTGAAATATCAGAAAGCCACATAGCCGAGCCACTTGATTCTGATATGTATCTGATAAAAGAAAGCAGAGAGCCGTTTTTTGCATTTGAAGAATATCCTACCAATCAAATCGAAATTTCACTTGACGGCAGATACCTTTACTGTATTGAAAATGACAAAGAAAATAAAGTCAAAAGTCTGAACAGATACGAAATCGGCACATCTGCTTTAAGAAATAAAACATTAATTACCAAAAATGTAGCCGATTTTTCAATAGACGGAAGCGACTCAGATGCTGTATTGATTTTTAACGGCAACAGTTTAAGTCTATACTATGAAAATACACTCACTCAGCTTTCGGAAAATTCCTGTCGCGATTTCTTTTTTGTAGATGGTACACTCTTTTACTACGATGACTACGATTATGCAAAACAAAGAGGTACACTCAAAAGCATAAGAAACGGCAAAATACATACTATTGACACTAACGTTCTATCGTTTAAGG
Organism: Congzhengia sp.; assembly: GCA_045587965.1. Classification (GTDB taxonomy): domain Bacteria; phylum Bacillota; class Clostridia; order UBA1381; family UBA9506; genus Congzhengia. Next base: position 71,290 of record JAZNDH010000001.1, read on the forward strand.
TAAGAAAATATAACAATGTTTCATACATTAAAAACTACAATTCTGAGCTTCCAACAGGTCTGCTTTACATAAAAGACGGCAGAACATTAAAAGTCTATGACAGCTTTGTAGGAGCAATTATAAACTGATTGTTTCTATGATAAATTTTGCTTTACAACGCAAAAAAACTGTGCTACAATGAAGGTAATGACGGCACAGCCTTTTATAAATAAAGATAGGGGGAATTTTCTATGAGAAGAACCGGCAGAAGACACGCAAGTGACTATCTGGAAGAAAACGAAGAAATAATCCAGGGTTTAAACGAAGGCTATGAAGAATACAACGATTTTGACATAGCAACAGAAGACGATAACGAGCTTTATGAAGCAGGCGAACGCACATCAGCCGTAAAGGTTTGGAGTAAAATAGGTAAGGTCGCTTTAGTTATCCTTGTTTTGATTGCACTTTTCTTTATATCTATGAAAATTACAGAAATCTGTCTTGACAGAAATCAGGAGCCAACTTCATACGGCAATGATGCCCCTGCCTATAGCCAAATAGATACAGCGAGTGACGACGAAGACACTCCTTCTGTTACAGAAAACGAAGAACCGGAAGAAGAAAAAGAACCGGAAAATAAGCAGCCTACATATCATGAAGAGGTAGAAAATACAAAACCGGCTGCAAAACCAGCAGAAGATACAAAGCCTGAAGAAAATAAAAAACCTGAAACAACGGGAAAAACCGAAGAAACAGAAAATCCTTCGACACCAGCTCCGTCAACCCCGTCGAAGCCTGTTATAACACCGGGAAATCCCGCTGCTTGATGGCTGTATATAATTCAAAATCCAGCAGCGAAACGAAACAAATCGCAGCTGAATTCGCTAAAACTCTTTCCCCAGGCACAGTTATTTGTCTGTACGGGGAAATGGGCGTGGGAAAAACTGTATTTACAGATGGTCTATGTCGGACTTTGGGCGTGCATGAGTACGTTACGAGTCCGACATTTACTGTAGTAAACGAATATGACGGAGCAGCTTTTCCTGTTTATCACTTTGATATGTACCGCATTGAAGACGAAGACGAGCTTTACGAAATTGGCTTTGACGAATATCTGACATCAGGCGGTATTTGTATTATTGAGTGGCCCGAAAACATACCGAATTCTCTTCCAAAAAAGCGAATAAATATCAAGTTTTTGCGCAAATCATCGGAAGAGCGAACAATAATTATTGAAGATTAAAGGTGACATTATGTTAATTTTAGGCATAGACTCAACATCTGACGCCGCAACGGCGGCACTCGTTTCAGATGGTGTGCTTTTATGTGAATATACACAAAATCAAAAGAAAACGCATTCTGTTAAGATGCTTCCTATGGTTGAAGAAATGCTTAATGATTTAGATGTTGAGCTTTCAGAAATTGATGTTTTTGCCTGCGGCATTGGCCCCGGCTCGTTTACCGGCGTAAGAATAGGCGCTGCAACCATACACAGCTTTTGTGACACACTGTCACGTCCTGCTGTGGCTGTTACAAGCTTAGAAGCGTTATATAATAATGTAAATTCATTTGACGGCGTTGTTATAGCTTTAGTTTTTGCCCGTGAAGACGAATGCTACACAGCAGCATACGAAAACGGCAAAGAAATACTTGCACCTACCGTTATGAGTATTGATGATATTATTGCTTATGCCGAAAACAAGCGCTGTATGTTTGTTGGCGATGGTGCTGTAAAAAATTACGATAAGCTTACTAAAGTTTCGGGTGCAAGATTTGCACAGGGTCGTCATAATATAATTTCAGCTGCTGCAATAGCTGAAATCGGCTATAAAAAAGCACTTTTGGGCGAGGTTGGAGATTCTAAAATTATTGCTCCTTTATATTTGCGAAAATCTCAGGCCGAGCGTGAATATGATGAAAAACATAAGATTGGAGAATAAATATGAAAGTTGTAATAGGTTCAGACCACGGCGGCTTTGAATTAAAAGAAGTTTTAAAAAGTCATTTAATTGAAAAAGGATTTGAAGTTTTAGACGTCGGTGCATATAACACAAATTCTGTAGACTACCCCGACATCGCAGCGTGTGCGTGCGAAAAAGTAATTAACAATGAGTGCTCTTGGGGCGTTTTGGTTTGCGGAACAGGAATAGGCATTTCAATAGCTGCAAACAAGGTGCCTGGCATCCGTTGTGCTTTGGTTTCAAACGAATATTCTGCAGAAATGACAAAACGCCACAACAATGCAAATATGCTCGCATTCGGCGGCAGAGTTACAGGTCCTGACCTTGCTAAAAATATTTTAGATGCCTACATAAATGCCGAATTTGAAGGCGGCAGACATCAAAAAAGAATAGATAAAATTACTGCTATAGAGGGTTAATTATGATAGACAGACGTGATAAAATCAATTATTATTTAGATATTGCCGAAACAGTTGCAGAGCGCAGCACTTGTTTAAGACGTTGTTATGGTGCGATTATTGTAAATAACGATGAAATCATCTCAACAGGCTACAACGGCGCACCGCGCGGAAGAAAAAACTGTATTGATTTAGGCCGTTGTATAAGGGAAGAATTAAAAATTCCAAGCGGCGAAAGATACGAACTTTGTCGCTCTGTTCACGCCGAGCAGAATTGTATTATTTCAGCTTCCCGCCGCGATATGCTGGGTGCAACACTTTATCTTGCCTGCAGAAACGGCACAACAAACGAGCTTATGTCGGGTACAAACAGCTGTGCTATGTGTAAGCGTGCAATTATAAATTCAGGTATAAAAACTGTTATTATTCGTGACACAAAAGAAGATTTCAGAATAATTGATGTAAATGATTGGATAGAAAATGACGATTCATTATTTGAATAGTTACATTTTCTTTGGCAAAAATAAATAAGAAAATCTGCGATTGCATTTTTTGGTGCAATCGCTGTTTGTTATAGGAGGGGCAAAGCTCGTGCTTAATGAAAAAACGCTCATTGAAAAAATAAAAAAGGGCGACATTGATGCTTTTTCGGATTTGGTAACGCGTTATGAAAAAAAAGCACTGAACTTTGCCTACAGAATGCTCAAAAACTCAGAAGAAGCCGAAGATGCAACACAGGAAGCTTTTTTTAAGGTTTTTGATAAAATTCATACCTTTCACGGAAAATCTTCCTTTTCTACCTGGTTTTATACTATTTTGAACAATATTTGTCTTGATATACTGAGAAAAAGGACTCGTCGGGCAGAAGTTGTAAGTATTTCCCAGACAAGTAACGATGACAACGAATATGAATTGCAAATAGAAGATACATCCGACGGTCCGTTTGAAAAGCTGCAAAAAAAGGATGCTAAAATTCTTTTAGAACAAGCCTTAAGCAAGCTTTCCAATGAGCATCGGGCAGTAATTGTTATGCGTGATATTAATGATTTGGAATATGAAGAAATCGCAAAAATTTTAAATGTATCTTTAGGAACTGTGAAGTCAAGAATTTCACGGGCAAGACTTGCACTTCGCAAAATTTTAGAAGAAAATAAGGAACTTTTTGTATAGCTTATCGTCTTTAAATATGGAAAGGAGGCTACCTATGGCAAGCTCGGATTGCAAAAATATACTTGATTTAATACCGTTATACATTGACAACATGCTTTCTGAAGAGGAAACTGACACTGTGTGTAAACATCTTGCTCATTGCGAAAGCTGTAAAAACGATTTTGAATTTATGAAATCTTTAATGAACTCTACAAAAAATTTACCCGAAATTGATGTTCCTGCCGATTTTCATAAAAAGCTAATTTCACGGGTTCGCACAAAAAACAAAAAATCGTACTTAAAATTAAAACGCATAGGCGCATTTGCTGCGGCTGCCGCTGTTATTGCACTGTCACTTGTGACGCTTTCTGATATTGGCATAAATAAAAAAAGCGAAAACCCCGATGCATATATCAAACAAAATTCAAACATTTCAGACTCCCCTATGAGCCTTACAGCAACGGATAAAAGTGATGAACAAAGCGATTTCAAAAAAGCTGATGTATCAACCGTAAAGGCTTCCGCACCTATTGTTACAGAGCAGAAAAAAAACTCAGTAAATATCGATGAAAAAAGCAGCTTTTCAACAGAGACTGATATGAATATTCATACCGCTGTTTCATTAGATGATGAAAATGTTTTTAAAACAGCAACAATTACATTAACTGATGAAAACAAATCCTTTGCCACAGAAATTCTTTCAGCATACGAAAAAGACGAAATAGGATATGTTGTGGCTGATATAGATGATGTTTTGGATAAATTATCAGAACTTGAAATAAAAATCAGCATAGAACAAAATGGTGAAATGACAAAAAATTATATAATTATAAAATAAATAATTCTGTAGCTTACGCTACAGAATTATTTATTTCTCCCCTGATTACATCAGTTTGCTTAACGCTTTCTGCAATGATAATATGCTGTACGCTATTTAGCTTGCCTTCTTTATACATATTGTTTGCTACAGCATTTATAATGCTGTTTAATTCGCCAAAATCTGTGTTCTGTGTCATAAAGCACATAACCTTAAACCAGAATTCGTTTTGAAGCGAAATATTATCAAACTGCTGTTCAATATTTGCAGCCAAGTGAGATACTATTGTGCTGTGCTTATAGCAAGCATCAAGGCTTTCTATTGAAATATTGTCAGGAACGGCTGTGTAATAGCCTTCCTGCGGGGTTATAAGATTTCTTTCGCCGTGCAGCCAGTCAGGCGCAATACCATTCTTAGTCGCTTCTGCAAGCTCTGAAAATACGTCTGCTAAGCCTTCTGCAATAGCAGAATTTTCTGTCAATTCCATTGTACCGCGAAAACCTACAATATTGTGCATAACGCCGTGAGCATATTCGTGAACAACTGTGTTGTAATCAATATCCCCCTGTGTTAAATCTTCACGGAAGAACATTAGCTTTCCGTTTGTGTACATAGCCCTTTCTGTTGGCAAATCCTCTTCAACATATTCGTTGGAATTTATATAAACTTTAAAGGTGTCGCCTTTGCCGTTGAGTCCTTTCCAGTTAAATGCCCTGTTAAAATAGTGATATGCACTATCGACCGCATTTTTTACTCCTGCAACATACATAGATGCATTTCCTGCTGTAATTTCATTTATATTTAACGGCTCTTCTGCAAGCTCCATTTTTTCGTCGTTCCAATTAAACTTGTCGTTTGCGGTTGCCATTTCGTAAATATAACTGTTTTCTATGTCGTCACTCGTTATAACAGACTCATTTTCAAAGCTCGATGTAACAGAAATACATACGCCTTGCCCACTAAAAGCATCAACAAAAATATCGTATGCCATATACTTCGACAAATTATTATAGCCTGAAACATTAGCCGTATAGGTTAAATAGGATTTACCTTCCGTATTGCATACAGCTTTTTTAATTTCTGTAATATTTGTCCCTTTAACAACAGCATAATCACCTAAGCTGTTTACATATTCTGTTATGGCAGCCGAAGCACTTCCTATATCTATTTTATATTCTGTTGAAAGACCATTCGTAGGAATATATACGCCATTCAGACCAACAACACAGCCTGCGTTATCTGCCATAACTACCATTACACCGCCATAAACATCTATACCTGAATACACCTGTTTAAAACGATAGACAGTTCCGTTTCCTATTTTTATTTCTTTTTCTAATCTAAACTCGCTGTTAACATCTAAAATGCCAAAGCTTTCCTTTACAGCTGAAATTACATCCATAGCCGAGTTTTCATCGGTTACTGTGATATCGTTAAAGCTTTCCGATACAAAGCTTCTTTTTATTACGGAATCAACAGCAGATGTTGTTACAATTTGATGCTGCTCTTTTGCTGCCTCTTCTGCTTTTTTCTTATGATATAATATTCCGCCTGCAACGCCCAATAAAATAGCTATCACTAAAACGATTGCTACCACAATTCTTGTTGTTTTACGTTCGGCACGCTTTAATTTCTTTTCGCTTTTCTTCTTTTCTTTTGCCTGCATTTTTGTGATGTTATCGAATTCATCGTGCAATTCAGGCATAGCCTCGATTATCTCATCTGTTTTTAATTCTTCTGTTACTTCTCTGCCGCATTTACGACAGGTAGCTTCGCCCCTTTTGATTTTTTTGCCGCAAAATCTGCATTTCATAGAGCTCACTCCTTTTCATAAAAAACTTTCTGCTACATTCTAAAATAAAAAATGTTAAAAGTTTATTTTACTCTTTTTAAATATCCCTATTATTATAAGACCTGCAATAATGCACGCAATTCCCTGGAAAACGTTCGGAAGAATATTAACTAAAGCTTCGGAAAAACCATATAAAAAGCCTTCAAATATGTAGTACCCTGCACACATAATTATTTCACAGACAACAGCACTTACTATTATATGTGCTTTTTTGTCCCCCTTTGAGAACTTGCACATAACATACCCCATTATGCCCTTTATAAAAAATGTAGCAGGAGCATAAATTATGTAACCTGAAAAAATATCTGCCAAGGCTGAGCCTATAGCTGCTGCTAAAAATCCATATAAGCCACCCAAAAAATATCCCGATGTTAAAACTGCGGCATCACCTAAATTTACAAATCCACCCAAGGGAGATGGAATTTTTATTATCATTGTAAGTACACAGCACAATGCTGCAAAAAGCGATGAGAATACTATTTTTCTTGTTTTGTTCATTATTTTTGCCTACCTTTCAATTATATTGCCGTCAAAATCTTTAAAAATAAATTTCCCGTTTTCAAAAATAACATAACCGTGATGACTGTTTTCTTTCGGAATAGAAACAGAGCCAGGATTTATATAGGTGTAATTTTCGTGCTTTACATTTTTTGGAATATGTGTGTGCCCGTGTAAAAGCACATCAAAATTTACAGACGGTAGATTATCTTCGTTAAATTTATGACCGTGAGTTGCAAAAATGGTCATACCGCCGTCATTTATAATTGCGTAGTCTGACATTATAGGGAAATTTAAAACCATCTGGTCAACTTCGGCGTCACAATTTCCGCGAACACACAAAATGTCTTCCTTTAAATCATTTAAAAGCTCAATGACCTTTTTAGGTGCATAATCTTCGGGTAAATCGTTTCTTGGACCGTGGTACAAAACATCGCCCAAAAGTAAGATTTTATCTGCATTTTCTCTTTTATATGCTTCTATCGCTTTATTGGCATAATAAAAGCTTCCGTGTATATCGGAAATTATAAACCATTTCATAAACATTCTCCGTTTCATCAATCAAAAGTTGAGTAACTGTCGCAAATAGGCTCGTATGTGCTGTTTGTATCCTTCCAGTAGAAAAGCTTATACTCTTTTCCGCTGTATTCAGATAAATCAAAGCTTGCATAAGAATACATATCGAGAGTTTTGCTTTCTGCCAGCGGGGTATACTCGGTCATTTTTCCGTTTTCATACACCGCTATCATACAAATACCTATAACCTGCCCTAAGGTGTTATTCCTGAAGTATGCTGTATCGTTTTCTGTGTAAATTACAACTTCAGGCGCTACCATCGAAATGTTTAACGAACCATCATAAACAACGTAATAAGGCTCAGCAATTCCGTCTATAGGAAAAAGCACCTGAGCATCCTTTTCATCTATATAGGCATCATAAATTATAGTTTTATTAGTTGCTGTTTCTGTTGCCATCATAGATGTTACGCTTACAAAATAATCGTCAGAAACCACAACATTTGAATAAGTTTTGCCCTCTTCTGTTGATGTGAAAATATCTGAAACACTTGGGGGCTGGCTGTCTTTTATGATACTTATATCGTATCGGCTTATATTACTGCACTCTGTGTCATAAGGCAATCTGTATTCTAAGGTAACCACAGACGCATCTGCTAAAATTTCAGGTGTAAGTCCTGTTAATTCACAGCTGTTTAGATAGCCTTTATTTATAAATTCATCATTTAAAATTTCTTCTCCATCAATTTTAACGGTTAAATATGCATTTCGCAAAGGATGCACATCAATATAGAATTTTGCATCGTCATAATAGGAGTCAGGTGTTTCTGAGACAGGAAGAACTACCCTGCTGCCCTTGACTAATAACGACATATGCACTGCAAAATCGTACATATCTACTACGCTTAAACCTACATTATTTACTATACTGTTTGTAACTGGCATGCTGTACCAATTACCGTAAAAGCCCGTAAACGGAATACCTACATCACAGTTATTTGCCGCTCCTGACAAGGTTACCTTTCCGTCTACAAAAAAGCCCCTTGCCATAGCTTTTTGAAGGTATGTAATATCTTCATCCGAAAGAGTAACAGAAAGTGTAACATCACAGCTTTCCTGTGCCGGAATTGTTACAGAGCTTGCACCATTTACTGTTGCAGTCAGCTTTTTTAATCCGCAAGTACCGTAGCCTTTGGTGCCGTATAACTTATAATCATCAGTTGAAAGCTCAACCCCTACACTATTAAATGTAATTTCGCTATCGCCCAGGTTATAAGCCGTAAATTTAACATAAAACTGCTTATCTATTTCTCCCAGAGTTATTCTTGTTTCTTCAGTATTTTTTCCTTTAAGGATAACCTTTGATTCCATTGCTTTATCAAGCTTTATGAGTCCCGAGCCTACTTTTCTTACTGACTCCAGCACACCATCACGATAAACTGTTTCTGCTGTTGAAGAAAGCAGGTTTTTAATAAGCATTACCTTGTTTTTTCCTTCATATTCGGAAAATGCGGTTTCCAAATACTGATGCATTAAACTCACAGCACCTGTTGCCTGCGGTGCTGCCATTGAAGTACCTGAAAGAGATGCAAAGCTTTTGCCTGAACCGTAGGCTGAATATATGTTTCCGCCTGCTGCTGCATAGTCCACAGAAATTTCTAAATTATCGCCGTAACTGTAGGAACTGAATTTGTTTGCAGTTGGCTCTTCAGTTCTTGTTACTAATCCATTTTTATTTTCAAATTTGAGAGTTGTGGCATTGGCTAAAATATCGGCACCATCTTTTCGGCTTACATAAAATATCGAATACGGAAAACCTGAGTTGCCGTCTGATGCATCTATTGAATTATTTACAATGACTACAGCCTTCGCCCCTGCAGTCATTGCCCTTTTGCCGTAAAGAGAGATGTTCTCTGCAATATATGGGTCGGGAACTGTAACAACTGCAATTTTATTTTTAACATCTTTATTTACAAATTCTGTCTCTGTACCAGAACCGCAATCAACTATTTGGGTCGCTCCAAGCTGCGTAGCTACGCCCTTTACACCGCAACCATATTTTTTGCCGTCTTCATCTTCTAAATATGGCATATATGCTGTTTTGTTCTGAATTGATGCCACCTTGGAAGAATTTTTATAGTTTCTGTTATCAGATGTACTATAATCGAAAAACGCCGCCTGATAGCTCATTTTATCACTGTTGCCTGCTGCAAACTGCACAGAAACTCCTGCATTCTGAAGATTTTTAACTGCTTCCTGATATGAACTCCAGGCAATATTTTCACTTGCTTTGTCTGAACCCAGGCTTAAATTAACTGAATCCACATCAAATTTAACTGCATCTTCCAATGCTGCTGTAACTGTGGAATATGACACATCACCTGTTTCAGAATCAACAACACCAAAAAACAATATCTGTGCTTCAGGTGCAATACCTGAAATTATGCCGTCATCTACAGCAACGCTTCCACCTGCCGCAATTCCTGCAACGTGACCGCCGTGGGTGTCGCTCATAGTCTGAACATCGTCATCTGCATAGCAATATGCAAAAGGAATTTTTTCGTTAATATATGCATCATTTACCGTTACAGAAACATTAAAATTGCCCGATGAAATTAAATTCGAGATATCATTTTTTGAATATTTTACCTTTGTTTTGTCCTTTATTGTGTAAAATTCGTGATTTACATCGATTCCGCTGTCGATTATAGCAATAGCTCGTCCTGTTCCGTCGTAGCCTTTTTGGTACGCCTGCTGAACATTTATCATATTACCTGCATTTGCTGAAGAATATGTGGTTTCTGTTGTACTTTCACCAGTTGTTTCCTGTACCTGACCCAATATTTCCCCATCAGGCATTTCTATAGCTTCAAAGGTAAAATCTTCAAAAACACATTTAACACCGTCAATCTCCTTAATCACTTCTGCAACCTGAGAATTACAGGTCACAGTAAAGCCGTTTATAAGGTCTGTATATGCATACTCTTTCGGTGTTTCTTCTTTAACCAGAGAAAATGTATTGGCTATAGGAATCTGCCACTTAATTTCTTGCTGTAATTCCAGCAACGCCTGACGATACATATCATCACTCACGCCATAAGTGGAAATACGTTCATCAGAATAAACTGGCGGAGCATCTAAAATTACAATATATTTTTTATTCTTCGGTTCAGGTCGCACATTACTCTCATACGCCCCTGCTCCTAAGCAAGAAAAGATTATGCTAAAACATATTAAAGCCGATAAAACTTTTTTCATTTTGAATGTTCCTTTCAAAATTTTTTACCCAATAATTATATATCATTTTGTCATTTTTTTCAAGTGTAAATAGATATATCTATAGAAACACGAGCTCGCCATTACGGCATAACTCGTGTTTTGGTGCACCTGAGGAGATTTGAACTCCTAAGCCGTTACCGGCACACGGACCTGAACCGTGCGCGTCTGCCAATTCCGCCACAGGTGCAAATATTAGGTTTTTTTCATATTGTCCAGCAAATTAAGCTTGTGAAAATTCTAAGGTGGCCGACGCGCATGCGCGAGACGGTTTATGGTGCCCAAAATCAAAGATTTTGACCATTGCACCTTCTTTCTCTCGCTTTCTCTGCCACTGGCAGCGCTCGAGAAATAAGCTGCCAATTCCGCCACAGGTGCAAATATTAGGTTTTTTCATATTCTAAAATCAAAAAATTCGCACTTTGGGCGAATTTTTTGATTTTGCATTATTATAATAGCATAACGTCTTAAAAATGTCAATAAAGCGATACCTTTTTCTTGTTTTTTTCTTTTTTTAATAAATATTCATAAAACTCTGCAACTTCACATTTTACGTGCGTTGGTGCGTTGCTTAAATCCAACGCCTCAGAATTTTCAGCACTTGATAAAATTTCATGCACTTCTGTCATTAAGCTCTCGCTTTTTAGTACTGTTTTAACGGCACTGCGACCTAAAAGATAATCAACACTTACGTCAAAATAGTCCGCTATAAGCTTGATAGTTTCATTATCTGGCTGGCGATTCCCCGATTCATAATTTGAAATACAGCTTCTTGATGCATTGATTTTGTGTGCCATATTTTCCTGCGTAATTCCCCTTTGTTTTCTCAGCATTTTTAACTTAACACCAAATTTATCTTTTTCGTACATATTCATTATGTCACCTTCTCCTTTTACTAAAGTATATCAAGCAGAAGTTATAAAATCAATATTTTTGGCGAATGTTGACAATACGTGACACGGTTTACTTCTCGCTCTTTTTTTCAATTTTTATGTGCCTTTCTTGACAGCAAATAAGTAAAATGCTAAAATATAATTATATAGTAAAGACGGAGGTAGGCATAATGAAAAAAATACTTATAGCTGTTATTATTGCACTTTTGCTTGTTATTGCTTGCCGGTATGATTTCGTCGGAATTGCAGAAAACATAATTGTAAAATACGAAAATACAAAATTAAATGATTGTATAGTCAAGGTAGATGGCAAAAGCGTAAAATTAGGTATGAGCGAAAAAGAAATTACTGCTCTTTTTGGCACGCCCTATGACATTTTACCATCGGAGTACGGCTTTAATTGGAATATTTATCACAAAAATTTCCAAAACTATATTCAAATAGGCATAAACGACGGCGTAGTTGTTGGAATATACACAAACTCCCCCGAATTTTCTTTAGGAGAAATATCGTCAGGCGCAAAAAAAGAGGCTGTCGCTTCAGTTTTCGGTTCGTCACTTGACGGTATAGTAAAAGGAAAAACGCGCTATCTTACAAACGGAGCAGAGGACAGCGCTAATTCAGAAATTTACAGAATACGCGGTGGTTATATCACATTTTTTTACGATACTCACGCGAATAATTTGCTCTCTTCCGTAAATATAATAGATTATAATACGGAGCAGGAATTTAACACTCTTTATGCACAAGGAACTAACACTCTTAAAAAAAGCTTTGAAATGCAGAATTTTTATGTAACAAATGCAACAAGAGTGAAATTTGGACTAACGCCTTTTAAATATAACGAAGAACTAAAAAAGCTTGCATTTTTACACTCTTTGGATATGGTCGAAAACAAGTATTTCAGCCATTACACTTTAAATGGCGACTCCGTTTTAGAGCGTGCCCAAAAACAAAATGTCGACTTTAATAAAATCGGCGAAAACTTAGCTATGGGAGCGCAAAATTCCTTATACTCGCACGAACTCTTAATGAATTCAAAGGGACATCGGGATAACATACTGGCAGATTTTAGTGACATAGGCATAGGCGTTGCCTTTGATGAAAAAAGCACGCCCTATTTAACGCAGAATTTTTTAAAGTAGTGGAGGATTTATGAATAAAAACATAATACTTGTGGGCTTTATGGGCACAGGAAAAACCACCGTAGGAAGACGAGTTTCAGGAAAATTAAATATGGATTTTTATGATACTGATGAATATATAAAAAGATGCGAAAATATGTCCGTTTCGGATGTTTTAACAAAAAAAGGCGCAAAATATTTTGAAGGTGCCCAGCGCTTTGCCGTACAAAACATCTGTGAAAACCAAAACGTTTTAATTGCTACCGGCGGAAGCACCTTATCTGACAAAATCTGTCGTGACATAATTTTTAAAAACGGTATTACAGTATGGCTCAGAGCAAAGCCTGAAACAATATATGAAAATTTAAAAAATTCTCACAACAAACGTGCCGAATTAAGTGGCAAATCATTAGAAGAAATTGTAGAAATCATAAACGAATATTCAAAAGATTACGAAAAGAGCGACATTATAATAGACGTGGACGAAAACACAAACCGCGATATTGATGCCGTCGTTGACAAGGTAGTAAAAGAAATTTTAGCATATACAAAGGAGAATTAAATTATGAACGATTGTTTATTTTGTAAAATTATAAAGGGTGAAATTCCGTCAAGCAAAGTGTATGAAGATGAATTGGTTTACGCTTTTCGTGACATCCAGCCCGCCGCTCCTACACACATTTTAATTATACCAAAGGAGCACATCTGCTGTGCAAATAAATTAGAAGATACTCATAAAGAGCTGTTAGGTCACATTATTTTAACTGCTAAAAAAATTGCAGAAGCCGAAGGTGTTGCCGAAGACGGCTACCGCATTATAAACAACTGCGGAGAAGATGCAGGTCAAACAGTTTTCCACTTGCATTTTCATTTATTGGCAGGCGAAAAATTTAAAAATTTAGTGTAGGTGAACATTATGAAAATCGGTTGTCATTTATCTGCTTCAAAGGGATTTTTGGCTATGGGTAAAACCGCTGTTTCAATAGGTGCAAATACGTTTCAGTTCTTTACAAGAAACCCAAGAGGCGGTAGCGCAAAGCCGTTAGACCAGGAAGACATTAATGAATATTTAGAATTCGCCAAAAAAAATGATATCTCAGTTATTTTAGCACACGCTCCCTACACTCTTAACATCTGCTCGGCAGATGCAGGAATTCGTGAGTTTGCTAAAAACACCTTCATTGACGATATTAAAAGAATGGAAGCCCTACCTAATAATTTATACAATTTCCACCCAGGAAGCCACGTTGGTCAGGGGGCAGATGCAGGAATTGATATGATTGCAGATGCTTTAAATGAAATTTTATATCCTGAAATGACCACGACTGTTTTATTGGAAACAATGTCTGGCAAGGGTTCTGAGGTTGGCCGTGATTTTCACGAAATTAAAGCTATAATCGATAAGGTTGTGCTTTGTGATAAAGTCGGCGTTTGCCTTGATACCTGTCACGTTTATGATGCAGGTTATGATATTGTTGAAAATTTAGATGGTGTTATAAAAGAATTTGATGAAATTATCGGTATAGATAAGCTCCGTGCAATTCATATTAACGACAGCAAAAACCCTTTTAAAAGCCACAAGGACAGACACGAAATAATAGGCGGTGGCTCAATAGGAGAAGAAGCCTTTGCAAAAATTATTAACCATCCCGCACTTCGTGATTTGCCGTTTTACTTAGAAACACCAAATGAATTAGATGGTTACCAAAAAGAAATTGCCCTTTTAAAAACCTTAAGAAAATAGGTGTAAAAATGAAAAGCACACTCTTAAAAAAGCTAATTAAATACAACCGCTCTTTTACGCCCTTTCATATGCCAGGGCATAAAAGGGCACATAAAAGGTCTGTTATTCCTTATAATATTGACATAACAGAGGTTGAAGGCTTTGATAATCTTCACGATATGAAAGGTATTTTAAAAGAAACAGCAAACCTTGCAAAAAAGCTTTTTTGTTCATTAGAGGCTTTTCCGTTAGTCAATGGTTCAACCTGCGGTGTACTGTCGGGGATATATACTTTAACGCGAGAGAATAAAAATATATTAATCGCGCGAAATTGCCATAAATCGGTATATAATGCCGTTGAAATTTTAGAGCTCAACGCTCACTACATATTGCCCAAAGCCATAATGAGCGGAATTTGGGGAAAGGTATCGGCACACAATTTAGAAGAAATCATAAAAAGCAACAATATCGGTACAGTTGTTATCACTTCTCCAACCTATGAAGGTGTAATTTCTGATATTTCAAAAATTTACGATATTTGTAAAAAGAACAACGCGTTTCTTTTTATTGATTGTGCTCACGGCGCGCATCTTCCTAAAACGCACACATACTGCGATATGTGTGTTATGAGCCTGCATAAAACCTTACCATCGCTCACTCAAACGGCAGTTTTAAACGTTTACTCAAGCCGTGTAGATATTAATATTTTGCGCCATGGCTTATCAATTTTTGAAACATCAAGCCCAAGCTATGTGCTTCTTGCATCTATTGATGAATGCTTACGCTACACGCTCAAAAATCAAAAGGATTTTGATATATTTTATAAAAATTTAGAGGATTTCTATAAAAAAACGGAAACGCTTAAAAATATAAAGGTTACCCATTTTGACGATTTAGGGAAAATCATAATTTTTGCAAATAACGGACAAGCTTTAGCTAAAAAGCTCCGCAAAGAAAAAATAGAAATTGAAATGGCGTCAGAGAAGTATGCTTTAGCTATAGCAACTGTTTCTGACAGCAAAAAAACGCTAAAAATTTTATATCGTGCTCTTGTTAAAATTGATAAAAATGTGTCTTGTGCTGATTTTAACGAAGCTGTTACTCTCTCGCTTCCGCAAAAAGCTATGGATATTAAAACTGCCTTGAACCAAAAAGGCAACTTTGTAAATTTTCACGATGCCGAGAATATGGTTTGTTTAGAGTATGTCTGGGCGTATCCACCCGGCTCACCTATTATTGTTCCGGGTGAAATTATTTCTTGTGATGTCATTGACTTACTTTCTCAAAAAAATGAGCTAAAAAGTACAAATGGAAAATTTCCGCTTATACTCGCTAAATAAAACTATCCTGACAAGCCGTTAAAAAGCGAACGCTGGCAAGTTTTAGCGTGATATTCTTTTTTGCTGTATGATAAAATGAACCTAACTATTAAAATTTTGGGAGGTTCACTATGAATACAACAAAAACTCAAGAACTCTATACTCATGCAAAAAAACTTATACCAGGCGGTGTACAACTATTATCTAAGCGCCCTGAAATGTATGCGCCTGATGTATGGCCGGGATACGCCGTAAGAGCAAACGGTTGTCAGGTAGAAGATTGCGACGGAAATGTTTATTACGATATGACCACAAACGGCATTGGTGCTTGTCTGCTTGGATACGCCGACCCTGATGTTAACAAGGCCGTTATAAAGCGTATCGAAATGGGAGCAATGTCTTCTCTGAATGCACCTGAAGAAGTGGAATTAGCAGAAAGATTATGCGAAATTCACCCTTGGGCTGAGTCTGTTCGTTTCGCTCGTACAGGCGGAGAAACCTGCGCTGTTGCAGTTCGTATAGCTCGTGCAACTACAGGCAGAAACCTCGTTGCTATAAGCGGTTATCACGGCTGGAGCGACTGGTATTTAGCAGCTAATCTTGCTAGCGACCACTCACTTGACGGCGTGCATTTACCTGGCTTAAAACCAGCCGGTGTACCAAAGCAATTAGCAGGCACATCATATACATTTATAGGAAACGACAGAGAATCATTTGATAAATTAATGGCTGAACACGGCGATGAGCTCGCTTGTATAATTATGGAGCCAATGAGAAATGAAACTCCTGATGACGGCTACCTTGAACACGTACGCGACACAGCGCATAAGCATGGCGCACTTTTAATATTTGATGAAATCACAATAGGCTGGAGATATTGCTTCGGTGGTTCTCATAAAGTTTTAGGCGTAAATCCTGATATTGCTGTTTTTGCAAAGGCTCTCGGTAATGGTCATCCAATAGGAGCAATAATCGGTACTAAAGCCGCTATGGACAGTGCACAGGAATCTTTTATAAGCAGTACATACTGGACAGAAGCTGTAGGTCCAACAGCAGCTTTAGCTACAATTGACAAAATGGAAAAAACTAAAGTATGGGAACATGTTGACCGCATAGGCCAAATCGTTAAAAAGTACTGGCTTGAAACCGCTGCAAAGAACGGAATCGATATTAGCTGCGGCGGTCATAACTGTCTTGCACACTTTGGCTTCAAAGAGCATTCAATGGAATTAAAAACACTTTATACCACACTGATGCTTGATGAGGGATTCTTAGGAAATACATGCCTGTATGCAACCTTGGCACACAACGATGAAATTTTAGCGTTATATCGCGACGCTATGGATAAAGTATTCTATAAAATCAGAACAATACTTGATAAAGGCGGAATTGAAGCCGTTTTAGAAGCGCTTGATGGTAAGGTTTGTCAGTCAGGCTTTAAAAGACTTTTAAAATAATGTGCAACGAGGGGGTTGTGTTTTGCTGCATATAATAAAACTTGGTTTTGGAAATTTTCAGTGTATTTTAAGAATTGATGAAAATACCTTAAACGGAGCAAAATGGAATGTTTTAAGCCATAGTAACATTCAATATGAGCTGCACATCGCCTTAAAAGGAAGTTGCAAAATTGATGTAGAAAGAGAAATTTTATCATTGTCCGAGGGGGAATCTCTCTTGATTCCCCCAGGACAATATCACTCAACAAGAGAAGCGGGGGACGATTATGAACATTTCGTACTTTCGTTTTTACTAAGTGGTCCAAATGGCGAAAGAGTTGCTATTCCACTGATTTTACCACAAAACACCATCATAAAGTTATCAGATTTTGATTTGGAAATTTGCAGAAAAATAATTGCCGAGTATAAAGAAAAAAAACCTTTTTGGCAGAAAACTATTAATTCTATGTATTCTTTACTTATGACAAATATTTTCAGAAAAATTATTTATTTTAAACCCAGTGATATAGAAGATGCTATAAATAACACTGACAGAAGATTTGAAATAATAGATGACTTTTTTGAGAACGATTTATCTCATAACCCTACGGAAGAAAAGTTAGCTGAAAAAACCAATCTTTCAAAACGGCAATTAAACCGAATTTTAAAAGCATACTATGGAATGAGTTTTAGAGAAAAGCTATATCAATCACGAATTGAGCGTGCCGAGTATCTTTTAAGAACAACAAATACAAAAATCAGCAAAATTTGTGAATTGTCGGGCTATAGTTCAGAAACATCGTTTTTTAAGCTTTTTAAACAAAAATACGGTGTTACTCCAGGATTATATCGGAAAACATATAAAAAAAAGGGGATAAAAAAATGAAGGATTATATTTATAACAAATACGACTTAGAAGCCGCAAAAATTCTTGATGATTTTTTGCCGCAAAAGCTATTTGACAGCCATATGCATATCTCGCATACACCAAATGTCTCATCAAGAGAACAAGCAACTTTTAACTACTATTTTGATGATATGCGCCCATTAATCGGCGAAAGAGAACTAAGGGCAAACGCAATTATTTTTCCTGAAGTTTTACTAAAAGACCCTGCAGAGCGTGCTGCATCGGTTGAGTTTTTGGCATCACAGCTCGATTTATTTAAAGGGAATGTAGGCGAAATAAATATTTTCCCAAGTGATACTGTGGACGATATAAAAAAGCAGCTCATTCATCCTGATATACGCGGTTTAAAATGTTATCATATTTATGCAGAATGTGAAAAAACCTTTGATTCAGATATTGGAGAATATTTACCCGAATCAGCCTGGGAACTTGCAAACGAGAAAAAAATGTTTATAACGCTTCATATGGTAAAGGATAAAGCCTTAGCTGATGAAAATAACTTAAATTATATTAAGTCTATGGCTAAAAAGTATCCTGATGCAGTTTTAATTTTGGCACACGCTGCAAGAGCATTTGCACCCTGGACAGCATTTGGCACGGTTGACGAACTCAAGAATCTTGAAAATGTATGGTACGATTTCTCAGGAATTTGCGAATCTCCCGCTATGACATACATACTTAAAAAAATCGGCATAAAAAGATGTATGTGGGGAACCGACCACCCTGTTTCGATGCTTGCGGGAAAGGCTGTTGCTATTGGTGATACATTCTACTGGATTAGCCAAAGGGATTTACAAAATTTCCAATCAAAAACAACTCTGCATAGCTGGCACGTCGGAACGGAAGGGTTAATGGCAACTCGCGAGGCTTGTATTCTTTCTGATGCTTCCCGTTCAGACATCGAAGACTTATTCTATAATAATGCAAATAGACTTATGAATAGATAAATTTTAATTAAAAAGGTCGGGGGGCAAAGCCACCCGCCTTTTTAATTATTTTTCTTCAAATGCATCTTTTCCTTATTGGCAAA
>JAZNDH010000002.1:0-76910 GCA_045587965.1 Congzhengia sp.
CGATATGCCGCCTGCGGCGGCTCGATATATCCCCTGCGGGGACTCGATATGTTTTGCCTTGCGGCAAAACGAGATTGGGGAAAAGCGCGTTAGCCGCATAGCGGCACTCGTTGCCGTAGGCAACATATCGAATGTGAACGAAGTGAGCATATATCAAGTTCGCTATACAACTATCTGACCTGTGCGACGAAATCAAAGGTTGTTCTGTTTATGTCAATCAGAGTATCCGTTCCTCATCGTCCATAGGAGCAAATATACACGAAGCAAAATATGCACAGAGTAAAGCAGATTTTATAAACAAATTAGAAATAGCCTTAAAAGAGAGTTTTGAAACTGAATATTGGTTGGAGTTATTATTTCGCAAAAGTAATATTGACGAAATTACATATAAATCCTTACTTAACAAATGCGGAACAATAAGAAGAAAGCTCATAGCATCTGTTACTACAGCAAAGAACAGAAAATAGAAAACAAGGTGAAACAATATGTGGACACCACCCAACACATGTTGAGTGCACCACCTTGTTAATTAAAAATTTTTAAGGGAGAATTTATGAAACTATACGATTGTCATATTCATTCAGAATATTCAATAGACGGAACCAACAAAATTGAAGACATAATAAAAACAGCCATCAAAAAAGGCGTAAGCGGTATAACTATAACGGACCACTCTCTTCCGCAGTCTGAAAAGTATGCCCCATACGAGCACATCAAAAAATCGGCTGAAGAAACGAAAAGACTCGCACAAAAATATAAAAACGAGATTTTGGTGATGTCAGGCGTTGAACGTGATGACGAGTATCCGCCTGAATTTTGCGAGCCTTTTTATGATTTTCCGCTCGATTGTATTTTAGGCTCTACACACACAGAACCAACATTTAAAGCACATTTTGCCGATTGCGGTTATAAGAGCTTAAAATACTGCGCCGACGTGGTAACTATGGACTTTTTAGATCAAGTGGTTAAAAAATATTATGAGCGCTTATCGGGGCTTGCATATTATGCTGATGTAGATGTTATAACGCATCTTACATTTCCTTTTCGGTATATTAACGGCCACGCAAACCGCGGTATGGATATGAAAAAATATTATCCTGATATGGACGTAGTTTTAAAGGGCGTTGTTGAAACTGACAAATGCTTAGAAGTAAACACATCGGGGAAAGCGCTTGCCTGGAATGAATTTATGCCGAATGCAGAAATTTTAAAACGCTATTACGACTTGGGCGGAAGAAACATCACACTCGGAAGCGACTCTCATAAAATGGAAAACATTTCAAATTCGTTTTACGAAGCATCTGAAATGCTTTCTGAAATTGGCTTCACCCACGGCTCATATTTTGTTAAAAGAAAAAGACACGAATATAAGCTTTAAAACAAAGAGAGCCTAAGGCTTGTTGCCTTAGGCTCCACATATACTGTCTGATTTCCTTTTGAGCTTATTTTCATTCCCGTTTTCATCTACAACGTAAACATTGTTCAATGTATTTTTAACACCCTGTCTGAACGCTTGTATATACTTTTCGCGAAGCTCCTGTTGCTCTGCCTTTTCAGCATCACTTAAGCCTTCTGTTTTAGATTTTTTGGCTAATTCATTTATTCTTTTTATCAATTCTTCTGTCAATTTTTCCACCTCAACTACAGTATAGCACAGGCAGTTTTTTTAATCAAGAAAATTATTTGTTATTTTTCAAAACCAGATTCAAACATTTCATATTTTCTGTAATACTCTTTTTCGGCATCGTTTTTTACCACCACTGATTTGTTTCGCTCAAGCAGTTTTGTAATGGCGTAAATATCTATCCAGATTTCAGAATTTGCTTCCTTTTGGCTTTCGTCAAAAATCAACTGCATACCCCAATGAAGATGGGGCGTGTTTATATTATTTACATTTTCCTTTGTGCTGTAGCCAGTCATTCCAAGGTAACCTATAACATCACCTGCTGTCACAATTTTCCCCTCGTACATATCGTTATACGGATGGTCGCGACGCAAATGCGCATAGTAATAGTATCGTTTTTTATCAAAGCTCCTTATACCTATTCTCCAGCCACCATACTGATTCCAGCCTACACACTCAACATACCCCGACTCAACAGCAATAACAGGTGTTCCCACGCTACCCATCATATCGTGTCCTAAATGCTTTCTTTTAAAGCCGTAAGAGCGTGATGCTCCAAAGTCGTCAAAATGAGAATATGAATACCCCTTGGCAATCGGCGAAAACGCCTTTAACCCATACTTCTTTTCAAAAGACCCGTCGTCACGTTCTATTTCGTATTCTCCCACAAATCCCCCTAAAACCGCACTATACGCCTCATAATAATAGGAATAGTGCTTTAAATCCTTTGTGAGCTCTTCCATTGTTTTTCCGCTATCTAACTGGGTAGTCAACTTTGTAAGAGTTGACCTTTTATAATTTTTAAAGGTACCGTCGCCTGTTGCTGCAAGGTATGATAACAGCTCAACCCAGCTTGTGTGATTTTCGTTTCCGTAGGTTTTTATATCGTACTCTAAACAATCAGAAAGTGCGCTGTAGCTCACATTAAAATCAACCCACTTAATAAAATCGTCTTTTTCTACTGCCACATAAGCACTATTTGGCGGAAGCGCCATAACAACAACCGCTAAAAGCAACGATATTGCCAATGAAAAGGCGGAAAATCTATAGAAATTTTTATTCACATTACTCACCTCAAAAAAATTATATGATTTAGCCAAGCTGTCAATTCATACATTTTATAAAAGGGAGTGTGAACAATGAAACGCTATATCATCAGATTTTTTGTTTTTTCTATAATTATAGCTATAATTTTCGGAATTTTCCACGTTGGCTCATACATTTGTTGCCTGACAAAATCGGCATTTTCTGAATACAAGCTGCCTATAATTATGTACCACCATATTCTGCGTGATGAAGCAACACACGGAAAATTTATAATTTCTCCCGATGATTTTGAACAGGATTTGAAATACATAAAAAAAGAAGGCTATACAACGATAACCGACCTTGATTTAATAAATTTTAAAGAAAAAGGCACGCCGTTACCCGAAAAACCTATAATGCTTACGTTTGATGACGGTCATCTTTCTTACCTTGAATATGTCGTACCATTGCTTGAAAAGTACCAGATGAAGGCTGTTGTTTCTATCGTGGGCTCATACACAAACGACTACACAGAGCACCCCGACAAAGCCGTTTCTTACGCTTATCTTTCCTGGGAAGAAGTGAAGATGTTATCTGATTCTACACACACAAGGGTAGCCAACCACACCTACGATATGCATAAAACCTCAAACGGCAGAAATGGATGCTCGAAAAAAAAGGGCGAAACATCGGCACACTACAGAGAAATTTTTGATAACGATGCAGAAAAAATGAGAAAGCTTATTTTTGACTACACAGGCAAACATGCCGATTGCTTTACATATCCATTCGGATATTTTTGCGATGAAACGGAAGAAGAAATAAAAAGCTTAGGCTTTAAAATAAGCCTTACCTGTGCAGAAGGAATAAATAACATATCAGAAAATTCTTCTCTTTTTAAGCTCAAGAGATATAACAGGCCCCACGGAAAAACAGTAGAAAGCATACTAAAAGGGCTGTAGCCTAAGCTACAGCCCCTTGCTTATTTTGTATTTTCCATACTGCGCAGCATTTTAACAACAATGTTGTATCCGTAAGTTACATCAGGTGCCCATTTACCGCCTAACTGTTCAACATTTTTAACAGTTCCGCGCCAGGCAACCGTCTTTAACACGTAATATCTGTCGTGTGGCTCGCCAACAGGCTCAATACCTACATAAGCACTTATATGATTAAAATGTGCACGAACACCATCTTCAGGAGTTGCAAAGGTTTCGTGGTCTTCGGGTCTGTCGGCAACAGGATTTTTGATTTTAATTCCTGCCCAGTTGTTCTGCTCAGGCTTAACCTGACCCGTGTATTTACCGAAGCCTGTTTCCTTGGCAGCTTGTCCATATAAGATTTCAGGGCGAACACCTGTTATTTCGCCGTATTTCCAATAGTAGTCTGCAATATCAATAAACCTTTGATGAGCTCCTTTTTTTTCTGCCCAGCGCTTTGCCTGCTCTAAGGTTACTGTGCTTTTTCCTATCATTGGTGTTTGGGTTATGAATAAGTTTTGTGAATTTCTGTCTTTATATTGCTTTGCCCGATAAAGTAATACCGCAGCCTCAGCACGCGTTACCTCGCCCTTTGGTCTTATTAATTTATCAGAGCCCTTTACTATACCGCGCTCAACTGTCATAGCAACGGCACTCTTTAGAGCTTTTGTGATGTCTGCTGCATCTTTAAAATTGTTTTCTAAAACATCTGCATCTAAAAGATTTGCACTCTTTCCACCGTAGCCTAATGCCATAGCTATTGCATAAGCACATTTTTCACGAGTATAATTTTCTTCGGGATTAAATGTGTTAGCACCGAAGCTGTCATCATAGAAAAATTCATTAGATACTGAAATATATGGATAAGACCAGCGATTTTCTTCTATATCGCTATATGTAATTGTTTCTTCTGCTTCTTCATTTTCCTCGGTTGCTTCATCACTTTTTTGAAGCAACTCTATGCCGAGAGCACCTACCAGCATTTTTGCAAACTGCTCCTTTGTGACCGTTGAAGCAGGCTCAAAGTGTTTTTTGTCAACACCTGTTATTGCACCGCTTTCTACTAACACATTTATGGCTTCTTCTGCCCAGCTGTATTCACTTGTAACATCCGAAAATTTTGTATTTCCTGCTGTTACTGTCCCTGATAAGGTTGTCATATTCATTGATAAAAACGAAGCAACAACGAGCGCTAAGTAAATAATTTTTTTATACATATACAAAATCCTTTCGTTTAAGATAGCTTGTATAATATTCTATTCTTCATTTTTATTAAGTATAACATAGTGTCCCAAAAAGGTCAATAAATGTTTAAATATCGTAAAGAAACTGTAAAAAATATGTTGACAAACGAAAGTGAATGTGCTAAAATAGATTTTGCTGATTTTCGAAAGTAAATATGCGCCTTTACCTCAGCTGGATAGAGGACTCGGCTACGAACCGAGGCGTCGGGGGTTCGAATCCCTCAAGGCGCGCCAAAATGAAAACATCCATTTTATATGGGTGTTTTTATTTTGCAGTTTTTAAAGGGATTCGAACACCGAGGGGGCATCAAGCGCCAAAAACAAACGACAATTTCATAAGAAATTGTCGTTTGTTTTTGTTTTATTCACTTTTAGCTCTTATCTCTTCACTATTCTCCGGTTTTTCTTCATCTTCGTCTTTCGTTCTCATTTTCACTATCATACAGGCACAAAAAATTATAATTACCAAAGCACCAAAACCGCCTAAAATGTAGTTAAAAATGTCTTGCTCTTCTTTTTTGTTTTCTTTTATTTTTTCATCAGTTTTTTCTTTAATTACTGTAAACGAAACACCCGATGCAATATCATTTACAGCCTTAATTTCTTCTTCCGTCGGCACAACACTATCTGTGAGCATAGTAAAAACAATTGCATTTCCGTTTACAAAAGTTCCACCGCAAACAACACCGCGAGCACCATTGTCTGAATATGTACTGCCCGAAACAGTAATAAATTTCATATAAGCATAATCATTAATTATCACATTCTCATCCTGATAATTAAATCCTTCCATCAAAAAACCATCATAAAGAATATTTTTCAAGTTCTCATTTATATATTCATTTTGAACCTTTGATATGTTCCAAAGCTCATACGAAAGGTCATTTTTTACAACCTTAACATAAATTTGTGCGCCTGTTTCTTTGTTAATAATAAGTGACTCACTACCTGTACTTTCTAAAATTTCATTTATTTCTTCTGCACTTTTTCCAACAGAAGCCAACATTTTTTCGTCCTGCATATTCTTTGTAAATATGCCAAACGGCTCAGTAACCGAAATCTCCATATACGATTGCGGAAGAACTGTGGCACAGCACATAAACGACATAGCGAATATTAAAATTACTGAAATTATTGCTGTTATTCTTTTTTTCATAAGCTATCTTTCCTTTAAAATTTCTGTTTTTTCCTCTTGTGTCAGCGCTTCTGTTTCAATCATACGCTCTAAAACCTTGTCCTGTCGTTTTTGTGCTAAATCCAAGTTTTTTGTTGGTGCATAAACCGACGGAGCATTAGGAATACCTGCAAGCATCGTTGCCTGATAATCTGTCATATCAAGTGGCGCAACGTCGAAATACCCCATTGAAGCATCATAAATGTTGTAATACCCGTCTCCATAGTAAATTACATTCATATAAAGCTCTAAAATTTCATCTTTTTCGTAATGCTTTTCTATATAATGGGTTGCAAAAAATTCTGCCATTTTTCTGGATATACTTTGCTCGTGTGAAAAAAGCAGATTTTTAGCTAATTGCTGAGTGATTGTTGAGCCACCCTGAGATAATTCGTTGTTTTTTAAATTTGTATATATCGCACGCACTAAAGATATAAAATCAACACCGCCATGCTCGTAAAACCTTGCATCTTCAACAGAAATTACCGCATCCTTATAAATTGCAGGAATTTGTAAAAGCGACGTATAGTTTTCGTTTTTTTGGATTTCTTCTACTCTTTCTTCTATACTTTTTTCTCTAACGGCAGAGGCATACAAAGCATAGCCCAACGCTCCGAAATAACCCGTAACACAAAGCAAAAGAATTAAAACAAGAGATAATATTTTCCTTATAAACTTTTTCATAGGTTCACTCCAATAATCACTTTTTTTAATTTTATCATAAAGAATATGTCATTTCAAGGTGGTTTTTCAAGAAATAAAGCAAATAAAATTAAAAAAAGCAAATAAAAGTTGTTTTTTGCTAAAAAACTCTGTACATAGCCGAAAAAATGTGCTATAATATGTAAGAATAAAATGCTATTTTTGTGGTGGTATTTCTATGAACAGTAAAATATATATTACCGTTGGACATTACGGAAGCGGAAAAACGGAATTTTCCGTAAATTTTGCCCTCGCACTTAAAAAAACTCACGATAAAGTTATTATAGTGGATTTAGATATTGTAAATCCTTATTTTCGCTCAAATGATGCAAGGCACGAGCTTGAAGCAAACGGAATTATGGTAATTGCTCCAGATTACGCAGGAACAAATGTTGACATTCCCGTTTTGCCTGCTGAAATTCTGCGAATTTTTAACGAGCAGGATGCCGTTATTGTTGTTGATGTTGGCGGCGATGACGATGGTGCTATCGCCCTGGGCAGATATAAGCAGTTTTTTGATAATGCAGATTATGAAATGAGCCTTGTTGTAAATACAAGACGTCCGCTTTCATCTACTGTTTCTGAAATTATTGAAATGAAAGAAAATATCGAAACCGCTTCAAGACTGTCCGTCACAAACATAATTGCCGACACCAACATTGCAGAAGAAACGACAAAAGAAATCATAGAAGAAGGTTTTTTAATTGTAAAAGAAGCTGCAAATATTCTTAATTTACCTGTTAAATACGCGGTTTCAGCGATTGATGCTGACTTTTCCGCAGAAATAAATAACAAGCTCTTTAAAATAGAAAGAAAACTCTTAAAAATTTAGAGCAGAAAGGAAGTTTTATTATGG
Organism: Congzhengia sp.; assembly: GCA_045587965.1. Classification (GTDB taxonomy): domain Bacteria; phylum Bacillota; class Clostridia; order UBA1381; family UBA9506; genus Congzhengia. The sequence goes on from JAZNDH010000002.1 coordinate 7,607, forward strand.
CAAAAGTTGTTATTTTAGAAAATGTTTGTAAGGGTTGCTACCTTTGTATCAACGCTTGTCCTAAAAAGGTTTTAGGCGAATCTGAAAGCTTAAACGCTAAGGGCTACAAGCCTGCAGCAGTAATAAACGCTGATGCTTGCATTGGATGTGCCATGTGTGCTACAATGTGCCCTGACTGTGCAATCGAGGTTTACAAGTAATAATTTCAAGAAAGGATTGAATAAATATGGCAGAAAAGGTTCTTGTAAAAGGTAATGAAGCCGTTGCTGAAGCTGCAATTTTAGCAGGCTGCCGTTACTTTTTCGGTTATCCTATAACTCCACAAACGGAAATCAGCGCATATATGGCTAAGCGTATGCCAAAAATCGGCGGTGTTTTCCTTCAGGCAGAAAGTGAAGTTTCTGCAGCAAATATGGTTTACGGTGCCGCAGGCGCAGGTGCAAGAGTAATGACATCTTCATCTTCTCCCGGCATCAGCTTAAAGGCAGAAGCTCTATCCTACATGGCAGGTGCAGACCTACCATGTGTTGTAGTAAACATTATGCGTGCAGGCCCAGGCCTTGGCGGCATCCAGGCTTCTCAGTCTGACTATTTCCAGGCTACAAAGGGTCACGGCCACGGCGACTACCGTGTTATCGTTTTAGCACCATCATCAGTACAGGAAATCGTTGATATGACAGCCGATGCCTTTGATATGGCAGACATCTACAGAATGCCTGTTATGATTTTAGGCGATGGTATGTTGGGACAGATGATGGAGCCTGTTACATTCGGCGAAACAAAGTCTAAAAGACAGGTTCCTGAAAAAACCTGGGCTACAACAGGCACAGAAATGAAGCGTCCGCACAATGTAATAAACTCTTTATATATAGAGCCAAACACATTGGAAAAATTAGTTTTGGAAAGATACGAAAAATATGCTCAAATCGAAGCGTGCGAGAAAAAGTACGAAGCATATAAAACAGATGATGCTGACTTTATCTTAACAGCTTACGGCTCTGTTGCCCGTATTTGTAAAAATGCTATTGATGCTTTACGTGCCGAGGGCATCAAGGTCGGTTTAATCAGACCTATTACACTTTGGCCGTTCCCGTTTGATGCATACCTTGAACATACAAAAAATGCAAAAGGCATACTTACTGTTGAAATGAGCATGGGCCAGATGGTTGAGGATGTAAAAATTGCAGTTAACGGCAAGGTTCCTGTTCATTTCTTCGGCAGAACGGGTGGTAACATTCCTTACCCGAACGAAATTATCGCAGAGGTAAAGAAACTTATTGGAGGTGACAAGTAATGGAACAAGTATTTAAAAGACCACACGCTTTATGTGACGTCCCACTACATTACTGTCCCGGTTGCGGTCATGGTATCGTTCACAGACTCGTTGCTGAAGTAATTGACGAATTAGATATTGAAGGAAACACCATCGGCGTTGCACCGGTTGGTTGTGCAGTTTTTGCCTATAACTACTTTAACTGCGACGTTCAGGAAGCTGCTCACGGCAGAGCTCCTGCTGTTGCAACAGGCATAAAAAGAGTTCATCCCGATAAAGTTGTATTCACATACCAGGGCGACGGCGACTTGGCTGCTATAGGTACAGCGGAAACAGTTCACGCTGCTGCACGTGGTGAAAACATCACAATTATCTTTATTAACAATGCTATTTACGGTATGACAGGCGGTCAGATGGCACCTACCACTCTACCCGGTCAGGTTACACAAACATCTCCTTACGGCCGTGATACTAAAACACAAGGTCATCCTATCCGCGTGAGCGAAATGCTTGCTACAACATCGGGTGCTGCATATATCGAGCGTGTTACAATAGATACAGTACCACACATCAAGCAGGCTAAAAAGGCTATCAAAAAGGCTTTCCAGACACAACTTGCAGGAAAAGGCTTTTCACTTGTTGAGGTTGTTTCAACCTGTCCTACAAACTGGGGCTTATCTCCTGTTGAGGCTATGAACTGGTTAAAAGAAAATATGCTTCCTTATTATCCATTAGGAGTATATTGCGATAAAACAGCAGAATAATTTATAGAATTAAAGCAGGGCGGGGTAACTGCCCTGCTTTTTAAAAACGGAGCATTTATGAAAATTACCAAAATAGAAGAGCAAAAAAAGAATAAGCATCGTTCATCTGTTTTTATTGATGGCGCTTTTTCCTTTGGGGCAGATAATTTTACCATTTTGTCGCAGCATTTAAAAGAAGGCGATGAAATTACCGAAGAAAAATTAAACCACATTAAAAACACATCTGTTTTTGAAGACGCCAAAAACTATTCTGCGCGCCTTTTGTCGCAGCGCTCATACACAGTTAAGACCATTAAACAAAAGCTTATTGCTCATATCGGTAATGAAGAAATTGTTGAAAAAACCATTGAATTTTTAAAAGAATATAAATTGTTAGATGATGCAGACTTCGCCAAGCGCTACGCTCACGATTTGGTGCATTTAAAAAAGCTTGGAATACAGCAGGTTAAATGGAAATTAAAAGAAAAAGGCATAAGCGAAAATTACATTGAGCGTGCATTAAAAGAACTTGATTTTGAAAACACTATATCAGAAAACCTAAAAAGCTTGGCACAAAAAAAGCTTTCGGGCAATTACGATATTAAAAATATAATGAAGGTCAAAAGATATTTAGCAACACGCGGATACTCATTTGACCAGATAAACTCAGCATTTTCCAAAATAAAAGCAGAGGAACAAGAATATGAAGGGTAATTTTGCGGGGGTTATAATCAACCGATTAGCCCTTTCAATTGACAAAATATTTGAATACTCTATTCCTGACGATTTAGCTCAAAAAGTTACAATCGGCAGTCACGTTTTTGTGCCCTTTGGCAGAGGCAAAAAACTCGTTGACGGCTATGTTCTTTCGTTAAAGAGCGAAACAGAATTTGAAGGGAGCGTAAAAGAAATTGCATCTTTAGTTACGCCTGAGCCTTTGTTTGATGAGAAAATGTTAAAAATTGCAGAGCACATTAAAAATACCTGCTTCTGCTCATATATAAGCGCAATTAAAACAATTTTACCGCCCGGCAGCAACACAAAAAACAAAATAGGCGGAAAATTTATTCATGGCTCAGTTTTAAATTTACCATACGATGAAGCCTTTGATGTTTTGGATAATTTACGAGCACGTGCACCCAAGCAGGCTCAAATTTTAGAGCTTTTAATACAGAATGATTTTGTTGCCGACAGCGATATCACTTTTTTGACAGGTGCTTCATATTCTGCAATTAAGGCACTTAAAAATAAGGGCTTTATCCGTACTGAAACAATAGAGTCTCTCCGTATGCCTCTTGACTATGACGAAATAGAAAAAACCAAGTCTCCAAAGCTAAACGAAGAGCAGTTGTCTTGTGTAAAGACAATAACCGACTCTATAAAATCTGAAAAAAACGACACATACCTGCTTCACGGAATAACAGGAAGCGGAAAAACTGAAGTTTTTTTGAATTGTATTGAAAATACACTCTCATCAGGCAAAACCGCAATAGTTTTAGTGCCTGAAATAGCATTAACACCGCAGATGGTAACACGCTTCGTTTCGAGATTCGGCAAAAAAATTGCAGTCCTGCACTCTGCACTCTCACAAGGCGAGCGTGCCGACGAATACAAAAGAATAAAACGCGGGGAAGCAACCGTTGTTGTAGGCGCTCGCTCTGCTGTATTTGCACCGCTTAAAAATATAGGTGTCATCGTTATTGACGAAGAACACGAAGCAAGTTATAAGGCAGAAAACGCCCCAACCTATCACGCGAAAGACGTGGCGCTTTTCAGGGCAAAGCAAAATAATGCCGTATGTATTTTAGCTTCGGCAACACCATCTTTAGAAAGCTATTACCTTGCAAAATGCGGCACATATAAATTACTGTCCTTATCAAAGCGGGCAACAGGAGCAACACTTCCCGAAATAATAGTTTCCGATATGCGAAAAGAATTAAAATCAGGAAATCGTACCTGTATTGGCAGTACGTTGTTTTCAGAAATGGAAGAAAATAAAAAGCTCGGTGAGCAGACTATCCTTTTTTTGAATCGACGCGGTTTTTCGACCTTTGTTTCTTGTCGCAGCTGCGGTTACGTTGCAAAATGCAAAAATTGCGACGTCACACTTACCTATCACAAAGCTCGCGCTACACTAACCTGTCATTACTGTGGCTATACAATAAAAAAACCGACTGTCTGCCCTGAGTGTGAAAGTCCGTATATCAAAGAATTCGGCGTTGGAACTCAGAAAGTAGAAGAAGAAATAAAAGCACTTTTTCCCAATATGAGCATCATTCGTATGGACGTTGACACAACAGGGACTAAAGGCTCACATCAAACGCTTCTTAACAAATTCTCCAACGAAAAAACAGATGTTTTACTCGGCACACAAATGGTAGCTAAAGGGCTTGATTTTGAAAATGTCACACTTGTTGGTGTACTGGCTGCCGACCAGAGTCTTGGAATTGACGATTTTCGTGCTAATGAGCGAACATTTAACCTTATTACTCAGGTGTGCGGAAGAGCCGGCAGGGGTAAAAAAACAGGCCGCGCCGTAATTCAGACATATATGCCCGAAAATTCAACGCTCGAGCTTGCAAAAGCGCAGGATTATATTTCTTTTTATAACGAAGAAATTGAAATAAGGCGTCATCTTAATTTCCCGCCGTTTTGCGATATAGTTTCTATATTATTAACAGGTGAAAACGAATTCACACTTTCAGAATATGCAAAATCGCTTTCACAGTCAATTACCAAGGTTATGAAAAAAGAGCTTGGCAGCAGCTTTGAAATCTTAGGTCCGAGCTTTGCTTCAATTCCCAAAATTAACTCAAAATACAGACAACGAATATGGATAAAATGTAAGCTTGATGAAAAATCTCAGGATATTTTCTTAAGACTTCGCAATTATCACATAAAAAATGCCAATGATATAAATATGATTATAGAAAACAACCCATATAATACATTATAGGAGGAATACCTATGGCAAAAAGAACAATATTAGATGTAGCTACAGACAACGAGCTTTTAAGAAAAAAATCACGTGAAGTAGAAAAAATAGATGACCGAATTATAACCTTATTAGACGATATGGCTGAAACTATGTATCAAGCAAACGGCGTAGGGCTTGCAGCACCGCAGGTGGGCGTTTTAAAAAGAATTGTAGTTATTGATGTAGGAGATGGGTTATTAGAGCTTATTAACCCCGTTATTACCTACAAAAAAGGCGAGCAAATCGGTCCTGAAGGATGTCTTTCAGTTCCAGGTAAATCAGGCACAGTGGCACGTCCTGAAAAAGTTAAGGTAAGAGCAAAAAACAGAAACGGCGAAGAAATCAACATCGACGGCGAAGGGCTTTTAGCTATTGCATTGTGCCACGAAATTGACCACTTATCAGGCACGCTTTATATTGATAATGTCATTGAATATATAGAAGATTAGGAGATATTCGTATGAAAATAATATATATGGGCACACCCGAATTTGCCGTGCTTCCGTTAGAAGCCTTATATAATGACGGCCACGAGATTTTGCTTGTTGTAACACAACCCGACAAGCCAAAGGGACGTGGTCACAAAATGCAGGCATCGCCTGTTAAGGAGTTTTCTACTTTACACAATATCCCCGTTTACCAGCCCGAAAGCGCCAAAACAGACGAAGTGTATGAATATTTGAAAACTTTTGGTGCTGATGTATTTATCGTTGCAGCTTATGGCCAGATTTTGCCACAACGGATTTTAGATATCCCAAAATACGGCTGCATTAACATTCACGCGTCACTTCTTCCAAAATACAGGGGTGCTGCCCCGATTCAATGGAGTATAATAAACGGCGAGAATGTAACAGGCGTAACAACAATGCAGATGAATGCAGGACTAGACACAGGCGATATGTTAGTAAAAGAAGAAGTGGTAGTTTCCGACACCGACACAGCCGACTCACTGCACGACAAATTAGCTATAGCAGGAGTTAATGCAATAAGGAAAACATTAAAGCAAATCGAAGAAAACACGCTGAACCCCGAAAAGCAGGACGACAAGCTTTCCTGCTATGCGCCTATGCTTTACAAATCAACGGGCTGCATTAATTTTAAAAAATCTGCCAAAGAAATTTATGATTTAATCCGTGGGCTTTACTCTTATCCATGTGCTTTTACTGTGTATAACGGTTCACGATTTAAGGTAATTTCCGCAAAAATTACCGATAAAAAAGCGAGTGAAAAGTGCGGTGAAATTTTAGACGTTTCAAAAGACGGCATTTTGGTTTCTTGTAGTGATAATGCACTCTTAATATGCGAAGTACAATTTGAAGGCAAGAAAAAAATGGCGGTTGCTGAATACATTAAGGGTAATAAAATTGATACAGGTGTAATTTTAGGAGAAGAAAATGAAGCCAATTAAAACCAACGCAATGCGTATGCTGGATAAAGCAAAAATTCCTTATGAAACAATTTCTTATGAAGTTGATGAAGCAGATCTTTCAGGAACTCATATTGCCGACTCTGTAGGGATGCCGTACTCACAGGTTTTTAAAACTCTGGTTGCAAAAGGAGACAAAAGCGGCATTTGTGTTTTTTGTATTCCTGTGGATAAAGAAATTGACCTAAAGCAAGCCGCAACAGTATCGAATAATAAAAAAATTGAAATGGTACACGTAAAAGACCTTCTTTCTTTAACAGGTTATATTCGCGGCGGTTGCTCTCCTGTTGGTATGAAAAAGCAATTTCCGACTTACTTTGACGAATCTATAAACTTACACGAAAAAATTACAGTAAGTGCAGGAGTACGCGGTTGCCAGCTACTCATTGACAAAAATGACTTAATAAAATTTACAAAAGCAGAAATAAAAAAAATAATCCGAGACTAACTCGGATTATTTTTTTATTTATAACAATATTTTCTTTACTTCTGCATCTAATTTGTCAATTTTTTCATTGCCGTCCTGCATATTTTCACAGGGCACTGAATAGTAAAATTTAATTTTGGGCTCTGTTCCTGATGGACGAATTACAAAAAATCCACCGCCTGAAAGCTCAAAATAAAGCACATTTGAAGGCTCAAAACCGATTTTTTCAACTTTTCCCGTTTCGTAGTCTTCGCGAGTATCCTTATTGTAGTTTCTGAACGCCTTAATTTTGGTATCGCCAATAGCTTTAAACGGCTCAGCTTCAACTTTAGCCATCATATCCTTTATTTTTTTCATACCATCAAGACCTTCCATTGTTAAAGAAACTGTGCGGTCAACAATGTAGCCATACTTTTTGTATAATTCACTCATTGCATCAGATAACGTCAATCCGCGTCTTTTTAATACCGCAACAAGCTCACAAACCAAAAGCGTTGCCGCAACTGCATCTTTATCTCTTGCGTAAACGCCCGGAAGCGAACCGTAGCTTTCTTCAAATCCAAAATGGAACTTGCCGTCGATACCATCGTGGAGTCTTATTTGTTCAGCAATAAACTTAAAGCCTGTGTAAACGTCATATAGCTTAACTCCGTATTTATCGGCAATATTTTTAGTTAAATCTGTTGAAACTATTGTTTTTACAATAAAATCGCCAGGCTTAATTTCGCCCTTTTCCTGCGCTGAGCCTAAAATGTAATCTGCAAGTAGCACGCCCATTTGGTTACCTGTTAAAACATCATAGCTGCCGTCGGGATTTTTAACTAAAACACCGAGTCTGTCGGCATCGGGGTCAGTACCCAAAATGACATCTGCGCCAACACGCTCGCCATACTCAATAGCAAGGTAAAAGCCTTCCTTATCTTCAGGGTTAGGAGATTTTACCGTTATAAAATCAGGATTTGGCTCTGCTTGTTCTGCGACAACATAAACATTTTTATAGCCTGACATTTCCAAGGCTTCGGTTACAGGAACCAGTCCTGAGCCGTGGAAAGGTGTGTAAACAATTTTTATTTCTTTTGCGGTATCTTCAGCAACATCAGGATTTTTACGACATTTTAAAACTTCTTCCAAATAACACGCACGGACATCTGCACCAATAATATTTACTAAGCCCTTGTTCTTTGCTTCTTCAAAATCCATAGTTTTTACATCGTTAAAAATATCCATATTTGTGATGTAATTAAAAACTTCATTTGAATCAGCTACATTAAGCTGTGCCCCGTCAGAGCCGTAAACCTTATAGCCATTGTACCTTGCAGGGTTATGACTTGCCGTAATCATAATTCCGCTATAGCAATTTAAGTGCCTTACAGCAAATGACAAAACAGGAACGGGATGAAGCTTGTCAAAAACATAAGATTTTATACCGCTTGCAGCCAAAACGCAGGCACTCTCACAAGCAAATTCATAGGAAAAATGTCTTGAATCATAAGAAATTGCAACACCGCGGGATTTTGCTTCTTCTCCCCTTGCACAAATGTAATTTGCTAACCCCTGGGTTGCCTTTCTTACTGTGTATATGTTCATTCTGTTTGTGCCGGCACCTAGAACTCCACGAAGACCTGCTGTGCCGAATTCCAAATCCTTATAAAAGCGTTCTTCGATTTCCTGTGGTTTGTCCGAAAGCTTTTTGAGCTCTTCCTTTGTTTTGTCATCAACTACTGAAGAATTAAGCCAGTATTCCCATTTTTTTGTATAATCCATATTCGTACCTCACTAAGTTTATTCTTGTGATTCGCTGTCACTTTCACTCGCTTCACTGCCTGGAGTTGCTGCTCCGTTCTGCACACTCCCGTCAGCCGGAGCTGTTGCTTCGCCATCGATTACATCGCCATTTGTTTCTGGAGACTCTTCCACAATATGCTCTTCAGCCGAGCAATATTTCATTGGCTGTGTACCGTCCTTAAAGTACTCACTAACAGTACTTACACAATCGTCAGATGCAATTTTTCCTGTGTCCTGGCAAACAGTGCGCTTAATTACGCCATCAGGCATCTGAATTGTTTTTTCTTCCACATTTTTATGAATTTCTGTCATAACCTTTTTAAATACTGATGTACAGAAATTGCTTCCGCTCATAGACTTAGGTTGGTCGTAACCCATCCATACACCCGCAACATAATTAGGTGTCATTCCGACAAACCATCTGTCTTTGTTTGAGTTGGTTGTACCCGTTTTACCTGCTGTAAATACGTTTGCAACTTTTGCCCCTGTACCTGTACCGCGAGTAGTTACACCGGAGAGAATGTTTGTCATAAGATATGCAGTTTGTTCACTCATTGCACGTTTGTTCTGCACTTTATTTTCCAAAACAACTCTGCCGTTTGAATCAATTACTTTAGTATATGTGATAGCTTTATTGTACATACCTGAATTTATGAATGCACAGTATGCCGCTGTCATTTCTTCTACCGTTACACCATCAGTTATACCGCCTAATGCTGTTGAAAGGTTTTGGTCTGATACCTGTTTTCCGTTTCTTATTTCGTTTTCAACCAATGTAGTAAAGCCTAACTTCTGAGTTAAGAAGCTAAAGGATTTTTCAGGTGTTAATTCGCGCAAAACCTTAACGGCAGGTATATTTCGTGATTTTTCAACAGCACGCCTTACCGTCATCATCCCCAAATATCCACCGCCTGAGTTTTTAGGCGACCAATCGCCGATTGTAAGCGCTGCATCGTTAACCAATGTAGCAGGTGTTACGACATTATATTCAATAGCAGGTGCATAAACCGCAACAGGCTTAAATGCAGAGCCCGGCTGACGCTTTGACTGTGTTGCACGGTTTAATCCCCTTGCAACCGTTTTTTTGCCAACACCGCCCACCAAACCTTTTATGTGACCTGTATATGGGTCCATAACAACCATAGCCGACTGAACCTTGCTGTTGGGAAAGTTTGATGTGTTTTGATAAACCTTGTCAATAGCGTTCTGAACATTGGGGTCGTAGGTTGAATAAATTTTAAATCCACTTGTGTAGAGCTTGTTTGTAGCTTCGCTTTCTGTTAAATTTTCCTTTTCCATAAGGTCATGAATAACGTCATCTACTACTGCATCTACAAAATAGCTCTTTACGTCTAAATTTACTGCTTCAGAATTTCCACTGCCAACCTTCAGTGCTGTTTCTTTTGCTTTTGCTGCATCTCTTTCATCTTCTGAAATCATACCAAGCTCAGCCATTTTATTTAAAATAACATCTCGGCGCTCTTTGTTGTTTTCATAATTTTTAACAGGGTTGTAGGTCGCAGGTGCTTTTACAATTCCTGCTAAGGATGCACATTCTTCTAAGGTTAAATCTGATACTTTTTTGCTGAAATAATGGTTTGCCGCAACCTGAACACCATGACAGCCTTCGCCAAAATATATTGTGTTCATATACATTTCTATAATCTGGTCTTTGCTCATTTTCTTTTCAAGGTTCATTGCACGGATGATTTCCTGAACCTTTCTGATTGGCGAACGGTCCTTATCGCCCGTTATATTTTTAACAAGCTGTTGTGTAATTGTTGAGCCACCATAAGAATCCCTGCCCATCATCCACTGCAGAAATGCACCAAATGTACGCTTGATATCTACACCGCTGTGCTCACGAAAGCGCTCGTCTTCAATGGCAATAAAGGCATTGGGAAGATTTTCGGTCATATCCTCAATATCTACCCATACACGATTTTCATTTCTGTGTACACGGTCTAATTCATGTGCCTGATTTGTTTCATCATCAACATAATAAATGATAGATGTGAAATCCAAATTATATTCATTGGCAATTAAATCCATACTGTTGTCAACAAATCCAACAATAGCACCCGCCAAAACGGAAACTAAAAGCAGGCACACAACTAAAATCATCACAATTATTTTGCGAATAACGTGATTGCCTTTGCTTTTTTTCTTCTTTTTAGCGGTACTTCTACCGCCATTTTGGTTATTATATGTAGTTCTCGCCATAAGCTCACCTCGTATAAGTATAGTTACCTAATTTATATTTTTATATAACTATCTGATTACATTCTAACCTAAACTTATTAAAAAACTATTACACAGCGGTTAATTTGCTATTAAATCCGAAAAATATTTTTTATGCGAATAATTTTCCTTATTTCCTGACAAAAATAAGAAAAAAGGAGAATTCGTATGAAAAAATTACTGACTAACACAACAGCTCGTATAATTTTTGGTGCTTTGCTTGTAGTTTTTTTTATGTGCCTATCGTTTGCTGTGTCCTATACTGTTATACGAAAAAATGCACTTTCGCCATCCGACAAAAGTGCATCTGATATTCAAAATGAAAGCATATCTGAAAGTAACAAGCCATTTCCCAATCTACCCGTAACCATTTCGGGAACTTATGAAGAAAACGGGGAGTTTACCCCTGATACAAATGATTATTTGGTGATATCCGAAGGAAATCTTGTTAATCTTTACGCTATTGACAAGGATGAAAATAAAACCTTTGAGCGCATTTTGGAGATTGACCTTTATGCCTTAAAACGCGAAGACCAGGAGCTTTTAAAAAAGGGAATATTGTTAGGCGATAGGGCATCTTTACTTGCACTCATTGAAGACTACTCATCATGAGGAATCTTTGGCACATCCTTTTTCATAAGCACACGGATATAGCCCTTGTCCTTAGAAACCTCATCGACATAAAAGCCGCGGTTATAATAAAATCTAACCAATGATGTTGCCTTTGATGCTGTATGAAGCATTACTTCCTTTATGTTCATTTCTGCCAAATCCATGTCTAAAGCGTTCATCATAGACTTGCCGATGCCTAAATTCTGATACTTCATACTAACGCCAAAACGGGAAAGGTATGCTGTGTTTTCGTCTAAAAGTTCAATTCGCACGCTGCCTACAACCTGATTTCTTATATATGCAACATAAACCATTTTAGTTTCTATATCTTTAATAATCTGTTCTTTTGTTTCGTGCAGGGCAGGCGTATCTTCTATGCCTGCCAGTTTTATGTATTTCTGAAATGCATCAGCTGTGATTTCTGCTATGCTGTCAACATCTGACAAATTTGCACGTCTTACTTCAAACATCGTTGCACCTCCTATTTATCTGCCATAAGCTTTACCATAACTGCTTTTTGAGCGTGGAGTCTGTTTTCAGCTTCATCAAAAATAACGGAATTTGGTCCGTCAATTATATCTTCTGTTACCTCATAGCCACGATAAGCAGGTAAGCAATGTAAAAAGATTGCATCAGACTTTGCATAAGAGAAAAGCTCTTTATTTATTTGATAATCTGCAAAAACCTTAACCTTTTCTGCCTTTTCACTTTCCTGTCCCATACTTACCCAGGTGTCAGCATAAACGATATCAGCGTCCTTTATTGCTTCAACGGGGTCGTTTGTAAGTGTGAGCTTTGTGCCTGTTGACGCGGCATCCGAAAGCGCATTTTTTACAACCTCAGGGTCACATTCATACTGCTTTGGTGTAGCGATTGCTATTTCCATACCAACCTTTGCACCGCCGTATAAAAGAGAATGTGCCATGTTGTTGCCGTCGCCGATGTATGCAAGCTTTAGTCCTTTTAGCTTTCCTTTATGCTCGCGAATTGTCTGAAAATCTGCCAAAATCTGACAGGGGTGAACTAAATCTGTAAGTCCGTTAATTATCGGAATTTGTCCGAATTTTGCTAAATCTTCTACATCTGATTGATTGTATGTTCTAATCATAATACCATCTAAAAATCTTGATAAAACATTTGCGGTATCATAAATTGTTTCGCCACGGCCAAGCTGTATATCGTTAGAGCTTAAAAACAAAGCCGAGCCGCCAAGCTGATACATACCAACCTCAAAGGAAACTCTTGTTCTTGTTGATGACTTTGTAAAAATCATACCCAGCGTTTTTCCCTTTAAAAGATGATGCTCAATGCCGTTTTTTTGCTTATATTTTAATTCATCTGCTAAATCCAAGGTATCTAAAATTTCTTCTGTCGTCCAGTCGTGCAATGTTAATAAATGCTTATTCATTATTTTCTTCTCCTAAAACTCTTTTAAAAATTTTTATAAATTCATCTACATCTTTTTTTGTAACAATCAAAGGCGGTAAAAGCCTGATTGTTGTTTGTGTTGCTCCCACTAAATACTTGTTTTTAAAAAGCTCGTGCTTTATGTGCTGGGCATTTCCGTCTTTTAATTCTACACCTACCATCAAGCCCTTGCCGCGAACGTCTTTTATTTTCGGGCAGCTTTCTTTTAGCGCGATTATTTTTTCTTTTAAATATCGCCCTATGTTTTCTGAATTTTCGACCAGCTTTTCTTTTTCAAACGTGTCAAACACAGCATTTGCAGCAGCGCAGACAAGCGGGTTTCCGCCAAAGGTTGAGCCGTGGTCACCTGGTTCAAAGCTCTTTGCCACGCTGTCTTTTGCGCAAACAGCACCAATAGGAACTCCGCCGCCCAAAGCCTTTGCAAGTGTGAAAATATCAGGCTCAATTCCGTAGTGCTCATAAGCAAAAAGCTTACCTGTTCTGCCCATCCCCGTTTGAACTTCGTCGCTGATAAACAATATGTCCTTTTCCTTGCAAAGCTCATAAACCTTTTTTACATATTCTTCGCATAATGGATTAACGCCACTTTCTCCCTGAATCATTTCAAGCATAACGGCACAGGTTTTATCAGTAACCGCTGCCTTTAGTGCATCAAAATCGTTGATGGGCACATAAACAAAGCCTGGGGTTAGCGGTTTAAATGGAGTCTTGAATTTTTCCTGACCTGTTGCCGCAACGGTTGCGAGCGTTCTTCCGTGGAATGAGTTTATAAGCGTTATAATTTCATACTTTTGCGGATTTCCTTTTTTGTACTGATATATTTTGGCAAGCTTAATTGCGCCTTCGTTTGCTTCTGCACCTGAATTTGCTAAAAACACCTTATCTGCCACAGAATTTTTGCAAATATTTTCTGCTAACTTCGCCTGCTCTTTGATGTAATAATAGTTAGAAACGTGTAACACTTTGTTTGCCTGCTTTTTAATAGCCTTAACAAGTGCCTTATGATTGTGTCCTAAGGCGCTTACTGCTATACCTGCCAAAAAATCTGTGTAAACATCGCCATCATCGGAATAAAGCTTCATACCCTTGCCTTTTTTAAAGCTTACAGGTATTCTTTCTCCAAATGTGTTCATATAATATTTTTTATCTAATTCTTTAATTTCGTTAGTTTTCATTAAAAAACCTCCAAGCAAAATTCCCTATTGTTTATAATTATACATTAATTTGAATAATTATGCAACAGTATTTTTTTATATTTTTCATTTTTTGACAATTATATATGAAAAAACCCCACAAAAATGATTACATTTCAGTTAAATTTTCAAAAAAATATTGCATTTTTGTCGAAAATTTAGTATGATATACGTGAATAAATGTTTATAATCAAAAGGAGCGATTTTAATGCTTAGCGAAATTTTTCAGCCTGTTTTAGACCAGATGCGCAGCGTTACACATAAATCTATGGGTATTGTTAATGACACATCTGCATTGATTTCTTATGTAGGCGAGCCCATAGGGGAAGACGAAGCATTTTCTATGATTTCATATAACGCAACAATAGGCAGACCATTTATTGTAAACGGCTATAGCTGTGTGATGGTTGGTGCCAAAAACATTATGGAGTTTGTTGTTTATGTTAAGGGCACAGAGCCTGATGACCAAAAGATTTGCACACTCTTAGCAATAAGCATTTCCAATCTTAAGCTTCATTGCGCCGACAGATATGATAAAGCAAGCTATTTGAAAAATGTTTTGTTGGGAAATGTACTTCCCGGCGATATCAATCTTCGTTCAAGAGAATTACAGCTTGATTTAAACTCCCCTAAGGTTGTATATATCATTCAGGTTCCCGGCAACGAAACAGGTGTTATTCAACTTTTGCAGAATATGTTCCCCGAACAGGATTTTATTATAAACATTGATAATAAAAACATTGTTGTAATAAAAACAGCGCCGTCTGTGGAGAACTCTGAATTTATCGAAAAAACAGCGCATAATATTGTAGATACAATAAATTCTGAGTTGCTTTTAAATGTTTATGTAGGTATAGGCACAGCCGTTAAATCGATTAACGACATTGCTCATTCCTATTCAGAAGCAAGATTAGCTATAGAAATCGGCAGAGTTTTTGATGCAAACAAACGTATTTTAAGCTATGGCGAGCTTGGTATTGGTCGCTTGATTTATCAGCTTCCAAGTAAGCTTTGTGAGCTCTTTTTAGACGAAATCTTCCAAAAGGAAGGCTTCGAGGTTTTAGACGAAGAAACCTTGCTCACAATCGACAAATTCTTTGAAAACAACCTAAATGTTTCAGAAACATCACGTCAGCTTTTTGTTCACAGAAATACTTTAGTTTATCGCCTTGATAAAATTGAGCGTTTAACAGGCTTAGACCTTCGCAAATTTGACGACGCGGTAGTATTTAAGGTAGCATCGTTAGTAAGAAAATATCTTCTTTCTAACCCGTCAAAATTTTAATTAGAAAACAGCATTACTATGTGCTTTTGGCACATAGTAATTTTATTCAAAAGAAAGGATTTGATAGTTATGATTTTACTCAGTAATGTAACTAAAACTTATCCAAACGGCTCAACAGCTTTAGATGATGTCAGCTTTTTTATAGAAAGAGGCGAATTTGTATTTATAGTAGGTCCTTCAGGCTCAGGTAAATCCACGCTTATAAAGCTTTTGATGCACGAGGAAATTCCTACAGATGGTCAGGTTATTATTAACAACAAGGATATCGGCAAACTAAAGCGTCGTGAAATTCCATATCTGCGTCGTTCTATGGGCGTAGTTTTCCAGGATTTTAGACTACTATCAAATAAAACAGTTTATGAAAATGTAGCCTTTGCTATGGATATCATAGGTGCAAGCCGTAAGGAAATCAGAAGACAGGTGCCAAATGTTTTATCTTTGGTCGGCCTTGCCCATAAGGCAAAATCATACCCCAGAGAGCTTTCAGGCGGTGAACAGCAGCGTGTTGCTTTGGCTCGTGCATTGGTTAATAACCCCGCATTTTTGATTGCCGACGAACCCACAGGTAACTTAAACCCCAAGGTTGCAATGGAAATTATGGAGCTTTTGGATAACATAAACAAACGCGGAACGACGATTATTATGGCAACCCACGCAAAAGATATTGTTGACACAATGAAAAAGCGTGTTATTGCTATTGAAGACGGCAAAATTGTTCGTGACGAATCAAGGGGAGGTTACGGCTATGAAAATTAGAGGCATGAGATACTTCTTGCAGGAAGCATTTAAGAATATTTTTTCCAACGGCTGGATGACAATAGCTTCTATTTTCACAGTAGTTGCAAGTCTTTTGGTTTTAGGCGTGTTCTTAACTCTTTCAATCAACGTAAACAATATGGTTGGAAATTTAGAAGAAAGCTACCAGATTGTAGTTTTTATTGACGAAAATGTAAACAACGAAGGTGTGCACTCCATAGGCTCATACATAAAGGATTTGCCCAACGTTTCCGATGCAACCCTTACAACAAGTGCTGAGCGTTTAGAAAATTTGCGTGTAAAATTAGGAGAAAACGGCTCAAAGCTTGACCGATATAAAGACGACAATCCCTTGAGGAATATGTATCAGGTTACTCTTATTGACTTATCAAAGTCAGCCGACACAATAAATGATTTAGAAAAAATAAACGGAATCTCAAAAATCCAGAGAAACGAAGAAGCAATAAACAAGCTTGTAACAGCTGCAAGCTATATTCGTAATTTCAGCTTGTGGATAATTGCAGCGTTAGCACTTGTGTCGATATTTATCATTTCTAACACGATACGTCTTACAGTTTATACACGTCGTAAAGAAATTAACATTATGAAATTCGTAGGCGCAACCGACTGGTTTATAAGATGGCCGTTCATTATTGAAGGCATATTTATAGGTCTTATCGGAGCTACCGTTTCTATCGGATTAATAACAAGTGGCTACAGCTTGCTTATCGGAGTTGTTGCTTCGTTAAAAATCGCATTTGTAACAATGAAGCCCTTGTCTGAAATATTGACAGAAATCATAGCTTCATCATTAGGATTAGGTGCTGTTCTCGGCGGAGTAGGAAGCTATATTTCTGTAAGAAAGCATCTTAATGTGTAATTAATTTAAGCCATATTTTTAAACAAGTAAAACAGAATACCCAAGCATATTTAGATTATTACAAAACAGGAGGCAGATATGTATGTACATTGATTTTCATACTCACATTCTTCCAGGTATTGATGATGGCGCAAAGGATATTGCTATGTCTTTAAATATGCTTGGCGTCGCATACGAAAACGATGCAGAAGCGGTAATTTTAACTCCGCATGTAAATGCATCGTCGGACTTTAAAAAATTTTTATGTGCGCGCGATGAAAAATATTCCCTGCTCAAAAAGGCAATAAAGAAAAACAATGCGGCTTCTCCTGAGCTTTTGCTCGGCGCGGAAATTCAATTAGACTCTTCCTTGGCAGAGCGTGAAGATATACGTTCATTATGTATAGAAGGCACAAATATTTTATTGCTCGAGCTCCCTTACGCCCCCTGGAACAGCTGGTATAATCACGAAATATATAACATTATTGCAAAGCACGAGGTCGTGCCTGTAATGGCACATATCGAGCGTTATTTTCGTCGGCCCGAAGATATAAAAAAATTAAACACACTCATTTCGTACGGAGTTAAATTTCAGGTTAATGCCTCTTCATTTTTATCTTTTTCAGGCAAACGTATAATCCGTGATTTGGCAGCCGAAGGCTTGGTTTCAGCTATTGCATCAGATGCCCACAATCTAAAACTTCGCTCGCCGGATATTTCAAGAGCTTTAAAAGCCTTTAAAAGAAAATTCGGAGAAGATTTTATATATTATATATACAACAAATCTTCGGAGCTTTTGGAAAATCATAAAATCAAATAGCCTTTAAACTAAAGGAAAGGACAGATTCCTATGAAGCTTAGTCAAATTCAAAACATTCTGGATGCGGAGGTTTTAAGCGAAACCCCCTGGGAAGATATTGAGGTTCATTCTGCCTTTGGCTGTGACCTTATGAGCGACGTTTTAGCCTTTGTAAAGGACCAGTCATTGTTGCTTACAGGTCTCATTAATCCGCAGGTAATACGCACCGCCGAAATGTTGGATATCAGCGTTATCGTTTTTGTGCGCGGCAAAAAACCTACACCTGAAATGGTAGATTTAGCAACAAAGCTTAATATGGTTATTTTGTGCACAGATAAATCTCTGTACACATCAAGTGGTTTATTGTTTTCTGCAGGTCTTGCAGGAAACGGCGAGTAAAAGGAACGGGGATTTTTATGGCTAACATACTTCACTTTGATATTAACGGTGCAGATTTTTCCGTTGCCGGCCTTGCATCAAGTAATTGCAAAAAAGTTCTGAAGCAATTAGGGATTACCCCTGAAATAGTAAGAAAAGCTGCTATTTGTATGTACGAAGGCGAAATCAATACCGTCATTCACGGAAAAGGCGGTACCTGTGATGTTTCCATCACGGAAGATAACATAAAAATAGTGTTTAAGGACAACGGTCCCGGAATTGCCGATGTTGCCCGTGCTATGCAGGAGGGCTTCTCCACTGCAACAAACGAAGCGAGAGAATTGGGGTTTGGTGCAGGTATGGGACTTCCCAATATGAAAAAATATTCTGACGAGCTAATCGTAGAATCAGAAGTAGGTAAAGGCACTACCGTTACAATTATTATCAATTTAAAATAGTCGTGGCAAAATTGGGGGTAATCTTATGAATGATTCTTTAAATAATCTTTATCACTCAGTTACGTTAGACGAAACAAAATGCAAGGGCTGCACAACCTGTCTTAAGCGTTGCCCTACAGAAGCAATAAGAATTCACAACGGAAAAGCACGAATAATAAAAGAGCTTTGTGTAGACTGCGGTGAGTGTATTAAGGTGTGCCCATACCACGCAAAAAAAGCAGTTACCGACTCACTGGACAAATTAAAAAGATTTAAATACAACGTAGCTCTGCCTGCCCCCGCACTATACGGTCAATTCCAGAATTTAAATGATATTGACATCGTTTTGAACGGACTTTTAGAAATCGGCTTTGATGACGTTTTTGAAACAGCAAAAGCAACCGAAGCAATAACCGAATATACAAAGGAGCTGCTTTTAACAGGCAAAATCAAAAAGCCTGTTATAAACTCTGCTTGTCCTGCAGTAGTAAGACTAATCTGTGTGCGTTTTCCAAGCCTGATTAAGCATCTGCTGCCTGTTATTGCACCCTTTGAAGCAGCAGCAATAGCCGCACGCAAAGAAGCCGTTAAAAAAACAGGACTTTTACCATCTGATATCGGAGTTTTCTTTATATCCCCCTGTGCTGCAAAAGCTACCACAATTCCTAACCCTATAGGCATAAATAATTCTCCTGTAAGCGGTGTTATTTCCATGCAGACAGTATATTTACCCCTTGCCCCTGCAATGAAAAAGCTAAAAGAAATAAAACCTCTGTCCAACTCAAGTCTTGAGGGTATAAATTGGGCAAGAAGCGGCGGAGAAATTAAGGCCTTGGGTCACATCGGACGTTGTGTTTGCATAGATGGTGTTGATAATATAATATCACTTTTCGAGCAAATTGAAGACAACGAAGCCCTAGATATTGATTTTATCGAAGCCCTTTCCTGCGAAGGCGGTTGTGTAAGCGGACCACTTACCATAGAAAACGGCTATGTGGCAAAAATGCGTGTTGTAGAATTGGGCAAGACTCAAAAACTCAAGAATTTAGAAAAAAAACCAGTTTCTATAAAAAAAGAACAGCTTTTCTGGGAAAAGCCTGTTGTTTACCGTGATGTAAATAATTTAGACAGCGACCTTACCGTCGCACTTGAAAAGCTTCAAAAAATCGAACAAATTTATGCAACGCTTCCCCAGACAGACTGCGGCTCATGCGGCTCACCCACCTGTAAATGTTTTGCAGAAGACATCGTGCGGGGTACGGCTAATGAAATTGATTGTATTCATAAATTAAAAGAAAAAGTAAACACTTTGATGTCAAAGTAGGTGATTTCCTTGTTGGTTAGCGAACTAAAAGAAAAACTTAATTTGGAATATGTAAACTTTGCCGAGGATTTAGAAATTTGTGACTGCTACATAGGCGATATGCTGTCGGTTGTTATGTCAAAAGCACCTGAGGGTGCCGTCTGGCTGACAGTTCAGACAAATGTAAACATCGCGGCTGTATCTGTTTTAACAGGCGTTGCTTGTGTTGTGGTGGTGGAAGGTTTTGAGCCTGATACTGAAACAATTCTCAAGGCAAAAGAACAGAATGTAAACATTTTAAAAACAGAAAAAACCGCCTATCAGCTGGCTGTTGAAATAAATAAGCTTTTATAACCTTATTAAAATAACGGAGGTGGCAAAATGAAATACTACTGCGATTTGCACATTCATTCTGCCTTATCTCCCTGCGGCGATGCAGATATGACACCAAATAACATCGTAAATATGGCATCTCTTTGCGGTCTTGATGTTATTGCAATCTGCGACCACAACACAATAGGAAACGTAGCTTCCTGTATGGAGGTCGCAAAGAATTTACCCTTGTGTGTTGTGGCAGGAATGGAGCTTGAAACCTCAGAAGAAATTCATTTTGTGTGTCTTTTTGCAGATTTGGCTACAGCAAAGGAATTTGACCTGTGGCTCGCTCCTTATAAGCCGACCTTTAAAAACAACCCTCAGATTTTCGGTGAACAGCAATATTTAGATGCAGACGATAACATAATCGGCACAGAAGAAAGTCTTTTGGTAAGCGCCTGCAACATTTCTATTTATGACGTAAAGAAAAAAATTGACACCTTGCCCGCCGTTATTATCCCTGCACACGTGGATAAAGGCTCTTACAGCATTATTTCAAACCTTGGTTTTATTCCCGATGATTTGGGCTTTTCTACCATTGAAATTTCTTCTAACATAACTAAAGAAGATGCAATAAAGAAATTTCCGCACATTGAAAAGTACAATATTATAACAGATTCAGATTCCCACTATTTAGGTACAATCTTTGAAAAGGAAAACCCTATAGAATTAAAAGAGCGTACAGCAAAGTGTTTGATAGAAACTTTGAAATATACCTGCAACTAATCGCAAATTATAAAGTTTTTCTAAAAAATTTACCAATATACAACATAAAATATGATATTTTAAAAGAGTTTTAGTTACTAAAACTCTTTTTTTGTCGAAATTTTTATGGTAATATCTTCCAAATATTTACAAATTTCTTGAATTAATTGGTATATAATGGAAATAAATTAAGATTTGGAGGAAAAACAAATGAAACAACAACTGGAAAACTTAGGACAGCAAATACAATTAAAGGCTCCTAAAAATATTTTTACAACCTTAGGAAGTAAAGAGCTTATAGAAAACATTGCGCTTTTTTTACTTTCGAGAATCTTCTTTATGGACTATTTGGTGTCCCCCTTTGGAGCTGCTTTCTTTACTGCTCTTTTCTCAAGAAGAAAAAGTCCCTATTATGTGATTTTTGCAGCTTTAGGTATGGCATCAACCACTATGCCGATATTCTTTTTTAAATATACAGGAAGCATAGCAATTATCACAACAATACTGTTAATATTCGAAAACGAATTACAGTATAAAAAACGTTTGATTTCGCTCATTGCTACGTTATCTGTTTTTTTAAACGGAATTATTTACGTAATAACAGAAGGCTTCTTTGCATTTGACGTTTTACTTTTGTTATTGGAATGTTCAATTATTTTTTTATCATTCTTTGTGTTTGATAAAGCGTTAATATCTATAAAGTCCACATTTGTTAAAAAAAGCTTTGAGCCATTAGGTCTTATGACAGTTCTTTCGCTTTTTTCTGCTATTGTGTTCAGCATAAGCCTTACAAAAAATTTCTGGCCTATATCTCACATAGCAGCAATTTTTGTTATACTTTTATTAAGCTTATCGTATGGATTTTCCGTATCAACCCCTGCAGGTGCTATTTTTGGATTTGCACTTTCATTTTCAACACCTTACCCTGCTCAAATGATATGTATATATTCGTTATCCTCTCTTTTCTCTGGGCTTTTTGCCCAATACGGAAGACTGGTTGCCTCAGGAATCTTTGCTTTTTCCTCATTAATAATAACACTTCTTCTCTGTCCTGAGGCAAACGGTATTCTCACAGTTTCTTATGTTGCGGCGGCGTGCCTTTTGCTTTTCTTTGTGCCCGACAGGTATTTTTCATTAAAATCACTTTCATATAAGCCAAGAAAAGATGCCACAACAGCTCAGAAAATAAAAGAAGCAACTGAGTTAAAAATCGCAGAAGCAATAGAGTCAATAGACTCCGTAGGTAATATTTTTCACGAGGTCATAGAATCGTTCCGCGAGAAAAAATACGACAGCAACAGCGAGGTTTTTAGATTAACAGCCGATAGCGTATGCAAAAGCTGTTCTTTATGCCGCTATTGCTGGAGTAAAGATAAAGACAAAACACGCGACATTACCGAGCGTATGTTTTCCGTTATGGAATCTAAAAATACTCTTTCAAAAAAGGATATCCCAAAGGATTTTTCGGATATGTGTATAAGAAGCGATGCGTTTGTTTGCGAGCTTAACAAAAATTACGAATCACAAAAGGTTTCTAAAATGTGGGCAGGAAAGGTTTTTGAAAGCAAAAAGCTGATTGCAGAACAATTTAAAAATATTTCAATGATAATGAAAAACCTCCACTCTTCAATCGCAGAAAAAACCGACTTCATACCCGAAGCTGAGCATAGAATTGAAACTGAGCTTAATCGTCACGATATCTCCTTTGATAAGGTTTCGGTTTATCACAAGGATGGCTATAAGGTAATAATAGATAAAATCAACTGCGACAGCAAAGCAGAATGTGATACCATCATTTTAAATGCACTTTCAGATGTTTTAGAGGTTCCCATGATAAAGGAGCCAACAGAATGTAACAGTAGTCTTTGCCGCATTAGTTTTTCTGAGAAAACAAAATTTACAACAGATGTGGCAATTTCTAATACTACCAAAAGAAATTCAACCGGCTCAGGCGACAATGCTTTAGTTTTTTCTATTGATTCAGGCAAAGTAGCCATTATATTAGCCGACGGAATGGGCAGCGGGGAAATGGCAAATTTTCAAAGCAGCGTTGCTGTTAAACTTGCAAAAAAACTACTTTTAGCCGGTTTTAACAAAGAAACCTGTTTACGACTTATAAACGATATTTTAATGACCAATGCAGACCGTGATACTTTTTCGACCATAGATTTATGTACTGTTAACCTTTATACAGGCGAAACAGAATTTGCAAAAGCCGGCTCATCGAACTCATATTTAAGACTTCAGGATACATTCCATACTATAAAGGCATCATCACTTCCAGCAGGACTTATACAGTCACTTGAGCCTGATTTCACAAAAAAACATATAGCATCAGGCGATTGGCTGATTTTGGCAACCGACGGTGTAACCGATGTGCTTGATACTGATGAAAAAAACGAAATATTTGAATTGCTCAAAGATTTTAGTGGCGCACCAAAGGAGCTTTCTGATAAGATATTATCTTTAGCTATTAAAAAATCAGGCGGAGCACCATTAGATGATATGACTGTTGCCGTGTGCAAAATTTCTAAAAACGAATAAATTTAATAACACTTTTTTACTCTTTACATATAATGCAGTATAGAAGCTATGAGGAGTGAGTACAATGCATATTACGTGCAGGCTTATGGCAATAATTGCCGGTGTTTTTGCAGCAGGACTTTTCGCAGGATTGTTGCTGCCGCCGATTTGGTTAGTTGTTATGCAAGGAGCGTTGCTCATCTTCATAGCTCTCTGTATTTTGTGCGGTTAATACATAATCAGGAGGTAGTTTTATGAAAATCGTTGTTTTGCAGTTTCCAAAATTCGTATCCGGGATATTACGTTCAATATTTAAAATCAAAAAGGAGATATAAAAAAAGTTTATAACGCAAAAAGACAACAGAAACACTGCTTTAAAAAGTGCGAAAACTGAAATTATATTATGTTTTGATGAAAAATCTTACTTCATTCGATTTTTCTTGTATTTAAGCCTTTTTGCTATGAACAAACCTCGCCTCTCGGCGTACACTCGTACGCCTTCGGGTTCCCACACGAAGTTTTTGCGCTAACTTTGTGTGGCTCAGTTTGTCCATTCTAAATCTTTTTTCTTATCTCCGCAAAAAAGAACTGTAGGTAGAGCCTACAGTTCTTTTTTACTTTATAAAGTTGTAAGGATTTTTAGGAACATCATTTTCTCTTATTTCAAAGTGAAGATGAGGTCCCGTTGAACGCCCTGTGTTGCCTACTGCAGCGATTAAATCGCCCCTGGCTACCACATCGCCTACATTCGCATAAAGAGTAGAGCAATGTGCGTAATATGTCATAAAGCCATTCTGGTGGTCAATCTTTATTATGTTGCCATAGCCGTTACTTTGGTACTCCGACTCAACAACAATGCCGTTGTCTGAAGCGTAGATAGGTGTACCTGTTTTTGCAGCTAAATCTATGCCTGTATGGGCTCTTCCCCATCTTCTTCCAAAAGGAGATGTAAGTTGACCCGATGTTGGTACAATAAAACTTTTTGTTCCTACAGATGACGGCAATTCCTTTGTGCCTATTAACTCTATCTGTGTTACAGGCTCATAAAGCTCTATGCTTTCAATAACATTTTCTTCGGTAATAATTCCGTTTACTCTCGTTATATATGCATGTAAGTACTTTTTCCCGTTCACACCGCGGGTTTTAATTCTTGTTTGTCCGCTATAAATTGTTGAATCTTCTGTTTGAGTAACTTCAAACGGAATATCTACATTGCCATTAATATACTCAACTGTTTTAATAGGAATCAACGGCTCGCCTGTATAGATTTTAATGCTTTCGCCCAGTGTAAGCTTTTCTATTTTATTAGACGATAAAACTTCTTCCGGTGTTACTTCATAATTTTCACAAATTGTTTCTAAGGTGTCGCTTTCCGCAACAGTATGCATAATGAATTTTCCTGCCAAAAGCTGTGTTTGGGCTTCTTCATAAGTTAAAATTGCATCTTCGGGCGCATGGCTTTTTAAAACCTTAACATCTGCACCATAGCTTACAGTAATATTTTCATTTTCTGTTTTAAAGCTTTCTAAGTAAGTATCCTTTAATTTAAGTGCTTCTGAAAAATCATCTAAAGCTACAACAAAATTTCCATCTGCTGTTATTGTATAAGCTTCTTTCATTCCTTCTGAAAGCGCCTTAACATTTTCAGCAATTTCTTCCTTTTCGCTGAACGAGTCAACTGAAACAATACCAACACTGAACTCTTCTTGTGCTACAGGCTCAAAGTCAATCTGCGAGATATTATCGACTTCTGTTTTTACTTCGTCTAAAATTTCGTAGTATTCGCCTTTTGTTGCCACAGTCCCCAAAACTACATTTTCAACCTTTACTGTGTAACCTACTCTGTAATGTGTAGCAAATAATGTGATTGCTGTCAGGAAAAAAATAGTTCCTGCTATTGTTGCTGATTTTAATCTGTTATTTAAAATTTTAGATTTTACTGTTTTGATGTCACAAATACCCTGACATCTATTCAATAACCTTTTTACTAAAAAAGCTATTGAACTTTTAAATTCAAACATCTAACCATCCTTTATTGTGTGCTCTTTAACAAAATTATATGTAACAATTACAAAATTATTACAAAGTTGTTAACTACACTCTACTATATTTTTGATTAAATGTCAAGCTTTTTGAATGATTTTATTACAACTATCGAAAACAAAAAGTTCCAAAAAGCTGATAATAATCAGCTTTTTGGAACTAAAACAGCAAATGATTTTTTTGGAATTGTTAATATTTCGTTCATAAATTCAACGTTATTTCTGCTGCAAATTGTTACAAAATTCCCTGTTTTTGTAATAGTTTCTTCTTTTTCTGACATATTTATTACAAAATTAACTTCTCCACGGCTATAGCACATCGCACCGCCCGAAATTGAAAAGTCCGTGATTAAAGTTGAAAATGCATCAGGATATTTTTTTCGCAAGCTTGCCAACTGTTTTACATAATCGAGTATTTCAAAATTTTCTCTGCCGTAGGGATATCCTTTTCTGCAATAAGGGTCGCAAAATCCGTCTAAACCAACTTCATCTCCGTAATAAACACAAGCAATCCCGGGGAGTGAGAACATCAAAAACAACGAAGCCATTGCGCCGTCTATACCGTTTAAAAGCTCTTCTTCCGACAACTGATAGTGCTTTGCTTCTTCCCTTTCTACACGCCTTTTTACACCTATGGCATTTATAATTCTTTCTGTATCGTGGGTTGAAATTATGTTCATTAAGCAATCAATAGATGGCTTGGGGTAGTTTTCTTCTATTTCCAGTATTTCATCAGCAAATTTCTGGGCATTCCCGCTTTTTACATAATCAATAATAGCATTTTTCCACGGATAATTCATAACAGAATCGAGTTGCTTGCCTAAAAGATATCTTCTTCTTACACCATAAGCGAATTTGTTGGTTGCATCTTCCCACACTTCGCCGATAATCAGCGCACTTTCGTCGGTTTTTTTTACCCGTTTCCTTAAAGCGTCAATAAATTCATCGGGCAATTCATCAGCAACATCCAACCGCCAGCCTGAAGCGCCCCTGTTTTGCCAATAAGGTAAAACGCCATTTTCCCCTGTTATAAATTCCATATAATCAGGATGTGTTTCATTTACATTTGGTAGATTTTCAAACCCCCACCAGCACTCGTAACCGATTTTGCTGCCATTAAAATTATACCAGCTGTAATATGGAGAATCTGCACCCTGGTAAGCACCTACGCCTTCGTAGTGTCCGAATTTGTTAAAATATCTGCTATCGGCACCTGTATGACTGAAAACACCATCTAAAATGATTTTAATACCAAGCTCTCCTGCCTTAATACACAGGTCTGAAAAATCTTCATTCGTGCCTAAATACGGGTCGATATTAAGATAATCCCCTGTACTGTAGCGATGATTTTCAGGGCTTTCAAAAATCGGGTTTAAATAAATTATATCAACGCCCATTTCCTTTATATAAGGAAGCTTTTCAATTATTCCCTGAATATTTCCCATAAAAAAGTCTTTTCCGAAAGCTTCAGGCAGAGAATTCCAATCGTTTTTAATAATTCGCTCATTTTTGGCAGGCTTTGCCATATAATAATTACTGCGACAAAATCTGTCCGGAAAAATTTGATACATAACCTTGTTCTTTGCCCATAATGGCGTGTCAAAGTTTTCATCATAAACTGTCGTTTGCCACTCAGAAAGCCAGTCTTCAACATAAGCCTTACCATCACGAACACCGCAAAAGCGTGTGCCGTAAGGAGTTAAAAACTCAAAGCGGTAAAAATAAAGTCCCGGTTCTTTAATTGAAACCGGACAACCAAAACGAATATAGTCATTATTTTCACTTACCCTTTGCATTTCATAGGATGAAAAGTCTGAGCTTTCATCTTTTCTTATGCAAATGGTTGCCGATATCGGCTCTTCCGACTTTAAAATATCTATATTAAATATGCACTTTTCATTGGTTTTAAGCGCTCCGAAAGGAGATTTGTAATCCTTTTCTTTAGAGTTATAAATAATTCTTTCCAATCCAAAACACCTTCATAACAAATTTATATTAAAAGGATACTACTATTATTCTGTTTTGTCAATGTATGATTTTTCCCGTTTGTTGTCTCTCGACATTTTTTTGTTGAATTTTTATAAAATTTTTGAAAAAACTGGAAAAAAGTTATTAAAATATTACAATTTTCTCTTTATTTTGCGATTGTGTTGTGGTATAATAAATATATGTTAGTTATACTGTACCCACGGAGGAAAGCTATATGAATAATCAGGACAACAATTTAGCTGAATACTTATTCCACGAAGGCACAAATTACTGTGCTCAGGACTATTTAGGTGCGCACCTTTTGGAAGATGATAAATGTGTATTCCGTGTTTGGGCGCCTAACGCCGTACAGGTTTTTGTTACAGGCTCATTTTGCGACTGGAATGACTATGCTTACGAAGCACATAAAATAACAAGCGGCGGTATATATGAATGTATTATAGATAATGTTCATGAATTTGATTCTTATAAATTTGTAATAAAAACAAAAGACGGAAAAACGTTACACAAAGCAGACCCCTATGCTTTCCACAGCGAAACAAGACCGGGAACGGCATCTAAAATTTTCAATATCGATGGTTTTCGCTGGACCGACAAAGTGTGGATGAAAAACCGCAGCGGAAACGACTTTTCACGTCCGTTAAACATATACGAATTACACTTTGGCTCCTGGCGAAAATATAAAGACAACGAGCCCTTTAACTACGAAAAAATGGCACGTGAGTTAATTCCTTATGTTAAAGAAATGGGATTTACCCACATTGAGCTTATGCCGATGTGCGAGTACCCTTATGATAAATCCTGGGGCTATCAGGTTACAGGATATTTCGCACCAACATCCCGTTACGGCACTCCCAAGGAATTTATGAAATTCATAAACAAGTGCCACAAGGAAGGAATAGGCGTAATTTTAGATTGGGTACCTGCACATTTTCCGAAAGACGCACAGGGCTTAGCCGACTTCGACGGCGAAAGCTGTTATGAATATTCTGACCCCAAAAAACGCGAGCATCCCGACTGGGGCACACGAATTTTTGACTACGGCAGAAACGAAGTAAGGTGTTTTTTAATTTCCAATGCTTGCTATTGGCTGGAAAAATATCACATTGACGGACTTCGTGTTGATGCTGTGGCATCTATGCTTTACCTTGACTACGGAAAAAAAGACGGCGAATGGACTAAAAATGAATTTGGTGGAAACGGCAACTTAGAAGCAAAGGACTTTTTACAAAAGCTCAATGAACGTATATTCAGCATACACCCCGATGTATTGATGATTGCTGAAGAATCTACAACCTGGCCACTCGTTACCTATCCTACCGACGTCGGCGGTTTAGGCTTTAATTACAAATGGAATATGGGTTGGATGAACGATTCACTTCTTTATATGGAGCAGGACCCGTTCTTCAGAAAAGGCGTTCACGACAAGCTCACTTTTTCAATGACCTACGCGTTTTCTGAAAATTTCATTTTACCGCTTTCACACGACGAAGTTGTTCACGGCAAAAAATCCCTGCTTTCCAAAATGCCTGGTGAATACGAAGACAAGTTTTCAAATCTTCGTGCATATCTTGCTTATATGTATGCACATCCCGGCAAAAAGCTCTTATTTATGGGAGCAGAATTCGGACAATTCATAGAATGGAACGAAGAAGCCGAGCTTGACTGGAGCTTATTGGAATTTGACTCCCATAAAATGCAAAAGGAATTTTCAAAGGATTTATCGAACTTTTATCTTTCCACTCCTGCAATGTATGAGCAGGACACATCCTGGGAAGGCTTTTTATGGGCAACTGTCGATGATAATACAAATAATATAATATCCTTTTTCCGATTTGATAAAGCAAAAAATGCACTTTTATCAGTTTCAAATTTTTCATCTGTAGAGCAAAAGGACTATAAAATAGGCGTACCTATGGGCGGCGTTTATCAGGAGGTTTTCTCAACAGATGATGTAGTATATGGCGGAAGCGGAATTAAAAATATAAAAGCAACTGCAAAAAAACAGCCCTTTAACGGTCAGAAATACCACATTTCAATTAACATTCCACCGTTTTCTACCGTATATTTTTACAAAAGAGCACCGAAAAAAAGAAAATAATAACAGTTACAATACATTTTAGGAGGCACTTTTATGAAATTTAAAAAAGAAATGATTGCTATGCTACTCGCAGGCGGACAGGGAAGCAGACTTTACGTTTTGACATCAAGCAGAGCAAAGCCGGCAGTCCCCTTTGGCGGTAAATACCGCATTATCGATTTCACTCTGTCTAACTGTACAAATTCAGGAATTGACACAGTAGGTGTGCTCACGCAATACAAGCCACTTGAATTAAACGCCTACATAGGTGCTGGTCAGCCCTGGGATTTGGACAGAATGAACGGCGGTATTCAGGTGCTTCCGCCGTATGTAACAGGCTCAGACGGTCAATGGTATAAAGGCACAGCAAATGCAATTTTTCAGAATATTGAATTTATTGAACAATACGCTCCAACATATGTTTTAATACTTTCGGGCGACCACGTTTATAAAATGGACTATTCAAAAATGCTCAAATTCCACAAAGAAAAAGAAGCCGATGCCACAATAGCTGTTATGGACGTGCCTATTGACGAAGCATCAGCATTCGGAATTATGAATACAAACGACGATATGTCTATATATGAATTTGAAGAAAAACCAAAAGTACCAAAATCGACAAAGGCATCTATGGGCGTGTATATTTTTACCTGGGAAAAGCTCAAAAAATATATGATAGCCGACGAAGCTAATCCAAATTCATCAAATGATTTTGGTAAAAATATAATTCCTGATATGCTCGCAGCAGGTGAAAAAATGTTCGCATACCCCTTTGACGGCTACTGGAAAGACGTGGGTACGGTAGACAATTTATGGGAAGCAAATATGGACCTTTTAAATCCAACAATCCCACTTAATTTAAGCGATCCGCTATGGAAAATTTACTGCAGACACTCTCTTACAACACCGCATTTTGTAAGCGAAGATGCAGACATTAAAAACTCGATTATTTCAGAGGGCTGTGACATTGATGCAGCAGTAAATAACTCGGTTCTGTTTTCCGATGTTACGGCAGAAAAGGAAGCTAATATCAGCTATTCTGTTATTATGCGAAACGTTAAAATTGCCAAAAATGCTAAAGTACAGTATGCAATTATAGCAGATGACGCCATCATTGAAGAGGGTGCTGAAATTGGTGCTCCCCCTGAAGATTACCCCGAACGAGATAAATGGGGTATAACAGTAATAGGACAGGGTGCACACGTTAGGGCAGGTCAAAAGGTATTGCCAAAAGAAATGCTTGCACCAGGCGAATGCCGATAATTTTACTATAAGCCTACGGCAGAAAGGATTTTATATATGGACGCATTTTGTATATTATTTACCGACACCTACGACAGTAGTGAAAATAAGTTAACCGAGCTTTCAGGAAAAAGAACGCTTGCTTCTATTCCCTTTGGCGGAAGATACCGCCTTATTGATTTTATGTTATCATCATTGGTTGGTGCTAATGTCCACAATATAGGCATTATCACAAAGAGCAAATACGGCTCATTAATTGACCACGTTGGTTGGGGTAAAGACTGGGATTTGGACCGTAAAAACGGCGGTCTTAAGATATTAACCCCATTTGCAACAACAGATTTTACCTATAACGACAACCAGTTTGAAATCTTAAACAGCGTGCACGGCTATATAAACAGTATGTCTCCTGAGTACTGCATTATTGCTAATGCAAATATGGTGGCAAATATAGATTTTAACGCGCTCTTTGATATCCACACAAAAAACTGTGCCGATATCACAGTTTTGTGCACAAAGCGTATGGCTAGCAATACAGATACATCGCTTACATTAGATGAAAACAAAAGAGTAATTAATGCAATTATAAAAGCAAAACCTGAAAAGACCTGTGAATTGGTTGCAGAAGATATTTTTGTTATGAAAAAATCTCTGCTTTACGACCTTATAGATTACGGCACAACCTATGGTTGGAGAACCTTTAAAAAGGACATAATCGCTAAAAAATTTACAGAGCTTAACATCTTTGCTTACGAGCATAAGGGCTACTTTAAAATTATCGATGATTTAGCAGTGTACTTATCATCTAATTTAGAAATTTTAGATAAAGATGTAAGGCGTGAGCTTTTTAAACCGGAGCAACCCATACTTACGCGTACAAAGGATTCAGTTCCTACGAAATACGGCGATAACGCCCATGTTAAAAATTGCTTGGTTGCCGACGGCTGTGTAATTGACGGCGAAGTAGAAAACAGCATCATATTCCGAAGTGTCAAAGTAGAAGCAGGGGCTAAAATCAAAAATTCGGTTATCATGCAGAATTCAAAAATTATGAATGGCACTTCCCTAAATTGTGCAGTTGTGGATAAAAATGTTATAATTACCGAAAACAAAAATCTCCACGGAGAAAAAACTCTGCCTGTTGTTGTGAATAAAGGCAAAACAGTTTAAAAAAATAAACTTTCCTTTAGGAATTTTGTCAATAGACTTCACTTATAATTTGGTGTAAAATAATGTAAGGAGTGATTTTTTTGATGAAGGTTTTATATGCAACATCAGAAGCTGCACCCTTTTTGAAAACAGGCGGGTTAGGAGATGTTTTAGGAGCACTACCTAAGGCTGTTGCCGAAAGCGGAATCGACGCACGGGTAATTATGCCCCTTTATTCTAACATCCCCCACAGCTTAAAAAGTCAGATGGAGTTTATAGCAAGCTTTGATGTTACCATAAGCTGGCGTAAAACATATTGCGGTGTATTTCGTGCTACAGTAGGCAAAGTAACATACTACTTTATTGATAATGAGCAATATTTTTCCCGCAAAAATATTTACGGCGAATATGATGACTCCGAAAGATTTGCTTTCTTTTCAAAAGCGGTTTTAGATGTTTTAAATTTAATAAATTATTTCCCCGATGTTATCCATATAAACGACTGGCAAACAGCTCTGCTTCCTGTTTATTTAGAAGCCTTTTACAGAGCTGATATGCGCTATCGCAATATAAAAACAGTTTTGTCAATTCATAACATTGAATTTCAGGGAAAATACAATCCTATTATTTTGGGAAGCATTTTCGGACTCGATATTAATTTCCGTTCGCTTTTGATGTACGACGGAAATATAAATCTTTTAAAAGGCGCAATAGAATCGTGTGATATGATTACAACCGTAAGCAACAACTACGCTCAGGAAATTTTGCACGAAACACATTCACACGGTCTTCACAATATCTTAATTCCAAGACGCTACAAGCTTCGCGGAATTGTAAACGGAATTGATACAGATGTGTTTAACCCTGAAACCGATGGCGCCATATATAATAATTATACCTATGAAACTATAAGATTTAAGTCACTGAATAAAAAAGCGCTTCAAAAGGAAATGGCTTTAGAGGTTAACAACAGCATACCCCTTATAGGTATGGTTACACGCCTGACCTCGCAAAAGGGAATAGATTTAATACAAGAGGTAAAAGAAGAGCTTGCATCCCTCCCTGTGCAGATTATAGCATTAGGAACAGGCGACAGCAACTTCGAAGGATTTTTATACGACTGGGAACAAAATCATCACGACAAAATTCGTGGTTATGTTGGTTTTTCAGGGGCAATAGCTCAAAAAATCTATGCAGGCGCAGATATGTTTTTAATGCCTTCAAAATCAGAGCCTTGCGGTCTTTCACAGCTCATTGCCATGCGCTACGGCACTATTCCTATTGTGCATACCGTAGGCGGTTTAAAGGATACTGTTTTACCTTTTAACCCCGAAACAAAAGAAGGTACAGGAATTACATTCCAGAGCTTTAACGCTTATGATATGTTAGACGCCGTACGCCGTGCTATTGAGCTTTATAATAATAAGCCTTTGTGGCGTGCTTTGAGAAAAAATGCAATGTCACAAGATTTCAGCTGGAAAAAGCCCGCTGAGCAATATATAGAAATATACAAAGAAATTTTATCAAGGTAAGGGAAAAAAATGAACAAATTATCCGGAAAAATTAAAGAAAATATTGAAAAAATTTTAGAAGTAAACTTTGGAACAGATATAAAAAGCGCAAATCCGCGTCAGATATACGAGGCATTAATGGTTTCCACAAACTCCGTATTAGCTGAAAAACGTGCAGCTTTTACTAAAAAGGTTCGTGAACAGGAAGCAAAACAGGTTTACTATATGTCAATGGAATTTTTGGTTGGCACATCTTTAAAAAATAACCTTTGGAACCTGGGTGTTGAAGAAGATATTAAAAAATATCTTTTAACAGCCGATTTAAATATTGAAGATTTTTATGAGATGGAGCCCGATGCTGGCTTGGGTAATGGCGGCTTAGGACGTCTTGCATCTTGCTATATGGACTCATTGACAACGCTTGGCTACCCCGTTACAGGCTTTTCAATAAGATACGAATTCGGTATTTTTAAGCAGGTTATTATTGACGGCTGGCAAAACGAATTTCCTGACAGCTGGATTGATAAAGCAGGCTATTGGTTAAATCCACGATATGACGAAGAAGTTGAAGTTCATTTCTTTGGAAATGTTCACGAAAACTGGACTGATGAAGGCTTAAAAACTGAGCATACAGATTATGTGAGCATTATTGCTACACCCTATGACTTGTTTATTTCAGGCTACGACACAGATGCTGTAAACTCATTAAGACTATGGAGCGCAAAAGCCACATCAGGCTTTAATATGGACCTTTTTTCAAAGGGCGAATACGTAAAATCCACCGAAAATGAGGCTATTGCATCTTCTATTTCCAAGGTTTTATACCCTGCTGACAACACCTACGAAGGAAAATCATTAAGATTAAAGCAACAGTATTTCTTTGTTAGTGCATCGTTGCAGCAAATCACAAAGGAGCACTACAAACGCTACAAAACCTTTGATAACTTTAAAGATAAAGTGTTAATTCACATAAACGACACACATCCGTCACTTTGTGTGCCCGAGCTTATGAGAATTTTAATGGACGATTACGGCTATAAATGGGATAAGGCCTGGGAAATCACAGCAGAATCACTCGCATATACAAACCACACAGTTATGAGTGAGGCATTAGAAAAATGGTCTGTTGATTTAGTAAAATCACATCTTCCGAGAATTTACACAATCATCGAAGAAATCAACCGCCGTTTCTGCAGCTACATCTACGAAAACCATCCTGAATTTGCCGTAAATATTAATAACATGGCAATTATCGAGGGCGGAATGGTTAAAATGGCAAACCTTTGTATTGCAGGAAGTTACAGTGTGAATGGCGTTTCAAAGCTTCATTCAGAAATTTTAAAGGCAGATACATTCCGCGATTTTAACAAAGTTTATCCAAATAAATTTACAAATGTTACAAACGGTATTACACACAGACGCTGGCTCTGTCAGGCAAACCCGTTGCTTTCTGAGCTGTTATGCGAAAAAATAGGCAACAGCTTTAAAAAGAGCTTAAAAAACATTGAAAAATTTAACGATTTTAAAGACGACAAAAATGTTTTAGCTTGTCTGCGTGAAATTAAAAAAGCGAACAAAAAACGTCTTGCTGAGTATGTTTCCAAAAAGAACGGCATTGAGCTTAATTGCGACTCAATTTTTGATATTCAGGTAAAAAGACTCCACGAGTACAAGCGTCAGCTTTTGAACGCGTTGCACATTATTGACCTTTATTTGCGCATTAAATATGACGGCTACCGCCCACATCCGCAGACATTTATTTTTGCGGCAAAGGCATCGGCAGGATACTTTATGGCAAAAGAAATTATACGTTTAATTTGTGCATTGTCTGAAATGATTGAGCGCGACCCCGATGTTCGTGATTTTGTAAAGGTTGTATTTATTTCAGATTATAAAGTGTCACTTGCTGAAATCATCATTCCTGCAGCCGACATCAGCGAACAAATTTCACAGGCAGGCAAGGAAGCTTCAGGTACTGGAAATATGAAGCTTATGCTTAACGGTGCTGTAACACTCGGTACTATGGATGGTGCAAATGTTGAAATTTCTGAATGTGTCGGAAGCGACAATATATTCATTTTCGGTATGAGCACAGAAGAGGTTAATAACCTTGCAAGAAGTGGTTATAGTCCTAAAGCATACTACGAAAACAACCCAAGAATACGCCGTGTGGTTGACTTTATTAAAAACGGAATTATGGGCAAAAACTTTGATTCTATTTACAAATATCTCCTAAATTCTGACCCATATATGAATTTAGCTGACTTTGAATCATACTGTAATGCTCACGAAGAAGTTCTGGCATCTTACAGCGATTGTGACAAATTCACAAAAATGTCACTTGCAAATATTGCAAATGCAGGAATGTTTGCATCTGACCGAAGTGTAACAGATTATGCACAAAACATCTGGCACACGAAACCTATTGAATTATAACAATGCATATTTGGATGCAGTCTTTTAAAAGACTGCATCCAAAATTTTTATATTGACAAAACGATGTTCTGTTGCTATAATAAAGCCGAGAAAATCATTCTCCCTTACTGTGCCAAAGGTAAGGTTTAAGGTTTGAATTTAACGCGTTTCTTTTCTGCCCACGTAAAGTAAACGTTAAAATATTTTTGTGGGCAGAAAGGTAAGATTTTATGAAAAAATTACTGTCACTACTCTTGGCTTTAGTTATGGTTTTGGGCATTTCCGCCTGCGGAAAAACAGAGCCTGCAACAAACGACGAGCAAAACTCACAAATCACAGAAAATGTGACACCTGATGTTTCAGAAGAAACAGAAGATAAACCAGCAGAAGAGCTTCCCGAAGAAAAGGAAGAAGCTCCAAACAAAAAACCAGCAGAGCAAAAGCCTGCTGAAAAGCCCGCTGAACAGAAACCTGCAGAAAAACCTGCCGAAACACCTAAAACAGTTGGCACAAAGCTTTTAGCAGAATTTAAGTCAAAAGCGGGTTCTAACTCAGCCTATGACATAGCAAACTCAATCGCCAACGGCGGAAGTCTTCCCTTTATGGCGGGTGCTATGGAAGTTGAGCCCGGACTTTTATCAGGCTTTGATAATTACGAAGTAAAAGGCTTTAAATCAGGTGCAACATTCGGTCCTATGATTGGTTCTATTGCATTTATAGGCTACGTTTTTGAATTAGAAGACGGCGTATCGGCTTCAGATTTCATAGCTAATTTAAGAAATAACGCAAACCTACGCTGGAACATTTGCGTTGAAGCAGAGGAAATGGTAACAGGACAGTCAGGAAACAAGGTGTTCTTTGTAATGTGCCCTAAAGCATTTGAAGAATAAAACAAACAAAGCGGACGGAAAATAAAACCGTCCGCTTTTTTAAAACAAGGAGTATGTTATGCTATTTTCAAGTATCACATTTTTATATTACTTTCTTCCCCTGGTGCTCATCGTTTACTTTATAGCACCAAAAGCTTTAAAAAACCTTTGGCTTTTAATTGTCAGCCTGTTCTTTTACGCCTGGGGAGAGCCAAAGTGTGTTTTTTTAATGGTTGCAACAATCATTGTTAACTACATTTTCGGTTTACTCATTGAAAAAGCAAAAAATAAAAATTTAAAAAAAGTATATCTTGTAATTTCAGTAATACTCACGCTTTTGGGACTTTTGTACTTTAAATATGCAGGATTTTTCGTGGAAAATTTCGCTAAAATCACAGGCATTTCTGTGCCTGCCTTAAAAATCGCATTACCTATTGGTATAAGCTTTTATACGTTCCAGATATTAAGCTATACAGTAGATGTTTACCGAAACGAAGTTCCTGCGCAAAAAAATCCTTTAACCTTAGGAACATATATAGCACTTTTTCCCCAGCTTATTGCAGGTCCTATCGTAAGGTATAAAGACGTTGCCAAGCAATTAGTCAGCCGTACTCACGATTTTTCTAAAATTGCCCTTGGTATAAGACGCTTTATTTTAGGCTTGGGTAAAAAAGTGCTCATCGCAAATACCTTAGGCGAGCTTTGCGAAGCGTTTTATAAAAGCAGCGATGTGTCGGTTGCTTTTTACTGGCTGTTTGCCGTTTGCTATATGCTGCACATTTACTTTGACTTTTCAGGATATTCAGATATGGCTATAGGGCTTGGTAAAATATTTGGCTTTGACTTTTTAGAAAACTTTAACTACCCCTTTATTTCAAAAAGCATTTCGGAATTCTGGCGCAGATGGCATATGTCACTTGGCTCCTGGTTTCGTGACTATGTTTACTTTCCATTGGGAGGCAGCAGAGTTGAAAAACCACGATTAATTATAAACCTTTTTATTGTCTGGTTTTTAACAGGATTTTGGCATGGTGCTGAGTGGAATTTCGTTTTGTGGGGACTATTCTTTTTCGTATTTTTAACATTAGAAAAGCTTTTCTTGAGAGGTTTTTTAAAAAAATCCAAAGCTTTAGGTCATATATACACCCTGTTTTTAGTTACTGTTTCGTTTATGATTTTTTCAGGAAACAGTGCACAAGAAGCAATATCGCGCGTTGGCGGCTTGTTCGGTGCAGGAAAAATTCCACTCATCTCACAGGAATTTTTCTATCAGCTAAAAAATTACGCCGTAATTTTTTCAATCGCCATAGTCGGTGCAACACCATTGCCTAAATACGTTTATAAAAAGCTGACATCAAATAACAACACCGCCACAAAAATAGTAAACGCGTTGGAAATTCCAGTGTTGCTCGCTGTTTTAGTTGCCATCACAGCCTTTTTGGTTGACGGCTCATTTAATCCATTTTTGTACTTCAGGTTTTAAGGAGGTTTGCTATGAAAAATAATATTAAAAATATAATAATGACAGTTGTTTTTTCAATATTCACTCTCTTTGTTACAGCTGTTTGCATAGCTACCCCTGCAGAGTCGCACTCTGTTAGTGAAAGGCGCGAGCTTGCGCAATTTCCAGATACGAGTGCAGAAGCTATTTTA
Source organism: Congzhengia sp. (assembly GCA_045587965.1). Classification (GTDB taxonomy): domain Bacteria; phylum Bacillota; class Clostridia; order UBA1381; family UBA9506; genus Congzhengia. Next base: position 46,082 of record JAZNDH010000002.1, read on the forward strand.
TCGGGCGAATTTTCGTCCGGCTTTGAAAGCTATACAACTGACCAATTCCCCAAAAGAGATACTTTAAGAGCCATAAAAACCTTTATTGCTCACAGACTTTTAGGGAAAGCTGATAACAACGGATTGTTTATAGAAAACGGGCATATTTCTAAAATTGACGCTTCAGAATCAGAAGAAATGATGAATCACGCTGCCGAACGCTTTACCTATATTTATAATAAATATCTAAAGGATAACAAAATCTATTTTTCTATTATTCCTGACAAGAATATGTTTCTGGCAAACAGCAATGGTTATCCGTCATTAGATTACGTTGGCTTTGCTGACAGGATGAGCAAAAAAGTTGATTTTATGGAATATGTGGATATTTATGATTTACTTTCAGCTGATGACTACTACACCACGGATACTCACTGGAAGCAGGAAAAAATTACAGATATAGCAGAATATTTGTCATCTGCTATGGGAAAAGATGTAAACGGCGACTCATATAAAGAAAACACATTAGATAATCCTTTTTATGGCGTGTATAGTGGTCAGTATGCTCTGAATTTCCCGGCCGATACCATAAAATATCTTACAAACGACACAATAGATAACGCAATTGTTACCTATTACGACACGGGAATGCCCAAGGTCGGCACTATGTACAACTTACAAAAGGCTAACGGCAAAGACCCCTATGAGATGTTTTTATCAGGCACGATGCCTTTGGTGACCTTAGAAAATGCGTCAGGAAATTTTAAAAACCACCTTATACTTTTCAGAGATTCCTTTGGCTCATCAATAGCACCATTGTTTTTAAAAAATTATGATAAAGTAACGGTAATTGACACAAGGTATGTAAAAAGCGATTTTTTAGGACAGTTTATAGAGTTTGACAAAAATGCTGATGTGTTATTTTTATATAGCTCAACACTATTAAACAACAGCTTGGCAATACAATAAGGAGCTGTAGCAAAATGAATTTCATTTTGCTACAGCTCCTTTATTCTTCACTTTCATCATCGGCATTAAAATAAGGACAATCCTCTTCCCTACATTTTGAGCACTTGTCATAACTAGGATTAAACAGACAATCCATCATATATGCACATTCATCACAACAACATTCAATTTCTTCTCCAAATATTGTGGTATGTTTTCCATTCCCTCTACAATCCTTTCCGCAGTTTCCAGGGGTAAGAATAACTCCTGTTATATCAACATAAATTTCTTTTTTTGTAAATACTCTTAATATTGTACATAGGCATCTTTTTATATTTATAATTAGCTTATTTTGCATAAAATGCTCCTTAATTAAAAAAGTGTGCAACCCATCAGGGTTACACACCGAAAAACGTACTAACTCTGAATAGGTTGATAGACACTACTTTTACAATAGTTGCAAAAAACAAACTCAAAGTAAAATTAACAGAGCGTACGCTTTTACCTATAGCGTACACTTTGAGTTTATTCTTTATGCAATATTTTATTGTAAATAGTATCTATCATAAACTATTATATCATTAAAAATAACAAATTACAATATAAATTTGTTGTTGATTATTTTTTATTTATATCATTCACACCTCATAATGCTTGTTAACGAACAAAAGAGGCTGTAGCATTTTGCTAAAGCCTCTTTTGTTATTCTTCACTTTCTGTTTTCACATACGGCTTCGTGCCGTCAATCTTTGCAAAGTCAATGATTTTTTTCGGGCATTTACTTGCACAAATTCCGCAGTTTACACATTTTGTATAATCAATTTGTGCAACGTTATCTACCACGTGTATTGCATCCTTCGGGCAATTTTTTTCACAGATTTTACACCCAATACACCCTGCTGAGCATATATTTTTAATATTTGCTCCTTTTTCCTTTGACACGCATTTAACAAAGGTTCTCTGTTTCTTTTCAACAAGCTTAATAACGTTATGCGGACAAATTTCAGCACACGCTCCGCAGGCAACACATTTGTCAGAATCCACAACAGCTACATCATTTTGAATTGAAATAGCACCAAACGGACAAACATGTGCACAGCTTCCAAAGCCAATACAACCATACGAACACGCCTTGTCGCTTCCGCCATATCGGGCTGCCGCAACACAATCGGTTATTCCTTCGTATTGATGATTTAAAACAACATTAGAGCAAGTTCCGCTACACATAACCATAGCAACCACGGGGCTCTTTTCTCCAACCGAAACACCTAAAAGCTCTGCGATTTTTTGTTTATTTTCATCTTTTGTTGTAGGGCAATCGGAAACATTTGCAACACCTGTGCATAGTGCTTCAGCAAAGCCTGAACAACCCGGATAACCGCATCCGCCACAGTTCGCACCTGCAAGGAGCTCGCCTATTTTTTCAAGCTTTTCATCTTTTGCAACACGAAAAACCTTAGCAGCGACACCTAATAAAACTCCAAATGCACCGCCCATAACGCCTAATACTATAATTGGTATTAAAATGTTCATAGTAACTCCCCCTTAAAAGCTCATTCCCGAAAAGCCTAAAAACGCTAACGCTAAAAGACCTGCGGTAACGAGTGCTATCGGGAAGCCCTGCAGGGCTTTTGGAATATCTGACGTTTCTAATCTTTCACGAACACCTGCAAATAAAACGATTGCAAGCATAAACGATAGACCTGCAGAGAAGCTGTAAACTAAAGTATGCACAAAGTCGTAGCCCTCCTGAACATTTAAAAGAGCCACGCCCAAAACGGCACAGTTTGTAGTAATTAAGGGCAAATAAATACCCAGCGCACCATAAAGTGCAGGCGAAAATTTCTGGATTGCCATTTCAACAACCTGAACTAAAACGGCAATTACTAAAATAAACGCCACAGTTTGCATATATTCAATACCGAAGCTGACCAACAGCTTTTGAACAAAATATGTAACAACAGAAGCTACTGTCATAACAAACGTAACAGCAACGCTCATACCTACTGCTGTTCCAACCTTTTTAGATACACCCAAAAACGGACAGATACCTAAAAATTTAACTAAAACATAATTGTTTGCTAAAATTGTAGTTAAAGAAAGGAGCACGAGTTTTCCTAAAAGTGCCATTAGTCATCACTCCTTTCTTTTTGCTTTAAAGAAACTACGTTAATTACAGCAAGCACACACCCCAAAACGATAAATGCACCTGGGGGTAAAATTAAAATTGTTGCAGGCTGAAAGCTATCTGTGAAAACCTGTATTCCCAAGAATGTGCCGTTTCCTAAAATCTCACGAATGGTGCCCAAAATGCAAAGTGCCAGGGTAAAGCCTAAGCCCATTCCTATGCCGTCTAAAGCCGATTTTAAAACTCCGTTTTTAGATGCAAAGGCTTCAGCTCTTCCTAATATTATACAATTTACAACAATTAGGGGAATAAAAATCCCCAGCGATTTTGAGATTTCAGGAACAAAGGCCTTTAGTGCCATTTCAACCGCCGTAACACAGCCCGCAATTACTATAATATACGCCGCTATTCGAACCTTGTTTGGTATAAATTTTCTCATTAAAGAAATTATGATGTTTGAAGCCACCAAAACCACAGTTGTAGAAAGCCCCATTCCTATACCATTTATAACCGATGTTGAAACAGCCAGAGTTGCGCACATTCCCAAAAATTGCACGAATATTGGATTTTCCTTTAATAGCCCTTTGGTCAGTTCCTTAAAATTACTCATTTTCGGCACCTCCCTGCTTTTGTATTGCATCAAATGCCGCATTAACGCCCGATGTTACTGCTTTGCTCGTAACAGTCGCGCCTGTTATGGCTACAATTTCGCTTTCTTTTGGTGTGCCGTTTTTAATTACTGAAATTGGCGCACTTTTCCCTTTAAATTGATTTGAAAATTCGCTGTCTGTGCATTTTGCACCCAGACCTGCAGTTTCTGAATTTGAAACAACCTTAACACCTGAGAGCTTGCCGTCGGCAGTAATACCCACCATCATATCAATAACACCACCGTATCCGCCTGGTGTAACATTTACACACCAGCCAACAAAAGTGCCGTTTTCATCTTTTCCGCTAAATACTGCTTTAACTAAATCATCGGAATAATTTTCATCTTTAAATTCCTTAGCTACCGACAAAACCTCCTGCTTTGCCGCGTCTTGCTCTTTTTGTGCGTTTTGTGCGATTTTATCCTTTGTAACAGAATTTGTAAAGGCAAGCAACAATGCCACAATTACTGAAATAATAAGTAAAACCGAGGAAAGTACAATAGGTTTTTCGTTATTCTGCATTATTTTTTGCCCCCCTCGCACCGAAAGGCTTCGGCTGTGTAAATCTGTCAATTAAAGGTGTTGCCACATTCATCAAAAGAATTGAATAGCTCACGCCCTCAGGATATGCACCAAATCGCCTTATAACAAAGGTCAAAATTCCACATCCTATACCCATAATGATTTGTCCCTTATTAGTAATTGGCGATGTTACGTAATCGGTTGCCATAAAAAACGCACCAAGCATTAAACCGCCGCTGAGTAAGTTTATTAAAACACTCTCTGTACTACTAAAGCCAACATTCGGGAAAACGAACGAAAGTACTGCAACTGTTAGGATATATGAAAGCGGAATTCTTAAGGTAATTACTTTTCTTGATACTAAATAAATTCCACCAATTAAAATAGCAAGTGCTGACGTTTCACCTAAGCAACCGCCTACATTTCCCAAAAACATATTAAGTATTCCCGGCATTTCACCTGTACCACTCTTTAAAATCGCCAGAGGCGTTGCCGATGACACAACGTCTGCCGGTATAAAAAAGCGGGTTGTAAAGGGGGCGGTCCATTTTGTCATAATAACGGGCCAAGAAGCAAGTAAAAATGCTCTTCCCACTAAAGCAGGGTTCATAAAATTATGCCCCACACCACCAAAAAACTGCTTTGCTATAATTATTGCAACAAGCGAGCCAATAAGACATACCCACCAGGGGGCAGAAACCGGTAAATTAAATGCTAAAAGCACACCTGTAACTGCTGCTGTGCCGTCAGAAATTGTGATTGCTCTTTTGCATATTTTCTGCCATAAGAATTCTGCAAAAACCGAGAACAGCACACACAAAGCTGTAATAAATAAAGACCTTACCCCAAAGAAAATGATTGAGCATATAAGCGCAGGAATTAAGGCTATTAAAACATCACGCATAATGCCTGCGGAAGTTTTAGCAGACCTTATATGCGGAGACGCTGAAACTATCATATTTTCCATTATTTTTCCGCCTCCTTTACTCTTTTTGCATTTACAAGCTGTTTTCCAACGCGAATTGATTGCACCAAATATCGTTTGGATGGGCAAACATACGTACACGACCCACATTCCATACAATTCATAATATTATTTTTAACTAAAACTTCTGTATCGCCCCTTCTGCTGTAAAGGTCAAGCGTTGTAGGAATAAGCTTCATAGGGCATACCGAAACACACTTTCCGCAACGGATACAGTTTGATTCTTCGTACCCTTTAGCATATTTTTCGCTGAACAATAAAAGTCCTGATGTTCCCTTAACTACGGGAATGTCTAAATTAATTCCCGCTATACCCATCATAGGGCCACCCATAATAATTTTATGCGGCTCTTTTATAAAGCCACTGCAGGAAACCGTTAAATGCTTAAACGGCGTGCCGATATGGGCATATATATTAGATGGATTTTTAACAGCATCGCCCGAAACAGTAACAATTCTTTTGTGGAGCGGAATTCCATTGTATAGCGCTCTATAAATTTCAGCAACTGTGCCGACATTTATAACAATGCAACCAACATCCATAGGCAAGCTTCCCAATGGCACTTCCTTTTTAGTAATTGCATTTATTATCTGCTTTTCCGAGCCCTGCGGGTACTTTTTCTTTAACACCTGAACAGAAATTTTCGTGCCCTTTGTTTTTTCTTCCAAAAGCTTTATAGCTTCAGGGGCATTATCTTCAATACCGATAACACATTTATCTAAATCAAGCATCCGCATTACCGCTAAAATTCCACCAATTACGTCATCTGCCATTTCTAAAATTACACGTCTGTCCGCTGTTAAATATGGCTCGCACTCGGCGGCATTTATTATTAAATCTGTGATTTTTTTATCATCAGGGGGCGTTAACTTAACGTGTGTCGGAAAACCCGCGCCACCCATACCGACAATACCTGCTTCACGAATAATTTTTCGCATTTCTTCAGGTGTTAAATTGTTTATATCTTTATTGTGTATAGGCTCAGCGCACTCATCATTTCCGTCATTCTCAATAACGATTGTAGGAACCTTAGAATTTGTGTGGTTTAAATAAAAACCAATATCCACTACCTTACCAGAAACAGATGAATGCAGTGGTGCCGACATAAATGCCTCGCTGTCTGCTATTTTTTGCATTTTTAACACCTTGTCTCCAACAGAAACCAATGGTTTAAGCGGTGCGCCTATATGTTGACTTAACGGAAAATATAAAAGCTCTGGGGCATTTAAGTGAACAAGTGACTTATTTTCTGTGGCACTTTTCATGCCCGATGGATGTATTCCGCCTAAAAATGTAAGTTTCGCCATTTGATGCTCCCCTTATTCTCATAATTATGATTTAATTTTAACATATAACGCCACTAAAAGCAATTAAAACTTGGGGTTTACCCCAAGTTTTAATTGCTAAAATTTTATTAGTTTTTCATTTAGTAATCGCACTGAATTTAAAATGGCTATAACACAAACTCCAACATCAGCGAAAACCGCCGCCCAGATGTTTGCAAAGCCCAAGGCACCAAGTAATAACACAAAAAGCTTAACACCGATTGAAAAAATGATGTTCGCCGAAGCAACAGAAACTGTTTTTTTAGAAATTGCTATTGCTTTGGGAATTTTTTCTAAATTATCGTCTGTCAATACGACATCCGACGCTTCAATGGCTGCATCCTGACCAAGCTGCCCCATAGAAATCGAAACATCAGCCATTGCCATAACAGGTGCGTCGTTTATGCCGTCTCCTGCAAAAATCACAGCCTTTGACTCTTTCATTATTTTCTCCATAGCTGCAACCTTATCCTGTGGCAAAAGCTCTGAAAAAAGCTCATCTGCTCCCACTTCTTTTTGAACAGCCTTAGCAGCACTTAATTTGTCACCAGTTAGGATATATGTCTTTTTTATTCCTATTTTTTTAAGAATTTTAATGGCTGCACCTGCATTTTTCTTTACTTTATCACTAACGATTATCGTGCCTAAAAATTTTGTATCTTTTGCTATATAAACTGCAGTTCCGGGTGTATCTGCTTCTTTATAAGTGATATTGTATTCTTCCATTAACCGCCTGTTGCCAACCAAAATAGTTCCAACATCGCTTTCGGCACAAACACCAAATCCTGCCAACTCCTTTACGTCTGATAGATTTATCAGTTCCCCGCTATATGCTGATTTTACAGCACACGATACAGGATGGTTTGAATAGATTTCTGCCGAAGCTGCCAATTTTAAAATCTCTTCTTTATTTTCCCCTATAATATCGGTTACAAAAAAACCACCCGATGTAAGTGTGCCTGTTTTATCGAAAACGACAGTATCAGCCATAGAAAGCGTTTCCAAAAAGTTAGATCCTTTAATTAAGATACCCAACGACGATGCTCTGCCAAGTCCTGCAAAGAATGCCAACGGCACAGATATAACCAAAGCACACGGACATGAAATGACTAAAAATGTAAGTGCGCGCCTTACCCATTCTGATGGCGTGCCAAAAATAAGACTTGGCACAACTGCCAGAAGAAATGCAGAACATACAACAAAAGGTGTGTAAACAACTGCAAACCTATGAATAAAGCTTTCGTATTTTGATTTTCTTGATGACACATTTTCGCATATTTCCAAAATTTTTGCAACTGTTGAATTTTTATATGTAGATAACGCTTCAGCATACAAAACACCGCTTAAATTCACGCTGCCGCTTACAATTTCACTGTCAGCTGCCACCGCCACAGGCAAGCCCTCGCCTGTTACGGCTTTTGTGTCAATATCCGAAGAACCGCTTATAACCTTACAGTCAACAGGAACTCTTTCGCCAGGCTTTATTAAAAGCTTATCCGAAACCAAAACATCAGACGGGTCAAGCTCTACATATTTTCCATCACGAAAAACACAAGCAAACTCAGGCGCAATATCAGCAAGTGCCGCTATCGATTTACGGCTCTTTGAAACAGCAACGCTTTGAAAAAGCTCCCCAATTCTGTAAAACAGCATTACAGCAGCACCTTCCAAAGCCTCGCCTATGAAAAACGCACCAACAGCTGCCACGCTCATTAATAGGTGCTCATCTAACGGGTTTAACCGCACTAAATTTTTTATAGCTCGCACTACACTTTCCCAGCCACATATCAAAAATGTTGCTGCAGAAAAGAAAAACAACAGAGAAATGCCAAAAATACTCACTTTTTTTACAAAAAATGCACCCACAAAAAACACAGCAGAAATCACGATTTTTTTAAGCTCTCTTTTTTGTTTTTTGCTCATAATCTGCTCCCCTATACTACTATTTGTGCATCAGGCTCAATTTTTTTGCATTCCTTTATTGCCTGCTTTAAAACCACATCAAAAACAGAGTCGTCTGCTTCTATTGTGATATTTGACTTTATAAAATTTACACTTGCACCAACAACACCATCAAGCTTTTTTACTGCTTCTTCCATTTTTGCCGCACAATGTGCGCACTCTAAATCTTCAATTAAAAATGTCTTTTTCATAGCGATATTCTCCTTTTATTCTTCTATATGCTCAACACCCATACTGATAATATTTCTTACATGGTCATCAGAAAGCGAATAAAAAACCGTTTTGCCTTCGCGCCTTTGTTTTACGAGCCTTGCATTTTTTAAAACCCTTAGCTGATGCGATATTGCAGAAACTGTCATATTCAAAAGCTGAGCGATGTCACATACACACATTTCCGCTTCGAAAAGCACATACAATATTTTTATTCTCGTGCTGTCGCCAAATACCTTATAAAACTCTGCCAAATCAAAAAGCTCTTCTTCATCAGGCAAATTCTTTCGCACAGACTCCACAATTTCTTCGTGAACGTGCATATATTCGCAAAAATCTCCCATATTTCCATCTCCTTAAAACAAACACTTGAACGATTGTTCAAATGTATTATATAACACTTCCTCCTATATGTCAATATGCAATTATCAAAAGAATAATTACACTTTTTGAAGCAGACGTGAACTTGTGATAGAATGATAAAAACAACCTCCGACTTTGCAATTGCACAAAGACAGAGGTTGTTTTTATTAAAAGTCATCAATAAATTTATTTATTCTTGTGGATTACATATCATACATGGTTTGTACCCGTCATTTATAGCTTCGTTTAATGTAATTTGGCTCAAATTATTTTTATACTTAATAATAATACAGTGTTTTTTATGATATTTTTTGCCAGATGGTGTTACATAATATGCACCATCATAAGATACATTGGCTGATGCATCGTTTGCTACAGGCTTTGCTGGTGGAATGGTTGGTGTATTAATTATAAATAAGCACGCTAAAATACAAGATATTAATGCCGTTACACCAGCTAATAATTTCCATTTTTTTATTAAAAAAACATAAATCATAAAACAAATGCCGGGATTTTTAGCAAAACATGAAAATTCATTTGCAAACTCTTCTCTTTTTATTCTGGAGTTTGGTAAATTATCATTTTTTAAATCAGGGTCACATATGTGTCCGAGTTCATGACGTAAAAGAGCGCACTTGTCTTCATCAGAAATACCTGTATTTATAAATACTAATTTCAGGTTGTTGTTTATATATAAGAAAGAGTCGTTTTGCTCAATTTCATTCTCAAGGTTTAATCTTTTTATAAGCTCAGATACAGGTTCTGAATTGGTATGTTTTTTGTACTCAATAATAGTAAACTGATTACACTCAATAATGCGTTTTAAATCAGTATATTTATTCAATGAGTAGCATTTGTGTTTAATTAGTATTTTAAGAGCTATATGCTTTGCTGAGTTATTTGTCATTGTTATCCTTTTTTATTTTGTCAACTATATCCATAATTATTTTCTCTTCATCTGTTAAGGGCTTGCCTGAAGTTATACTTCCGTATGCAGCAATAATCGCTTCTTCTAAAAAATCAGGATGAAGCCGTCTATACTCAGTTTCTGCCACTGAGGTCACAGTATGCTTTCCAATATCGTCGAGCGAACTGTAGATTTTTATAAAATCAAGCACCCCATCATCAATGACAACAGGATGTTCATTAACAGGATAGATGTCGAGTTTTTTTAAAATTTTACTTACCATACCATAATTAGATAATGACACGCCGTTTTTTAAAATAAAATTAACCGTTGTACGCGGAATATTTGTATGTTTTGAAAAATTCTCAATAGTGTTGAATTTTTCTTTTATTCTCTTGCGAATCAAGTCTTTATATAAATCCAACAAAATCACTCCCTCATTAGTATTGTACAACACAATGTCAAATTCGTCAATAAAATTAGCAAAAACAGTTGACATTTAAATGTTTAGTGATATAATCTTTAGACGATGTAATGTATATTAAATAAATAAAAGGCGGTACAATATATAAAATAATCAGATTATTTAAGATAAACAGTAAATTATTGGCAACTTCATCGAATATTATTATATTTTGTGATACAATATATAAATAAGAAAGGAAGTTGTTAAAATGAATAAAACAATATCCCTGGCACGAATCAAAAATTTTGAAAACCATTTGATTGAAGAAGAAAAGGCTAGTGCCACGTTAGACAAATATATGCGTGATATAAGAGCCTTTTTTGAATGGGTCAAAGAAGAAGAAATCGACAAACGAAAGGTTCTTTGCTACAAAGAATATCTCAAAGGTAAATTTGCCCCGGCGTCTGTAAACTCTGTATTGTCCTCGCTTAATAGTTTTTTTGAATTTAACCATTGGTACGACCTTAAGGTTAAAACGTTAAAAATTCAAAAACAGATTTTTGCACAAAAGGAAAAAGAGCTTACTAAGTCTGAGTACGAAAGACTTTTAGATGCTGCAAAGAAAAAAAGCAACGAAAGATTATATTTGCTTATGCAAACAATCTGCTCAAGCGGAATCAGGGTATCTGAATTGCAGTATATAACAGTCGAAGCTGCAAATGTAAAAAGAGCAAATATCAACCTAAAAGGCAAGGTCCGTGTAGTAATTTTACCAAAGAAGCTTTGTAAAACGCTGTTGCGATATGCAAAAGAGCAAAAAATAACAAGTGGCTCCATATTCATAACGAAAACAGGAAAACCGCTTGATAGAAGTGCAATATGGAAAATGATGAAGGCATTATGCGAAAGTGCTGATGTTGATAAGGAAAAAGTTTTTCCGCATAATCTCAGACACTTATTCGCCCGCACCTATTATTCCATACAAAAAGATATTGTGCGCTTAGCCGATATTTTAGGACATTCAAGTGTAAATACAACGCGTATATACACTATGGAAACAGGCGACATACACCGTCGTCAAATTCAAAGTCTCGGACTTTTAAGGATATAAAACAAAAAACCACATAATCGAAATTATGTGGTAAGACAATCTACACATAATCGAAATTATGTGATATTTTATAGCCGAATTCAATATCTACAGCGTACATATTATAACATGTTCAGGAGTGTTTGTCAATGATTTACGAATATCTTTATAAAAAATATCAATATGCATCAAAAAACAGCATGACAAAACAGACCGATTACACAACTTTAACAAAACCGGTCTTATTCTTATGCTCTTTTTTAAATAAATAGAATATGCCATGGGATAAATAGTGTCCTTTTTTATGTCAGAATGTTTTTGCCTTGCAACATAATTTCGATTATGTTGCAAGGCATATTTTTTTTCACACCACTTGTAACGAGCATTACACTATGGCTAAATGTGGTAATAAATTCAAAGGAAAGGGTTGAATATGTATGGACAGTTACAATATGTCCGACAAGAAGAAAGCAATTATCACAACCACATGGGACTACCTTTTAAGAACCGGGCTTACAAACGCATCTATAGGAGATTTGTGCAGAGAAGCAAAGCTTGCACAAAGCAGTCTTTACTACTGGTTTGAAAACAAAGACGATATATGGATAAGTGCAGGAAAGTATGGATTATCTAAGGTAGTTGATGCACTTTTCATATTTACTATCAACCACACAGATGACGTGCGAAAGTATTTTGACACGTTTTTGGATGAGGTTGAAAAATACAAGTATGAGCTTCGACTCGCAATCCAGATTACCACCAGCCCGGTGTTCGGTAAGCGTATGAGAGAGAAATCTAAAGATTTCAGGCTTCTTTATGAAAAATATGCAGAAGAGATTATGAAAATTTTTGGCTGTACTCATTTGCAAGCAGAGGTTTTTATATATTCTATTATTGCATTTGTAATTGATTATGCAATATGGGATGATAGCGAAAAAACGCAAATGCTGCTTGAAAATCTATATGAAAGAATAATAGAAAAAATAGATATATAGAGCAGTACCATTATCAGCAAATACTATTTGGAGGCGCAAACTATGAGATTAATCAGTGCAATAAAAGTACAGGCACAATGCGAACACGACAGTGAATTAAAGGATTTGTCGGCAGAAAAGAAAAAAAGATTAGCAGAATTAATTGAAGAAAGAGTTCCAAGCGGCTTAGCACCCATCGATGAATGGAACGAAGTAATTTCCTGTTTTGCAGATACAGAACCTGAAACAGAAAACCAAAGGGCAAAAAGTAAACTGTTGTCCATACTTAGCGGAGAAGAAAGTAAGTAAGACTCTGCTCCGATGTGTAAAAGCAAATGACAAAAATTTAAGGACAAGCAATAGAAAGCGGGCAAAAAAACTTGGACTATAGCACAGACACTTTATTTAATGAAGAAATATTGATAGCAATAATTATAGTATCTATATTATCTATTTTGATACTCGCGTTTTTTATAAATGTATATCTTCCATTTAAGGAAGAAAGAGATTACATAAAAATGGAAATGGCACGAAGTTATGGTAATGAGTATTTCCGTTGGAAAAGAAAATTAAGACGGTTGTATTTAAGTTCTATACCGTTGGTAGGCAGATTTTTCAGATAATTCTTCAGCTTTTGCTGATTAATTATATGGCGGGCGGTATAAACTTTCTTTCTTAATCTATTAAATACACAAAAATATTACCGCCCTCCCCCCCTCTCACTTAATTTATGTAATACCTATTTTACAGTACCACGGAGGTGAATAAAAGGTTTTAAAACATTATTCTGTCTATATCGCAGAGAACGACAGAATAATGTTATATTTATTCTCTGCCCGAAGCGAAAGCGGAATTTTCGCAAAATCTATTTAAGGAGGTATTTTTAAGTTGAAACTTAAAAAGATTCTGGCTATGGTACTTTGCGTAGCAATAGTACTTAGCACGATGAGCTTTAATGTCTTTGCTGCGACTAATTATTTGACTGCGGCTGATGTTTTTCCTGCAGCTGATGCTGATGGCGTTATCACATTGGTTGAAGATATTACACTGCAGGAAGATACCCGTTTCAGCGAAGAGTTAAAGATTAATCTAAACGGCAAAACACTTAATCTGACAACTTCCGTAACCTTTAACGGAAGTGCAACCCTGTACGGCGGTAAAATTAACGCTGATGGCGTTAGTTGTCCGGATGGTATCATAAGAGCGGATTATCATCACGATGGTGAGCCTGCTGTAACATTGAAACTTGAAGATGTTACCGTTAGTGCAAAGGGTGTAAAATATGGTACGGGATTATTTTATGTTGAAGACGAAAATGACACACTGGTTTTAACCGATGTTGATGTTGTGACTTCTGGTGCAGATGAAGATCCCGGTTCCGGCGTTTTCTATTCAGCAAGCTCTTTTTCCAGAGCAAAGGTTATTCTGAATGAGGGAACAACCGTAACATCTGATTACAGTAAGGCGATTTTCTTTGCAACTGATGTTGAATTAGATGGTGCAACAATTACATGTTCTAATGTTAGTCGACCTGTTTTCAGACAGGCTGCCGGTACTGTTAAAGACTCTACTATTACAGTTAATTCCATTGGTGCTGGTCAGGCTTTGGTTGCCGATGTGGCAGGTAATAATTTTGGTGTTGTTAACTTTGTTAACTCTACCGTTACTGCTCCGGAAGGAACACCGGCAGTTAACTTTTCAAACGCTGGTTCTGCAGTAAAGGCTGACAGCACTTCTTCCGTTGGTAATAATGAGGGAGTATTGAAAGATGATGATACTCCTGCTGAAAAAATCGTTGCAACTGTTAACGGTGTAGAATACACAGATATTCAGGAAGCAATCATAGCTGCTGCTCCAAATGGAACTGTTGAAATTGTTGATGATGTAACTGTTGATGAATGGATTATGATCTCACAGAGACTGTCCATCGGCAGCGGACAAATCATTACGCTCGATGAAATCAACGGTTTGACCATCAACGGTAAAAACCACACTTTAACAATCAACAGCATTGAATCAGCAAGCAACGGTAACCGTCTGTTCTATGATGCTCAGAATCTGAACATCAATAATCTGACGATTAAATATGTTGACGGTGTGGTCGGCGGTATTGGTCTGACTTCCGGTGTTATCGAAAATGTCACCTTTGAAGGCGGCGTAGGTGTGCTCCCCGGCACGGGCAATATCACCATCACCGGCTGCACTTTCAAGACCAGTGGCTCTGCTATCTACAATGAGGAAGAAAGAGATAATCTCGTTGTTACCGGCAACACATTCAATACTGCTGCTGGACAGTATGCGATTTATCTCCGCGGCAACACAACCTTCACCGACAACACGGTTGTGACCGGTAAGGTCAATGTTGTCAGCGGTTCTCCCGTTGTAACCGGTAATAACTTCGGCGAAGAAAGATTCAAGGTTTATAATGCTGCAACTGCAACTATTGAAGACAACGAAATCAATAACCTTGTATTCAATGATGATTCCGAAGTTAAATCAACATTCGGCGAAAACACTTTAAGTGAAGAAGCACAGGCTGTACTTGATGCTGCAACTGCGCCCAAAGGTAATAATTTCACAGCTTACACCAATGAAACATCCATTTGGGGAGAGGTTTGGGGCAATGCAAAGGAAAGCTTCGTAATCAAGATTCTTGATGCTAACAACAATGTCATGGGTACAACAAGTCTTAACAACATTGACGGTATTATTGACGGCGACGTTAATGTTACCTGGAGCATTAAGCTTGATGCGGATTCCAACACAGACGGATACTGGACAATGAGCTGGACAACACCGCCCTCTCTCATCGATGTTCCTACAAAGGTTGAACTTTGGGTTGACGGAGAGCACGTAAGCGGAGGTAATGTTGTTCTCAACGGTCCTGACGACCTCTATCCCGTTTTTGCTGCAAAGACAGACGCTGATGGTAAGATCCTCGGCTATATCCGCCGTGCACACAATGCAGATGCAAGCGCAGCTCTTGCTTCCGCAATTGCGAGCGGCGATAACGTAGCAATTCTTGTTCCAGGTATTTATAAGGTTCCTACAGGCAAGAACATTTCAATCACAGGTGCTGTTGACGGCGTTAAATTTGATATGTCTCAGGCTGTTGGCGTAAACGCTTCAATGACTTTCAACAACGTAACATTCGAATACGGTAATGCTAACTATGTTGGTCTCCAGCACGCCGGTGACATGGTTTACAATGATTGTACATTCAACGGTCAGTTATTCCTCTACGGAACATCCGAAATATTCAATGATTGTATATTCAACCAGACAAGCAGCGATGCTTACAACGTATGGACATACGGTGCGAAGGAGGTTGAATTCAACGAATGTACATTCAACTCCGCAGGAAAGTCCGTGCTTATCTACTCGGAACAGGCAGACCTTATTAATAACGTAACAGTTACAAAGACTACCTTCAATGCTTCCACTGTTGTTGAAGGCAAGGCAGCTATCGAAATGGATTCCAGCCTTACTTCCGGTATCAATCTTACAATTGATGGCGAAACAACAGCAGCAGGCTTCGGTACAGGCAATGTTTCCGGCAACAGCCTCTGGAATAACAAAAAGGGCAATGAAACAGAAGCAAACAACGACATCAAAGTTGTTGTAGATGGCGTAGCTGTTCTTGATCCTTATGCTCCCGTTGAAGTAACCACCTACGAAGAACTCGTAGCTGCTCTTGAAAAAGATAACGCTAACATTATCATGATGAACGATATCACTGCAACTGCTACACAAAGCAGCGGTTACGGTGTAGCAGGTATAGTTCTTAATTCAGGCGATGTCCTTGAGGGCAACGGCAATAAGCTCACTATCAATGGTGCTAACAGCAAATGGGATTGCGCAATTGCTATGAAAGGCGGTACAGTTAAGAACCTTACTATCGCAGGCGCTATGCGCGGTATATTCATGCCTGGTGCAAACGGCGATGTAATCGTCGATAATTGCGTTCTTGAAGATGTAATTTACACATTCAACTCTGACGCAGGCAGCACTGAATATAACGTTACAATTAAGGATACAAACCTCAACGGTTGGACCAGTTATTCAGCAGTACACAAGTCTGTAGCGTTTGAAAATTGTACATTTGGCGAAGGCAACGGCTATGCATTCTGCCGTCCTTACCAGGCTACAACATTTACAGGCTGTGAATTCAATGAAGGCTTTGAAGTAGATACAAGCAAAACCGCAGCCGACACACTTGAATTTGACGACTGTACATATGCAGGCGAGAAACTTAGTGCAGAAACGGCAGCTCCTATGTTCTACAATGGTGGTAATGTTGTTATCGACGGCGAACCAGTAGAATTTGATAAGTATGTTCCTCCAGTTGCAAAAATCGGCGATACAAAGTACACATCTTTAGAAGAAGCATTAAAGGCTGCAACTGAAGGCTGCACAATCGAAATTCTCGCTGACGTGACTGTTGACGCTGCTTGGGATTGCAGATACAATGGTGCGAAGCTCACTGTTCCCATAACAATCAATGGTAACGGACATACGCTTAAACTCACAGGTGAAGTTGATGACAAGAACTGGAACACAGTATTCAGATTTGAATCTGATGCAACAGTTAAGAACCTTACTATCGATGCAAGTGAAGCAACAGGCATCCAGAGAGGTATCTCTGCCAAATCCAACATTGTTGTTGAAAATTGTACTTTCATCGGCAATGGAACAACCGCAAAGCGTGGTATCATTTATGGAGAAGGCGCAGGCACTGCTGAATCTGCAGTAACAGCGACTATCAGCGGATGTACATTCAAAGATTGGAGCTATGGTGTATCTGACAGCCAGAGCGGTAGAGACTCCAAGTCTGTTTCTGTTACAGACTCTACATTCACTAACGCAAGCGTTCTTGTAAGCGCAGCTGAAACAGTAACATTTACAGGTAATGCTGTGACAGAAGGTTATGTAAATATCTCTTCTTATACCGCAGCTGACACTGTTGTTGTCACTGCAACAGGCAACACTCTTGTAGGCACTGATGATGAAATTCAGGTAAATCCTGAAAACATTACAGCAGATAGCTCATTCATCACTCCTGTGGCTAAGATCGGTTCTAAGTATTATGAAACCTTTGAAAAAGCCATCGACAGGGCACAGGATAACGGCATCGTAACTTTAGTTTCCGATGTGACTCTCGATGCTCCTGTTACAATTAAGAAGAACATCACAATTGACGGTAACGGACACAATATCACTCAGTCTGCTGATTGCAACAATTCTATTGCACTGCTGTATTTCGAAGGGACTACAGATAACGTGCTCGACGTTACTGTAAAGAATGCAACATTTGATGGACTCAAGGTTGGTGCAGCAATACGTACTCTCTATGCTAATATGAACATTGACAACTGCGTATTCGAAAACTGCGAACATACAGTAGGTCAGGGTCTTGTACGTCTTACATATGGTACGGCAAATATTACAAACTCCAAGTTCTTAAACAACGATTGTTCAATGGGCATTTCCTTTAACTGGGACGGCGCTGGTCTTGCGACCGATACTCTTACCATTGATAACTGTGAATTTACAGGCAATACTGCTAACAAGACTGCTCTTATTTACTATGTAAAGGGCGTAGGCTGTGAAATCAAAAACTCTGAGTTTAAGAACAACAATGTTAACTGTAAAGATAATGGCGCGGTAATTTATCTTGGTTTCCAAGAAAACTGTTCAGTAACCGGAAACCTCTTTGAAGGTAACGTTGTAACTGAAGCTGGCACAAGCACTCGTGTAGCAGGTGCAATCTTCTTCGGTTATGAAGCAGAAATTTGCGGCAACGCCTTTGTTAACAACACCGCTTCTAATGCAAACGGCGATGCTCTCGGTCAGATTTGCACAAGCACATACTATGACTGCGAAATCAACTTAGACGGCAACTACTGGGGTGGCGAAGCTCCCGTATATGGTAAGGACTATACTGTTCAGCACCAGACAGGTGATGCAACATTTGCTCTCGATACTTACAATGCTTCTTACTCTCTTAACGAAGACGGAAACGTTGTAGTTGGAGATGAAATTACCATCGACTACGTTGCACAGGTTGGAAAATTCAGCTATCCAACTCTGAAGGCCGCATTTGAAGCTGCTAAAGATGGCGATACAATTAAATTGATTGAAAATATCTCTTTGGACGAGATTATTGTTAACAACAAAAAACTTACTCTTGACCTTAATGGTAAGACTATCACAGGTATAGACAACACAGAAAAGAATTTCAGTTTAATTGACAACCGCAGCGAGCTTACAGTTATCGGAAATGGTAAGATTACTCTTACTGCTACCGTTAACTCCGGTTGGAATCGTTACTCTGCAGTTCTTGCAAACAACCCCGGTGGTAAGCTTACCATTGAAAACGGTACTATCGAACATCTCGGCGGAACTGATATGGCTTACGGCATCGACAACCTTACAAACGGCAAGGGAACTTATGCTGAAACCATAATCAATGGCGGTGTGGTTAAGTCAACTTATCGCGGTATCCGTCAGTTCTTAAACGGTGTTGAAGCACAGAACATCCTTACAATCAACGGCGGTGTTGTGGAAGGTGCTAACAAGTCTATTTTCTTCCACGACCCAAGCAAAAACGCAAATAGCGGTACACTTACAGTTGCAGAAGGTGCTGTTTTAAATGGCGATGTGTATCTGTTCGTTACAGAAGGCTCTACCGAATGGCCTGTTGAAGTAAGCATTGCTAAATCAACAGTAAACGGCGAAGTTGTTTCAAAAAATGTGCCTTCAGGATACGAAATTGTGGAAAATAACGGAATATACGGTGTGGAAAAGCTTCCACCAGCACTTCCGACCGCTACAGTGTCAGAGCCTGAAATAAACACAACTGTAATGGCTATGAATGGAATAAGCGGTGACGCTTTTGAAACACCTGTTACTTTTAAGATGAACTTTGCAGCAGATGAGCCTACTGATGAACAGCGTGAATATTATAGTAACTGGTTAGCTGACTATGAGCTGATTATCAACAAGGACATAAGAGGTACTGATGGTTATCTTGTTGGTCAGTATGATAGCTGGAGTGAAAACTGGGTTAAGCTTGCAAGTGACACAAGCGACGTAATTCTTAGTGCGAACACTCCGGTAAAAGTGGTTGAAGATTTAATGGGGCTTACATTGGAATATGAAGCTGATATTTTAGGTTGGGTTAAAGACTTTGACTGCGGTATATATTTGACCCCTGAATTTATCAAGGATAATCCTGATTTAGAAATAACATTAGCTCTTAAGCTATATAACCCAGAAAATCCTGAAGAAAGCTATGTTATTGGCGAAGCATACGAATTTACTGCAGATGATGCAACCGAATTATTCAAGATTGCAGGTACAACTACTTCTCTTGACAGCTCACTTGCACTTAACATCTATGTAGCTTCGTCTGACTTAACAGAAGAGAATTACTACGCAGTTGTTGAACACGAAAAAGCAACAGGTGTTGTAAAAACAACTATCTCTTCTGCTGATTGGGTAACAAGCGGAACCTACCAGATTATTCGTTACACAGGTATTGCTGCAAAAGAGATGGCAGATGATTTAACAATTACCATTTATAATGCAGAAGATACACAAGTAAGCGAATCCTTTAAAACAAGCCTTAAAGATTATGCAATTAGCACAATGAACAGATTTGTTACCAATGGCGAAACCAACAGCTTATGGTTGCATGCACTCACTGATATGCTAAACTATGGTGCATCAGCTCAAAAAATGTTTAATTACAAAACCGGAAGTCTTGCATCAGCAGGAGCTGAAGATTTCCAAACGTATGCAAGCACCGAATACACCCTCGACAAAGATGGCTGTAGCTTATCGGATGCAGTGGCAGGAACAACGCTTACTCTTGAAGATATGATTTCACTTAATGTTTACTTTAAAGATGTAGAAGAAGGAATGTATGCAACATATACTTATACAACACATGCAGGCACACAAATAAATGAAACAGTTGATTATGATTCATTTGTAAATGCTTGGGGATATAAAGGTGTTGGTGTTCCTGTTGCGATTGCAGATGCAGAAACACTTGTTACTGTTACCTTGTTCAATAGTGACAATACCGAAGTTGGAACAGCGGTATTTAGTGTAAATGCTTATCTTAAGGATATGATTGACAGCGGTAAAACCGATGAGCTTTATCCTAACCTTGCAAAATTTGCAAAATCAGCAAAAGCTGCTTTTGCAAAATAATGTTAAATAACATTATATAACATACAGAAAGGAGAATATGCAATGAAATATGAAGCGCCAGAGATTAAAGTTATTGAAATTGATGCAGGAGATATTATTCAGACATCCGGCATCTTAGGTGGCGGCGGAGAAAACGAAACACCATTCAATCCGGCTTTGGCTACTTATAACAGCGATTTAGATAATAATTATTAAAAGGGTATCAAAAAAACGGGCAAGGCTTCCCTTGCCCGTTTTTACTCTAATCTACTTTGAAAAATAAATTTATGCGTTGGGAGAATAAAATGAACAGAATTAAAGCGTTACTTACAACCGTTGTATTAATAATATATATGATTTCTGTAAATGTATATGCAGCAGAAAGCAAGATAGAAAATGAAACTCCGTTTCTTCCTTTGATTGAGGAAAAAAATGATGAAATAACGGATGATAATCAAGAAGATAATTCAACAAACGACTCCACAAGCTCAGACAATGCAGGCAACAGCTACGGCGGTGGAAGCTCTTACAAACCAAGCACAAGGCCGGATGACAAGACCGAAACAGAAGATGAGCAAACACAAGCGGAAAATAATATTAAAACTTTTGATGATATAAAAAACGACGATTGGTTTTACAGTGATGTAATGTTTGTTTTTAACAATAAGATTATGACAGGTACAAGCGAAAGTGAATTTTCACCGGATACCACTTTAAATCGTGCTATGATGATCACAATTTTACATAGAATGAACGGAGATAATTCTATGTATGAAAAAGACATATTTAATGATGTTGAAAAAAATAGCTGGTACGAAAATGCTGTAAATTGGGGATATAAAAATAAAATTATTACAGGCACAACCGAAAACACCTTTGCACCGACAGATAATTTAACCCGTGAGCAGCTTTGCGTGATGCTTTATAATTATACACAACATATCGGAGTTAAAACTGAATTTACCGACATATCCCATTACTCCGACAATAAAACAGTTTCAGATTGGGCAAAAGATGCTGTTTCCTGGGCTGTGCAGGAAAAGATTGTAACCGGAAAAGGAAATAATACCCTTGCGCCTAAGGACAGCGCCACAAGGGCAGAAGCAGCCGCGGTTATAAGACGATACACAGAAAAAATTGCAGAAATCGGAGAAAAATAAAATGTTGCTATCATTGTTTTTTAGATTGTTAAGGCTTATAATTTCAAGCGTAATTTGTTCTTTGCCCATATACCTTGGATACTTGGTAACAATTCCAGATAACGCGATATTATTTTTATCATTTATAGCATTTATAATCGCAACAGGTACTGACGCATACCACTTTTCCTTTGCTTTTTGGAAAATACAGGATTATTATTTAGGTCAGCTTTTACCATTAGTTATATATATTGTTGTGGGCTTTTTAACCTGTTTAATATTTCCGCCTGTTGTGTTCAACAGAATATTTCTGCCTTTAAGATTTGCAGGTTGCTTTGGAATGAGAACTATTGTATCAATACCTATTGTTTCAATGGCTTTCATAGTAATAGTAACAACTTTGAGATTTTTCGGAGCAAGAGCGGGTCATTTATTTCACAAAATGTGTTTCAAAGAAAACGAAGATATGTAAATACTCGTTATACAATTTAGCACATAACTATTGATAAATGAAAGCCAATGTGATATAATGCTTTATATTGCATTGGCTTTTTCTAATAAGAAGAAAGTGAAAACTACTGATAAATCAAGGAGATGTGATATATAATGAAATTAGGTATAGTAAGATGAGTACCTATTTCATAAACTTAAATATATCCTTATAAAACTCGCAAAACTGCTATAAACAAAGGATTGTCAAAAGAGCAGTATTCTATATACTACCGTATAACACTATATAATTCCACACAAAATTGGTGTCAGGAATGGTGTCAGGGTGTATATAAGACTATTTAAAGAGTTTGACACAAAAATAATTTAATATTATTATAGCAAAAGCACCGTTTGATTACTCGAACGGTGCTCGTTTTTTTAGATTATTCTGCTTTACTTATCAGCTTTGATAAATCTGTGAAGCATAACAGCTATTTCTGCTCTTACAGCGGATTTTTGCTTATTCGTACTTTGTCCAGTCAGTAACTTCTCTAAGAGCAGTCCATTTTTCATAGATATGATTTTTCATATCATAATCATGGCTGTTGGTTGCCTCCTGAACTGCCAGATAGTACCAAACTGACTCATCGCTGTTATCAGGCCAGTTAATCATATCAGCGAGTAAATCATCCGCAGTTTCAGGCACACGATTTAATACTCTGTTAATCATTGTCATTGCTTCTGCTCTTGTAATAAACTGATCCGGCTTGAATGTTCCATCTTTATAGCCTCTTATCCAGCCGTGGGCTGCCGCTTCGTGAATATCGTGTTCTGCCCAATGTCCCTGAACATCTGTGAAATTGTCAACAACTTCAAATTCTAAATCGTCAAATCTTGCACAGATTGCTGCAAATTCAGCACGGGTGATGAAAGCATCCGGAACGAAGTTATTTGCAGCTCTGCCTTTTACAATACCGAGCTTCGCCATTGTAGAGATGGAAACATTGTGCCAATCTCCGTCATTAACATCATTAAAGTTATTTTCTGTTGTAAGGTTATTATCTCTTACTTCATCAGGTTTCAACAATCTGAAGAAGATTGCTGTTACTTCAGCACGGCTGATATTGTCATTTGGTCTTACTGTACCATCTGGATAACCTACAACATATGCAAAGTGGTCTTCGCCGTTAAGACTTCCTGGAGTATCATATCCATTGCCTGCACTGCCGTTATCTTCAACCCATGCTGCATATACGGTGATGTTTTTGGTCATTTTCACTTCGGTTACATCCTCGGTAAGATCTTTATCGAGATACCAACCTTCAAATACATAACCGTCTTTTACGGGAACCTTTGTAAGCTTAACATCTGTATTTCTTGCATAGGTTTCTTTGCTGATAGGTGAACCGCCGTTCGTTTCATAGGTGAGGTTATATCTTGTAACACCGCCACCGCCGCCACCGCCGCCGCTATAAGTCCATTGTGCGACAAGGGTGATTTCCATTACATCGTCAGCACCTGCAAGTTCCGCATAGGTCTTAGCAGCATCTACTTCGGTTGTATCTTTGTACCAACCTGAGAAAGTATAACTTGGTTTTGCAAGAGTTCCCGCAGGAAGAAGGTTTGCATCTTCCCAATTAACTGTATTGCCAGCAACTGTTGGGTTCCCGTCAAGAGTACCGCCTGCTAAATCATAGTGAACTGTGTAGTTTTTCGGTGTCCACTGTGCAACAAGTGTAATTGCTGTAACAGTCGGTCCACCTGCAAGCTCTGCATAAGTTTTTGTGTTGTCAACATCTGTTGTATCTTTCTTCCAGCCAGCAAATGTGTATCCTGCCTTGGTGGGTTCTTCCATTGGGAGAAGATTTGCATCTGTATAATCGACAATTTCAGGAGCGATAGTCCTTTCGCCGCTTATATTTCCACCTGCTAAATCGTAGTTTACAAGGTACGGAGCCTGCTGGTTCGTAAACACAATCTCTGTTGCTGTAGTGCCTGCCTTTTTGATTGTTCCGTCGTGGTAGATTTCGTATCTTGTGTTATCATAAATCCACACGATGTCATCTCCGGGAACTTCATAAAGGTATATAGGACGTGGGTTGGAAGCTGCCGTAAACTGATCATACTGGAGGTCTGTGAGAACTGCTGTCAGTGAATCAGTATGAGTGGATTCGCTTGCTCCAACAGTGATAGAACCTGTGCCAACCTCGTGCTCATTGAATACTGCTCTGAAATTAAAAGTCTTTTCGCTGCCGTAAGCTTCTTGTGTACCTTCTGAGTTAAGAATAACCTTTGTGATACCACTTATTGCAACGTCATGGTCAGGGTTCTTTTCCCAGAATGCGTGGAACACAAGGTCCGATGCCGGCATTGTTATTGCCGAAAGATCTGTAAGGCCGTAGAACTCGTTATTCACATGTGTTGCGTACCAGCCTCTTAATGTATAGGTATCAGAATCAATTACTGTTTCAACACCGGGGGCATGTGCCGGAGGAGTAAGTGCATCGCCAAACTCCAGTACGTTTGTTTCATCTGGAGAAATCGGTGTATATCCACCTGATGTCTGCTGATAGTATTTGTAAGTAAGATTGTAGCTTCTTTTCGCTGATGTTACAGAAACTTCATGGTCATCCGTTCTTGAAACATGAACATCACCATCAACAATTATTGTATTTCCATTATGGTCAAGTGCTGTTTCAAGGTTAAAGTCCGCTGGAGAAGCCAGAAGGGCTGCCTCATCATATGTTACTCCGTCAACAGTAATTGAGGTTATTTTGTAACCTGTATGTGCTGCAAAGTAAACCTCTAGTGGATCAGTGCTGTATGAATAGGATGTACTGTCCATAATTTCACTGCCGCTATCGTGTGCTGTTGTCAGGTTGAACCGTTTAAGTCTGGTGTAAACTTCAATAGCTACGCCACCCAGAACAGGATCTTCCTGATAAATATATGAACCGTCTGCTCCAAAGGTTACATTATTTATCCCGTTTGCTATATCATACAAAGTTGTTGAAATATCAAGAGGTGCATCGTGTGAGGACGATGTTCTTTTGATAATCCGTGCAATCTCGTAACCTTCAGCTTCTTTTGCCTTGAACACCATTGCTGCAGAAGTGTTGCCTTCCGCAACAGTTTCACGATAGGTATTTTCAAGCAGTGTACCCGGCGCTGACGAATCTACTGTTAATGTACCGCCGTTATCAATTACACCACCTACAATGTGAACGTTTTCGTTTACTACTTCAACATCAAGAAGTGAGTATTCAAGAAGTGTATCGGAAGGAGTGTTCGTATTTGTAAGTCTGCACGTTAAAGCATACATTGCTTCGGCTGAGTTGCTGCCGCCAGGGATTGTTAATGTCTTTTTGTTGTTATTTTCATCGAAAAGTGTCCAGTTATTAAAGTCTGTTACATCTACATCAGCACCTGCGGCAACATTCAGGGTTGCTATAACTGTATCGTCATTTCCATTTCCTGAACTTAAATTGGTGTCAATCAAAGAATATTGCATTGATACGCCAAGGTTGTTGCTGCCGTTCGGACGCGAATCCGCAGGGATCATCTCGTCAAGAAGGGCATTCAGTGTTGCTGCATCGTAATTGAAATCGTAAGTTGTTTCTGTTCCGATGTGTTTCCAGTGCTCCGCATCAAGGAGACTATAGTTTAATGTTACATTATCATATTTACTGTCAGCTGTGATTGTTGGTGTGTCTGAATGTGCTGACTGATATATTCCTGCATCGCTGTTTGTGGGAAGATATCCACCGAATGTATCGGCATTTTCATCTTCAACTATGGGGATATAGATAACCAGTTTTCTTCCGTAGTCGCTGCCACCGGCAACTTTGGGAGCGTCGGTTACGCAGTGATAAGCAAAGTTAAAGCCTGTTACTTTAACGGTTTTGTCAGACTCAACAGTTACAGTTGCCTGTGAGAAAGGAACTTCCTCTGCCCAATTATCCCCATCTAGCTTATCAGATGTATAAACCATTATCTGCTCAGGATTATACTCACCGCCACTAATAACCGGAAGTGTAAAGTATTCCGATATCTGGTCTACGACAACAGAACGCTCATTAAGAGTAGAGTTTGCTGTAATAGAAAATGCAATATCACTAAAAACATTTGTTATTGCTGATGCTTCGGTATGTGCGGAGTAGTATGAAGTTGCTACCGGATCTCCTCCGAGGGAATCGTATGCTGTAGCATTTGGGTAGTTGCTGGAAAGTGCCTGGAGGAAACTTACTGAATTTGCATTCGGATTACCAAGATACATAGAGAATATGTGTGCGCCTTCATCCTTCAGTTCTTTTGCTACTTCTACAGCATTGTTTGCAACAGTTTCACTGAAATCAGACGCTGTTGTGGGAACGCCGTCTGTAATAACAACCACAACTTTTTGGCGGTTTGCGTATGTTTCGTCAGGCTGTGCATCAAAAATAGAAGCCGCCATCTGCATACCAAGGTCTGTTCTTGTTGCACCGTTGCCGTCAAGCTGTGCTATCGCTTTGCCGATTGTTCCTTCACTTGTAATGGTATCGGTTGTACAGTTGATCAGAGCCGCTGCATAATCTGCAGCATCCAAAGAGTTGTATGGAATACCAGGTGTGGTTGATACACCCTCGATTGAAGTTGTTACGCGATCATAAATTGCTGTACTCTGAATATTTACCTGATCGCCTACAAACCAGAATCCGTTAGTGTACCAACCTGACGGGCCTCTGCTAAGGAGTCCGGTCCACGGGTTTTCATGATAATTAATAGCTCTGTACTCATCGCCTGATTGAATATAGTATGTTTTGTCGGTATCTAATGTTCTAATATCGGTAACACGCACATATTCAACATTTGTTATGATTTGTGAGTTGTAAACTGTCAGGATTTCAGTGTTGTCATCGTAGCCTGATTCACTAGCGAAGCCTACAATTGCCAGACGGTATGAATTGTCGCCTTGTGTATTAAATGCCGCAACCTCTTCGGCGAAGTTGGTTACAGCATCTTTCATAATGCGGAGTTTCGCCTGGTTATTTATCGTATCGTCCATCGAACCGGACTGGTCAAGCACCAATATTATATCTGCAGGCATTGTGGTCTGGCTTGATGTTGTCGAGCCGGTGGTGTATGCCTCAAGCTTGATGCGTTTCGGCTGACCTGCCGTTGACGGCACAAGTTCCTTAGTGAATACAACCGGATTTGTATCCTCTGCCGATGCTGTAATCGTTAAGCCTGAAACCATTGTCATCAGCATAGCAAGTGTTAAGAGCCACGCCAGAATTTTTCTTGTTCTCATAAAATCATTCCTTTCAAGATGTATTCTTCGTTATTATTTTCTAAAGCAGTCAGGGTTTTATATATTGTATTCAGATACTACTTAAACTATTTGTTTTGTTCTATTTTCAGTTTATCATTACCACAAACCCCAACAATGTCTTTTGTGTCCTGCTTTAGCATATAGCTGCAAGTGCCGCACATTTTGTCCTCTCCATCAGCATGGGGACAATCTTCGGTTATTGCATCCACCCATTTTCTGCCGTTGGGGGTATATCTGGGATTATCGATAAAATCAGGATATTTCCCCAAGTGCTTCTTTGATAACTCATCATATTCAAAAGTTATCTCCAAAACATCGCCATCAATATGATAGGTTTTGATAATGCTATCTTTCATTGCAACACCTCTTTTCATTATTTCTTATTGTCTATATTGTAACACAAAAATTTCCAAAAAATAAGGTCAATTTCAAAGGGTAAAATCTACAATTTTTGGATGTTTTCTTGTCGATTTTAGATTTAAGCAAAGGCTTAAAATCTCAAAAACCCTGTATTTATGCGGTTTTAAACCACAAAAAATCCTGTTCGCCAGCGAACAGGATGAAATTGTTTTTTATTTTCCTAAGTAATCGTGAAGCTCGTTTTTATTGCTTATATTCAACTTATCGTATATGTCACGGATATAGTTTCTTACTCGGCTTTCGGATATATTAAGGTGTGCTGCGATTTCTTTTGCACTCCAATCACGGTTATAAAGAAGTGCAACTGTGATTTCTGTTGGTTCAAGAGTATGCGAGAGGTTGTTTTCTTTCGGCTGATGCAGTCTGTACCAACCGTCATTAAACTCTTTGGCAATTTTCATAATTTTTTTATAGTCATTGGGGTAGTCATGCTTTAAGCATCGGTTGATCAAGCCTTGCAAAAGATTGTGATGTATTCCAAACAGCTCTATCAATCCGTCCTGCTTTGCAGTTTCCCACGCTATCATAAAATACTTTTTTGCGAGTTCTGTTTTTTTGAGCGACATACAGCTTGCAGCAGCAACAATCAGAACATAGATAGATGCTATGGGATAGAAGTTGTTTGCTACGGCAAGTGCCGTGTCGCAAATTCCTATTGCTTTTTCATAATTTTTCTCAATATAGGCTTTATAAGCTAATATGTAACAGCCGTAAATCCTTATGCCCTGCGGCAAAAAATGCAGATATTCTTCCAAATGTGGTGTTTCGGGAACGGGAACTTTCAAAAGATATTTACCTATATATGCTGTAAGTATACCTATTGCATGAAGCTCTTTCGGTGCATTTTCGTTTTGCAGTCCTTTTTCAAGGTCTTTTGTAACAAGGTCAGAGTAGAATGTTACAATGTTAATATGTCCTCTGAATATGTTTGCAAAGGTACACATCACATTTGCAGAATAGCGCAGAGATTCATCTTTACTGTCAATATATTGCTCTGCAATTTGAGCCGATTTTTCTGCATAACCTGTATAATAGTAATATTCCGAGAGTGCAATATTACGGTCATCAGGGTCGTGGATGCTGTCGATAAATTCCTTTGCCCTGCCAAGCTCAAAAGGACAACGCAAAAGTGGAAGGTGATAACGCTTAATTGTATGTACGGTCTCACTTGCTTTAAGCGGCTCGGTAAAGTTTTTGGGTATATGCCAGAAATGGTCAAAATATGCGTCCTTAATTCTACCTTGCTTTGCCCATTTCTGTATGGCACGAACAGTAACTCCCAAACGCTGTGCTGCCTGTTTTGAATTTTCAAATTCCATATTCACACCTCGTTTTCCAAAAAAACTTTTATCATATTATTATAGCATATTTTAGTGAACAAATCAACATTATAGAACTATTTTCAGCACTTTGCAGTGTAGGTTTACAATAAACTTAATACAAAAATATGTAGAAACATTGACTGCCAAATGCCATTATGATATAATATCATAATGTGTATGCGAACGATGATGTATAAAAATGGTGTAACAATTAAAAACAAGCAAGAAAAAATGGTGTCAAATTGGTGTCAGGCTAATTTGAAAACCCTTGAAAATAAAGGAGATTGAAGATAAATGAAATTAGGTATAGTTGGTCTTCCAAACGTTGGAAAATCCACACTTTTTAATGCTATTACTCAGGCAGGAGCAGAATCGGCAAACTACCCCTTTTGCACAATAGAGCCAAATGTAGGCATTGTTGCCGTTCCTGATGAAAGACTTAATAAATTAGCCGAAATGTATAACCCTCAAAAGGTTACACACGCTGTAATTGAATTTGTTGATATTGCAGGTTTAGTTAAGGGTGCAAGCCGCGGCGAGGGCCTTGGTAATAAATTTTTATCACACATCCGCCAGGTTGATGCTATTGTTCACGTTGTTCGTTGCTTTGAAGACACAAATATTATTCACGTAGAAGGCTCTGTTGACCCTGTCCGCGATGTTGAAACCATCAATTTAGAACTTATTTTTGCAGATATGGAAATGGTTGAAAACCGCATTGACAAGGTTCGCAAAATGGCTAAATCAGGCGAAAAAAAATATAAAGTTGAAATAGAATTCTTAGAAAGACTTTACGCCATTTTAGAAGAGGGCAAGCCTGCACGCTCTATGGAATTAACAGACGACGATGCAGAATTTATGAAAGAGGTTGATTTACTTACCAAAAAGCCTATTCTCTATGCTGCAAATGTTGCAGAAGATGATTTTATAGGCGGCATTGAAAACAACGATTTCGTAAAAAGATTAACAGAATTAGCAGAAGCTGAAAATGCAGAAGTTATGCCGATTTCAGCAAAAATTGAAGAAGATATCTCAGCCTTAGAGCCCGAAGAAAAGGATGAATATTTAAAGGAATTGGGAATAACCGAATCAGGTCTTGACAGACTAGTTAAAAAGAGCTACAAGCTGTTAGGACTTATAAGCTATTTAACTGCAGGAGAGCCTGAAGTTCGTGCATGGACTATAACTCGTGGTATGAAAGCACCGCAGGCTGCAGGTAAAATCCACACCGACTTTGAAAAGGGCTTTATTCGTGCCGAAGTTGTGGCATATTCTGATTTAATTGAATGTGGCTCCCACCTTGCTGCAAAGGAAAGAGGTCTGGTTCGTTCAGAAGGTAAAGAATATGTAGTTTGTGATGGCGACATAATTCTGTTCAGGTTTAATGTGTAAATAAACAATAAAAAAATTGGTTGTAGCATACACGACAACCAAATAAAAAATTTTTAAGACAAGGCGTAACGCTTTGTCTTAATTTGTACCACTGGCATCAGCACTCTGCGAAAATTTAACTTTTTAAGCTCTGACAAAGGGGAAAGGGATTGTTGCGGCAATCCC
>JAZNDH010000003.1:0-144535 GCA_045587965.1 Congzhengia sp.
AAATATGACGGATTCTTCGAAATCTTCTTAGTAGCCTTATCTACAGGCTTACGGCGAGGAGAAGATATGGCGCTGAAATGGGAAGACTTAAACCTCGACACAGGAGAACTAAAGGTTCGAAGACAAGTCAAACGGACAAAAGGCAGATTAGTCATAACAGAGCCAAAGACTGAAGAATCGGTAAGAACGATAATACTTCCCAAAAGCCTTGTAAGCATCCTAAAGGAATATAAGGAAACAATAGACTCAGAGTGGATGTTCCCATCACCAAGAGTTGAAGGGATGCCAAGAGATCCTTCGGCAGTATACGGAATGATGCAGGTAATATTAGAAAGAGCAGAATGTAAAAAGCTCCGATTCCACGATCTCCGCCACACCTTCGCAACCACATCTGTAGCAAACGGAATGGACATCAAAACCTTATCCACTATCCTCGGACATGTATCAAGCAAAACAACACTTGATATATACCTGCATAGCACCGAGGAAATGAAAAAGGAAGCGGCTGAAAAGATTAACGCCCGATTCAACAAGGATACGGACGGCAACGAGGAAAGAATCACAGATAAACAAAAAAAGCCCTCACAAGCCAAATTTGAGCCTAAAAAGGGCAAGATGCGAAAGCCCGGCACAGGATGTATAAGTAAGATAAATGACCACCTCTATGAGGGCAGATACTCACCAAAGGATGCCTATGGCAAAAGAATGGCAAGAAACATATATGCACCTACAAGAGAAGAATGTGAAGAAAAGCTTGCCATACTGATAAAGGAAATGAACGCCGAAATCGCAGAACAAAAAGCGAAACTTAAAAATGCATAGTAAACCATAAATGGCACGGACATAAAAATCCGTGCCATAGCTTTTGGGTGTATTAAATTTTGATATGGTGTAAACAAAGAAAAAGACTTTGTCCCACAGTTGAAGATGAAAAAATGTGGTCAAACTCGTTTTTTTGACATTTTTTAGACAAATCAAAAACCTCAGAAACCGCTTGGTTACTGAGGTTTAAGGTGGTCGGGATAACAGGATTTGAACCTGCGGCCTCTTCGTCCCGAACGAAGCGCGCTACCAAACTGCGCTATATCCCGAAATAAAATATTTGGTTTTTTCTATATTCCCATGTCTGTGGGATAACATGTGGTCAAAACTGATTTGACCACATGTATTTTGTTTTCTTGGTCGCCATAAAGTGGCGGTGTTAAAAGGTTTGTGGAAGTTCGGCTTCTTGCGAATGAATTGATTATCGCAGTGTCCCGAACGAAGCGCGCTACCAAACTGCGCTACATCCCGAAATTACTTGTTCATTATAATACATTATGAGCAAAAAATCAAGAGCTTTTTAAAAAAACTGTGGCATATTTATATGCCACAGTTTTTTTTATAACCTTACAATAAATTCATTATATCTTATAAAATATCCCTGATTGTGCTCGCAAACAGGGCAGATTTTCGGAGCGTCGTTAGCTGTGTGAATATGCCCGCAGTTTAAACACAGCCACTTTGTTTCTGTATTATTTGAAAATAGTGTGCCCTGTTCTAGCATTTCTCTGAAATGGTCAAACCTTTGAGCATGAGTTTTCTCAATTTGAGCAATCTGTGAAAAAAGTGTACTGATTTTTGTAAACCCCTCTTGTTTTGCAACTTCGGCAAAGGTTGAATATACGGGGTTATATTCTTCCATTTCGTTGTGGGTTGCACTTTTTAGGAGCTCTACCACATTAGTTGAGATGTCTATAGGATAGCTTGCTGAAATTTCAATATTTTCTCCCGCAGATTCCTTTAAGGCGTTGTAAAACAGCTCTGCATGCTCCTTTTCCTGATTTGCGGTAAAGGTAAATAGCCTTTCAATAACATTCAGATTTTGCTTTTTTGCTTCTTGTGCTGCAAAGGTATATCTGTTTCGTGCTTGTGATTCCCCTGCAAATGCTTTCAATAAATTCAACTTTGTTTCACTGGATTTAAAATCCATAAAATCACCTTCCTTTGCTAACTATATTTTACAAAACAAAGGAAAAATATACTATTTAAAAATGAAAATATGCTGTAGCAATGCTACAGCATATTTATTAAACTTCGTAGTCGTAAGAAGACCGAACTGCCACATTAGGACGAACAAGTTCGTCTGCTATTTTAACGTGTTCAGGATGTGATGTATAAAAGCTCAGGGCGTCGGCATCTTTAAAGGTTGAATCCATCATTAAGTCACCTTTTGAAGATGGCAACCCATTTGTAATAATTTTCATTTCCAATAAACCATCAATTTTTCCAACTAAGCCTTCTAATGCTACCTTAATATCATTAATTAAAGCAGGCTTGTCATTAATTTCGTCCTTTAATGACCAGATTATCATATGCTTTACCATAAAAATTCCTCCTTAAAAACTAAACTATACTCATATAATACCACAAAATTCCAAAAAAATATATATTTTTTGCAAAAAAATAAAATTATGCTTTTAAATTAAAAATGTTTGTGGTATAATTAATCTGTTATATTATTTCGCAAAGGAAGTGTGCGTTACGAACAAGACAGGTTTTTCAAATCAAAAATATTTAAATTTGCAATCAGAACAGATAAAAAAGCGTATTGCACAGTTTGGCGGAAAGCTATACCTGGAGTTTGGCGGTAAACTTTTCGACGATTATCATGCGTCACGTGTTTTGCCGGGTTTTGAGCCTGACAGTAAAATTCGTATGCTTCAGCAATTAAAGGATGATGCAGAAATTATAATAACAATCAATGCAGAGGATATCCAGGCAAATAAAACCCGTGGAGATTTAGGTATTACCTATGATAATGATGTTTTAAGACTAATTGATACATTCCGCGAAATGGACCTTTGTGTTGGTGGAGTGGTGCTTACACGTTTTAATGAGCAACCCAATGCTACCGCTTTTTTAAAGTTTTTAAATAAGCGTGGAATTAAATGCTATCGTCATTATACCATTAAGGGTTATCCGTCTGATATACCGCATATAGTAAGCGAAGAAGGACTGGGAAAAAACGAATATATAGAAACAACACATTCCTTGGTTGTTATTACAGCACCCGGACCGGGCAGCGGTAAAATGGCAACGTGTTTAAGCCAGCTGTATCATGATTATAAGCGTGGTATTAAATCAGGATATGCAAAGTTTGAAACATTTCCTGTTTGGAATTTGCCGCTTAATCATCCTGTAAATTTAGCTTATGAGGCTGCAACGGCAGACTTAAATGACATCAATATGATTGACCCGCTTCACTATGATGCTTATGGGGAGGTTGCTGTAAATTATAACAGAGACGTTGAAATTTTCCCCGTTTTAAATACAATATTTGAAAAAATTCAAGGCTCATCGCCGTATAAATCTCCTACAGATATGGGTGTAAATATGGCGGGCAACTGCATTTTTGATGACGAAGCTTGTCGTGATGCTTCAAAGCGTGAGATTGTACGAAGATTTTTTGCAGCATCGGCTGATAATTTCCGCGGTAAGGGGCAAGAAGCACAGGTTGAAAAAATACGCCTCTTAATGAATCAGGTTGGAATAACACCTGAATATTCTCCTGCTGTTCCTGCGGCATTGATGCGTGAAAAGGAAACGGGAACACCTTCTGGAGCAATGTTGCTTCCGGATGGCAGAATTGTAACAGGAAAAACAACCAGTACATTAGGTGCAGCTTCGGCACTTTTGTTAAATGCATTAAAGGCGTTAGGAAATATTGAAAAATCAGTCCACTTGATTTCAGCACAAGTCTTAGAGCCTATTTGTAATCTAAAAACCGAATATTTAAAGAATAAAAATCCAAGACTTCATACAGATGAAATATTGCTTGCGCTCACAATATCGGCACTAAACTCTGATGTTGCAAGAGCAGCTAAAGAACAGCTTAAAAATCTTCGCGGAAGCGACGCTCATTTTACAGTAATTTTAGGCGATGAAGATGAGAAAATCTTAAGAAGATTAGGAATAAATGTAAGCTATGAGCCTAAGTATGAAAATGGAAGATTGTATCATAATTAAAAATAATCTGTAGTATTGATATTTTATATATCAATACTACAGATTATTTTACTTTTACAAAAAAATACCCCCGGAATGCCGTGTAGTACGATTAATTTTTACCTGCATGAGCAGGTGGGTATCCGCTCAACTGTTTTACAAGTCCACTGGCCATAATGGGTGGCATTTGCGCCGCAGCTGAAGAAGGGATTCCCTTATAAAAAGTGTTGGTAAAATAAAAATCGAATATCACGAACACACCAGGGATTAAGTTCTATAATTATTATAGCACCATTTTTTTATATTATCAATATATTTTTGCTTGTAATTAAAATTTAAAGCAGTCTACAGCACTTTTTTGGGTGGACGGAAAATAGTGCAGATTGGACAAACTGAACCCGAAGGGGTTACCCGAAGATGTATATTGGTACATCGAGAGGTGAAGCTTGTTCAAAACACAAGGCATTAAAAAAAGAAACTCGTCATTTGACGAATTTCTTCCTGCAGTTTAATTATCTAAATTTGATATAACAAATGAAAGACTTTCTTATGTATTTCTTTTGCCTTGTGTGGTGTGCACATTTTGCTACACCCTTTTTATTCTTCCCAGTTGTGCCAAACGTTCTGCACGTCATCGTTGTCTTCTAACATATCAATAAGCTTATTCATAAAGAGAATGTCTTTTTCATCAGTAAGCTCAACTGTTGTTTGCGGAATCATTTCTACCTCGGCAGAAGCGAATGAGTAGCCTTTCTTTTCTAATTCAGAAAGCACATCGCCAAAAGAATCGGGAGCTGTTAAAATTTCAAAGCAATCTTCGTTTGCGCTAAAGTCCTCAGCACCTGAATCAAGTGCATCCATCATAACTGAATCTTCATCCAATTCATTTTCTGAATTATCAATAATTAAAACGCCTTTTTTGTCGAACATAAAGCTTACACAACCGTTTTGCCCTAAGTTTCCGCCGAATTTGTCAAAGTAATGACGCAAATCGCCTGCGGTTCTGTTTCTGTTATCTGTTAAGGTTTCCACAATAACGGCAACGCCATTAGGACCATAGCCTTCGTATGTGATTTCTTCATAGTTATCAGAAGCGAGCTCGCCCGAAGCTTTTTTAATACATCTGTCGATATTGTCGTTAGGCATATTGTTAGCTTTTGCCTTTGCAATAACATCGCGAAGCTTTGAATTAGACTCAGGGTCGGCACCGCCTGCCTTTACAATAACAGTAATTTCTCTGCCTAATTTAGTAAAAATCTTGCCCTTTTTAGCATCTGATTTTTCTTTTTTGTGTTTAATATTTGCCCATTTTGAATGTCCTGACATTTTCACTAATCCTTTCAAAATTGTATAAAATTTTATTATTAACATAAAATAACGAAAACAAATAAAGAGGTGTAATAATGGACTATTTAAAAGCTTTCGTTGTGGGCGGAATACTTTGTGTAATCGCCCAGATTTTGATTGATAAATTAAAGCTGACTCCTGCAAGAATACTGGTTATATATGTAGTTGCAGGCGCTTTACTTACAGTTTTGGGAGTATATAAG
The DNA here is from genome assembly GCA_045587965.1 of Congzhengia sp. Classification (GTDB taxonomy): domain Bacteria; phylum Bacillota; class Clostridia; order UBA1381; family UBA9506; genus Congzhengia. The sequence goes on from JAZNDH010000003.1 coordinate 5,538, forward strand.
CCGTTAGTTGAGTTTGCAGGCTGCGGTGCAACAATACCAATTTCAGGCTTTGGTTACACATTAGCCGAAGGAGCAAAGAAGGGAATATCCGAACACGGTATATGCGGAATTTTAACCGGTGGTTTAACGGGAGCTTCAGGTGGTATAACCGCAGCAGTTGTTTTTGGACTTTTGTTTGCTCTTATTTTCAAACCCAAGGCTAAAAAATAATTAACATATATATTGTATACCCTTTTTGTTAAAATTTCAACCTTTTTTACAAATTAAGTGTCAAAATTCTTGCTTGGGAATAAAATGTACTATATAAAATGAATTTCAGGTGAGAAAATGGGAGAAATTTTAATCACTTTTATAAAGCAATCATCGGCATATAAATTAAAAAAAGGAGCAAAAGCTTATAATATAGGTGCAAAAATCATACAAACACCAAAGGAACTGAGTAGTGGCGGATGCTCTTATGCGATACTTGCAAAACGCTCTGATTTAGATAAGCTTTTGTGGATTTGCCGTGAGTATAGAATTGATTACAAGCGTGTTCTGGCAATATATTTAGACATCAACGGCAAAAAAGTATATAACGAAATATAAGCCGCATTTTTTGCGGCTTATATTTTTTCAAAAATATAATAATTGTGTTACAATTTAGGTTATTTCGTTGAAAAAGGGAAGTCTATATGATAAGATTTTAATACGATAGGATAGTATAAGTATAGAATAAGGAGCTTATCACTATGAATAAAAACCAAAACAAAAGAATTTTAATGGCATTAACGCGCTTTGATATCGGCGGTGCAGAAACCCACGTTTTAGAGCTTTCGCTGGAACTGAAAAGAATGGGGTATTATGTGGTTGTCGCATCAAACGGCGGCGTGTATGAAAAGAATTTAGAAGAAGCAGGCATAGCTCACTACAGAGTACCTATGCATTCTAAAGCGCCGAATAAAGTGCGCGAATCACTAAAACTTTTAAAAGACATTATAAATAATGAAAAAATTGATATTGTTCACGCCCACGGCAGAATACCTGCATTTTTATGCGGTATTTTAAAGAAAAAAATGGACTTTACCTTTGTTACAACTGCCCATTGGGTGTTTGATACGTCTCACGGTTTAAAGTATATTACAAACTGGGGTGAAAAGGTAATTGCTGTAAGTGAAGATATAAAGACATATTTAATGGACAACTACAAAATAAATCCTACAGACATTTATGTTACAATTAATGGAATAGATACCGAAAAATTTTCGAAAAATGCCCAAGCTTTTGACATAATAGAAGAATTTTCATTGGAACAAGATACGAAAAAAATCGTCTATATATCAAGGATGGACTCTGACCGTGCATTAGTTGCATTCCATCTTGCCCAAATTGTTCCGGAGCTTGTAAAGATTGACCCCAACATTGAAATAGTAATTGTTGGCGGTGGCGATGTTTATGATGAATTAGAAGAGAAAGTAAATGAAATTAATGAGCATTTAGGCAAGCGCTACATAGTGTTAACAGGTGCAAGAACTGATATTTATAAATTTGCTGCGCTATCCGATATTTTTGTTGGTGTTTCTCGTTCTGCATTAGAAGCAATGGCTTGTGAAAAACCTGTTATAGTTGCAGGAAACGAAGGATATCTTGGTATTTTTGACACGGACAAGCTTAAAAACGCAATCAGTACAAACTTTTGTTGTCGTGGCTTGGAAAATTCTACACCCGAGCTTTTACTTCGTGATTTAAAAATACTATTAAACAACGAAAACGCGGAAAATGAAAGATTAGGCACATTCAGCAGAAAAATAATTATAAAAAATTATTCATTGTCAAAAATGGCAGGAGATTGTGTTAAAATGTATAATGCGGCAACCGACACTAAAAAGTGGGATGCTGTTTTAATGGGATATTACGGTTTTAACAATTCGGGCGACGAAACACTTTTATATTCTATGATTAAGAATTTAAAAGAGAAAAAGGACGATGTGAGACTTTTGATTTTGTCGAAAGTGCCGAAAGAAACCGAAAAAGCTTATGGGGTGTACTCTATAAACAGGTACCACTTAATCGCTGCAAAGCGGGAACTCAAAAGGAGTCACTTGTTTATTTTTGGTGGCGGAAGCTTAATTCAGGATGTAACTTCGAGTAAATCCTTATGGTATTATTTAAAAATTTTAAAATTGGCACTTGGCGCAAAAATTCCTGTTATGCTTTATGCTAATGGCATCGGTCCTGTAAATAAAAAAAAGAACAGACAAAACGTTGCAAAGGTTTTAAATAAGGTAGACCTTATTACATTGCGTGATGAACAAAGCTTGGAAGAAATCAAAAAGATGGGCGTAAGAACAAATGCTTTAGTTACAGCAGATCCTGCACTTAGTATGAAAGGTGTAGAAAGTGATGTTGCCAAAGAACTGATTTTAAATGAAAATATTCCGAACGATAGAAAGCTTTTGGGAATTTCTATAAGAAGCTGGAATGAGTGCAGTAATGAATTCTGGAACGAATTCTCGTGCGGTATGGATGAAATATGTGAAAAATATAATCTTACACCTGTTTTAATTCCACTAAAGCACCCTGATGATTTTGAAATTTCAAAAGAGATACAAAAAAAGCTTAAAACCAAAAGCTATGTTTTGAAAAATAAATACAATGCTGAAGAAATTGTAGGAATAATAGGCGAGTGCGAGTTGGTAATAGGTATGAGATTACATTCAATTATTTACGCTGCAGCTAAAAAAGTACCTGCAATAGGCATAGCTTATGACCCGAAGGTAAGCGGATTTGTAGATTATTTAGGCACAAGTAAAAAAGTAGAAATAAAAGGCTTTACGGAAGAAATTCTTATTAAAGAAGCTGATGCTATAATGGAAAATGCCGAAACAATAAAAGAAGGTCTTACAAAAAAAATAAATGAATTTAAAGAAAAAACAGAAGAAACTGCATCGCTTGCAATGGACTTTATAAAAAATTAAAAAGGAGAGTTAAGATAATGCGTTTAATGGGAATAGATTTTGGTGATGCAAGAGTCGGAATAGCACTATCTGACCCTTTAATGATAATGTCACAGGGCTATAAAACAATAAAAAATGACGGAACAGAAGCTCTTTTTACAGAAATTGCAGAAATAATAAAGGAAAAGGAAGTTACCAAAATAGTAATAGGGCTTCCTAAAAATATGGATAATAGTGAGGGTTTTAGAACAGACGCAACAATGGAGTTTGCAGAAAAGCTAAAAACCTATACTGACGTAGAAATTGACTTTTCAGACGAGCGCCTGACAACAGTTAGTGCACACGGCTTTTTAAATGAAATGAATGTAAGAGGGAAAAAGCGAAAAGAAACAGTAGATACGCTTTCAGCGGCTCTTATTTTAGAAATATATATGAAGAAAAAAGGTCTTTGTTAGGAGGCTTGCAGATGAAGAGAATAGTCAGCTTTTTGTTGGCGTTAATATTAGCAACAACAATGATAAGTGTAAATGCGGCGCAAATATATTATGATAACGAATGGCATACATACAACGGAAACATTTTCTCTTTAAAAATTGACGGAAAAGAGATAAACTGCGAAGTTCCGCCTATTGTTTTTTCAGATTATTCTGTTGTGCCTGCACGTGAAGTTTTTGAAGCTATGGGCGCAACTGTAGGTTGGACCGCAAAAACACAAAAAGTCACAGTAAAAAACAGTGATACAACAATAGAAATAATAATTAACAGCAAGGTTGCAAAAATTAACGGTAAAGAGAAGACAATGCCTATTGCAGCAAAACTAATAAATGGAAAAACAATGATACCTGTTCGTTTTGTGGCAGAGGAATTAGGCTTTGATGTTGATTTTGACTCAAAAACCGACACAATTTTGATAAAAACAAAAAAGGCAGAAACACCGCCTGAAATTTCTAATCCCGCAGCACAGGAAAAACCGAAATATGATATATCAATGACATCTTTTTCTTATTCTCGCGATGATGACTGTGTAACAGCGGTATTTAATTTTACAAAAAGTGTTGAGGCGTCAAGCTTTATGTTAAAAGAACCTACAAGACTTGTGGTAGATACAAAAAATACACAATTTCCTACATCATTAAAATCAGCTGAAACAAATTATTCCGATGTAACTAATATACGTTTAGGTCAGCAGACGCAGGGTGTAAGAATAGTGTTTGACTTGGCAGAAGAATTAGAGTATAAGGTTTTAACATCAGGCAAAAAAATGACAGTTAAAATAGGTAAAAACATCAAAGAAGAAATTAAAGAAGATGAAGAGACAAACGAAAAAGAAGAAGAGCCTGAAGAGATTGTTCCTGTAATTCCTGACCCGCCTGCATATAAACCAACAAGAACGGTTTATTTAGACCCGGGACACGGTGGAGATGACCCCGGTGCAATATTTACAGACGAAGACGGCACAATCTGGAAAGAAAGTGACATAAACTTAGGCGTAGCCTTAAAGGTTCGTGATATATTAAAAGCAAACAATGTTAAAGTTTTAATGTCACGTGACAGTGATGAAACTGTTGAATTGGTAGATAGACCGAAAGAAGCAAATGAAAAGGAAGCAACTCTTTTTGTAAGCGTTCACACAAATTCCTTTTTTACAGATACAGCCTATGGAATAGAAACCTGGGGAACGTTGGAATACAGCGCAACATATTCAGGTGTCACAGATAGGGATTTGGCTGAAAATATCCAAAAAGCTGTAATAGCTGAAACAGGCGGATACAGCCGTGGTGTTAAGGATTCAACTACTTTGGCAGTTTTGCGCCATTCAATTATGCCATCTGTTTTAATTGAGGTAGGTTTTATTTCAAATAAAGATGAACGTGAAAAAATGTTTAGTGAAAGCTATCGGAAAAAATTAGCAGAAGGTATAGCAGAAGGTATATTAAAAACTCTTTCTGAAATGGGATTATAGTATAAAATTGCACATCCCCCACATAATAAGAATAATTTATTGTGTGGGGGATTTTTATGTCTGATAACAAAAAAGGAAATTTGCACGAGGACATCAAGGATTTTGGCTCAAGTGAAATAAAAAACAGCAAAGGAAATATTCATTGCTTAAGTATCGTAGGTGAAATTGAAGGGCATAATGTTTTACCGCCGTCTTCTAAAGCTACAAAGTATGAGCACGTTTTACCGCTTTTGGTTTCTGTTGAGCAAAACGAAGAAATTGACGGACTTTTGCTTATTTTAAATACAATGGGCGGAGATGTTGAAGCAGGGTTAGCTATTGCAGAATTGGTATCATCAATGAAAAAACCTACAGTTTCGCTTATTCTTGGGGGAAGCCACTCTATAGGCGTGCCTTTGGCAGTTTCGGCTAAGCGTTCATTTATTGCAAGCTCTGCCACTATGACAGTGCACCCTGTAAGAATGAACGGAACTGTAATTGGTTCATCACAAACCTTTGAATATTTTAGAAAAATGCAGGACAGAATTACAGAATTTGTTTGTAAAAATTCAAACATATCTAAAGAAAAATTTACCGAGCTTATGATGAAAACGGGCGAAATGGCAAATGATGTGGGAACAATAGTTTCAGGAGATGATGCAGTTCAATTTGGTCTTATTGACGAAAAAGGTGGTCTTGACAGAGCACTTGATTTTTTGTATAATGAAATTACAAAAAATAAGGGTGGTGGAGTAGATGTTGACAGACATCGAAATAGCTCAGCAGGCGAAAATGAGACCGATAGCTGAGGTTGCAGAAAAAATAGGTATAAGCCAGGATGAATTAGAGTTTTACGGCAAATATAAGGCAAAGCTTTCATCAGACGTGTGGAACAGAGTGAAGGGAAATCCTGATGGAAAATTAGTGCTTGTTACAGCAATTAACCCAACTCCTGCAGGCGAAGGTAAAACAACAATCACAGTTGGCTTGGGACAAGCTATGGAAAAAATAGGAAAAAAAGCTGCCATTGCATTGCGTGAGCCTTCACTTGGTCCTGTTATGGGAATTAAGGGCGGTGCTGCAGGCGGTGGTTACGCTCAGGTTGTTCCTATGGAAGATATAAACCTGCATTTTACAGGCGATTTTCACGCTATTACTGCTGCAAACAACTTGCTTTGCGCGATGATAGATAACCATATAAAGCAGGGCAACGAATTAGGAATTGACCCTACAAGAATTGTATTTAAGCGTGTTTTAGATATGAATGACCGTGCACTTCGTGAAGTTATAGTAGGTCTTGGCGGAAAAATTAATGGTATTGTCCGTCAGGATGGCTTTACAATCACAGTTGCATCAGAGGTTATGGCTATTTTATGTATGGCAAATGATTTGGAAGATTTAAAAAAGAGACTTTCAAACATTGTTGTTGGCTATACATACGACGATAAAGAAGTAAAAGCAAAGGACATCAAGGCAGAAGGTGCAATGTGTGCACTTTTAAAGGATGCTATAAAACCAAATTTAATCCAGACATTAGAAAACACACCTTGCTTTATGCACGGCGGTCCGTTTGCAAATATTGCTCACGGCTGTAACAGTGTTCAGGCAACAAAGTTAGCCTTAAAGCTTTCTGACTATGTTATTACAGAAGCAGGCTTTGGTGCTGATTTAGGTGCTGAAAAATTCTTGGATATCAAGTGCAGAATTGCAGATTTAAAACCGTCTGCCGTTGTGATTGTTGCAACAGTAAGAGCGTTAAAATACAATGGTGGTGTGGCTAAGGCTGATTTAGGTGCTGAAAATGTTGATGCACTGAAAAAAGGAATAGTAAACTTAGGAAAGCACATAGAAAATATCGGAAAATTCGGACTTCCTGTTATTGTTGCCATTAACCGCTTTATGACAGACAGCGATGCTGAATTAAAAACAATAGAAGACTACTGTAAGTCATTAGGTGCTGAATTCGCACTTGCTGAAGTATTTGCCCGTGGTGGCGAAGGCGGTGTGGAATTAGCAAAAAAAGTAGTTGCTGTTTTAGATAAAAACGAAGCAAATTTCAAGCCGATTTATGATGTTAAGCTTCCTATTAAGGAAAAAATAGAAAAAATCGTAAAAGAAATTTATGGTGGCAATGGTGTAACATTCCTGCCTGCAGCAGAAAAGCAGATTGCAACTTTAGAAGCAACAGGCTACGGCGAGCTTCCTGTTTGTATGGCAAAAACACAATATTCGCTTTCTGATAACGAAAAGCTTTTAGGAAGACCAAAAGGTTTTACAGTTACAATCAGAGAAGTAAAGGCCTATGCAGGTGCAGGCTTTGTAACGGCTTATTCAGGTAACATTATGACAATGCCGGGACTACCAAAAGTACCGGCAGCAGAAAAAATAAATATTGATAATGATGGTATCATTACAGGTTTATTTTAAAAAAGTTGGCAGTTCATTGAACTGCCAACTTTTTTATATTATATTATTTTTCTTCAATAATTGTTTTTCCCCCCATATAAGGCTGTAGGGCTTTTGGAATTTTAATGCTGTATTTTTTGCCGTCGAACATTAAATTGTTTTCTAAGAATGCAATTAACATTCTTGGCGGTGCAACAACTGTGTTGTTAAGTGTGTGTGCAAAATACTTTTTGCCGTCAGCATCTTTTACTCTTATTCCTAATCTTCTTGCCTGAGCATCGCCTAAATTAGAGCATGAGCAAACTTCAAAATATTTCTTTTGCTTAGGAGACCAGGCTTCGATATCATAAGACTTAACCTTTAAGTCGGCTAAATCGCCTGAACAACACTCAAGTGTACGAACAGGAATATCTAATGAGCGGAAAAGCTCTACACTGTAGCTCCACATCTTATGGAACCAATCCATACTTTCTTCAGGCTTACAAACAACAATCATTTCCTGCTTTTCAAACTGATGAATACGATAAATACCACGTTCTTCAATGCCGTGAGCACCTTTTTCCTTACGGAAACATGGAGAATAGCTTGTTAGCGTCATAGGAAGCTTTTCTTCGGGAGTTAAGGTGTCAATAAATTTACCAATCATTGAGTGTTCGCTTGTGCCTATTAAGTAAAGGTCTTCGCCTTCGATTTTATACATCATAGCGTCCATTTCTTCAAAGCTCATAACTCCTGTTACAACGTTGCTTCTAATCATAAACGGGGGAATATGATAAATAAATCCCTTATCAATCATAAAGTCACGTGCGTAAGCTAAAACGGCGCTGTGAAGTCTTGCGATGTCGCCCATTAAATAGTAAAAGCCTTCGCCTGCAACCTTTCCAGCAGATTCTTTATCAATGCCGGAAAACTTTTCCATAATATCCATGTGATACGGAACTTCAAAATCAGGATTTGTCTGTTCGCCGAACTTTTCAACTTCAACGTTTTCTTCATCGTTTTTACCGATAGGAACAGACGGGTCAATAATATTTGGAATAGCGAGCATATTCTTTTTGATTTTTTCTTCCAAAACAGCTTCTTCTTCGGCTAAAGCTTTTAATTCTTCGGCCTGGTCTGATACGAGCTTTTTCATTTGTTCAGCTTCGTCACGCTTGCCTTGTCCCATTAAGGCACCGATTTCTTTGCTGATTTTGTTTCTGTTAGCACGAAGTGTATCAGCCTTTTGTGTAATTTCAAGCTTTTTGTTGTGAAGCTCTATTACTTCGTCAACCAAGGGAAGCTTATGGTCTGAGAATTTCTTTTTAATGTTTTCTTTTACTAATTCAGAATTTTCTTTTAAAAATTTAATGTCTAACATTTTTATCTTCTCCTATTAAAATCTCATACGATATAATATAACACAATTTTTTAAAACTTTCAACACTTTTTCGCTTTTTTTGATGTCCATATTGCCAAAATTTTGAGCATCAGCGGACGGATAAATGCTGTGTTAAGCCAAAAGGATTTGTAAAATTTATATTTTAAGCTGTCGCACGGAATATACTTTCCGTTTCTGTAAAAGCCTTTTGCAACGGCAACTACCTGCTCGGGATAAACGGGGTACTCAATTTTTTGTTCGTAATCTCCGCGTATTTTAAAGGCGCCGTCTTTTATTCCTATAACTCTGTGTAGGATATAGCTTCCGTTGGGTCTTTTAAAAAACGTTACATCGCCTTTTTTGATTTCGGTTGCTTTGGTTAAAAGTACGCTGTCGCGGTAACTGGAAACGAGCGGATACATACTGTAGCCTGTGATTTTAATTCTCACATCAGAGCCGTTATTTATGCTTTCTTCTATTAAAGGATAAAGAGTTTTCATATCGGTTTTTTTAATCATTCCCATTATCTTTTTCCTTTCGTATTTTTTTAAAAAAATCTACAAGTATTTTTTTACATTCTGTTTCTTCAATTCCGCCAAAAATTTCAGTTTTATAATCAAAACAGTTTTCCCGCAAAACATCTGTTTTACCGCCACAAGCACCGCTTTTTACATCGTATGCGCCAAAGTAAACCTTATCAATTTTACAAAGTGCACAAGCGCTGATGCACATTGCACAGGGCTCAAGAGTAACGTAAAGCTCGCACCCCTTTAGGTTCTTAGAACCCAAAGTCTGTAATGCTTTATTTATAGCTAAAATTTCGGCGTGGTGTGTCGGATTTTTGTTTTGCTCGCTTAAATTGTGAGAACGCGCTATTATTTTTTCGTTAAGCACTAAAACAGCACCAACAGGAACTTCGTTTTCGGCTGTTGCAATACGGGCTTCTTTTATTGCTTCTTTCATAAATTTATTCACGGCAACTAACCTCGTACATCAAAATTGCAGAAGCAACACCGGCATTCAGTGACTCTGCCTTGCCTGACATCGGAATGTATGCAATTTCGTCAGAAATTTTTAAAATATCTTCCGAAACACCGCTTCCTTCGTTGCCTATAACAAAAATCTGGTTTTTAGAAATTTTCATATTTTTAAGCGTAACACTCTCGCCGTAAAGGGTAGTAGATGTTATCATAACTCCTTGGTCCTTTGCTTTTATAAGGTCAGATATATCAGAATCAGTTATAACTTTTATGTTAAATAAAGAGCCTTGTGATGAACGTATAACCTTTGGAGAAAAAACATCTGCACACCCTTTTGAAAGGATAACACCATCAAGTGAAAAAGCGTCGGCAGTACGTATAATTGTGCCAATGTTTCCAGGGTCTTGTAAATTGTCACAATAAATGTATTTTCCGCAAAAATCGTTTTTAGTTTTTTCGGGCATTAAAATTACAGCCATAACCCCTTGGGGAGTTTTAGCGTCGGAAATTTTAGTAAAAAGACTGTCAGGAACTAAAACAACATCATTTAAAAAATAGTCTGACTTTTTTTCAAGAAAGCTTTCTGACATAATAATGCTCTCTATTTCACAACCTGATGCGAGCGCCATTTCCACTAAATGCTCGCCCTCGGCAATAAAAAGCCCTGTTTCTTCTCTGTGCTTTTTTGTGCCCAAAGAAACTATTTTTTTTATGTATTCATTTTGTGCTGATGTGATTTTTTTAATTTCCATAACGACTCCAAGACAAATAAAATTAATAAATATTATATCACATTTATTTTAATATTTCAACCTGTAGTTTGGTGTTGATTTTCTTATTTTTTTGTGTTATGATATGTAAAAAGGATGTGAAAACTTGAAACCTGATTTTAACAACATATATTACAGATTAAACGACTTAGGGGAGATTAAGCTATGCGTATTGTTTTGTATAAGATATGCAGGCGAGCCACTCTCCGACAGCGATATAAAGCACTTGATGTTAAGTGCGACAAACCTTGATTTTATCGACCTTTGCACTGCAATCGATAAACTTTTGCCCGATAACTATATAAAAAAGGTATGGCGCGACGAAACAGAAAAGTACGACCTTACCCAGCAAGGCTTAGAAACGATTGATGTATTTGACGATAAAATTATGGCAAGTGTCAGGGCATCACTTAAGGCTACGATTGATGATTATTTTAAACGTGAAGGTCAAAAGGCGCAAATTAAGTGTTTGGTAAATCCTATAGATAAAGACTTATATAATGTTGATGTTGAAATTACCGAAGGTAAAAGAACTCTTTTATCTATGACAGTTTTTACAGGAAACAAAGAAAAGGCGGCACGCTACGCCAGAGGCTTCAGAAAAAATCCAATGGTATTTTACTCGGGTGTTATTGAATTATTAGCAAGCCTTGCAGAAGATGCAGAAAATAAAGATAAATAAAGGTGCTGTAGCATTGCTACAGCACCTTTATGTTTGGAACTACAAAGTTAAATGCATCAGGTATTATTTCAAAAGCTGTTTTTTGGGCGTTTTGAATCTCCCCGTCGCAACAGAGCATAAAGCTTTTTGAGTTGGGAGTTAAAACGATTTTTTCGCAATTTGTTGTTTTAATTATACTTTCTATATTTTTAAGATTGAAATGTGTTCCTTTCATATAGTGGGGGAGTAGCCTTAGGAATTTTAATCTCGATACATTTCGAACGATGTTTATGTTTATTTTTCCGTCTGAGATATTGGCGCTCGGGTTACTCATAATTCCACCGCCACAGTATTTTCCATTTGCTATAGATGTTAAGAGCAACGGACCGTTATGAACAATTTCATTATCAATTTCAATCTTTAAATCTGCACCTTTTTTCTTGATTAAAATTGCCAGAATCGAAACAAAATAAGCTAAAGAACCTGAAATAAGGGGCTTTTTCTTCATAGTTGCTGTCATATCGGCAACATTGCAATCAAAGCCAACGTTGAACATATTAACACAATATCGGCTTACACCGTTAGTTGTGTAACGAATAGCGTCGCACCTGATAGCTTTGCCATTGATGATTGCATCTATATCGTTAAAATTTCCTTTGAAATTTCTGCAAAAGTCGTTGCCTGTTCCTGTAGGAATTATACCAATCTCAGCACCGTCAACACCGAAGCATCCGTTTAATACTTCGTTTAGTGTACCATCTCCACCGCATACAATGAAACGGACATTTTTATTGGTTTCACAATAATTTTTCACATACTTTTCAGCATCGCCGCAAGCTTTTGTCATATAAACAGTTGCAGTTGACTCTATTCTTTTTGCAATAGTTTTAATTTTTCCTTGCCCTGCCGCAGGGTTAATGATAAAAACTGTTTCCATAAAGCACCTCTTTAAATACTTTATTATAATTTTATCACTAATATTCCAAACAATCAACAAAAATCGACAAAAATTGCAAAACAAAAAGCCCTGATGTTCAGGGCTTTTGAAATTTGGTCTTATTCCCACTCAATTGTACCAATCGGTTTTGGTGTTAAGTCTAATAAAACACGGTTAATTCCATCAACTTCATGAGTAATTCTATCTGTAATTTTGTGTAACAGCTCATAAGGAATTTCTTCGATTGTTGCCGTCATAGCGTCAACAGTATTGACAGCGCGGATAATTGCAGGCCAGCCTTCGTAGCGCTTGTCGTTCTTTACGCCAACGCTTTTCATATCAGGAACAGCAATAAAATACTGCCAAACCTTGCCTGCAAGACCATTTTTGTCAAATTCTTCGCGTAAAATAGCATCTGCTTCACGAAGAGCGTGGAGTCTGTCACGTGTGATTGCACCTAAGCAACGAACACCGAGTCCAGGACCGGGGAATGGTTGACGATAAACCATTTCGTCAGGTAAACCTAACGCTGAGCCTACAACTCTTACTTCGTCTTTGTATAAGAGTTTTACGGGTTCAACAAGCTCTAATTCCATATCTTCAGGTAAACCACCAACGTTGTGATGTGCCTTGATGCCGTCGCTTTCTAAAATGTCAGGGTAAATTGTGCCCTGAGCCAAAAATTTAATGTCAGTAAGTTTAGCTGCTTCTTCGTCAAACACCTTAATAAATTCTCCGCCGATGATTTTTCTTTTCTTTTCAGGTTCAGAAACGCCTGCCAATAAGTCTAAAAATCTGTCTGTTGCATCAACGTAGATAAGGTTAGCATCTAACTGATTTTTGAATATTTCAATTACCTGTTCACTTTCGCCCTTGCGCATTAAGCCGTGGTTAACATGCACGCAAACTAATTGCTTGCCGATAGCCTTAATTAAAAGTGCTGCAACTACCGATGAATCAACACCGCCTGATAGTGCCAAAAGCACTTTTTTGTCGCCAACCTGAGCACGGACTTCTGCTATCTGCTCTTCGATAAAAGCATCAGCTAAAGCTTTTGTTGTGATACGCTCCATTGTTTCGGGACGTTTAATAATTTCCATAAATTTTGTCCTCCAAATCTTTAGTATATAAAATTTTATTACTCAAAAAGGGGAGTTGAGAAGTATCGTTCAGCTGTATCAGGAAGAACAGTTACAACTGTTTTGCCTTTTCCCAACTTTTTGGCAAGCTTAATTGCAGCTGCCACGTTTGTGCCTGATGAAATTCCGCACATAATACCTTCTTTTGATGCAAGCTCTTTAGATGTATGTATAGCTTCTTCATCTGTAACAATACAAATGTCGTCATAAATTTCGCAATTTAAAATTTCAGGAATAATACCGTCGCCAATACCCATCTGAAGATGAGTGCCGATTGAACCGCCTGATAAAATAGCGGCATGTTGCGGCTCGACTGCCCAGATTATCATATCGGGGTTTTTAGCCTTTAGGGCTTCGCCTATGCCTGTTATTGTACCGCCTGTGCCAATGCCTGAGCAAAAGCCGTCAATAGGGCCATTGATATCTTTCAAAATTTCCTGTGCTGTGCTCGAGCGTTGAATATCAGGGTTAGCAGGATTTTCAAACTGTTGCGGAACGAACACATTAGGGTTGTCGTTTTTCATTTTAAGAGCTAAGTTTAGGCATTCTTCAATGCAGGCACCGATGTTTCCGGCGTCGTGAACTAAAATCACTTCAGCACCGTAATGTTCAACTAATTTTCGCCTTTCTTCACTTACGGAATCAGGCATAATAATTTTTGTTTTATAACCTCGCACCGCACCTACCAAAGCAAGACCGATTCCCTGGTTTCCGCTTGTTGGTTCAACAATTATAGAGTCAGAATTTAAAAGTCCCTTTTTTTCTGCATCTAAAATCATATTGTAAGCTGTTCTTGTTTTTATTGACCCGCCGACGTTTAAGCCTTCAAATTTCACATAAATATCAGCGCTTTCATTGTCAATCAAATGATTAAGCTTTATTAGTGGAGTATTTCCTATTGCTTCTAAAATATTATTGTATAACATAAAACAATCCTCTACACATTTTAATACAGAATATTATATGCTAAAATCATTCCAAAATCAACAAAAAAATTTAATATTTGGACATTTTTTTAAAAAAATGAGCAACTGACAATTAACTAATACCTAATACGAATAAAATAAAAGTGAAGAAAGCATAATACTTGTATAATTAACGATTTGGGGGATTTATGATGCAAGAATTTTTTTATACTATAAAAGATGAAATAGGAATTCATGCGCGACCTGCAGGTAATCTTGTAAAAATGCTCAGTGATACAAAGAGTGGTGTAACAATAGAGTGTAAGGGGAAAACAGCAGATGCTAAAAAAATTTTTTCTTTGTTGTCGCTTGCAGTAAAAAGCGGAGATAGAGTTAAAGTCACTGTTACAGGCGAAGACGAAAATGAAGCGGTAGAAAAAATACAAAAGTACTTAACCGAAAATTTATAGACTTCACGGAGGAATTCTATGGAAATACTACAAGGAACTTGTGCATCTGGCGGTGTTGCATTGGGTAATATAAAAATAATAGACGGAGAAAATTATGACATAAAAAGATACGCTATAGAAAATGTACCTGCTGAAATAGGCCGCTTTAAAGATGCGGTTGAAAAGCTAAAGGAACAGTTGGGAATTCTTTATGAAAAGGCACTTTTATCCGCAGGTGAAGAAGAAGCCGAAATTTTTCAGATTCATTTAATGATGTTAGAAGACGGCACTATAACGGATTGCTGTGAGAGTATAATTTTAGAGCAGAGTGTAAATGCAGAATATGCAGTAGTTGAAACAGCAGGGATAGTTTCATCAATGTTAAAAGACACGAACGACGACTATATGATGGGCAGAACAGCCGATGTAGAAGATATAAAAAACGGAATTTTATCAAATCTTTTAGGAAAACAAAACAAAATATCTTTAGAAGAAAACACAATAATTTTTGCACGTGATTTAACACCCAGTCAGACAATAAATTTAGATAAAAGCAAAATAGTGGCATTTGTTACAGAAAAGGGTGCTAAAAATTCCCATGCTGCAATATTGGCTCGCTCTATGAAAATTCCATCGGTCGTTGGTGTTTTGGGGTGTATGAGCGAAGATTTTTCAGGAAAAGAATGTATTGTAGATGCCAAAAAAGGCAAAGTGGTTGTGCTGCCTGATGAAAAAATAAAAAGTGATTTTTATAAAAATAAAGAAAAAATTAAAGAGCGTGAAAGGATGCTCTTATCATTAAAAGGGCAAAAAAGCGTAACAAAAAGCGGAAAAATAATAAAGCTTTATGCCAATATCAGCGGTAACGAGGACTTAGATGAGGTTTTAAAAAATGACGCTGAGGGAATCGGGCTTTTCAGAAGTGAGTTTTTGTATATAGGAAAAGATGAGCTTCCTGATGA
The DNA here is from genome assembly GCA_045587965.1 of Congzhengia sp. Lineage (GTDB taxonomy): Bacteria > Bacillota > Clostridia > UBA1381 > UBA9506 > Congzhengia. Next base: position 20,985 of record JAZNDH010000003.1, read on the forward strand.
AGAAAAGCAGTTTAATGCATATAAAAGCGTTCTTTCAAAAATGAAAGAAAAGGAAGTAATAATAAGAACGCTTGATATAGGTGCCGATAAAACGGCTGATTGCCTGAATTTAGAAAAAGAAGAAAATACTGCTTTGGGGTATCGAGCAATCCGTATTTGTCTTCAGGATACAGAGCTTTTTAAAACTCAACTAAGAGCACTGTTTAAGGCTTCTGTTTATGGAAAGCTTTCTGTTATGTTTCCTATGATAACATCGAAGGAAGAAGTTTTAAAAATTTTGGAAATTGTAAATGATGTAAAACAGGAGTTGACTGAGAAAAACATTCAGTTTGATGAAAATGTTAAATTAGGTATTATGATAGAAACACCTGCGGCGGCTCTCGTTTCGGATGAGCTTGCACCGTTGGTGGATTTTTTCAGCATAGGTACAAATGATTTAATTCAATACACCTTAGCTTGCGACAGACAAAACGAAAAGCTGAGTAATATTTACAATCCGCATCACAATGGGGTTTATAGGCTTATAAAAATGACGTGTGAAAATGCTCATGCATCAGGTATATGGGTTGGTGTGTGCGGAGAACTGGCAGCAGACAAAAATGCGGTACCTAAGTTGCTCGAATTCGGAGTAGATGAGTTGTCGGTTTCTCCACCTTATATTTTGCCCATAAGAGAAAGTATATTAAATAGTAATTAGTTAGGAGAAAGTAATGTTTGGTTTTGCAAAAAAACAGAAAGAAATAGCGGTTTATTCGCCTATGGACGGAGTTGCAATTCCGTTGTCAGAAGTACCCGATGAAGTATTTTCAGAAAAGATTTTGGGCGATGGCGTAGCTGTAATTCCCAATAGCGGAAATGTTTACAGCCCTGTAGATGGGGAAATAACAGACATAACAGATACAAAACACGCCTTTTGTATAACAACCAATGATGGTGCCCAGCTGCTTTTGCATATTGGTATAGATACAGTAAAATTAAAAGGAGAAGGATTTTTAATAAAAGTTTCTTCGAAAGATAAAGTAACAGCAGGTACAAAAATTGCCGAAATTGATTTAGAGGTGTTGGAAAAAAATTCAATGGCAAGACATACACCGCTGATTTTAACAGAACCCAAAAATTATAAAATAACACAAATGTACGAAGGAAAAGTGAGTGGCGGAAAAGACGTGCTGTTTTCATATAAAAAAATCAATTAGAAATAGGTGTTTGCCTTGACAAGCATTTACAAAAAAGGTATAATATAGTTAGAAAAAATGTAGGAGGTTTTATAAATGTTAGTTTCGGCAAGTGAAATGTTAAAAAAGGCAAAGGAAGGCAGATATGCCGTAGGTCAGTTTAATATAAACAACTTAGAGTGGGCAAAGGCTATACTTTTAACAGCCCAGGAATGTAATTCTCCTGTCATTTTAGGTGTGTCCGAGGGCGCAGGAAAATATATGTGCGGATACACAACAGTTGTTGGTATGGTAAAGGGTATGATTGAAAACTTAGGAATTACAGTTCCTGTTGCAATCCATTTAGACCACGGTTCTTACGAACACGCTAAAAAGGTAATAGAAGCAGGTTTTTCATCAGTTATGTTTGATGGCTCAAAATATGAAATTTCAGAGAATATCGAAAAAACAAAAGAAATTATAGAGCTTGCACATTCAAAGGGTATTTCAGTTGAAGCTGAAGTAGGTGCAATCGGTGGCGAAGAAGACGGCGTAATAGGCGGCGGCGAAGTTGCTGATGTTAATGAATGTGTTATGATTGCAAACTTAGGCGTAGATATGTTAGCAGCAGGCATTGGTAACATTCACGGTAAATATCCTGAAAACTGGGCAGGCTTACGCTTTGATGTTTTAGAAAAAATCAGCGAAGTAACAGGGGATATGCCTTTGGTTTTGCACGGCGGTACAGGTATTCCTGAGGATATGATTAAAAAGGCAATCTCATTGGGTGTATCAAAAATCAATGTAAATACAGAATGTCAGCTAACATTCTCAGCTGCTACAAGAAAGTACATTGAAGCAGGTAAAGACTTAGAAGGAAAAGGCTTTGACCCAAGAAAATTACTTGCTCCAGGCGTTGAAGCAATTAAGGCAACAGTTAAAGAAAAGATGGAACTTTTCGGCTCAGTAAACAAGGCGTAATCAACTTTTAATAGGAGTGCACATATTGTTGTGCGCTCTTTTTTTGTTCTCTGTTTTGTCGAAAAATGCTTGTATTTAGCCTGAAACTGTGGTATAATTTATAAGCTATAATAAAATTTTGACAATTAGGTGCATTTACAATGGTATTTTCGAGTATTTTATTTTTATTTTACTTTTTACCTGCCATTTTAATATTGTATTACTTAGCTCCCAAAAAGCACAGAAATGGTGTGCTTTTCTTTGGTAGTTTGTTCTTCTATGCCTGGGGCGAGCCTGTTTATGTTTTATTGCTCGTGTTATCAACCATATTTAACTATTTTATAGGCATAGCGATTGATAATTCTGATAAAAATCAAAAAAAGAAAAAAATTGCTTTAACTATCGGTGTTGTTATAAACCTTGCACTTTTAGTAGTTTTTAAATACACAAACTTTTTAATAAGCATTGTAAATTCTGTAATTCCTTATGACATACCAATGACCAAAATAACATTACCTATAGGCATATCATTCTTTACATTCCAGACTATATCATATATAGTTGATGTTTACAGAAAAAACGCGAGTGCTCAAAAAAAATACATCGATTTCGGTACATACGTTGCACTCTTTCCGCAGCTTATTGCAGGTCCGATTGTAAGATATAATTCTATCGACGAACAGCTTTCTAAAAGGCGCGAAACAATCGAAGGCTTTACCTCGGGTGTTAAATGCTTTACAGCAGGTCTTGCAAAAAAGGTACTGCTTGCAAATAACATAGGCATGCTTTGGGAAACTGTAAGCAGTATGCCGGCAGGAGAAATGAGCGTACTATCATCGTGGCTTGGAATTGTAGCCTTTGCACTGCAGATATATTTTGATTTTTCAGGATATTCTGATATGGCGATAGGTTTAGGCAGAATGTTTGGCTTTGAGTTTTTGATAAACTTTGACTATCCGTATATTTCAAAATCTATAACAGAATTCTGGAGACGTTGGCACATCTCATTAAGCACATGGTTCAAAGAGTATGTTTATATTCCTTTGGGCGGTAACAGAGTATCTAAAGGAAGGCTGTATTTAAACCTTTTAATAGTATGGACACTAACAGGTGTATGGCACGGAGCAGGTGTGAATTTTGTTGTATGGGGACTGTATTATGCAATAATTCTTATTTTAGAAAAGAGCTTTTTAAATAAAATTTTAGAAAAATTGCCATCTGTAATAAGAGTGCTCTATTCGTTTGTTTTAGTGCTTGTCGGATGGGTATTCTTTGCATCAAGTGATATGAGTTCGGCTCTTGATTATCTAAAGGTTATGCTTGGTATTGGTGCAAATAATGCTGTAGATGGTGCATTTATGTATAATCTGAGGTCTTATGGCGTGCTTTTGATTGCAGGCATAATTGCAATGCTTCCGTATCCGAAAAAGCTTTGGGAAAAGTATTCAGGCAAGAAAAACGTACCTGCATTAATTGCAGTTATTATAGCATTAATTGTATGTACAGCGTATTTAGTAAGTTCATCGTATAATCCGTTTTTATATTTCAGATTTTAATTGTTAAAAATTTTCATAGGGAGGTGTATTTATGAAAGACAAGTATATAAAGAGAAATTCCTGCAGACGCGTTAATAATATGTGTGCTTTAATTATAATGCTTGTGTTTTTATTTAATATGCTCGCACCCTATGTTGAATATTCTGAGCTTGAAAACAGATATCTTCAGAAAATGCCTAAGTTTACAATAAGCGGAATTTTAAACGGGAGCTATATGGAAGATTTAGAAACCTATTTAAACGACCACTTTATCGGAAGAAACAGCTTTGTAAAGCTAAAGGCGGGCCTTGAGTATATACTTGGAAAAAAAGAAAATAACGGAGTATATATCTGTGATGATGATTATTTAATAGAAAAGCCTGCAAGCTATAAAGAAGATATAATAAACAACAATTTAAATGCTATAAAAACACTTGATGATTTGGAAAGATTTAATATAACAGTATCCGTCGTTCCGCCGGCTTATGAAATTATGCAGGAGCATCTTCCTGAAAATGTTTATGATGACACTATTTTAAGGCTAAATTCTCATATAAAAGAAACTCTTTCAAATACCGGTGTTAATAATGTTGACACAACAGAAGATTTGCGCAGATATAAGGATTCATACCTTTACTACAGAACAGACCATCACACAACAAGTAACGGTGCATTTATTATTTATAATAAGTTAGCAGAAGCCTTGGATTATAAGGCACTGTCTGGTGATGATTTTAAAATATCCGATGTAACAAGAAAATTTTATGGCACAACCTATTCAAGAGCGTTGCGTCACGTAACTGCTGACGTTATTTCAGAGTATAAACCTCTCGAAACTGCCCGGTTTAAAGTAATATTCCCTTATGAAAACAAGGAAGCAGATTCGATGTATTTTCCTGAGCACCTGGCAACAAAGGATAAATACTCCTACTTTTTAGACGGAAATCACGCTTTAACCATAATAAAGAGTCCTAATAAAAACGGCAAAAGCCTGCTGGTATTTAAGGACTCCTATGCCAACTGTACTGTACCTATGATTGCAAACCATTTTGAAACAGTGCATATGATTGATTTAAGATACTATAATGATGATGTTATTGCATATTTAACTGAAAACAACATAGAAGATGTTATGTTTTTATACAGCTCTCAAACCTTTATGACAGACGAGAGCATAGCTAAAATTGCAAGCTACGTAAAAAGCTCTCCGTATTCAACCAAAGACTACGGAATGGCGTATAAAACTGAGCCTGTTAATAATAGCTATTTTGATAACGCCTTATTTATAGGCGATTCACTAACAGATGGTTTTCGTATACACGCAGGACTTTTAAACGCTACATTCCTTTCGGGTACGAGTATGACAGTTTCAGGACTCGCATCACGCGAATACCAGCCTGGCGTAACAATGCTTGATAAAATAAAACAAGGCGGTTTTAGTAAGGTTTATATAATGTTGGGTATAAATGAAAATATCGTAATGGAGCATAAGGATTCATTTATAAGCAGTTATTCTAATCTTTTAGATACAATCCGCACATCAAATCCTGAAGCACTTATTTATATTCAGTCAATTCTTCCCGTAACAGAAAAAATGGACACAGAAGGCAGAATTACTAACCAGGTTATAAATGCTTTTAATGATGGACTTTATAAGCTTGCCATAAATAAAATGGTATATTATTTAGATATAAACGATTCATTAGCCGACAAAAGCGGTAAACTTCCTGAGTACGCCGCGACTGACGGAGTGCATTTAAAAAAAGAATATTACTTAAAATGGCTTGATTATTTAAAGTGTCATGCCATAGGCGGAAACGAAGAAGGAAGCAAAGATGCTCTGCCGAGAGTGATTTTTTCAAATGGACTTTATGATGTGTCAGGTATTTCGAAGGCAATTTTAGAAACTGTTTCATTTAAAGACGAACTTGCAGAAATTAATGCAAAGGTTTTAGTAGGAATTTATGGAATTGATGAGAATATGATAAAAAATGCTTCGGGTTATGCTGGCGGGGGAGCGACCGCCGAAGAAATAGCGGTGTTTGAAGTAAAAGAAGAAAAAAGTACTGAAATTGTTAAAAAACTGGTTTATAATCATATTGAAAGCAAAAAACGAAGCTTTGAGTCATATATTCCCGAAGAAATACCTAAGCTTAATCGTCCGCTTGTATATGTTGATAAAAAAATTGTGGCTGTGTGTATAGCAGATGACTATGCGGATGCTTTAGCTAAGATAAAATCATTTATAAAATAGGGGTGTCATTATGAAAGAGTGTGTTTTAGAAGACAGAGAATGTTCTAATTGTGGAGAATGTGAGCTTTGCGATTTGGACAAGAACAAAAAGTGTGACAACTGCGGAAAGTGTATTGAGTCTTCTGCCGAATCCCGTGCGATACAAATTGATGATGTTATTATATAATTAAGAAAGTGCAGGCGAAGTGTTGTGACAAAAAGAGAAGAATTCATAAAGCTTTACAACGAAAATATAACACGCGAAGGTGCAGAAAAACTTCTGGACTATTTATTAAGTCCGCAGAGTGACTTTTTTACAGCACCTGCTTCAACAAGATTTCACGGCTCTTATGAAGGGGGCTTATTGGAGCACTCCTTAAATGTTTACTATTGCTTAAAGGATTATTTGAATCGTCCGAGAGTAAAGGAAAGCTATAACCTAAATTACACCGACGAAAGCATAGCTATTGTTTCCCTTTTGCATGATTTATGCAAGGTAAACTGCTATGAAAAGGGCGTGAGAAACGTTAAGGATAAAGCGGGAGTGTGGCAACAGGTACCAACGTACGAATATGCTGACGATATGCCCTACGGACACGGAGAAAAGTCAGTTTATATAATTTCAGGTTTTATGAAATTAACTCGTGAAGAAGCCTTTGCAATACGTTATCATATGGGCTTTTCAGGAACAGAACCGCAAAACAATGTCGGCAGCGCATTTGAAAAATATCCTTTAGCATTTGCCTTATCAACTGCAGATATGGAAGCTACATATTTCTTGGAGTAGTAAAATTAGTATATAAGTGATTTAAAAAAGTATTATAAGAGGTCATAAATTTGGAAAGAGAAAATGTAATTGTACCAAAAAAAGAATTAGAAGAGCAAAATGAATATGCAAAAAAAGTTCGTGAATATTACGAGGCAAGAGGTGTAACACCAAAGGCTTTGGTTGAAACCTACGGATGTCAGCAAAATGAAAACGACTCAGAGAGAATTCGCGGTATGCTTGATGTTATGGGTTTTGTGTTTACAGAAGACGAAAACGAAGCGGACTTTATTTTATACAACACCTGTGCTGTAAGAGAAGGCGCAGAAATGCGTGTTTTGGGAAATATAGGTGCGCTAAAAAAAATTAAAGAAAAACGTCCTGAGTTAATTGTTGGTATATGCGGATGTATGATGCAGCAGGAAAGTATGTCCAAAAGAATTAAATCAAAATTTAAGCACGTTTCAGTAGTTTTTGGCACACATTCATTGTATAGCTTTCCTGAAATAATGTATCGTGCAATTTGCGAGCAGGAGCGTGTAATCCACAGAATAGACTCAGACGGCAGACTCGCAGAAGATATACCTGTTTATCGCAAATCTACAGCTTCTGCCTGGGTTTCAATTATGTATGGGTGCAACAACTTCTGTTCATACTGTATTGTGCCTTATGTAAGGGGCAGAGAGCGCAGTCGTGAGCCTGAAGCAGTCATTGCAGAAATTAAAAAGCTTGCAAGTGACGGCGTAAAGGAAATTACACTTTTAGGTCAGAATGTAAATTCTTACGGTAAAGACTTAGAACGTGATATAGATTTTGCAGATTTGCTTTTAATGGCAGATAAGGTTGAAGGAATTAAAAGAATCCGTTTTGTCACATCGCACCCAAAGGATATGACCGAAAAACTTATTGCTACACTGCCTAAGGTTACAAAGCTTTGCAGCCAGATTCATTTACCATTTCAGGCAGGGAGCAACAGGATACTAAAAATAATGAACAGGGGTTATACTAAAGAAAAGTATTTAGAGCTTTCAGAAAAAATAAGAAAGGTTATGCCAACTGCATCATTTACAACAGATATAATTGTTGGTTTTCCTGGAGAAACTAAAGAAGACTTTTTAGAAACAATAGATGTTATAAAAAAAGTGCGATTTGACAGCGTTTACTCATTTATATACTCAAAGCGTGACGGCACGCCTGCTGCTAAAATGGAAAATCAGGTTCCCGAAGAAATCAAACACGAGCACTTTGATATTTTATTGGAGGTTCAAAATAAAATATCACGTGAAATAAATGAAACATATAAAGACAGAATAGAAGAAATTATGGTTGAAGGTCTTTCTAAAAATAATGAGCAAATGATGACAGGCAGAACAAGCAGTGGAAAGATTGTAAACTTCCCTAAAGACGATAATTTAAAAAACGGCGACTTTATAAATGTTAAAATAACAAAAATAAGCACCTGGTCGCTTGCAGGCGAAAGGGTATAAGGAGAAAATAATGAAAGAAATTTTGGAATTAGCACAAAAGCTTGGCAACGCCATTGCCGAAAGCGAAGAAATCAAAACATATAAGGAAATGGAAAAAATATATTTTGAATCAGAAGAAGCTAAAGCGGCTATGCAACAATACGAAGAAACAAGAGCGAAAATGACTGTAGAAGCCAAAGAAAAAGGTATGACACCTGAAACCTTACAGCTTTTTCAGCAGGAAATGAAAGCAGCAATGGATAAATTGATGGAAAACGCTACAGTTAAAAATTATTTAGAAGCAAAGTCAGATTTTAACGATATTTTAACAAAGGTAAATTCCATTATTTCTTACTGTGTGCAGGGAGAAGAACAGGATATGGCAACAGATGCTACGGGCTCGTGCTCAGGTAATTGCAGCCATTGTTCAGGTTGCCACTAAAATTTTTTTAAAAGTTAGGAGAATGAGCAAAATGACACCGATGATGACTCAGTATCTTGAAATAAAACAAAATTACCCTGATGCTATACTTTTCTTCAGAGCAGGGGATTTCTATGAGATGTTTTTGGATGACGCTATAATTGCTTCCCGTGAATTAGAGTTGGTGTTAACATCAAGAAGCAAAGGAGAAGAAGCTAAAAAGAATCCTATGTGCGGAGTGCCGTATCACGCGGCAGACACATACATTGACAGACTTGTAGCCAAGGGCTATAAGGTGGCAATCTGTGAGCAAATAGAAGACCCAAAGGAAGCAAAAGGCATAGTCAAGCGCGACGTTGTGCGAGTTGTAACGCCCGGCACAATAGTCGACTCTAAAATTTTAGACGAAAAAAAGAATAATTTTTTATGTACTGTTTACGGCGAGAAAAATGTTTTCGGTGTGGCTTTTTCTGACCTTTCAACAGGCGAAGTTTTTGTTACCAAAGTAGGCACAGCCAAAAGATTAATCGACGAAATAGCACGTTATATGCCTACAGAAATAATTGTAAATACAGAAATATTTAAAAATACAAAGGTAAAAGACGAAATCAAATACAGATTTAACACAGTAGAGCTTTCTAAAATCGAGGTTACCCGTGATTTTTCCGATGAGTTAATAAGATATTGGTTTAGTCTTGAGGATTTATCTACGCTTTCTTTACCTGATGATTTTTATTCTGTAAACGCTTTGGGTATGACACTTTCTCATTTTGAAGAAACACAAAAAATGAAAATCGGTCACATCAGGGAAATCCGTGCATACAGTGAAGACGAATATATGGATATTGACATCTTCACAAGAAGAAATTTAGAAATCACAGAAACTATGAGAAGCAAAAGTAAAAAAGGCTCTCTTTTATGGGTTTTAGATAAAACCAAAACTGCTATGGGCGGAAGAATGTTGCGCTCTTTTTTGGAAAAACCATTGGTTGACTGCACAAAAATCAACAAAAGACTCTATGCAATATCAGAGCTTTATGAAAATATAGCACTAAGGGAAGAGCTCGCTGAAGTTTTGGCAGATATTTACGATATGGAAAGAATTTTAGGAAAAGTAGCCTGCAAAAGTGTAAATCCAAAGGATATGGTGTCACTTAAGCAATCGCTTTTAATGTTACCAAAGCTTTATGAAATAATTAAAAATTTCCAAGCACCGCTCTTAAAAAGCTTTTCCGATAATTTCGATACAATGGACGAGCTTGCAGAATTATTAGACCGTGCCATAACCGAAGAAAATACACCACTTTTAATTAAAGACGGCGGAATTATAAAAAAAGGCTACAGCGAAGAAGTTGATGAATACAGAGCCTTGGCAGAAAACGGAAAAGATGCAGTATTGGAAATTGAAGCAAGAGAAAAAGAGCGCACAGGAATTAAAACTTTAAGAACCGGATACAACAGAGTTTTTGGCTATTATATTGAAGTGTCACAATCATTTCGTGATATGGTGCCTGAAAATTACATAAGAAAGCAAACACTTACAAACGGCGAAAGATTTATAACCGAGGAATTAAAAGAGCTTGAAGGCAAAATTTTGGGCGCTTCTGAGTTTTTAAAAGCGAAGGAATACGAGCTTTTCTGCGAAATAAGAGAAACAGTAGCTAATGCAACTGATAGAATTCAGCGAGTTGCGTACGTCGTTGCTTATTTGGATGTTTTGTGCTCTTTAGCCGAAGTTGCACATAAAAACAACTACACAATGCCAACAGTAGATATGTCTGATAAAATAGAAATTAAAGGTGGCAGACACCCCGTTGTTGAAAAAGTTTTAGATGATACGATTTTTGTACCTAATGACTCATTGATGGACTGCGACTCTAACAGAATGTTAATTATTACAGGTCCTAATATGGCTGGTAAATCTACATATATGCGGCAGGTTGCAGTAATTGTTTTAATGGCCCAAATAGGAAGCTTTGTTCCTGCAGAAAGTGCAAGAATCGGCATTTGCGATAAAATTTTCACCCGTGTCGGTGCATCTGATGACTTATCAGCAGGGCAGAGTACATTTATGGTGGAAATGACGGAAGTTTCAGCGATTTTAAAAAATGCCACTAAAAAGAGCCTGCTTGTTTTAGATGAAATAGGCAGGGGTACAAGCACTTATGATGGGTTATCCATCGCCTGGGCGGTAGCGGAATATATTGCAGACAAGAAAAAAATCGGAGCAAAAACATTATTTGCAACCCATTACCACGAGCTTACACAATTAGAAGATAAATTAGACGGCGTTAAAAATTACTGCATTGCTTGTAAAAAGCGCGGAGACGATATAATATTTTTGCGCCGTATAATAAAAGGCGGAGCGGACGACAGCTATGGTATTGAAGTGAGTGCCTTAGCAGGACTTCCGAAAAGTGTCATTGAAAGGGCAAAAGAAATTTTAAATGTGATAGATAATGGTCCTAAGAATGTTTCTGCTTTACCTGAAATTAAAAAAGAAGATGACGGTCAGATTGATTTTTCCGATATGAAAAATCTCGAAATAATTGACCATTTACGTGATTTAGACGTTACAACCTTAACACCTATCGAAGCCTTAAATAAGCTTTATGAGCTTGTTAAAATTGCAAACGAGGGCAATTAAGTTCTAAAATTTAATCTGAGCAATATAATATATCGTATAATACTGAAAAAGGAGAAATGCGATATGTTAAATTGTGCAGATGACAACGAAGCGAGATTAGTCGGTATTGTTTCCGATAACTTAGAATATAGTCACGAGGTACATAGCGAAAGCTTTTATAGAATGAAGGTGTGTAGCGAAAGGATTTCTGAGAATAAGGATGAAATTATAGTTACAGTTTCAGAAAGACTTATTGCAGATTTAGACTTAGACATCGGAACAAAGGTGGAAATAAAAGGACAGTTCAGGTCGTATAATAATTACTCGGGTGAGGGCAGTAAGCTTGTTCTTACGCTTTTTGCAAGGGAAATAAAATATTCAGATGCTGAATGTGAAAACGAAATATATCTAAACGGCTATATTTGTAAGCCTGCAATTTTCAGAACGACTCCATTTGGCAGAGAAATTGCAGATGTTTTACTGGCGGTAAACCGTGCTTACGGCAAGTCTGATTATATTCCCTGTATTGCGTGGGGAAGAAATGCAAAATTTGTAGAAACCCTGCAAATTGGCACAAATATTAAAATTTGGGGAAGAATGCAATCACGAAAATATCAGAAAAAAATCGATGAAGAAAACGTGATTGAAAGAACAGCATACGAAGTATCAATAAGTAAATTAGAAATATAACAAAAACTGTGGGGTACCCCCACAGTTTTTGTTATTTAATGTAAACTAAGCCTTGCTGAAATCGACTTGTATTTGATATTATTTTGTCTATTTCATAATGATATTATAAATTTTCGCAACTGTTGGTTGCGAAAATTTATAGAAAAGTTGCTTGAACTGTTGTAAAAAGTTTGATATCATCATACATAAGCAGTAATAATATATAAATATAGAATTTTTATATAGAAAGGTTATGAGATTTATGACAATAGGCGAAAAAATCGCAAAATTACGTGTAGCCGAGAACATTTCTCAGGAACAGCTTGCTGAAAAAATTTCAGTATCCAGACAATCTATTTCCAAGTGGGAAATGAACCAGAGCTATCCGCAAATCGATAACGTGCTTCAATTATGTGAGATATTTAACATATCAACAGATGAGCTTTTGTGTGAAAATATTCCAATAAAATCAAAAAACGAAGAAAAATCACAGGGTAACAAATATTTTGGTACAGATGGTTTTCGTGGGGAAGCAAACGGCGAGCTCACATCGATGCACGCATATAAGGTTGGCAGATTTTTAGGCTGGTATTTTTCGTCGGCGCTTTCAGGCTGTGAAAAGGCAAACTACCGCCCGAAAATTGTTATAGGTAAGGATACAAGACGTTCAAGCTATATGCTTGAATACTCTTTAGTTGCAGGCATAACAGCATCAGGTGCTGATGCTTATATGCTTCACGTTACAACAACTCCGAGCGTTTCTTATGTTACACGTCAGGATGAATTTGACTGTGGTATAATGATTACGGCATCACATAATCCGTTTTATGACAACGGAATAAAAGTAATTAATAAGTACGGCGAAAAATTAGACGATGCAACAACAGCTCTTATCGAAGCATATATTGACGGCGATTTAAAGACACTCGGTGTAAACGGAACAGATTTGCCATTGGCACGAAGAGAAAAAATCGGCTGTATTGTCGACTACGCTTCAGGCAGAAATCGTTATGTAGGATATTTAATATCGCTTGCTTCTCATTCCTATAAAAATTTGAAAATTGCTATAGACTGTGCAAACGGTGCATCGTGGATGATTGCAAAATCAGTATTTGGGGCATTGGGTGCACAAACAATAGTAATTGGTGCTGAGCCTGACGGAATAAACGTAAACACCGATTGTGGCTCAACACATATAGAAAAGCTGTGCAAAGTTGTTAAAGAGCAACACGCTGACGTAGGCTTTGCCTTTGATGGCGATGCCGACAGATGTATTGCGGTAGATGAAAACGGAAATGTAATTGACGGCGACATAATGATGTACATTTTAGGTAACAGACTCAAAAGAAGGGGAATGTTAAATGATAACACAGTAGTTGCAACCATTATGTCAAACAGCGGTTTGTTTGCATCATTAGAAGAAGCTGGTATGAAATGTGTTCAGACAACAGTCGGCGACCGCTTTGTATATGAGTGTATGCAGGAAAATGACTATAGCTTAGGCGGAGAACAGTCAGGTCATATTATACTCAAAAAATATGCAACAACAGGCGATGGCTTGCTTACTGCTATTATGATAACAGAAGAAATTTGTGACCGGAAATTACTCTTAGGAAAGCTTTCCGAGCCTGTGAAACTATATCCGCAGTATATGAAAAACATTAGAGTAAAGGATAAAGAAATAGCTTTAAATGACGAAGAAGTATTAAAGGAAAAAGCATCCGTTGAAGAGGAAATCGGCGGAAAGGGCAGAGTTTTACTTCGTAAAAGCGGAACAGAACCTGTAGTTCGTGTTATGGTTGAATGTGAAGATGAAAAGCTTTGCGAAGTATATGTAAACAGAATAGCAGATGTTATTATTGAAAGGGGACATTCTGTTGAATAAGCTTATAAAAACAAAGGAGTTATTTGATTGTAAAACTCCATATTTAGAAGAACTTTTTAATTCTTGTGAATTTCCTTGGGAAATGTTACCTGAAATCAAAAAATATATTAATGAACTTATTGAAAAAGGAATAGACGGTTACACCGAGATTAAAAAAGGCGTTTTAGTAGGAGAAAATGTAAAAATCTACGAAACTGTAACAATAGAAGCACCTGCAATTATAGGCGAAGGCACAGAAATACGCCCCGGAGCTTTTATAAGGGGAAATGTAATAACGGGAAAAAACTGTGTTTTAGGAAATTCTTCTGAGTTTAAAAATTGCATTCTGTTAGATAATGTTCAGGCACCGCACTACAATTATGTAGGCGATTCAATCCTTGGAAATAAGTCGCATTTGGGTGCGGGTTCAATTTGTTCTAACTTAAAAACAGATGGAAAGCCCGTAGTTATCCACGGCGATAAGGAATATGAAACAGGTTTAAGAAAAATCGGTGGAATTTTAGCAGATGGTGCAGATGTAGGATGCGGATGCGTATTAAATCCAGGAACTGTTTTAGGGAAAAATACATCAGTTTATCCACTGAATTCTCTAAGAGGAGTTTTTCCTGCAGATTGCATTGTAAAATCTCAGGAAAATGTAGTTAAAAGAATAAAGTAACATAAAATAAACGATGCTGTAGCGTTGGCCACCGCTACAGCATCTTTTTTATACAGACGTTATTTATAAGGTTTATACATAGGACCATAAGATGCGCAGGCTCTGTAGTCAGCGCCTTCTTTATCCATACCAAATGCGTTCCATGCCGCTGGCCTAAATATTTTTTCTTCAGGAACATTGTGCATACAAACAGGAATTCTTAGCATTGAGCACATTGTGATTAAGTCAGCACCGATGTGTCCGTAAGAAATTGCACCGTGGTTAGCACCCCAGTTATTCATCACTTCATAAGCAGTTTTAAATGGGCTGCCTTCCTTTCCGTCACATCTTGGAGCAAACCAAGTGCAAGGCCATGTGTAGTCTGTTCTCTTCCAGAGAGCGTCAGATACGTCAGCAGGTAAACCTACTGTCCAGCCTTCTGCAATCTGCAATACAGGACCTAAGCCTTTTACAAGGTTAAGTCTAATCATTGTAGCAGGCATTGTAGCTGTTGTCTCAAACCTTGATGAGAAACCGCCTCCACGGAAATATCCAAGGTCAGCCATATTCCAGGTTGTAGCGTTCATTATAGCATCCTGGTCTTCTTGTGTGATTTCATACCAAGGCTTCATAACTGGATTGCCGTTCTCATCCTTTGCTTCAGCATTAGCATCTAAGCAACAAGCACCTGAGTTAATAAGGTGAATAACACCATTAGCAGCCTTAGCTTCGTCCGTGATTTCGTAGCCTGTAACACGCTTGATAGCGTCACCACTCCAGTAAGTACGAACATCGGCAAACATCTGCGCTCTGTTTGTGAGCAATTTCATAAACAGCATACCAAGACCGTTTAATACGTCGTTTTCTGTAGCTAAAATGTATGGTTCTCTTGCGCCGTTCCAGTCAAATGATGTATTTAAAACAGCCTCTGCAAAGTCACCATTTGGGTAAAAGTCAGTCCATTGACGTTGTCCCTGGAAGCCTGCAGCAATAGCGTTGTGACCAACAGCTTCTTCTTCACAGCCTTCAGGAAGATTAGCGTTACCATTCATTAAGTCCTGAATAATAACTGCCATTTTAACAACGAATTCAAACTGTTCTTCTTTTTCTTTGTCTGTTATTTGCATATTTTCAGGGTTTTTGTCAAAGCCCATTTTACAGGTTTTTTTAGCCCATGCTAAAGCTTTTTTAAATTCAGCTTCGTCATAGATGCCCTCTGTCATTCTTCTGATGATTTCTACCTCGTCAACAGATTCAACTCTCATACCAAGATAAGATTCAATGAAATCAGAGTCAATTATTGAACCGCCGATACCCATACAGATTGAACCAATCTGTAAGTATGATTTACCGCGCATTGAAGCAGCAGCAACAGCAGCACGACCGAATCTTAATAATTTCTCTTCAACATCTGCAGGGATTGTTGTATCTGCCAAATCCTGAACCTCGTGAGCATAGATGCCGAATGCAGGAAGACCTTTTTGCGCATGTGTAGCCAAAACCGATGCAAGATATACTGCACCGGGACGTTCTGTGCCATTAAAGCCCCATACGCCTTTGATTGTCTGTGGGTCCATATCCATTGTTTCTGAACCGTAGCACCAACAAGGTGTAACTGTAAGAGTGATGTCAACTCCTGCTTTTTTGAATTTATCTGCACAAGCCGCAGATTCAGCAACACGACCGATTGTTGTGTCAGCAATAACAACCTTAACAGGTTCGCCGTTTGAATATTTTAAGTTTTCTTCGAATAATTTTTTTGCGGCCTTAGCCATATTCATTGTCTGAATTTCTAAAGACTCTCTAACCTTTAAAGGACCGCGGCGGCCGTCGATTGTGGGGCGAATGCCTATTACCGGATAATCGCCGATAAGTCTTGATTTTGCCATAATATCTTCCCTCCATAATATATAAATTTTGTAAAATTGAACACATAAGTGTTAGAGTAGTAAGATTGGTATTCAAATATTCTTACTATATGTAACATATTCACAAAACACAACAAATTTATTATATAATATTTTATGCAAAAAGTCAACGGAATTAGTTAAAAATAAAATGTAAAAATAAGGCTGCAGTATATACTGCAGCCTTATTTTTTAGTCGATATATCCGTCGTATTTTGGTGGTTTGCAGGTTGGACACTGTCTGAAAGCCAACGCCTGCACCATTTCCCATGCCATAACCTGAGATTCTGTGTCGTCTAATTCTTTGCAATTTTCTAAGTGATAGCAAATGCTTGTTTCGTCTGTTCCGCCGCTCAAAATAATTTTTACTTTTGGCTTGTCGCTGTTGTCAGTGGTGTTTTTGTCAGATGGAACAGGGTCGTTAGCCGGACTGGTTTGTTTTGGTGGAGTTTTTGGAGAAACATCCTTTACTTCTGCTTCTTTCTTGGTACCAGGAGTAATTTCGGGTGTTTTATCTTCAGTAGCAACTGAAGGTGGGTTGTCGGTTTTCTCTTCTTCATTTTTACCGCAACCAGCCATAAAGCTCATAACTAAAATCAGAACCAAGCATAAACACAATAATTTTTTCATAATGCTCTCTCCTTATAAATTTTCCTTAATATAGGAAACTGCGCTCTGTATTGCATCGTCAACACTCTTATCAGAGCTTTGGTCATCTGTTCTTAATTTGTATTCACAAATACCATCAGCTGCTTTTTTACCTATTGTAATTCTTACAGGAATACCTATTAAATCGGCATCTTTAAACTTAACACCTGCACGTTCTTCTCGGTCATCAATTAAGGTTTCTATCCCCTGAGACTTTAATTCTTTGTAAACTTTTTCAGCTAATGTAAGCTGTGTTTCGTCTTTTGTGTTAACTGGAACGACAATCGCCTGATAAGGTGCAATAGGAACGGGCCAAACAAGACCATTTTCATCGCTGAACTGCTCGATTGTAGCAGCGATTGTACGACTTACGCCAATGCCATAGCAACCCATAATCATTGTCTGTGATTTGCCGTTTTCTTCTAAGTATGTGCAATCCAAGGCTTCTGTGTATTTTGTGCCGAGTTTAAAAATATGACCGACTTCAATGCCCTGTGTTGTTTCAATAGGCTTTTTACACTTAGGACAAGGGTCGCCTGCAACAATTACACGAACGTCAATAGTTTCAGCTTCAAAATCTTCAACATTTACATTAATAAAGTGGTAGTCTGTTTCATTAGCACCAACGATAAAGTTAGACATCGAAGAAACTTCTCTATCCATAATAACAGGAACTTTAATTCCAATAGGACCTGCAAAGCCGACAGCCGCACCTGTTACTTCTGTAACTGTTTCAGGGGTAGCCAACATTAAATCATCAGCAGGAAATCCTAAGTGGTTAGCAAGCTTTACTTCATTTACTTCTCTGTCGCCGCGAACCATAACGGCAACAGTTTTTTCGTTAGCTGTGTAAATTAATGTTTTAACAAATTTGGTGCTGTCGGTATTTAAAAATGCTACTAATTCATCAATAGTTTTAACGTTGGGTGTGTGAATTTTTTTGCGTGTTTTTGGTGCTTCTTTTTCAGTTGGAACTAATATGCATTCTGCCTTTTCAACGTTAGCAGAGTAGTTACAATGCGGACAATGCGCGATTGTATCTTCGCCAACCTCTGATTTTACCATAAATTCCTGAGAGCCAGAGCCGCCCATTGCGCCTGTGTCGGCGTCAACAACTATGTAGTCAAGACCTAAACGCTCAAAAATTTTGCAATATGCGTCATACATTTTAGAGTATGATGCATCTAAGCCTTCCCAGGTTCTGTCAAAGCTGTAAGCGTCCTTCATAACAAATTCTCGTGAACGGATAATTCCAAAGCGCGGACGGCTTTCGTCACGATACTTTGTTTGAATCTGGTATAGTGTAACAGGCAACTGACGATAAGATTTCAAACAAGATTTTACAGTATCTGTAAAGATTTCTTCGTGTGTTGGTCCCAAACAAAAATCTCTGCCGTTTCTGTCCTTTAATTTAAACATATTAGGTCCGAAAATATCCCAACGACCTGATGCCTGATAAGATTCAGCAGGTAAAAGAGCAGACATTAAAAGCTCCTGAGCTCCTGCTTTATCCATCTCTTCTCTTACAATATTTTCAATTTTTCTAAGCACACGATACCCTAAAGGTAAGTAAGAATAAACACCTGCAGCAAGCTTTCTAATCATACCGCCACGGAGCATGAGCTGATGGCTGATTGTTTCTGCTTCTGCCGGCACTTCTCTTAGAGTGCTTAAAAATAATTCTGACATTCTCATAAAGTTCAAGGCCTTTCTTCCCACTAAAATTTGCTGTCATTAAGCGTGGGTAAACTTAATGCAAAAATAAAATTACATTATATTATAATAATATGAAAGCACAAAAAAGTCAACCTTTTAACAGAATTTTAGCGAAAATCACAAAAAAAGAGAAAAGAAAGAATATAAAAATATAAAAAATGAAATTTTAAGACTAAAAAAATTCAAAAAATAAAATCAAAATCCGACAATTCGGCTTAAAAAAAACAGAATTTGAAAAAATAATTAAAAAATATTACATTTTTTCGCTTGTATATATTGACAAATTAAGAAATAAATATTATAATATGTATAAAATAAAAAAGTTTGACAGGAAGAGATGTAAATATGAAAAGAGCAGAACAGGATATATATGCAGAAGCCTTTAGAAAATGGACAAATGTAATTGAAGACAACACTTCGATTGCCCCTGATGCATACAACAACTATAAAGTAAAAAGGGGACTCCGTAACAGCGACGGCACAGGTGTTTTGGCGGGTTTAACCAGAATTGGTCAGGTTCATGGCTATATAATGTATGAAGACGAAAAAATTCCTGATGATGGAAAGCTCACTTATCGCGGTGTTGATGTTTTTGACATTGTTGGTGCTTGTGAAAGGGAAAACAGATTTGGCTATGAAGAAACCTGTTATCTTTTGTTGTTCGGAAAACTACCAACAAAAGCTGAGCTTTCAGATTTCAAAAAGTTTGTAGGCGAAATGCGAGCATTGCCCGATGGCTTCCGTGAATCGGTAATTATGTATTCGCCAAGCAATAACATAATGAATAATCTGGCTCGTTCAGTTCTGGCTATGTATTCTTACGACAACGACCCCGATTCAATAGATTTATATAACTTAATAAGACAGTCTATGCTTTTGTTTTCTCAGGTTCCAACGATGACAGCGTATGCCTATGAGGCAAAAAGACACTATTTTGACGGTAAGAGTCTCATTATTCACAATCCAAGACCTGAGCTTTCAACTGCTGAAAATTTCTTATATATGATAAGACCTGACAATAATTTTACGGATTTAGAAGCAAAGGTGCTGGATTTGGCACTCGTTTTACACGCTGAACACGGCGGCGGTAACAACTCAGCATTTACAACGAGAGTTGTTTCATCTTCTAATACTGATACATATTCTGCAATAGCGGCGGCTATCGGCTCACTAAAAGGACCTAAGCACGGCGGTGCGAACTGTAAGGTTGTAGAAATGGTTGAAGATTTTAAAGCAAGCCTTACAGATATTAACGATAAGGACCAGGTAGCCAACCATATTGAAAAATTGTTTAACAGAGAAGCCTTTGACAGAAGCGGACTTGTTTATGGTATGGGGCACGCAATTTATACAAATTCTGACCCGAGAGCAGTAGCTTTAAAGAGAAAAGCAGAAGAATTAGCTTATATTACAGGCAATATGAAGGAATTTAAGCTTTATAATTTAATTGAAGAATTAACCCCTGAAATTTTTGGAAAATATAAGGGTAAAACAGCAATTTGTGCAAATGTTGACCTTTATTCAGGCTTTGTTTATAAGTGCCTGAATATTCCTACTGAGCTTTATACTCCTATTTTTGCTATTGCACGTATGGCAGGCTGGTGCGCTCACAGAATAGAAGAAATAATCTACGACGGAAAAATTATTCGTCCTGCATACAAAAGCGTATGCAAAAGCGATTTGTACATCCCAATAGATGAAAGATAGTTAAAAACGCGGTTAAGATTAACCGCGTTTTTAATTTATAATGTTTACTAAATGCCACTTTTGTGGTACAATAATAAAAAGTCTTTTATGGGGTGTTGTTATGGATTTTAAAATACATTCAGATTATAAGCCCACGGGTGACCAGCCCGATGCTATAAAAAAGCTTACAGAGGGCGTTCTTCGTGGCGA
Source organism: Congzhengia sp. (assembly GCA_045587965.1). GTDB lineage: Bacteria > Bacillota > Clostridia > UBA1381 > UBA9506 > Congzhengia. Next base: position 41,504 of record JAZNDH010000003.1, read on the forward strand.
TAAAGAGCAAACGCTTTTAGGGGTTACAGGCTCAGGAAAAACCTTTACTATTGCCAATGTAATAGAAAAGGTGCAAAAGCCCACTCTTGTTCTTGCTCATAATAAAACCTTGGCGGCACAGCTTTGTAGCGAATTTAAAGCGTTTTTTCCTGAAAATTCGGTTGAATTTTTTGTGTCCTATTATGATTACTATCAACCTGAAGCATATATCCCTAATACCGACACCTATATAGAAAAGGACTCATCAGTAAACGAAGAAATAGATAAATTAAGACACAGTGCCACAGCGGCGCTTTTTGAAAGACGTGATGTAATCGTAGTCGCCAGCGTTTCGTGTATTTACGGTCTTGGCGACCCTATTGACTATAACGAGCTTGTAATATCGTTGCGACCGGGTATGGAGCGCGACAGAGATGAAATTTTAAAAAAGCTTGTTGAAATTCAATATGAAAGAAACGACATAAATTTTGTGCGTGGGAAATTTCGTGTTCGTGGCGATGTTTTAGAGGTTTTTCCTGCCGAAAGCAGTGAAACAGCTATAAGAATAGAGTTTTTTGGTGATGAAATAGACAGAATTTCAGAAATTGATGTTGTAACAGGCGAAATCAAAGGAACTCGTAATCATGTTGCAATTTATCCTGCATCGCACTACGTTACAACAAAAGAAAAAATGGCACGGGCAATTTCAACTATAGAAGAAGAATTGCAGGAAAGAATTAAATTCTTTAAATCCCGTGACCAGCTTTTAGAAGCACAAAGAATTGAACAAAGAACGAGCTACGATATAGAAATGATGCAGGAAATCGGTTTTTGTCAGGGTATAGAAAACTACTCAAGGCACATAAGTGGAAGAAAACCTGGCTCCGCGCCGTTTACGCTTTTAGACTATTTGCCTGATGATTTTTTGCTTGTAGTTGATGAGTCACACGTTACTATTCCGCAGGTTCGTGGGATGTTCAATGGCGATAGAGCGAGAAAAACATCATTGGTCGACTACGGCTTCAGGTTACCATCTGCATTTGATAACAGACCATTGAATTTTTCTGAATTTGAAGAAAGACTCAATCAGGTAATTTATGTAAGTGCCACACCTGCGGATTACGAAAAGGAACGTTCAACCCAGATAGCAGAACAAATCATAAGACCAACAGGTTTATTAGACCCTGAAATTTCAGTCCGTCCCATAAAGGGTCAGGTCGATGATTTAGTTGGAGAAATTAACACAGAAATAGAAAAAGGAAACCGAGTTTTAGTTACAACGCTAACAAAAAAAATGGCAGAAGATTTAACGGATTATCTGCGCGAATTAGACATTAAGGTAAAGTATCTTCACTCTGAAGTAAAAACCATTGAACGTATGGAAATAGTAAAAGAACTTCGTGAGGGATTGTTTGACGTTTTGGTGGGAATTAATCTTTTGCGCGAAGGTTTAGATATACCGGAAGTGTCGCTTATTGCAATTTTAGATGCTGATAAAGAAGGTTTTTTACGTTCTGAAACATCGTTAATTCAAACGGTAGGCAGAGCTGCAAGAAATGTAGATGGCAGGGTTATAATGTATGCCGACAGCATAACAGGCTCAATGGAAAGGGCAATAAAAGAAACTAATCGACGCCGTAAAAAGCAGAGTGATTATAATAAGTTAAACGGCATAACGCCAAAGTCTATTAAGAAAAATATTCGTGAAGTTATTTCCCCAATGGGTAAAGCTCCCGATGAGAGTGTTCGTGATATCAAGCTCACACGTGATATGGACATTAACCTAAAAATCGAGATTTTATCTGAGCAAATGAAATTAGCTGCAGAAGAATTACGTTTTGAAGATGCAGCAGCGATACGTGATAAAATTAAAAAATTGCAGAATAAATAAAAAAATAGGGTTGTAGCCTTGTCTACAACCCTATTTTTTATTTAAATATTCTTCTAAAATTTCAGCTCCATCGCCTACAAATTTAGCACAAGGACGCACCTTATAGTATTCTCTGTTGCGCTCTTCAGGAGTGTGACCGCTTGTGGTTTTAATATTTTTTAAAAGCTCACGGCATATAATTGTATTGTTTTTTTCCTTAAAGCTTTCGGCCAATTCCTGAACTTTTTTATAAAGCTCTGCTTTTTCTTCTGTGGCATCATGAGAGCTATAACCAAAAACCATACTTAAAACCATTGTCATACCGCTTACAACACCGCAAACCTCACGGAGCTTTCCCATGCCTGCTCCAAAGCCTGACGAAAGCTTTACAGCGGTATCAAAATCCAAATTCATTTCTTTGCAAAATGCACCCGCAATAGATTGTGAACAGTTAAAACCATCAATAAATAATTGTGTAGCTATTTCTCTTTTTGTTTTCATAATGTACCTCAAAATTCTAATTTATTTTAGAAAAACATCCAAAGCTCTCTTGTTTATATCACCATACCACCATTTACATTTAAAATAGCTCCTGTTATGAATGGGGACAACTCATCGTCTGCTAAGAAGAAAACGGCCTTTGCAACATCCTCAGCTGTTCCTATTTTACCAAGTGGAATTTCATCGATTACAGACTTCAATTCTTCTTTTGAAAGATTTTTATTCATATCAGTATCAATAAGCCCCGGTGCAACACAATTTACACGGATATTAGAGGGTGCTAATTCCTGGGAAAGTGCTTTTGTGAGCCCGATTACTGCAGATTTTGCAGCGGAGTAGTGAACTTCACAAGAAGCACCACATACGCCCCACATCGAAGAAATGTTTACAATAGCACCGCGTTTTTCGTGCAGCATTTGTGGAAGTATTTCGTGAATTGTGTTGTAAACTCCGTCAACATTTACAGAAAACATTTTATTCCAGTTTTCCTTGGTTATATCACTAAATACTTTATGCTCAGCAATTCCTGCATTGTTCACTAAAACTGAAACAGTTCCCAAAGCACGCTTGCACTCTAAAACCATATTTTTGACCTGTTCATTATCAGAAATGTCGCCACAAAGTGCAACAGCATTTTGTCCCAAAGCTTTAATTTGTGCAACAACACTTTCTGCTTTTTCTTTATTTGTTAAATAATTAACAGCAATATCATATCCGTTTTTTGCAAAATATATAGCGCAAGAAGCACCAATTCCACGTGATGCGCCTGTTATAAAAGCTACTTTTTTCATAATTTTCTCCCAAAACTTGTTTTTTACATTTTATCACAAATTAATAATTAATTCAAGTCTTGGTTTTTTCTATCATCTTCTATTTCGCCTTTTTGAGCTTCTGCTATATCTTCTAAATATTCTGCCTTAACTGTAACCTCAATTGTTGTGTCATTTATTAAATTATGTGAAATTTCTGAGCTTACTTTGTGAGAATTGGGCAGGGCTTCTTCTTCGATTTGCTTTAACAACTGATTCGCACCGAAGCTTTTAACACTTTCTTCTGTTAAAAATTCTTCTTCTAAAATGATTTCTGTATATTGCTTTTTATTAAGTGATATACCGAATAGAGAAAAGCTTTTTTCTTCTAAGTCGAAATTTTCATAAGGAATACGGTCTTTATGAAATAAGCGGATTTTTTTACCTGAAAAATCTAATGTGTATTGACTTTTCTTTAACCCCGTTTCATGACGAGTTGTAGAAATCAAAGAAAAAAGCTCTTTTTTTTCATACCATACACGAGCTAAAACGGAAGCTTTTGCTCTTACGTATCTTGTGAGCTGTTTTGCAGGAACGGGGATTTTTCCTGTAACTAAAACCATACCTGCTAAAACGGTTTGACCTTCTTCAACGACGGGTACACCTTCTTTGACTGTCATAGTTTCAATTAAAGCGTCCTTTTTTGCAACGATATTATAATATTCATCAGGAGCCAAAATTTCAGGTGTTTCTATTTTTTCTCTCACGTCAACTATGATGTTTGAGCCCTTTTTATCAACCCAAATCCAGGAGAGCTCGGGAATTGCAAGAAGCGACTCTTTCTTTAACTCTTTTTGGTCAATCTTTGATTTTAACATACCAACCTTTAGTCCTGAATCGTTTAAAACAGACAATATTTTTTCGGTTGGTATATTAGTATTTCCACGTATTTCAATGCTTAAAACAAACTGATTTGCTAAAATTACAGCGCAAATAAATATTAAAACACCAAATACGAATATTTTTCTGTTTTTATATTTTTGCAACAAAAAAGGAAAACCGTGCTTTATGTTTATATGCACTAAAACACCCGTATTATAGGCGATTTCACGAAGCTTTAAAAATGATTTAGATGAAATTTTACACCTGATTGAAGCTTTGGAAATTCTTTTTATATCCCATAATAAAATGCCTGATGTAGCACAAACCTGAATAAAACGCTCGCAAAAGCTTCCTGTTACGGTAATTGTAAGATAACCTTTAAAATATGAAATTAAAGCAGGAACAAACACAAATAATCAACTCCGGGATTTTGAGAAATTTACGGCTAAAATATTACCACAAATGCTTATTTCATCATCGGTTATTATAGAAATGTTTAATCCGCATCCTTTTAATTCAATAATTAAATCTTTAGAAGAAAGCGTGATTTTTTCTGATTCGTATTCTAATATAGATTTGTAGTTTTCTATACGTATTTCCGTATTGGAAAGCATTAAAATTCGGGGTATGTCAAATACAATATCTTCGGGAATATCTAAGGTTTTAACTATTTTTTTCGGAATGTTGCGCCGTTTTGTTTTGGGCCTTTTCATAATTTCACCTCCGTAATACTTATGCTTGTGCTCACATAATAATTACTTGAGGTGGTTATGTGAAGATTAAGAGATTTTTTTGCTTTTTATGCCTTTTATTATTACTGATGTTTTTAATAGTAAAAACTGAAACCGCAACAACAGCAGGCATAAATGCACTTGTGCTTTGCGCAAAAACCATAATACCAACGCTTTTCCCGTTCTTTGTTATTTCAGGACTAATGCTTGATTTAGGACTTGTAGCTGTATTGGGAAAGCTACTTTCACCTGTTTCGCACTTTCTTTTTAAAACATCGGGCAAAGGTGCAGTTGTGTTTTTAATAGGAATTTTGTGTGGTTACCCAACAGGAGCAAAAACGATAGGGAGAATGTGTGAAAATGACGAGCTTTTAAAAAAAGAGGGAGAACGCCTACTTGCATTTTGTAATAATTCAGGACCGTTATTTGTAATAGGTGCTGTTGGTAATATGATGTTAAAAGACCATAGTCTTGGCATTTTTTTATATGCAGTACACGTTGTTTCTGCTGTGTTAACAGGTGTTTTATTGAGATTTTTATCAAGTGTAAGCACAGAAAAAAAAGAAGAAACCTTTATTACTAAAACAATAGGTGAAGCGGTATCAAAAAGCGTGGAATCGGCTGTTTTTTCAACACTCAGCGTGTGCGGATATGTGGTGTTTTTCAGCGTGCTGTGTTCGATAGTTAAGAATTCTTTTTTAATATCCTTATTAGAAGTGACAACAGGTGCAAAATCGCTTATAGAATTAGGACTCAACACAGAAACAACTCTCATTTTGCTGTCGGGAATAATAGGCTTTGGCGGAATTTGTGTCGCACTGCAGGTACAAAGTGCAACACGAAAAGCAAAGCTTTCTTTAAAAACATATATTATAGGCAAAAGTATTCAGGCAGTGGTATCTATGGCAATTACATTTTTGTGGTTAAAAATAAGTCAGACAACATTTACATTTGCACCGCAGGCGTTTGCGGAAACAGAACATATTTATTCGGTTTTAATCTTCTTTTTGGGGGTAATTCTTTTAATGAGCCGTTTGACAAAGAAAAACTGATATGATATACTTTTTTGGAGTTGAAGGAGTCGTAAATTATGTTTAAATATACTAATGACAATAAAAGATATCACACGCTTGATTACCACTTGAAAAATACTTTTGGCGAAAAGATTTTTAAAGCGGTAATCGACGGTGGCTTTTCTTGCCCTAATATCGACGGAAGTGTTGGCTATGGTGGTTGTGCCTACTGTTTATCAGGCTCAGGGGAATTCACCCATAGTAATAAAACCATAACCGACCAATTAAATAAAGAATATGAAAGAATAGGAAAAAAGCACGAAAATCCAAAACTCATTGCTTATTTTCAGGCGCATACAAACACATACGCACCAATCGAAACACTAAAAGAAAGATATGATGAAGCACTGTGCTTTTCAAATGTCGCAGGCTTAAGTATTGCAACCCGCCCTGACTGTATTGATACTCAAATTGCTGATTTGCTACAAGAATATTCAAAAAAAACGTATCTTACAGTAGAATTAGGATTACAAACGGTTAATGATAAAACAGCCAAAGAATTTAATCGTGGATATGGTTTTAACACGTTTTTAAAGGCGTACAAGCTTTTGCGTGAAAGGAATATCAGAGTTTGTATTCATATAATTAATGGACTTATGGGTGAAACTAAAGAAGATATGCTAACTACAGCTAAAACGATAGGAAAGCTTGCGCCTGACGCTGTAAAAATCCATCTTTTACACATTTTAAATAATACAGCTTATGCCAAAGAATATGAAGCGGGAAATCTTATTCCAATGAAAAAAGACGTTTACATTGATACGGTAATAAGACAGTTAGAGCTATTACCCGCAGAAACTGTAATTGAAAGAATTACAGGAGACGGTGCTAAGGAAAGCTTAATAGCACCCAAATGGAGCTTAGATAAAATTTCGGTTTTAGGCGGAATAGATAAGGAAATGGCGTTAAGAAACACATATCAGGGCATACTTTATGCTTGACTAAATATGTAATTTATAGTAAAATAAATATATTATGTAAATGTAAGTATTAAAGTTACGAAAGGTTGAGATAAATGGAAAAATTAGGCCTTAACGAAATAAGAGAAAAGTTCCTTTCATTTTATGAATCAAAGGAGCATTTAAGATTAAAAAGTCACTCGTTAGTTCCTGAGAATGACCCGAGTTTACTTTTGATTAATGCAGGTATGGCACCGCTAAAACCATATTTTACAGGAAGACAGGTTCCGCCAAAATCAAGAGTTACATCTTGTCAGAAATGTATAAGAACACCCGATATCGAGCGTGTTGGTAAAACAGCCCGTCACGGAACATTTTTTGAAATGCTCGGTAACTTCTCATTTGGCGACTATTTCAAACACGATGCAACAAAATGGGCTTGGGAATTTGTAACAGAGGTTTTAGGGCTTCCAAAGGAAAGAGTTTGGATTTCTGTTTACGAAGAAGATGATGAAGCAATAGAAATCTGGACAAATCACGTTGGTGTTTCCCGTGACCATATCGTTAAAATGGGCAAGGAAGACAACTTCTGGGAAATCGGCACAGGTCCTTGCGGTCCTTGTTCTGAGCTTTATTTTGACAGGGGCGAACAATACGGTTGCGGCTCGCCTGATTGTAAGGTTGGCTGTGAGTGTGACAGATACGTTGAATTCTGGAATCTTGTTTTCACACAGTTTGACAAGCAAGAAGATGGCACTTATATACCGCTTGAGCATCCAAATATCGATACAGGTATGGGGCTAGAGCGTATCGCTTGTATTATGCAGGAAATCACATCTATTTTTGATGTTGATACAATAAAGAGCATACGCGACGATGTATGTAAAAAGGCTGGTTTAGAATACGGAAAAGATGCCGATACCGACGTCTCTATCCGTGTTGTAACAGACCACATAAGAAGCACAGTATTTATGATGTCTGATGGAGTTAATCCGTCAAACGAAGGCAGAGGCTACGTTTTAAGAAGATTATTGCGCCGTGCTGCACGTCACGGAAGACTATTGGGAATTGGGGGCACATTCCTTTATGAGCTTGCCGATACAGTAATTGAAAATTCTAAAGGGGCTTACCCTGAGCTTTTCGAAAAAGCAGATTTAATAAAGAACAAAATCAAAAAAGAAGAAGAGCGCTTTGCTCAAACGATAGATGCAGGCTTTGCTATTTTGAATAATTTCTTAAAAGAAGGAAATGGCAAGGTGTTCTCAGGCGAAAACGCCTTCAAGCTTTATGATACCTATGGTTTCCCAATTGATTTAACAAAGGAAATTTTAGCAGAAAAAGGCATTGAAATCGATGAAGAAGGCTTTAATCGTGAGATGGAAAGCCAACGAGCAAGAGCAAGACAAAGCGCTAAAATGACAGAAGTCGGCTGGGATGACAAAATCGCAGATGCACTCGTTTCTGTTCCGCCAACAAAATTTGTCGGTTATGAAACATTAGAAACAGAAGCCGAAGTTTTATTGGTTTTAGATGATGAAAAAACAAGCATTGTTGTTTTGGATAAAACACCGTTTTACGGAGAAGGTGGCGGAGAAGTAGGTGATGTTGGTACAATTAACGGACTAAAGGTTACCGACACCAAAAAAACACCTGACGGCAAATATTATCATTTTGTTGAAATGGAAAACGGCGAAATCAATGTTGGCGATAAGGTTTTAGCTTCGGTTTGTGAAAAAACACGTAAGCTTATCCAGGCAAACCACAGTGCAACACACCTATTAGATTCAGCCCTAAAGAATGCATTGGGCGATGCTGTAACACAGTCGGGCTCATACGTTTCAGCAGAAAGATTAAGATTTGACTTCACATTAGACAGAGCAGTAACAAAAGAAGAATTAGCAAGTGTTGAGGCTGAAGTAAATATTAAAATTTTAGAAAACTTAAAGGTTAAATGGGAAGAAATGCCGATAAATGAAGCTAAAGCTAAGGGTGCTGTTGCGGTGTTTGGCGACAAATACGGCGACACAGTACGTGTTGTTTCTATGGGCGACTATTCAATGGAATTATGTGGTGGTTGCCACGTTTCATCCACATCAGAAATCGGCTTGTTTAAAATAATAGCTGAAACAGGTGTTGCTGCCGGTATAAGAAGAATTGAAGCTGTAACAAGTATGGGCGTTTTATCTGAGCTTAAAAACGCAGAAAGTGTAATAGTTGAAACAGCCGAAAGCTTAAAATGCGGTGTTTTAGATGTAGCTAAAAAGGCATCATCAGTAGTTGCAGAAATTAAAGCATTAGAGTCAAAAATCGAAAGTTTAAATGCAAAGCTTGCAGGCGGTGCAGCTGATGAAATTTTAAATAACGCTAAAGAAATCAATGGAATTACCGTAGTCTTGGGCCGTGTGGACGGCGCAAATGTTGATGCGCTTCGCAACTTGGGTGATGACTTTAAAGCAAAGCTTGACTGTGGTGTTATTGTGCTTGCTTCAAATGATAACGGCAAGGTTTCAATCGTTTCAATGGCTACAAAGTCAGCTGTTGAACGTGGTGCTCATGCAGGTAACATCGTTCGTGAAGTTGCTAAAGTCTGTGGCGGTGGCGGTGGCGGTAAGCCGGAAAGTGCGCAGGCAGGAGCAAAGGATGCTTCAAAAATTGATGAGGCACTTTTAATGGTTGAAAATATCGTAGCAGGACTATAAAAAACTCTTGACAAATTAATGTATTTTATATATAATAATTTGAGTTGAAACTGTATATGCAGTTTTATCCTTGCTCTAATCGGGTGATTAGGGCCAAAGACCAGAAGGAGGTGTAAAGAATGTCAGAAATAATCAATAAGTACGAAACTATCTTTGTAGTTGACGCGGCTTTAGAAGAAGAAGCTATCGCAGGTATTGTTGAGAAGTTCAAAACATTAATCAGTAACGCAGGTGAAATCGAATCTGTTGACGAATGGGGTAAGAGAAGATTAGCATATCCTATCGATTACAAAACAGAAGGTTACTACGTATTGGTTAACTTCAGCGCGAAAGCAGATTTCCCTGCTGAATTGGACCGTATCTACAACATTACTGATGGCTTATTAAGAAGCATCATCATCAAAAAAGACGAAAAGAACGCTAAAGCCTAAGTTTTAGCACGGAGGGTATGACTTATGAATAAAGTTATTTTGGTTGGCAGATTAACAAAAGACCCTGAACTTCGCGCAACAACATCAGGTCTTCCTGTTTGCAGCTTTACAGTGGCGTGCGACAGAAGATTCGTTAAAGCAGGAGAAGAAAGAAAAGCAGATTTTATAAACTGTATTGCTTGGCGTCAAAGTGCCGAAGCGATTTCCAAGTACTTTGTAAAAGGTAACAGAATTGCCTTAGAAGGTTCTATCCAGACAAGAACCTGGCAGGACTCAGAAGGCAAAAACCGTTACGCTACAGAAGTTGTTGTAGATGCTTGGGAATTTGCACAAAGCAAAGGCGAAGGTGGAGCACAGGCTCCATATTCTCCAAGTTCAAATTCAGGTCTATATCCGGTTGAACCCGAAGCTCCTGCTGTAGGGGATATCGATGGATTTATGCCTATCGAAGAAGACGACTTACCTTTCTAAAAAACGATTTAGTGTCAACTGTAAAGGAGGATATTTAAAATGGCAGAAAAACCTATGGTTAGAAACCGTAAAGCAAAGAAAAAGGTTTGCTCATTTTGTCAGGATAAAGTAGAATTTATCGATTACAAAGATGTTGCTAAGTTAAGAAGATATGTTTCTGAACGTGCTAAGATTCTTCCAAGAAGAATTACAGGCACATGTGCAAAGCATCAGAGACAGTTAACAGAAGCAATCAAAAGAGCAAGACATATTGCGTTATTACCTTTTAGCGCGGAATAATTAAAAATATACACCGCATCAAATGATGCGGTGTTTCTTATGTAAACAAGGGGATATTATTATGAACGAAAGGCTATTAAGCGGTTTAAAAGAAAACAAATGGCTAAGAGCAGCAGTTCCCGCTTTATTGCTTCATTGCAGTATCGGTACGGTATATTGCTGGTCAATTTTTAGTCAGGAAATTGCAAATTATATTGGGTTCTCAAAAGGCGCAGTGGAGTGGGCATTCAGTTTTGCAATCTTCTTTCTTGGAATGTCAGCAGCGTTTCTTGGCAATGTTGTAGAAAAGGATATTAAAAAGTCATCATTAATTGCTTCAATATGCTTTTCTTTAGGTATGATAGGCACAGGTGGATTTATTTATTATGGTGGTTTAAATCAGGGCAGTGTTGTGGCGCTTGTCGGTATATATTTATGCTATGGCTTTATTATGGGAATAGGTCTTGGTACAGGATATCTTTCGCCGGTAAAAACGCTTATGCTTTGGTTTGAAGATAAAAAAGGTCTTGCAACCGGCCTTGCTGTAGCAGGTTTTGGTGCAGCTAAGGCAATAGCAAGCCCAATAATGCAGTCAATGCTTCAAACAATGGGCAAGAGCGGTATTTATAAGATGTTCTGGATTTTGGGTTTGGTTTATTTTGTTATGATGTTTTTGGGACATCTGCTTTTAAAAAAACCTGCAGGCTGGAAAGAACCTCAGGGTAAGGAAGAGAAAAAACGTATCATAGATGTTTTAAAAACAAAGAAGATTACAAACTACATAGGTATATGGTTGATGTTTTATATAAATATTACGTGTGGTCTTGCGCTTTTGTCTCAGGAAAAAATGATTGTAAAGTGTATCGGACTTGCAGGATTTGTGGGAATTATTTCGACATTTTCTGCTATATTCAATGCCGGCGGACGTCTTGGATTTTCAGCATGGGGAGATAAAATGAAAGACAGAAATACTATTTTCAAGATTATCTTTACCATTTCAATCATACTTACAGCTGTTACAATCTTTACTGCAGGTATAAAAAACGGTGCAGCAAGTACACCTCTTGCTGTTCTTGTGTTGGTTCTTTTAATGTTCATAAACTCTGGCTACGGCGGAGGATTTTCAAACATCCCTACACTGCTTTCAGACCATTACGGAATGGGCAGCATAAGTGCTATTCACGGAATTACATTGTCGGCATGGGCATTTGCAGGTCTTACAGGAAATCAGCTTGCTACCTGGATTGTAAATCATTTTGGTGAGGAAATCGAGATTGCGGGTAATATGGTAAATCCTGTAGGTTACCAGACTGTGCTTTATGTGACGATTGTTCTTTATGTTATTGCATTGGCCTTGAGTGCACTATTTGTAAAAAAAGCAAATAAAACAGAATAATTGTGTGATAAATACATTTAAAAGTCAAACAAAAGGAGTAGTCAAATGAAAGCGTTAATTACAGGGGCGAGTTCAGGTCTTGGCTGGGATATGGCACATATTTTATCGAAAAAAGGTTACGATATAATAGCTGTGGCAAGAAGAGAAGACAGACTTAAACTTTTGAAAAATTCGCTCAACACATCGGTGGAAACAGTATGCTGTGATGTGTCTGATGCAGAACAATGCAAGAGTCTTTTAAAGTATGCACCATCGGTGGACATATTAATAAATAATGCAGGGTTTGGCGTTTTTGGTGACTTGTGCAGTACTGATTTGGAATCAGAGCTTAAAATGTTAGATACTAATGTTATGGCAATGCACATTCTTACTAAGCTTTTTGTTAAGGAATTCAAAAAGCGAAATAGTGGTCGTATATTAAATGTAGCTTCGATTGCTGCATTTTTCCCCGGACCGCTTTTTGCTGCATATTATGCATCAAAATCTTATGTTTTACGCCTTACAGAATCTTTGGCAGAAGAATTGCGAAGAGACGAAAGTAACGTGACGGTAAGTGTTCTTTGTCCTGGTCCTGTGCACACGGAATTTGAAAATGTTGCCGGAGTGAGTTTTGGAACGGGAAAAGAACCTATGACAAAAGGAATAATTTTAGAAAGTGAAAGCGTCGCAGAATATGCAATTAAAAAAATGCTTTCGGGAAAGCTCTTGATAATCCCTGGTAAGCTGATGAAAATATCAGCATTTATGCGACGTGTTGTGTCTGATAAAATGCTGGCAAAAATTTTATATTTTATACAGAGTAAGAAAATGGAAAGAAAATAAAAAACTTAGCAGTCATAAGACTGCTAAGTTTTTTTGTTGCTATCTTAATTCATTTAAACAAGCAGGGCAAATATTTTTTCCTTTAAATGTTATAACATCTTTAGCGTTTCCGCAAAAAACACAAGATGGTTCGTATTTTTTTAAAATAATGCTGCTGTCATCCACATAAATTTCCAATGAATCTTTTTCTGCGATATCTAATGTTCTTCTTAATTCTATTGGAAGTACGATTCTTCCTAATTCATCTACTTTTCTTACAATGCCTGTTGATTTCATAAAAATACCACCTTTCAATTTCTTATCTGTGGATAATTATACCATTATGAAGTATGTTAGTCAATGAATGAGCATAGAAAAAATGTGAACTTTTGTCACGTTTTATTTAAGATTTAAATTAAAGGCGGGTTTGTGGTCAATTTTTATAACACAAACAAAGCGTGGGTCTTCTTCTTTAAGCCTTTTGTTAATCATATCAACGGTTTCTTTTCGTTCTGTATCAGAAAGCTCAAACGGAACCTCTAAATCGAAAATAAGGTTAACCCTGTTTTCACCATCGGTCATTCTGAAATCGTGCATTCCGAGCTCAGGATTGATTTCTGCCAAAATATTTTTGACTATTTCTCTGGTATAGTTTACTTTGTCGTTGCCGACTAAAATCGGGTCGGTGTGTATAACTGTTTCTATGCCTAATTCGTGCATAATTTTAACTTCTAAGGCGTCAATTATTTCGTGAAGTATAATAACTGACTGTTCGCAGGAAACTTCAACGTGAACAGAAGCCAATGTTCTGCCCGGACCGTAATCGTGAACGATAAGGTCGTGTATGCCTAAAATTTTCTTGTCAGAAAGAATAATTTCGGCGATTCTGTTTACAACATCAGGATTGGGCGGAGTTCCGAGTAATGTTCCTATTGTTTCCCAGGCAAGTTTTATGCCTGAAATACAAATCAATATTGCGACAATTAAGCCTGCAATTCCGTCAATTACAGGTGGTAAAAAGCTGCACAAAACTACTGATAAAATGACAGTTGACGTTGCAATAACGTCATTAAAGCTGTCGGTAGATGTTGCGAGTAACACATCGGAATTTACTTGCTTTCCTAAAAATTTCATCGCAAAAAACATCCATAGCTTAATCATTACAGATGCTGCAAGAATAATTAAAAGTACAATATTAAACTCAGGCTTTTGGGGAGTTAAAATCTTTGAAAAAGAGCTTTTTGTCAGTTCAAACCCCATCATAATAATTATAAATGAAACAATTAAAGAGCATATATATTCAAGCCTGCCATGACCAAACGGATGCTCGGCATCTGGTCGTTGTGAGCTCAGCTTTGCACCGAGCATGGTAACAACAGAAGAACCAATATCTGATAAATTGTTAAAAGCATCAGAAATTATGGCTATTGAGTTGATTAAGCTTCCTATAACAAATTTAATTAAAAAGAGAATTACGTTGCATATAATACCTAAAATGCCACCGAATATTCCGTAAGATGCACGAACCTGCGAGTCTGTTACGTTTTTACAGTCAGCAATAAATAGTTTAGTCAAAAATTTAATGAACAAATGTGTCACCTCAGAGTGATTAGTATGTTTATATTATAAATCATTTTATCATTTTTTGCAACAGATAAACACTATTTCCTATAAATCGACATATAATGTCATGGGGCAATAAATTTTTATGGAGGTAATAATATGTGTTGTATTTGTAATGTAGTTAACTGCATAAGAAGAAACCTGTTTTGTTGTGGCAATTCCAGATGTAACTCTGGTTGCAACAACAGAAGATATCAAGAACCAAGAACAAATATAGTTTGTGCAAATCAGCGTAACCAGTGCTTTGAACCTTGTTGCGATGAAAGAAGCACAAGATGTCATACACATCACTATCACGATTGTGGCTGTGACGAATAAAAAAATAACAAATTCAGGAGCTGTAGCTTAGGCTACAGCTCCTATATTTTTTTAAAAAGTGCAATTTTTTAATAGACAAATGATGGTTTTTTTGGTATAGTTATATTATGGCAAATAGTAAAATTTTATATTAATATAATCATCTTTACAGGGGGATAAAAAATGCCAATTAATTTTGACAGTAAAACAAAAACATTTCACATTCAAACGCCAAACACATCTTATGCATTTCGCTTAAGAGGTGATTATATGGTGGAACACCTTTACTATGGCAAGCGTCTGGAAAGCCTGGCAGGTATGGATACATACGATTATGCACCATTTGTAAGCGCTGTTTCAATGGATTATGAATTTGCTGGCGACGAAATGGCTGAACGAGGAGAATCTGCACATCCGCAATTTGTATCAAGCGGTGTTGCACTGCTTGAATATTCGCATTTTGGCTCGTGTGATACAAGAAGACCTGCGTTTCACGCTACTTATAAAGATGGGAGCAGAGTTACAAAGGCAAAATACATATCACATAAAATATACGATTCTAAGCCAAAGCTTGCAGGTCTGCCTTCAACCTATGTAGAGGATGACAGCGAAGCTCAAACTTTAGAGATTATTTTACAAGATGAACTTACAGGTATTGAATTTTTATACAGATACACAGCATTTGCTAACCTTGATGTTATCACAAGAAATATAGAAGTTACAAATAAAGGAACAGCTCCTGCAAAAATCAGCCGTATTATGAGTATGCAGATTGATTTTATGGACCATGACTTTGACTTTATAGATTTACATGGTGCCTGGGGCAGAGAGTGCTACCCTGAAAGAAGCCCGCTAACATACGGAAGCAGAATTATCGAAAATCGCGGAGTTTGCCGTTCGCACGGACAAAAACCATTCTTTGCTTTAACCCGTAAAAATACAACTGAAAATACAGGCGATGTTTACGGCTTTGATTTTGTTTACAGCGGTAACTTCGAATGTGGTGTTGAAGTTGAAAGATACGGTGCAACACGTGCATTTATGGGTATCGGTTCAACAGACTTTTCGTGGTTGTTAGAAAGCGGAGAAACATTTGTTGCACCTGAAGTTGTAATGGTTTATTCTGCAAATGGTATAGGCGAAATGTCAAGAACATTCCATGAGCTTTACAGAACAAGACTTGCAAGAGGTATATGGCGCGACAAAGAGCGTCCTGTACTTGTAAATAACTGGGAAGCTACATATTTCGACTTTACTGAAGAGAAACTTGTAGACCTTGCTAAATGCGGTAAAAAAGCGGGCATTGAAATGCTTGTTGTGGATGATGGCTGGTACAGACAGAAAAAAGGCGAAGGCAATTCAATGGGAGACTGGAATGTAGATTTGAAAAAGCTCCCGGATGGACTTGATGGTTTAGCTAAAAAGATAAATGCAGAAGGATTAAAATTGGGTCTTTGGTTTGAGCCTGAAATGCTATGTCCTGATAGTGACTTATATCGTGCACATCCTGATTGGTGCTTTCATGTTGAAGGCAGAGGAAAAACCTATGCAAGATGTGAACTTGTACTTGATTTATCAAGAAGAGAAGTAGTAGAATATCTTATTGAAACATTATCCCGTGTTTTAAAAAGCGCTCCAATTGAGTATGTAAAGTGGGACGTAAACCGCGATGCTACAGAAATTGGTTCAGCTACATTACCCGCTGAAAAACAGGGAGAAATTGCGCACAGATATATGCTTGGATTATATGAAATATTAGAAAGACTAACTAAAGAATTTCCTTATCTGTTAATGGAAGGCTGTGCAGGCGGCGGTGGCCGTTTTGATGCAGGTATGATGCATTATTTCCATCAGTATTGGACAAGTGACGATAGCGATGCAGGTGAGAGAATGTTAATCCAAACAGGAACAAGTATGTTTATGCCAAGTAAATTTATGAGTGCTCACGTTTCAGCTGTACCTAACCATCAAATTGGAAGAACAACATCGTTCGAAGCAAGAGGCTATGTTGCTATGGGCGGTCAGCTTGGTTATGAATTAGATATTACAAAGATGAGCGATGAAGAATTGCAACAAATTAAGGAACAAATTGAACAGTACAAGGAAATAAGAGATGTCGTACATAATGGTAAAATGTATCGATTAAAATCTCCTTTTGAAAGTAATCACACAGTTTGGCAGTATATTTCTAAAGATGAAAAAACAGTAGTAGTATTGTACTTTAAAACAAGAGCAATCCCTGGTTTTGAAAGAAATATGCAGTGCTTAGAAGCGCTAAATCCTGATGCCGATTACAAGTTAAGACAAACAGGCGAGGTTTATAATGGTAATGTTTTAATGAACTACGGATTATGTGTTGAGAAAAAGCTATCGAAAGACGGTAAAAAAATGGAAGATTTTTCAGGCAAATTGCTTATATTTGATAAGATGTAATAATATCAAGAAAATGGGCTGTAGCATAACGCTACGGCCCATTTTTGGGCTGGACGGAAAATAGCGCAGATTGGACAAACTGAGCGAAAGTAAGGCTACGCCTTGCTTTCGGTTACCCGAAGATGTACATTGGTACATCAAGAGGCGAAGTTTGTTCGAAACACAAGGCAATAAAAAACAGAAGAAATTCGTCGAATAACGAATTTCTTCCTTAAGCTTTATCTTATTTTTTCCTTATCGTTGGAATACGAAGGCGAAATCGTGCGTTTTTCTTTGCCTTGTGTGGTCTGCGCATTTTGCTACAGCCCCTTGTTTTTTATTTATTATTTTCTCTTAGCTCTACACGTCTTATTTTACCGCTGATTGTTTTTGGAAGCTCATCCATAAATTCAACAATTCTCGGATATTTATATGGTGCTGTGTGAGTTTTAACGTAATTCTGAATTTCTTTTTTCAATTCGTCAGATTTTTTCGTTCCCTTTGTTAAAACGATTGTTGCTTTTACAATCTGACCGCGGATTTCATCCGGAACAGCTGTAATAGCACATTCTAAAACGTAAGGAAGCTCCATAATAACACTTTCAATTTCAAAAGGTCCTATGCGGTAGCCCGATGACTTGATAACATCATCAATTCTGCCAACATACCAAAGGTAACCATCTTCGTCACGCCAAGCAAGGTCGCCCGTGTGATAAATGTTGTTATCATAAGATTTTTTGGTTGCTTCTTCGTCACGATAGTAGCCCATATATAAGCCGCAGGAAACACGCTTGTCAGTTTTAACTACAATTTCGCCTGTTTCACCGACGCCTGCAGATGTGCCATCGTCTAAAATAATATCAACATCATATAAAGGACTTGGTTTACCCATTGAACCGGGTTTAGGATTCATACCAAAAAGATTTGCAACTGTAAGTGTTGTTTCTGTTTGACCAAAGCCTTCCATAAGCTTTAAGCCTGTGGCTTTTTTCCATTGTTCATAAACCTCAGGATTTAATGCTTCGCCTGCAACTGTTGAATATTCAATGCTCGATAAATCATACTTTGATAAATCTTCTTTAATAAAGAAACGATACATTGTAGGTGGAGCACAGAAGGTTGTAATGTTATATTTTTTAAACATAGGCAAAATATCTTCGGCGCTGAACTTGTTAAAGTCATATACAAATATAGCGGCTTCACAAAGCCATTGTCCGTAAAGTTTACCCCATAGTGCTTTTCCCCAACCTGTATCGGAAATTGTAAGATGCACGCCGTCGGGGTTTACATTGTGCCAGTATTTTGCGGTTATGTAGTGGCCCAACGGATATTTGTGGTTATGTGTTGCAATTTTAGGATAGCCTGTTGTACCTGATGTGAATAGCATCAGTAGCGCATCGTTGCCGCAGGCAGAATTGTCTTTTCTTTCATACACATCAGAATAACGGGCAATTTCTTTATCAAAATTGTGCCAACCTGAGCGTGAGGCACCAACCATAATTTTAGTTAAGCTCTCGCCGTAATTTTTTTCAGCTAAATCTACCTGATGTGAAACATCGCCATCTGCTGTGCAAACAATGGCCGAAACGCCTGCTGCCTTAAAGCGATAGTCAAAATCGTGTTCAACTAAAAGGTTAGTTGCAGGAATTGCAATGGCACCGATTTTATGAAGTGCAAGCATTGAAAACCAGAATTGGTAATGACGTTTTAAAACGAGCATAACTCTGTCGCCTTTTTTGATTCCCAAGGATTCAAAATAGTTAGCTGTCATATTTGAATATTTTTTTAATTCTGAGAAAGTAAATTTTCTTTCTGCTTTTTTCTCAGAAATATGAATCATTGCCACCTTATCGGGACACTTTTCTGCTAAAACATCAACGCAATCGAATGCGAAGTTGAATTTATCTTCATTTTTAAAGTTGATTTCTAAAAGAGCACCCTTTTCATTTTCGGTACATTCAATGAAATTTTTATGTACATCAGGAACAGTTGAAGAAACACGCTTTACAAATTGTTCTTCCTGTGCTGAAAAATTGTCGGTTTCGGATTCTTTCATAACCATAGCATAAATTTCAACATCCTTACCGCCATAGGCCTCTAACGTATGGGGGATAGTACTGTTGTAGTAAATGCTGTCGCCTGCCTGTAAAATTTGTGTGTTGTTACCAACTGTAATTTTTAACTGGCCACGTATAACAATATCAAATTCCTGTCCTTTGTGAGAAGATGGCTCGTGAATGTCGCCACCTTCTATGTATGGAATAACCACACGAAATGGCTCTGTTGTTTTATTTTTAAACATTGGAGCAAGGTTTTTGTATTCGTTTCCAGCTTTTCTGGCGATCGGTAAACCACCGCCGCACTTTGTTACTTCAAAGCTTGTGAGCTTAGGACTTGTACCTTTTAAAAGGTCGGTAGGGTCAACGTTGAAGCATTTTGCACACTTATATATAAATGTAAAATCAATATCTTTTTCGCCGCTTTCGTAAGCAATATAATCAGCTAAAGAAACATCGGTGTTTTTTGCCATAATTTCTTCGGTAACACCAAGCACTTCGCGAGCATTTCGTATTCTTTGTGCTACATCCTTTAAAGTATCGTTGTTTTTAGTCATTACATATCCTCCCTCTTTAGATTTTATATAGTAATTCCAAAATATCAGGAATTGTTTTTTGAAGGTTTTAAACCGATATATTTGATATTAACATATATAAATATATGTGTCAAATGTTTTTGTTGCTAAAATATCTAAAAGCAAAAAACATTAATAGAATATTCATAGCTTTTGCTTTTTAATACAAGTAGCCGCAGCAATATGCTGCGGCTACTTATTTTTTAAAAATTACTCAAAGTCGTATTCGTCACTCATACGGTTTTTGAATTCTTCAAATGCCATATCAAGCTCTGCTTCGTCATCAATAGGCATAAGTGTTTCAGAACCGTCTTCATCAACTGTTAATGTGTAAATTAAAACTTCTTCGCAATCCTCATCGCCTTCATCAGCGGGAAGCAATACAACGTAGGTTTCGCCATTTAATTCAAAAGAATCAAGATGTAAAAAGTCGTGCTTTTCGCCATCTTCGTTTACCATTGTAACTATACCTTCTGCTTCTTCTTCGGGAATGCTGTTGTTAATATTTTCATTCATTTTTTTACCTCCGTCTTTCTTCCGTATGCTTAAGCACCAAATGCCTTTAAGCTTTCTTCAACGCTTGCAAGCATCTGCTTATATTTTTCGCCTTTTGCTTTTTCTTCTTCAATAACCTTAGCAGGAGCCTTAGAAACAAAGCCTTCGTTTGAAAGCTTACCTTCAACACGCTTGATTTCAGAAAGTAGCTTTTTCTTTTCGTCATTCAAACGAGCGATTTCTTTTTGTGCATCTACAAGCTCGCCCATAGGCATATAAATCTGCGCACCATCTACGATAACAGCTACGCTGTTTTCATCAACACCGCTCATATCAGAAGCGATTAAAACTGATGAAGCACTTGCTAATTTTTCGAAGAAAACAGAACCGTTTTTAAACACATCAGCCTTATCTGTAACGATAACCATGCTTGCCTTTTTAGATGGTGGAATATTCATTTCAGCACGTTTGTTTCTTACGGCTTTTACCGCACTCATTATCATTTCCATCTCATCAGCTTCCTTGGGGAAGTCAAGTGAACTCATTGCCTTTGGCCAATCAGAGATTACAATGCTTTCGCCCTCGTGGGGAAGTGAAAGCCAGATTTCTTCTGTAATAAACGGCATAAATGGGTGCAACAGCTTTAGTGTGTTCGAAAGCACGTAAGATAATACATACTGAGCTGTTTCGTTTGTTGGGTCGTTTTCGTCGTATAAACGAGGTTTTACAAGCTCGATATACCAGTCGCAGAATACGTCCCAGATAAAGTCATAAAGCTTTGCAACAGCAACGCCGAGTTCGAATTTTTCTAAGTTTTCTGTTACTTCTTCTACTAATTTGTTGTACTTTGTTAAAATCCATTTATCTTCAATGCAAAGATTTTCGGGAACACATAATTTATCAATATTTAAATTCATCTGAACAAAGCGGGAAGCATTCCAGATTTTGTTTGCAAAGTTTCTGCTTGCTGTAACCTTTTCAACTGAGTAACGCATATCGTTACCAGGAGAGTTACCGGAAGCCAATGTGAACCTTAGGGCGTCTGCACCAAATTCTTCAATGACTTCTAATGGGTCAACACCGTTGCCCAGAGATTTTGACATTTTTCTTCCCTGTGAATCACGAACAAGACCATGAATAAGTACATGCTTGAATGGTTCTTTGTCCATATGCTCCATAGCAGAGAAAATCATTCTTGCTACCCAGAAGAATATAATGTCGTAGCCTGTAACCAATACGCTTGTGGGGTAGAAATATTCTAAATCTTCTGTTTTTTCAGGCCAACCGAGTGTTGAGAATGGCCATAACGCTGATGAGAACCATGTGTCTAACACGTCTTCATCCTGACGAACCTTACCACCGCATTTTGGACAAGTGCAGATATCTTCACGGGAAACTGTAGTTTCACCACAGTCTTCACAGTAAAACGCTGGTATTCTGTGTCCCCACCAGAGCTGACGTGAAATACACCAGTCGTGTACATTTTCCATCCAGTTGATGTATGTTTTTGAAAATCTGTCTGGTACGAATTTTACTGTTCCGTCTTTTACGACGTCTAAGGCTTTTTCAGCTAAAGGTTGCATTTTAACAAACCATTGCTTAGATGTAATAGGCTCAACAGTTGTACCGCAACGGTAGCACTGACCAACGTTATGAGTGTGGTCTTTAACTTTAACTAAATATCCCTGTTCTTCTAAATCGGCAACCATCTGCTTTCTTGCTTCGTAACGGTCTAAGCCTTCGTATTTACCGCCGTATGAGTTAATTGTAGCATCGTCGTTTAAGACTTTAATAACCTCTAAGTTATGACGTTTACCAACCTCAAAGTCATTAGGGTCGTGAGCAGGTGTAATTTTAACACAGCCTGTACCAAATTCTTTATCAACATACTCATCGGCAACAACGGGAATTTCTCTGCCAACCAATGGTAAAATCAACATTTTGCCAACTAAATCTTTATATCTTTCGTCATCAGGATGAACAGCAACAGCTGTATCGCCAAGCATAGTTTCAGGTCTTGTTGTAGCAATTTCAACATATCCGTCAGAATCCTTTATAGGGTACTTGATGTGCCAGAAATGACCTGCCTGTTCTGCATATTCAACCTCGGCATCGGATAACGCTGTAATACACTTAGGACACCAGTTGATAATTCTGTTGCCCTGATAAATAAGGTCTTTTTCGTACAATGAAACAAACACTTCGCGAACAGCCTTTGACAAGGTTTCGTCCATTGTAAAGCGTTCTCTTGTCCAGTCACAGGAAGAGCCGAGCTTTTTTAACTGATTAATAATTCTTGAGCCGTAGAGCTTTTTCCAGTCCCATACACGTTCGATGAACTTTTCACGACCTAAATCGTAACGTGAAAGACCTTCTTCTTTTCTTAATACTTCTTCAACCTTAACCTGAGTTGCAATACCCGCGTGGTCGGTACCTGGTACCCAAAGGGCATTAAAGCCCGCCATACGCTTGTATCTTATTAAAATATCCTGCAGGGTTTCGTCTAAAGCGTGACCCATGTGGAGCTGACCTGTTACATTCGGGGGCGGAATAACGATAGTAAAAGGCTTTTTGGATTTATCAGCCTTTGGTGTAAAATAACCGTTTTCAACCCACTGGGTGTAGAGTCTGTCTTCCACCTCTTTAGGATTATAAGTTTTGTTTATCTGTTCAGACACCGAATTTTCCTCCTAACCAAAAAAATATAATACAGCCAATAACAACCAATATAAGACCTAATGATTTAATAATGTAGATCTTATTTGGGACAGTATCGGTTTCTGTTGATTTTTTCTTAATAATTGCCGGCACTAAGAAGTTTATAATTGCACCGACCAAAATGAGCACAAGAGCAAAAATTTCTGATGGACTCATTGTGTAACACCTCCGTCGTTGTTTTTTGTTATATATTCTTTGTACCTTGCCTGCTTGATAAAGTAAGCATAGAAATAAGAAACAATAGCTAAAAAATTAAATATTGTTGAAACAGCAAGTATTGTATTGCTTACCAGTTCACTTGTGTGTGTAAAGAAGAGCAACACCATAGCAATAAATAAAACAACAGTGTTTAATTTACCTAAAATATTGGATTTAACATAGGTTTTCTTGGCATATAAAAATATACCGCCTAAAATCAAGAAAAATTCTTTTATTGCCAGAATAATTACGAACCACAAGGGAAGTATTTCGCTTATTAAAAGTGATATTACGACCGTTAGCTGCATAAGCTTGTCTGCTAATGGGTCAAGTAGTTGACCGACCTTTGTAGTCATGTTGTATTTTCTTGCTATGTAGCCGTCTAACACATCGGTTGCGCTTGCAAGAATAAAAATAATGGCAGCCATATTTTTGGTGTCGCCATCTGCGGCGAATACTGCGATATACACAGGAATTAAACAAAGCCTGAAAATTGTTAAAATGTTTGGTATATTCAATTTTCGCCCTCCTTATAAGAATTTACACTCAGCATCGCCGTCGTGGAATTTAAGCAAAAATTCATTGCCTTGCTTTACTTGTGCAACTGAAGCAATAATGTTTTTATTTTCGTCTGTTGCCAAGGTGTATCCGCGCAATAAGACCTTTAGTGGACTCAACACATCGAGTTTTGCCACGTTTTTCGATAACATATTTTTGTTAGCTGAAATGTTATTATTTAAAGAAACCAAAGCGCTGCTTAAAAGCAGGTCAATCTTTTGCCTGTGAACATTTAAAACATCGGAAAATCTTGTAAAAACATACGACGAACTTAAATGCTCAAGCTTTGATTTTTTAATTTGCAGATTGTTTTTTAATAAAAATTTAAGCTGTTCTTTCGTTTTTTTAAGGTATTCGCAAAGCTCATACGAATCAGGGCAAACAAGCTCTGCTGCCGCCGATGGAGTAGGAGCACGAAGGTCAGCAACGAAATCTGCAATCGTAAAATCTGTTTCGTGACCAACAGCCGAAACAACAGGAATATGTGAATTGAAAATAGCGTTAGCAACGATTTCTTCGTTAAATGCCCATAAATCTTCGATTGAGCCGCCGCCGCGACCTACAATCATAACATCGCAGGCGTTTGATTTATTCATATAATCAATGGCGTGGGCAATTTCTGATGATGCCGACACACCCTGAACACTTACGGGGAATAAAACAATTTCTGCTTTTGGATAGCGCCTTTTTGTGATGTTTAAAATGTCCTGCAGAGCAGCACCGCCCTGTGCTGTTACAACACCGATTTTTTGTGGGTACTGGGGCAATGGTTTTTTTAAAGCATCATCAAAAAGCCCTGCTTGTTGTAGCTTTAGTTTTAATTTTTCAAAAGCTGCATATAAAGAACCCTCGCCGTCAGGCTCGATACTTTCGGCATAAATCTGATAAATACCGCCTTGTTCATAAACAGAAATTCTGCCCCTGACAGAAACCTTCATACCGTCTTCAGGCATGAACTTTAAATATTGAGCGGCAGAGCGAAACATAACAAGCTTTATAACACCGCCTTCATCCTTAAGGCTTGCATATATGTGCCCTGATGAGTGAAGCTTAAAATTAGAAAGCTCGCCCGTTACTTTAATATCTGAAAGATACGAGTTTGCATCTAACACTCTTTTTATGTAGTTGTTGAGCTGAGAAACCGAAACTGTAAGAATTTCTTTGTTCATATTACTTTTCTTTTGATTTGTAAACAGAAGATAAAATACCATTTACAAATTTACCGCTTTTTTCATCGTTGTATTTTTTTGCAATTTCAACAGCTTCGTTTATGGCAATGCTGTCGGCAATGTCGTCCATATATAAAATCTCACAAATACCTACACGAAGCACAGCAAGTGTAACCTTAGCAAGACGTGAGATTTTCCAGTCTTTAGAAAATTCTTCGATTACAGAATCAATATTTTTGATGTTTTCAATAGTTGTTGTTACGGTGTTGTTGATATAGTCAACCTGACCTTCAACATCTTCTGTAAGCTCGTAGAATAAATCCAATGCTTCCTGAGCTGTAATTTTTTGTACTTCATATTCAAATAGGAGTTTGAAACAATTTTCTCTTGCGTCTTTTCTTGTCATAAGTATCTCCTTTTAATCATAAATCTACTAACTTTAACATTATACACCATTTTATAGGAAAAATAAAGAGTTTTTTGAAAAAAAGTATAAAAAAATAAAGCCACAAAAATTTGTGGCTTTAAAATTATCTCACTATACGTCTTGCTGCATAATAGCAGTTATTATAATAACCTGAAACAATGCTTGTGTATTTAATTACATCTCCCGTTTGCGGAGAATGAATCATCATACCATCGCCAACGTAAATACCAACGTGATGAATACGGCTTGCGCCCTGTCTTTTAAAGAGAATCAAATCACCTGGTAAAAGCTCGCTTTTGCTTACCGGAATACCGTTGTTTATTTGCTGATACGATGAACGGTAAAGACTATATCCCATTTGCTTGAACACATAAGATGTAAAACCTGAGCAGTCAAATCCTGCAGGTGTTGAACCGCCGTAAACGTAAGGAATACCCAAATACTGTTCTGCAATCTGAACAACTCTTGCACCTGCAGATGTAGGAGCATTAACACCATAAGAAACAGGGGCATTAACTCTTTCAGCAGGAACAGTTAAACTGATATAATCCGCTGAAATATAAGCTACACCTGCTTCAGCAAGCGGGTAGTCTATTTGATACCAGCCATCAGCAAGTGATAAAGCTGTAACAACATCGCCATAGTTAACCTTGCCGTATGATGCATAGATTGTTGACGGACCTGAACGGACATTCACGCTATCTCCTGTGGAATAACATGTTGCAGGATATGTAGTGGCATTAGTTATTACGGTTGAGCAAAAAAGCATTGCAAAGCATAAGCTCAATGCACAAATAACCTTTGTCATTTTTTTCATTATTAACCTCCGAATTTCGACGAAACATAGAAATTCACAGAACTTTCGTCTTTATTCAACAGTGTCATTATACACGCAAAAATATAATTTGTCAATACTTTTTAAAACTTTTTTAACAATTTTGTAGCATTTGAAATTAAGTTGAAATAAAAATGACTAAAAGACTTGAATATTTTTAATGGATATGCTAAGATAATATTGAAATTTAAATTTACATTTTAAGGAGTGCAGGAAATGTCAGAATTAACAAAAGTATTAGCATTTGACTTTGGTGCATCAAGCGGTAGAGCAATGCTATTTACATTTGATGGGGAGAAATTAGAAATCGAAGAAATGCATAGATTTTCAAACGACCCTGTAATGATAGGCAAGAGCTTCCATTGGGATGTTTTAAGATTATTCTTCGAAATAAAGCAGGGAATTAATAAAACAATAATTGCAGGTCATACAGACATTAAAGCTATCGGTATTGACACCTGGGGTGTTGACTACGGTCTTTTTGATAAATCAGGCAAATTACTTGGTAATCCTTATCATTATCGTGATACAAGAACAGATGGTATGATAGAATATGCTGATGAAAAAATAGGCAAGAAATATATTTTTGAAAGAACAGGGATTCAGTTCAATTTCTTTAATACATTGTTCCAGTTTATGGCAATGAAAAAGGAAAATGACCAGCTTTTGTCTATTGCAGATAAAATGTTGTTTGTTCCTGATATTTTCAACTACCTTTTAACAGGTGTTATGAAAAACGAATACACAATCGCTTCAACATCTCAGCTTTTAGAAGTAAATTCTAAAACATGGGATAAAGAGCTTATTGAAAAAGCGGGTATTCCGTATGACCTGTTCTGCGATATCATTATGCCCGGCGAAGTCGTAGGCGAATTATCAGATGAAATTTGTGAAGAATTAGGCTGTCCTAAAATTCCTGTTATTGCAGTAGGTTCACACGACACAGCTTCAGCTGTTGCAAGTGTACCTGTAACAGAAGATTATAAATATGCATACATTTCAACAGGTACATGGGCATTGATGGGCTCAGAGCTTGATAAACCGTTTGTGTCTGATAAAATTTACGACTATAACTTCACAAACGAAGGTGGAGTATGTGGAAAAATCCGTTTCTTAAAGAATGTTATGGGACTTTGGATTATACAGGAAAGCAAGCGTCAGTGGGCAAGAGAAGGTAAAAACTTCTCATTTGATGAATTAGAAAAGGCAGCTTGGGAGGCAGAGCCGTTTAAATGCTTTATCGACCCTGATTATATTGATTTTGCAACACCGGGCAATATGCCTAAGAAAATTCGTGATTTCTGTGAACATACAGGTCAGTATATTCCAAAAACAGAAGGCGAAATCATAAGATGTATAGCTCAGAGCTTGGCTTTAAAATTCCGTATGGTAACAGATGCTATGGAAGATGTAATCGGAGAACCACTGTGTGCTGTTCATATGGTTGGCGGCGGCATTAAGGACACAATGGTTTGCCGTTTTACAGCTTCGGCAACAGGCAAAAAGGTATTAGCCGGACCTGTTGAAGCAACAAGCACAGGTAACGCTGCTGTTCAGCTTATGGCATTAGGAAAAGTAAAAGACTTAACAGAAGCAAGAAAAATCATTAAAAATTCTTTCCCAATTAAGACATACGAGCCTGAAGATAACGAAGCTTGGAATAGTGCTTACGAAGAATTTAAGAAAATTGCAAAAATGTAATTAGAATTTTAACGAAACAGTCTGTATAAAATAGTACAGACTGTATTGTTTTATATTGAAGTAGGAGTGTTTCCTTATGAAAGTGGCAAAATTTAAAGAATATATAAAGGGTAAAAATGTTTCTGTTATAGGAATCGGCATCAGTAACAGACCACTAATTAAATATCTGGTAGAATTAGGTGCCGTCGTTTCAGCTTATGATAAAAAGTCGGAAATTGCTTTGGGGCAGATAGCTGATGAGCTAAAAAGTCTTGGTGTTAAACTTGTTTTAGGCGATAATTATTTAGACAATTTATCAGGCGATATTATATTTAAAACACCCGGTATGCGATACGATAACCCCAAGCTTTTAGAAGCACAAAAAAACGGAAGTGTCATAACCTCTGAAATGGAAGTGTTTTTTAAAATTTGCCCTGCAAAAATCATTGCTGTAACAGGAAGTGACGGGAAAACTACCACAACAACACTTATCCATACTATGTTAAAAGAAGCAGGATATAAAACTCATTTAGGTGGAAATATAGGAACACCACTTATGACAAGAGCAGAGGAAATGAGTGAGACAGACTATGCAGTGTTAGAGCTTTCAAGCTTTCAGCTTCATACAATGAAAAAAAGCCCACATATTGCCGTAATAACTAATATTACTCCTAATCACTTAGATTGGCATACGGACTATTCCGAGTATATAAATGCCAAGAAAAATATTACAGAATATCAGAGCAAAAATGATATTTTAGTAATAAATAGCGGAAACGAAGAAACAGTTAAAATTGGTAATAGTACCAATGCACAGGTTCGAACCTTTTCGGCAAAATGTGATGCTTTAGTTCATCTCCAAAATGATGCAATTTACTACGACAACGATGAAATTTTAAAGGTTTCCGATATTAAAATCCCGGGGCGGCATAATGTAGAAAACTTTATGAGCGCAATATCTGCAGTTCACGATTTGGTGAGTAAGGATGTAATAAATAAGGTTGCCCGTGAATTTGGTGGTGTTCCTCACAGAATAGAATTGGTACGAACAATAGATGGAGTCAGGTATTATAACAGCTCAATAGATTCATCTCCTAACCGCACGATAAATACCTTGAATGTATTTTCTGAGCCTGTAGTTTTAATTGCAGGCGGTAAGGATAAGGGAATACCTTATGACGAAATAGGAAAGCCTATCAAAGAGCACGTAAAAACACTTATCCTAATAGGTGCTACATCTAAGGTTATTGACGAAGCGGTAAAAAAAGCAGGTGGAGAAATCTCCACATTTTTTGCAAAAACCTATGAAGAAGCTGTGAATTTAGCAAAAGAGAGCGCTGAATCAGGTGATGTTGTACTGCTTTCTTCTGCAAGCACAAGCTTTGATATGTTTAATAATTTTGAAGAAAGAGGAAACCTTTTCAAAGAACTGGTAAACAAATTATGATAAAAGACTTAATTGAACTGTCAAATTCAGGCGGTATTTCAGGCTTTGAATATACCATAACGCCCAAAATTGAAAAGCTTTTAAAAAAATATTGTGATGAAATAAAAAAAGATGTGTCAGGAAATGTCATAGGCTATATCTGGGCAAAGGATAAAAACGCCCAGACTGTTATGCTTGAAGCTCATACCGATGGCATTGGCTTAATGGTAAAGGATATCGACGAGCGTGGTTATATAACATTTGTGACAATCGGCGGAGTTGACCCGAGAATTCTGCCATCGTGCGAAGTTGTTGTATGCGGAAAGCGTGAACTTTATGGTGTAATAGGTGCAAAAGCACCACACTTAATGAGCGATGATGAAAAAAACAAGGGTGCAAAAATCGAAGATATGGCAGTCGATGTTGGAATGTCTTATGATGAGCTTTCAAAAATAGTTACCCCGGGCGATATGATATATTTTAAAACAGAAGCAGTAAAGCTTTTAGACAAAAAAATATCAGGAAAATATTTAGACGACAGAGCAGGAGTCATCTCACTTCTTATGTGTTTAGATAAATTAAAGGGCAAGGAACTGCCCTTTAACATAGCTGTTTTGTGTGCAACACAAGAGGAAGTAGGCTTGCGCGGTGCACTTACAGGTACACACAATATAAATCCTGTTTGTGCGATGGTTGTAGATGTTTGCCATGGCACTACACCAGACAGCGGAAATGCAACTACCTTTAAAATCGGCTCAGGAACGGTTATAACCTGTGGACCAAATATAAACAGAAAAATGTTTGATTTAGCTAAAAAAACTGCAGACGATAGAAAAATAAAATATTCAGTTGAAGCCGAAGGAGGTCATACGGGCACAGATGCCTGGGTTGTGCAAACAGCAAGATGCGGTATAGCAACACTCTTACTTTCAATACCTTTATGCTATATGCACACAACAGTAGAAACGCTTTCGATGAAGGATGTAGAAGCAACAGCCGACCTTTTATATAACACCCTTTTAAATCTTAACACGGAGGAATTTATGCTATGTACCTTAAAGAATTAACATGCCTTTCAGGTGTGCCCGGTGTTGAAGATAGTGTGCGTGATTTCATCTTTGATAAAATAAAAGACAAATGCGATGAAATCTATACAGACTCAATTGGAAACTTAATATCAGTAAACAGATGCGGCAAAGAAAATGCAAAAAAAGTTATGGTGTGCGCTCACATGGATGAGGTTGCATTGATTATAACAAAAATCACGGAAGATGGTTTTTTGAAATTTGATACCTTAGGCGGAATAGACACATCAGTTTTAGTTTCAAAAAAAGTTTTGGTGGGAACTAATGCTCTGCACGGTGTAATAGGAGCAAAAGCAATCCATTTGCAGAAAAAATCAGAGCGTGGAAAAGGAATAGAAATAGAAGAACTGTATATCGATATTGGTGCTAAAAACAAAAAAGAAGCCGAAAAAAAGGTAGCGCTGGGTGATTATGCCGTGTTTGACAGTGAATATGTTGAATTTGGCGATGGCTTTATTAAAGCTAAAGCCTTGGATGACAGAGTAGGCTGTGATGTTTTAATTGATTTAGCCGATAAAAGATTTGATTACGACCTCTACCTTGTTTTTACCGCTCAGGAAGAAACAGGGCTTCGCGGTGCTCAGATTGCAGTTAAACGTATTGAACCTGATTTGGCGATTGTTTTAGAAACAACGGCGTGTGCGGATATTTTTGGCTCTTGTGAAAAGGATTTTTCAACTGTGTCAGGCGGTGGAGTAGTTTTGAGCTTTGCTGATATGCGAACATACTACAGTAAGGAAATCTTAAAAGATATAAAAAACACAGCCGAAAAATATGATATTCCGTATCAGTACAAAAAAACAGTTTCGGGCGGTAATGATGCAGGAGCAATACAAACAGCCTGCGGTGGTATTAAGACAATCACAATGTCTGTCCCAACGAAATACATTCATTCGCCGTCTTCTGTTATTAAAAAGAGTGACTTTTTGGCTATGAAAACACTGACTCAAAAATATTTGCAGGAGGTAAAACTCTAATGGAATTATTAAAAAAGCTTACACAAATTACAGCTCCTTCTGGTAATGAAGAAAGTGTTTGTGATTTTATTGAAAATGAAATAAAGTCTTATGTTGATGAAATTTATCGTGATAATTTAGGCAATTTAATTGCGCATAAAAAAGGCGATGGTGCCCGTGTTATGTTCGATGCTCATACCGATGAAATCGGTGTTATTGCGATGTTTATTGAAGATAACGGCTATGTGAGATTTACAAATTTAGGCGGAGTTTCCCCCTATAATGCACTTCACCAAAGGGTAAAATTTTTAAATGGTACTTGCGGGGTAGTGTCGGTTGATGCTTCTCATGATGATATAATGAAAAACTTGAAAATTTCAGACCTTTACATTGATATCGGTGTTAAAAGCAAGGAAGAAGCCGAAAGCAAAATTTCAATAGGTGATGTGGCAGCTTTTTCAGGAGAATTTTCCGATTTAGGCGATAGAGTAGTATCAAAAGCATTAGACGACAGAGTTGGGTGCTATTGCTTAATTCGTGCAATAAAAGAGATTAAAACTCACAAAAACGATTTGTACTTTGTTTTTGCTTCGTCTGAAGAATTAGGACTTCGCGGAGCAAAGGCTGCAGCAGGCGGTGTTGAGCCTGATTATGCTGTAGCATTAGACGCAACATCAACAGGGGATACATTAGGAAAACGCAAAATGGCAGTAAAATTAGGTGGCGGTGCAGCAATTAAAGTTAAGGACAACTCAATTTTATGCCACCCATATATTAAATCATTAATGATAGAAACCTGTGAAAAAAATAACATTCCGTACCAAATGGAAATTTTAGAGATAGGCGGAACTGATGCCGGTGCAATACACCTGTCAGGTGGCGGTGTTGCAACAGGTGCAATTTCAATTCCAACAAGATATATTCATTCGCCCGCTGAAATGGCTGATAAAAATGATGTTGAAGCTGTAATTAAACTTTGTGTAAAGATGATAGAAAAAGGATTTAAACAATAAAAAAGCTCGACCTTAGGTCGAGCTTTTGCTTTTTATTCAATAGGTTCGCCGTTTTTATCAAACAATGGTAACTTTTCCAAGAAAATGATATCATCACGATTTGCAGCTTCGCCTTCTGCCAAAACTGCCATCTTACCGCAGATGTTACCGCCTGCCTTTTCAACTAAAGATTCTAATGCTTTTAAGGATTCGCCGGTGGAAATTACATCATCCACAATTAAAACACGCTTTCCTTTTATATAATCTATATCGTCGCTGCCGATACATAAAATCTGTTCGTGTGCTGTTGTAATAGAATTTACATTAACGGTTAAAATATCTTTCATATACACCTTAGGACCTTTTCTTGCAACAATATATTTAGAACCCGACTGGCGAGACATTTCATAAAGAAGGGGAAGACTCTTTGCTTCTGCTGAAATCAAAACGTCAAATGTAGGAGCGTTTTTTAAAAGCTCTTTAGCTGCTGCAATTGTGATTTCAACGTCCCCGAACATAATAAATGCACCGATGTATAAATTTTCGTTAACAGGGAATAAGGGTAGGGAACGCTTAAGTCCTGCAATAGTCATTTCGTATGTGGTTTTCATTAAGTACAACACCTTTCAATGATTTTTTCACAACATATTTATTATAATAAATATGACCGATTTAGTCAAGTAGTTTGTTATAAACTGTCAAAAAATGAAAAAAATACAATTTTTAATAAAAATGACTTGCTTTTTTTAAAGTTATCATATAAAATAATAGCGTCGTTACTTATGAATATTTTTTTTGGAGGTTAATATATGATATCAGCAGGAGAATTTAGAAACGGTGTTACATTTGAATTCGAAGGTAACGTGTACCAAATTGTAGAATTTCAGCACGTAAAACCAGGTAAAGGTGCGGCATTTGTTCGTACAAAGCTTAAAAACGTAATTACAGGCGGTGTTGTTGAAAAAACATTCCGTCCTACAGAAAAAATGCCTAAGGCGCACATCGAAAGAAAGAATATGGCTTATTCCTATAACGATGGCGATTTATACTACTTTATGGATAACGAAACATTTGATATGATGCCTTTAAGTGCTGACCAGTTAGGCGACGCGCTTAAGTTTGTTACAGAAAATATGAACGTTACAGTTCTTTCATACAAAGGCAGCGTGTTTGGTGT
The DNA here is from genome assembly GCA_045587965.1 of Congzhengia sp. Lineage (GTDB taxonomy): Bacteria > Bacillota > Clostridia > UBA1381 > UBA9506 > Congzhengia. The sequence goes on from JAZNDH010000003.1 coordinate 74,924, forward strand.
TGAACCACCTACGTTTGTAGAATTGGTAGTAGCTGAAACAGAGCCTGGCTTTAAGGGTGACACATCAACAGGTGCTACAAAACCTGCAATATTAGAAACAGGAGCGCAGATTAACGTTCCGCTCTTTATTGACCAGGGCGAAAAAATCCGTGTTGACACAAGAACAGGCGAATACATGGAAAGAGTATAATTTTATATACCTGAAAGGAGTTTAGAATTATGGCATATTTATCAGAACAAGCAGCATATTTAAAGGGCTTGGCAGAAGGTATGAAAATTGAAGATTCTTCAAACGAAGGCAAGCTTTTATTAAAAATTATTGAAGTGTTAGACGAATTGGCAGTTACAGTAGATGAACTCGATGAAGAAGCAACAGAAACAGCAGAAAGACTCGAAGACATCGAAGATTGCTTAGACGAAGTTTGTGAAGATTTAGACGATATTTGCGATGATATCTATGACGATTGTGATTGTGATTGCGATTGTGATTATGATGACGATGAAGAAGATTTGGATTTTTATGAAGTTGAATGTCCTGCATGCAATGAAAAGGTATATTTCGACGAAGATATGATTAACGATGAAGTTTTAGTTTGTCCTAATTGCAACGAAAAAATCGAAATCGAATTTGATGAGGACGAAGAATAATGAAAACATGCTGCTTTACAGGTCACAGAAATTTATCTTCTGACACACGCAAGCAGATTTTACCCGTTCTCACACAAAAAATTGAACAGTTAATTAATGAAGGTGTCGCCGTTTTTATAAACGGCGGCGCTTTAGGTTTTGATACCTTGTCAGCATTGGCTGTATTGGGATTAAAAAATAAACATCCAAATATAAAGCTTAAAATTTATGCTCCGCATAAGGAACAATCGGCAAGGTGGAGCATTGATAACAAAAGAATATATGAATATATTTTGTCCCGTGCCGATGAAATAAAATTTACATCTCCTTTTATACATTCTGAATGTATGCAGGTGCGAAACAGAAGAATGGTCGATGACTCAGACTGTGTTATAGCTTATGTAAAAAAAACATCGGGTGGCTCATATTACACTGTAAAGTATGCACTTTCAGAAGATAAAAAAGTATATTTTATTTAAAAACGAAACAGATTTTTGCTGTTTCGTTTTGTTTTTTGTTTTTTTGGGCATAAAATTCCTAAATTCTCAAATACTACAATTAGATTTTCACAAAAGGAGTTTTGATTAATGAAAGCCACCGGCATTGTACGAAGAATCGACGACTTAGGCCGCGTTGTAATACCAAAAGAAATAAGAAGAACATTAAGAATAAGAGAAGGTGCGCCTTTAGAAATCTATACAGGAAAAGACGGAGAAGTAATTTTCAAAAAATACTCTCCTGTAGGCGAATTAGGAGAATTTGCAGGTGATTATGCCGAAACCTTAGCAAAAACAAGCGGTTATCCTATATGCATCACTGATACAGATAACGTAATTGCAGTCTCTGGAGTTCCTAAAAGAGAGCTTGCAGAAAAAAGGATAAGCACAGACATTGAAAGAATAATGGAAGAAAAAACGTCGTTTGTATCCCGCGGTACAGAAAAGAAAAATATCCAAATAGTAAGCGGAAACGATAAGTATTCAGCAGGAGTAGTAGTGCCTATTATTTCAGAGGGCGATACAATTGGCTCAGTAGTTGTGTTTACAAATGAACAACAACCTAAAATGAGTGAAATCGAAGAAAAGCTTGCACAATCGGCTGCGAACTTTTTAGGAAGACATATGGAACAATAAAAAATAGGCTGCGGAAAACTTGTTTTCCGCAGCCTATTTTAAATATGCACGCGCAATGGTAAAGGCGGTTATTTCAGAAATAAACGGCGAAAGCGTTTTTGCAGCTTCGCGCATTGTGCTGCCTGTTGTAAAAATGTCATCAACAAGCAAAATGTGTTTTCCTTGCAGCTCATCTTCAGCACACACAGAAAACACACCCTTTACATTTTTCTTTCTATCAGACAGTTTTAAATCTGATTGCTTTTTTGTTTCTTTAATTTTAATAAGCACATCGTCAAAATAATCTACCGAAAAATATTCAGAAATTTTCTTAGCAATTAATGCCGATTGGTTATAGCCACGCTCTTTCAGTGACTTCTTAGACAAAGGCATGGGTACAATAGCATCAAAATATCCGCCGTCTCGCTCTAATACTTCGCAGGCAAGTTTTGAAAAACCTGTGTGAAAATCGGGTCTGTTTCTGAATTTATAAGCCTGCAGGGATTTTTTGACTTCGGCTTCATATTTAACACAGGAAATAAGTCGGGAATAGCGTGGTTTTTCCGAAAGACAAGCACCGCAAATTCCGTCTTTTTCGCTGTGTAAAAAGCTTAAACAGGTTTTACATTTGAATGAATAATCTATGAGTGGTATTTTGTTCTTGCATTTGTTGCATGCATAGTCTTTAGTTTCAACAGGCTTTCCGCAAACAATGCAAGTGTCAGGAAATGGAATAGCAAAAATACCATCTTTTAACTTAAACACAAAAAACACTCCATTTATTTCATGATGGGAGAATTATATCACAAAATTCGACAAAAAACAACAAGAATGTTTGTCTATAAGGTATAATTTATAAGTTGCAAAAATATTGTTTTTGTGATACAATAATAAAACAAGAGAAATTATTTCTTTGTGCAAAGGAGAAAATAATGGAAAAGCTGATAAGCGTTATCATTCCGGTTTATAATGTAGAACAATATTTGAGAAAGTGTCTGGATTCTGTAATTGGACAGACCTATAATAATCTTGATATTATTTTAGTTGACGATGGTTCTTCGGATGGAAGTGCGGTAATATGTGATGAATATGCCCAAAAGGATGACCGTATAACTGTTATACATAAGCAAAATGGTGGTGTTTCTTCAGCGCGAAATGCTGCTTTAAATATTATTAAAGGCGATTATGTATGTTTTGTTGATGCTGATGATTATATTCTTCCCGAGATGTTTGAGCGGCTCCTTAATGAGATACAAAAGGGGTATGATATAGCTCAGTGCAGTTATGTTTTTTTGTATGACGACAGAACGGTTTCTGCAGCAACATCAGTCGAGTCAAGAGAATATTTTGGAAAAACCGAAATAATAAATGCTTTCTTTACAGAAAAGATACAGAATCAGTTGTGGAGCAAAATTTTTGACCGTAATGTAATACAAGGTAATAAATTTGATGAAAGTTTAAAAATTGCCGAGGATAAGCTATTTGTTCATGAATGTTTGGTTGCTGCAAAAAGTGTTAAGTGCATTCCCGATGAACTGTATGTTTATATTCAAAGAGGCGATTCGGCAACAAAAGGCAAAATTAGTGAAAAACATTTTGATGATATAAAGGTATTGGATTATTTATTACCAAAATATAGTTTATCAGAAGATATAAAAGAAAGTATGTTGGTTAATGCTGCAAAAATATATTTGTCACTATTGTTTAGAATTGTTGGAGCAGATGATATTTTCGAAAGAGAAGAAGAGTGCAAAAACAAAATTTTAGAATTAAGGCAAGTAATATTTGCTTCAAAACTGTTTAGTAAAAAAGAAAAAATTATAACACATTTACTTTCATTTTCACCAAAACTTGCATATAAGATAATTAGATTGTATTTAAAAAGATAATAAAAGAGTGAATTATAATATAAAATCAAATCGCTGTACATAACTTGTGCTGAAGTAATTAAAAATATATAAACAAATAAAACCTCGCATAATTGCGAGGTTTTATTTGTGAAAACTCACAAAAATCTTATTGCAAACCACATTTTTTTGTGATATAATCATAAATTGAGGTAAAATTTTGATTGGTATATATTTGATTTTTTTTATTAGTAGGAGGTAAGTGTAGTGAATAATATGCCTTTAATATCCATTATTGTACCGGTTTATAATGTAGAAAAATATCTTTCGAGATGTTTAAACAGTATATTGGCGCAGACATTTACCGATTTTGAAATTATAGCAGTAGATGATGGCTCTCCTGATAATTGCGGGAAGATTCTTGATGAATATGCACAAAAAGATGAAAGAATAAAAGTTATACATAAAGAAAACGGTGGACTTTCTTCTGCCAGAAATGCAGGGCTCGATGTAGCTCAGGGAGAGTACGTAGCTTTTGTTGATTCGGATGATTATTTGTCAGATAAATTCATAGAAAAATTATATAATCTCATTAAAAAATATAATGCAGATATTTCGCAATGTTCATTTAAAGAAACATCAAAAAACACTGAAATTTCAACTGTAGAAAAACAAGAACAGCTTTACACAAATATTGAAATGCTCGAAAATTTATATAATAAAAATTATGTCGCGAGTGTTATTGTACCAAATAAAATGTACAAAAAGGAACTTTTTAAAAATATAAGATTTCCTTATGGAAAAATTCATGAGGATGAAGGAACCACATATAAGTTATTTTATAATTCAGATAAAATTGTCACGACAACAGAAGAATTATATTTTTATTATGTAGCAGAGGGAAGTATAACTCGCTCGGGGTTTTCGTTGAAAAAACTTGATTATTTGGATGCCTTAAGAGAAAGGATGGATTTTTACAAAGAAAAAGGGCTAATTGAGTTATATAAAAAAGATGTAATGAGATTTGCAACATCGAGTAATCTTTTTTCTCAAAAAGTAGGAGACAAATCGTTAAGCAAAAGGTTAAAAGGAGAATGCAAATCTAAAACCAAAGAAATTATATTTGGAAAATATTTGTTAAAACATAAAATTAAGTACTTGTTATATTATTTACATCCTGTTTTTATGAAAATCATATAAAAATAGTATTTCTTATATATTTGCAAATTTGGAAAATCTGCATTTAAATTTGTAACGATTTGCCTAAACATGTAATGTAGTCTGGGACAAAAGGTGTTTTTATTAGTAAAAGGGTGGTATAAGTGTATATAAGAAGAAAATTATCAAAAATCAAGTGGTTTTTAAAAATATTGAAAAGGTTTTCTGTTAGAAAGAATAACGAGAGTGTCGTGATTTTACTTGCTACTCCGGTCCATGGTAATTTAGGTGACCACGCAATTGTTCACGCAGAGAAGAAAATAATTACAAATCGTTTCAAAGGAAAAAAACTAATCGAGATTGAAAATAGTTGTTATCTTGCTTACGGGAATATGATTAAACGGTTTGTTCATAAAGATGATATTATTGTTATTGATGGCGGTGGAAACTTAGGAACTTTATGGAAACATGAGGATGATAAAATAAGGTCAATAATAGAAATGTTTGCTGAAAATAAAATCATAGTTTTCCCACAAACCTGTTATTATGATGATGTAAATAACGAAAGAGAACGTATAGTAAAAAATCGCAAAGCATATGAAAGTGCAAAAGATCTGACCATTATGCTTCGTGATCGGGAGTCGTTTGAATTGTTCACGTTTCTTTTTCCTAGTATCAAAACGTTATTTGTTCCTGATATTGTATTATCATTGCATCCTGAAATTGAAGAAAAAAAACGTGGTGGTGTTTTCTTGTGCTTTCGTGAAGATTGTGAAAAAAATATATGCGCAGAAAAAAAGGAAAACATTAAAAAAAGCATTATTAGGCGGTTTGGTGATTGTGAGTTTCACGATTTTTCTACTTTAGTGCCTTGTGGTGTAAATGAGAAAACCAGAGAAAAAGAACTAAAAATTAAGTGGGAAGAATTGTCAAAGGCTAAATTGCTGGTGTGCGACCGATTGCATGCGATGATATTTGCCCTGATTACAGAGACACCATGCATCGCTCTTGACAATGTAAGTAAAAAAGTAAGTGGAACATACGAATGGTTACAGGATATACCGTATATACAAATTGTAAATGATGAAGAAGAATTTGCAAGAATTATTGAAGAGTTTGATGTTGACAAAAAATATGAAAATATATATCAATATCCGTATGAAGAATTAACGATATGAAAGGATGATAGTTATAAATGCCGGGGAATCAAGATAAAAAGACAATGTTAAGTTTAATATCGAGTTTGATTGCCCTTGCAATGTCGTTTGTGATCAATTTTTTCATGTCTCCGTATATTGTATCTAATTTTGGTGCAGAGGCAAACGGATTTACACAGCTTGCAAATAATTTTGTTAATTACGCCACGTTAATCACAATCGCACTAAATTCTATGGCAGGAAGATTTATAACTATTTCATATCATAAAAAGAATTATGATATGTGCAATAAATATTATTCTTCCGTTATAATTGGAAACATTGCCATAATAGCATTATTGATTATTCCTGCTGTTTGTTTCGTGTTTAAGCTTGATAATATCTTAAATATCGAGACAGCTAATATCATTCATGTAAAAATACTGTTTGGTTTAGTATTTGCTAACTTTTTTGTGTCGCAGATTAGCGGTATATTCAGCATTGTATTTTATGTAAAAAACTCGCAGTATATATCTAATACATTAGCTATGGTTCGTATATTGTTGAACGCACTTGGGCTGGTATTTTTATTTTCAGTATTTCTGCCCAGAATATATTATGTAAGTTTAATTGGCTTTTTACTTTCGTGCGTAATGGCAATTGTTTATTTTGTATTTAAGCGGAAACTATTGCCGGAAGTGAAATTTAGCATTCGTGCATTCGATATAAAGACAGTATGGGAAATGGTATCTTCCGGTATATGGAATACAGTAAATCAGTGTGGTAATATACTTATGACCGGATTAGACCTTTTACTTTCAAATTTGTTTATTAGCCCTGTACAAATGGGTGTTTTATCCATAGCAAAAACAATACCGAATGTTATTGTTCAGTTGGGGACGACGGTAAATAGCGCATTTTCGCCGAATTTAACTATTGCTTATGCAGAAGGAAGTAAAGACAAAATATTGGGTTCATTGCGATATGCTATGAAATGCTCCAGTATTTTAACTTGCATTCCAATAGTAATTCTCTTCACATATGGTAATTCATTTTATTCTTTGTGGATGCCTACTATGGATGCGACACAACTGACAAAGCTTTCATTTTTATCATGTATGATGTTTATCCCGCTTTCGGGAGTGCAAGTGTTGTACAATGTTTTTACAACGACAAACAAATTGAAAATAAACTCTGTCAGTGTAGTTGCTGGAGGATTTGTTAATTTTATAATTGTATATATTTTATTAAGAAGTACCAATTTGGGACTGTATGCGGTTGCGAGTGTTAGCTCTGTTGTTAGTATAGTTCGCAATCTTGTTATAACTGTTCCATATACAGCCAAACTTTTGGGATTGAAGTGGTACACTTTTTATAAAGATGTTCTAATATCGTGTTTGATTTCGGTGATAATGATTTTTATAAGTTTTATAGTAAGACAAATAATTTTGCCATATAATTGGTTACTTTTAATAATTTCGGTAGTTATTGCATGCATAGCGAGTCTGTTTGTTTCTTTGTTTGTGCTTTTGAACAAAGGAGAAAGAGAAGGGCTCAAAAAAAGATTTTTAAGGAGAAATTGAAAATGGACAAGATGAAGAGAATAATATTGTGTGCTATCCCTACATCCATTTGTAATTTTAGGTGCAGATATTGCTATTTGACCCATAGGGAAGAATATTTCCAAGGAGAACAAGCAAATATAGAATATCCGCCTGAATATATTGCAAAAGCATTATCTAAGGAACGACTGGGTGGTGTTTGCTACTTTAATTTCTGTGCAGACGGAGAAACGCTGCTGACTAAAAATATCGACAAATATATATACGAAATTGTAAAAGAAGGTCATTATGCAGAGATTGTTACTAATATGACTGTTACGCCTGTGCTTGATAAAATTTTTTCGTGGGAAAAGGAATTACTTGAGAGAGTAACCTTTAAATGTTCTTTTCATTATTTGCAATTGATTGAAAGGAATCTGCTTGATATATTTGCTGAAAATGTAAAAAGAGCTTGGGAAAACGGTTGCTCGGCAAATATAGAAATAACCCCTGATGATGAATTGATACCATATATTGAAGATGTAAAAGAGTTTTCTATGAAGCATTTCGGGGCGTTGCCTCATCTTTCTATCGCTCGTGATGATAAAAGCAAACACGACTTTTTAACATCTCTGTCAAAAGAAAAATATAAAGAAATTTGGTCGCGGTTTGATAGTGATTTTTGGAAATTCAAGTTAGAAATTTTTAATGAGAAGAGAAATGAATATTGCTATGCAGGTGCGTGGTCTTTATACATTAATTTTGCAACAGGTTCAACCATTCAGTGTTATTGCAGCCGTTATCAGCACAATATATATAAAGACATAACAAAACCTATTGACTTTAAAGCTATAGGAAAGTGTCAGGATACGCATTGCTATAATGGTCATGCGTTATTAACTCTTGGTTGTATACCGAATTTTACGGATATTCGCTACGGTAATATCCGAGACCGTGTGAGAGCAGACGGTTCGCATTGGATACAGCCAAAAATGCTGGCTTTTCTTAATTCAAAATGCGAAGAGAGCAACGAACTATTCAGTAAAGCACAAAAAAGAAAAAATGAAATGTATGTGAAGTTTGCCTTTTTAAAAAACGGAATAAAACGTTTTTTAAAAAGGTGAAGTAGAGCAGATATTTACAGACATAATTAACCTAAACAATAAAAATAAAATATATAAATATTTTCAAGGAGGAAAAAACTATGTCAAACAAGTACGCAGGAACAAAAACAGAAAAAAATCTTTGGGAAGCTTTTGCTGGTGAATCCCAGGCGAGAAACAAATATACATATTTCGCATCTGTTGCTAAAAAAGCGGGCTATGAGCAGATTGCAGCTTTGTTTTTAAAAACAGCAGATAACGAAAAAGAGCATGCGAAATTATGGTTTAAAGCTTTAGGTGAATTGGGAGACACAAGAGAAAATCTTATTCAAGCTGCCGAAGGTGAAAACTATGAGTGGACAGATATGTACGACAGAATGGCACGTGATGCCGAAGAAGAAGGATTTTATGATTTAGCAGCACAGTTCAGAGGTGTTGCAGCAATAGAAAAAGCTCACGAAGAAAGATATCGTGCATTACTTAATAACGTTGAAACAATGGCTGTATTTGAAAAAGCAGGCGTTGTTATGTGGGAATGCCGCAACTGCGGACATCTTGTAATGGGCGCAAAAGCCCCTGAAGTTTGTCCTGTTTGTGCACACCCGCAAGCACATTTTGAAGTACACGCAGAAAATTACTAAAATTAATAAAAAGACTTCTTAGGAAGTCTTTTTATTTTGAATATTTTTTTATTTATACAATAATTTATTGAAAAGATTTAAAAACTTTGCTACAATTATATTAAAGAGGGGTGTAGCAGTTGAATAAAAATATAATAACGGATAAAATGAAAGAAAATCTCGAAACAATATTTGAAGAAAACATACAGCCTTATAACGAGCTTATGGCATACTATAAGTGTGCTATGATGGAGGTTGAAACAAAGTTTCGTGTTTTAAACGAAGAATTTTCATTACAGTATGACAGAAACCCTATAAGTGCAATAAAAACACGACTAAAAACGACTAAAAGCATTGTTGAAAAATTACATAGATATGGTTTTCCCATAACACCAGAATCAATCGAAGAAAATCTCAACGACGTTGCAGGCGTAAGAGTTGTTTGCTCCTTTGAAAAGGATGTTTATCTGCTTGCAGAAGCGCTGCTTAGTCAGGATGACATAACTCTAATATCTAAAAAGGACTATATAGCAAATCCAAAAGATAACGGATATCGAAGTCTGCATCTGATTATAGCTGTTCCGATTTATTTAGTGAATGAAAAACGCATTATGCGTGTAGAAATCCAACTAAGAACTATATCTATGGACTCTTGGGCAACTTTAGAGCACCAACTGAGATATAAGAAAAATTTTTCTTTTACCGAAGAAATGGGCGAAGAACTCTATACCTGCTCAAAGCTCAGTGCTGAGCTTGACAAAAAAATGGACAAGCTAAGAAAAATGCTGAACGTGTAGAGATAAAAAAGTAAAAAAAGTTGTTGACTTTAAAAGTACATAGTGCTATAATGTATGTTAGCCGCGTGCGTGAGGTTATAAATGGAAGTTAAATTCCTACCGAAATGACAGCGAGCAAGGATGGAGGAGGTGCGATTATGTACGCAATTATTAAAACAGGCGGAAAACAGTACAAGGTTTCCGAAGGTGACGTTATCTACGTTGAAAAACTCGGCGTAGCTGATGATGAAACCGTTACATTTAACGAAGTATTAGCAGTTGGCGAAGGCGATTCTTTAAAAGTAGGTGCTCCTACAGTTGAAGGTGCAACAGTTACAGCTAAGGCTTTAGTTGGTGAAGGTAAAGCTAAGAAAGTGATTGTTTACAAGTATAAGCCTAAAAAGGGTTATCACAAAAAACAAGGTCACAGACAGCCTTTCACAAAAGTTGTTATTGAAAAGATAAACGCATAATTATGACAAAAGTATGTGTTTACAAAAAGGATAATAACATTGTTAAGTTTATCGTTGAGGGTCACACAGGATATGCAGAAGAAGGTTCTGATATCGTATGTGCAGCGGTTTCAGTTACTGCAACTCACACTTTAAATGCTCTTACAGATGTTGTAAAAATACCTGTAGGCTATGAAATAAATGATGCTTACTTTGAATGTATTGTTCCCGATGATATTTCGGAAGAAGAGCGTAAGCAATCAAATATTTTATTAGAAGCAATGTATAATACCTTTAAAAATTTAGAAGAACAATACAAAGAATATATAACCATTATTGATATGGAGGTGTAGTTATGCTTAAGATTAACATTCAGCTCTTCGCTCATAAAAAGGGTGTAGGTAGCACAAAGAACGGACGTGATAGTGAAGCTAAACGTCTTGGTGTTAAAAAAGCAGACGGTCAGAACGTTCTCGCCGGCAATATTCTTGTTAGACAGAGAGGTACAAAGATTCACCCGGGTACCAACGTTGGCAAAGGTGGCGACGATACATTATTCGCTTTAGTTAACGGCAAAGTTAAATTTGAGAAATTTGGCGCAGGCAAAAAGCGTGTAAGCGTTTACGAGGATGTTACAGCGTAAGTTATTCAGTTTATTAGCTCCGAGATAATCTCGGGGCTTTTTACTTATTAAAAGGGGAGTGAGAGTGTGCCTAAAATTTATGCAATTTCAGATTTACATTTAGGTTTTTCCTGCCAAAAACCAATGGATATTTTCGGCGCACGTTGGGAAAATCACGAAGAAAGACTTTTTAATAATTGGCAGGAAACAGTAACAAAGGATGATATAGTTTTAGTCCCCGGCGATATTTCCTGGGAAACCTATGTAAATCGTGCCACAGTTGATTTTGATTTTATAAATAAGCTTAACGGAACGAAAATAATCACAAAGGGCAATCACGATTATTGGTGGGAAACCCTTTCTAAATTAAATAAATTTTTGGACGAAAATAATTTTAACACAATAAAATTTTTGCACAATACTAATGTTGTGTTTAAAAACACGGTGATCTGCGGAACTAAAGGATATCCTGAAACAGAGGGAATTCCGACAGATGATGAAAATAAAAAACTATATTTGCGTGAAATTTTAAGACTTGAAAATGCAGTTTTGGAAGCTAAAAAAACGGGTGCTGAAAAAATAGTTGTTATGCTTCATTATCCCCCTGGTACAAATACAGAATTTGCAAGAATTTTAAAAGAGAACAGTGTTGATTTTTGCATATATGGTCATTTGCACGGCGGAACCTATGGTGCTGTAACAAAGGGTAATGTGGGCGGAGTGGAATACAGGCTCGTATCTGCTGATTATCTGCATTTTAAACCTATAGAAATAGCAGAAATATAAAAAGAACTGATTATAAAAATCAGTTCTTTTTATTTTAAAAACTCTTTAATTCTTTCTAAATTTTCAAGTGCTGTTTTGCGTCCTGCCTGATATGTTGCTTCTAATTTTTTTGCATCGTGTTCAACGTGATTTACTTCTAATTTTGTTTCAGGTCTTAAAACGATTATTTCGCCAAGCTTTTCTTTTTCTTTTAAATAATCGGTTGTTTCGTTATACATTATATGACGATTTGCCATAACTTTAACGAGATTTGGATATTTTCTGTAAACCAAAGATATCAAAGGAAGAATACTATTCTTTTTCTTTTTATAATCGTAGGGCTGAGTGAGTACAACAACATTTTTGTTGTATCCCATTCTTTCAAACTCTTTTATCGGAATAGAGTCTGACATTCCGCCGTCTAACAACTTTTTATTACCTACTTCAACAATACGGGAAGCTAACGGCATTGAAGCTGAAGCTCTCATCCATTGTATTGCATCGGGTTCGGTTACATCATACTTTTTATAAACGGGCGAGCCTGATTCGATATCTGTGGCAACTACATAAAAATCGACATCACTTTTCATAAATGCTTCGTTGTCAAAAGGGTCTAATTCATTAGGAATTTTATTATAACAAAAATGTTCGCCGTATAAATCTCCTGTTGTAAGTAAGGAATAAAAACTGCAATAGCGCTTATCCTTGCAATACAACTTGTTATATCTTATTGTGCGACCTATTTGCTTAGTTATGTAGTTACAGCCGAAGGTTGCACCGGCAGAAACGCCAATAACGCCGTCGAAGTTTATGTCGTTTTCCATAAATACATCTAAAACGCCGGCTGTAAACATACCGCGCATTGCGCCGCCTTCAAGTATAAGACCTTTTTTAAATTCCATAATAGATACCTCCGTACTTAATAATCGTAAAAAGTTGCTAACGAGCAATCAGGCGTGGTTGACGCGTTTACAAGACAACAGCCTGAGCGAGTGTGACTTTTTACGAAACAAGGAGTGGCAGTCTAAAAAAGCGCAGCCACGGTTAATAAAAAACGTGGCAAGCCAAAAAGACTTGCCACGACGTGGTGCCGCTGACCGGAGTCGAACCGGTACGGTATCACTACCGGCGGATTTTGAGTCCGCTACGTCTGCCAATTCCATCACAGCGGCAGAAAACTTACCTATTTATTTTAACATCAAACTTTATTTTTGTCAACTATTATTTTTTTTAAATAGTTTTCACACAAAAAAAACCAATTTTTTTCAAAAAATTGATAAAAATGTAAAAAAAGCCTTGTTTTTTCAACGATTTTGTGATATCATCTATATATACTTTTAAAAGTTGAGGTGAAAATGATGAACAAAACAGAATTAGTTGCTGCAGTTGCTGCTAAAGCTGAAATCTCTAAGAAGGATGCTGAAGCTGCTGTAAGCGCTACAGTCGATGCTATCAAGGAAGCATTAAAGGCTGGTGACAAAGTTGCTTTAGTTGGTTTCGGTACATTCGAAGTTAGAGCTCGTGCAGCTCGTGAAGGTAAGAACCCACAAACAGGTGCTAAAATCAAAATCGCAGCTACAAAGGTTCCCGCTTTTAAAGCAGGTAAAGCGTTAAAAGACGCTGTAAAATAATCATTGCAAATTAAAAAAACGAAAGAGTTTACTCTTTCGTTTTTTTGTTTGTCAAAATAAGCTATTGAAGTAAACTGAAAAATATGATATAGTATAAAATATGATTTTTAAAAATTTAATTTTGTAAGAAGGTGTGATATGGAAGGCAACAAAAAAACACTAAAAAAGCAAATGGAAAAAAACAATCTTCATTTCAACAAGTCGTTGGGGCAAAATTTCCTAACCGATGATGGCGTTTTAGACGATATAATATCTGCATCCAGCGTTGATGAAAGCACCAACGTTTTAGAAATTGGTCCGGGAGCAGGAGCCTTAACCAAAAGACTTGCGCCACTTGCAAAAAAAGTTGTTGCGGTAGAAATTGACACATCTTTAATTCCTATGCTTTCGGAAGAATTATCAGAATATAAGAACACAAAAATCATTAATCAGGACATTTTAAAAATTGACTTAAAAAAGCTTATAGATGAAGAATACAACGGGGAAGAAGTGCTGGTTGTTGCAAATCTTCCGTATTATATAACCACACCCATAATTATGAAGCTTTTAGAAGAAAATCCCGGGTTTTTGAGAATAACAGTTATGGTGCAAAAAGAAGTTGCAGAAAGACTCATAGCTAATCCCGGTAGTAAAAATTGTGGTGCTATAACCTATAGTGTAAATTACTATTGCGAAACGGAAAAGGTTGTTGATGTACCACCTGAAGCCTTTCTTCCTGCTCCTAAGGTATGGTCGTCTGTTATAAAGCTTAATTTACGAACAGAACCGCCTGTTCGATGTAAAAACAAGGAGCACATGTTTGAACTTATAAAATCTGCCTTTTTAATGAGAAGAAAAACGTTTATTAACTGTGTTTCACAGAGTCAAAAAATAAAGTGTGATAAAGAAACGCTGAAAGAAATTTTAAATAAGCTCAAAATTTCAGAAACAATAAGGGGAGAAACGCTAACTTTAGTGCAATATTCACAAATTTCTGATGAAATACTTAGTAGAAATTTGTAGAAAAAAATAATTAAAAAACGCTATGAATTTATAGTCAAAAAGTGTATAATAATATATGTAAATATATAAAATGTGATAGTGTGTCAATTTATGAACTGCTATTATTTACCTAATAGGTGAAAGGAGAAACTTAAATGACAAATAACAAAGTAGTTTTAAGCTGGATTGACGAAATGAAAGCTTTAACAACACCTGACTCAATCGTGTGGATTGATGGCTCTGAAGAACAGTTAGAGGCATTACGTGCAGAAGCTGTAGCAACAGGCGAAATGATAAAATTAAATCAGGAAAAATTACCAGGCTGCTATTATCATAGAACAGCAGAAAATGACGTTGCTCGTGTAGAGGACAGAACATTTATCTGTACGCCTACAAAAGAAGAAGCAGGTCCTGTTAACAACTGGATGGAACCTAGCGAAATGTACGCAAAGCTAAACGCATTATATTCTGGCTCTATGAAGGGCAGAACAATGTATGTTATTCCTTATTCAATGGGTCCTATTGGTTCACCATTCTCAAAAATCGGTATAGAATTAACAGATAGCATCTATGTTGTATTAAATATGGCTATTATGACAAGAATCGGTAAGAAAGTTTTAGATTCTTTAGGTGATAGCGGTGATTTCGTTAAGTGCTTGCACGCTAAAAAGGATGTAAACCCTGACGAAAGATATATCGTTCATTTCCCACAGGACAACACAATTATGTCTGTAAACTCAGCTTACGGCGGCAATGTTCTTTTAGGTAAAAAATGCTTTGCACTCCGTATTGCTTCTTACCAGGGTATGCAGGAAGGCTGGATGGCTGAACATATGTTAATCCTTGGCTTAGAAAATCCTAAGGGCGAAGTTAAGTATATCTGTGCTGCATTCCCATCAGCTTGCGGTAAGACAAACCTTGCTATGCTTATCCCACCTGAATATTTAAAGGAAAAGGGCTACAAAGTATGGACAGTAGGCGATGATATCGCTTGGATCAGAAAGGGTAAGGATGGCAGACTTTATGCTATCAACCCAGAAGCAGGCTTCTTTGGTGTTGCTCCTGGTACAAGTGTTAAAACAAACTTTAACGCTTTAGAATCAACAAAGAAAAATACAATCTTTACAAACGTTGCAATAAACAATGACGATATGACAGTTTGGTGGGAAGGCTTAGACAAGAATCCTCCTGAAAACTGCACAGAATGGACAGGTAAACAGGTTAACGGCAAGACCTATGAAGGCAAGCTTGCTCATCCTAACTCAAGATTTACAGCTCCTGCTATTAACTGCCCATGCATTTCAAGTGAATTTGAAAATCCTGAAGGTGTTCCGATTTCAGCTATCGTATTCGGTGGCAGACGTGCAAAAACAGCGCCATTAGTATATCAGGCAAGAGACTGGAATCATGGTGTGTTTGTTGGTGCTACAATGGCATCTGAAACAACAGCTGCAGCTGCCGGTGCAGTAGGTGTTGTTCGTCGTGACCCGATGGCTATGAAGCCTTTCGTAGGCTACAATATGGCTGATTACTTCCAGCACTGGATTGATATGGGTAAAACTTTAGACGCTGACAAAGCTCCTGAAATCTTCCACGTTAACTGGTTCAGACAGGATGACGAAGGCAACTTTATGTGGCCTGGTTTTGGCGATAATATGAGAGTTTTACTCTGGATTTTAGACAGATGCGCAGGCGAAGTTGGTGCAAGAGAATGTGAAATCGGTTATATCCCAGAAGAAGGTGCAATCGATACAACAGACTTGGATATGACACCAGCTGCTTTAGAAGAACTCTTTGAAGTTGATAAAAAGTTGTGGTTAGAAGACGTTGCTGACCAGGAAAAATACTTCGCTCAGTTCGGCGATAAATTACCTTCTGAAATCAAAGAAGAATTAGAAAACTTAAAAGCAAATTTATCTAAATAATTAGAAAAAACACCGCAAGAATTTTCTTGCGGTGTTTTTATGTGCCAAAAGAGGCTGTAGAATTTTCTACAGCCTCTTTTATTATTCGCTATAATTATAACCTATATTTACAGCTTCAATATTTTTTTCAATTAACCAGGCTTTAGATGCAGGAACGCTCTTTTCAATACCGAGCTTGATTTCATCTGTTGTATAAAGACTTGTTGCTTTAAGCAATGCACCTACTGTAATCATATTTGCTAAGGTTTCTAAATGGTGCTTGTTTGTAAGCTCTGTAGCTGGGATTTTAATAACATTAACGTCATTTCTTTCTACATCTCTGTCAATTAAAGAATTGTCCATTATAATGTAACCGCCTGGCTTAACTGCGTTTTCGAACTTGTCAAGTGACGGACGGTTTAAAGCAATTAAAACGTCAGGCTCTGCAATAACCGGTGAACCAACAGGTGTTCCTTCTGAAATAACAACGCTGCAGTTACAAGTACCGCCGCGCATTTCAGGACCGTAAGACGGAAGCCATGTTACATTCCTTTCTGTTTCCAAGCTTGTGTAAGCAAGTACCTTGCCGGCGAAAAGAATACCCTGTCCGCCAAAGCCTGCTAAAATAATCTGACTACTTTTCATTTTTATATATGCTCCTTTTAAGTAATTTACTAATCGTCAACTCGCGTAATATCCGCGCCAAGTTTTTTAAACTTTTCTTCCATGTTTTCGTAACCGCGGTCAATATACTGAATGTCAGTTATTGTTGTTGTACCCTTTGCCATAAGACCTGCAATAACCATACCTGCGCCGCCACGTAAATCAGTTGCGCGAACCTCGGCTCCTGTTAAACCTGTGCCGCGAATAACAGCACATCTTCCGTTTACTGTGATATCTGCCCCCATACGAATGAGCTCATCAACATACTGAAACCTTGATTCCCACACACTCTCTGTAACCATGCTTGTACCAGAAGCTGCTGCAAGAAGTGATACAATTTGTGGCTGCATATCAGTAGGAAATCCCGGATAGGGAAGTGTTTTTACATTTACGGGTTTTATGTTACCATCACCAATAACACGGATACTGTCGTCAAATTCTAAAACCTTAGCACCTGTTTCAACAAGTTTCGCGCTTACTGAATCCATATGCTTAGGGATAATATTTTTAACTAAAATATCGCCACCGGTAGCAGCTGCAGCAACCATAAATGTGCCGGCTTCTATCTGGTCGGGGATTATAGAATATGTACCACCATGAAGTTTTTCAACGCCATGAATTTTAATAACGTCAGTACCTGCACCTTTTACATTTGCGCCCATTGCATTTAAAAAGTTAGCAACATCAACGATGTGCGGTTCTTTTGCAACGTTTTCAATGATTGTTGTACCTTTTGCAAGAGTAGCTGCCAGCATTACATTTATTGTAGCGCCAACTGAAACGACATCGAGATAAACATTAGTACCGACTAATCCATCGGTTTCTGCATAAATCGTGCCATCTCTTTCGTCACAATCAGAAATCGTAGCTCCTAATGCACGAAAGCCCTTTAAATGCTGGTCGATGGGACGACTTCCAAAGTTACAACCACCTGGAAGTGCCACGTCTGCCTTTTTGACACGTCCTAAAAGTGCACCTAAAAGGTAATATGAGGCACGCATTTTGCGAACTTTTTCATAAGGTGCTGTATATTTATTCACATTAGAAGAATCTATTCTTATGGTGTACTTATCAAGGTATGTAACAGAAGCGCCAAGCTCTTCTAAAATGCTGCAAATAACCTCAACATCACGAATAGCAGGTACATTTTCAACAATGCAAATGCCATCAACGAGCAAAGCTGCGGGTATAATTGCAACTGCGGCGTTTTTTGCGCCGCTGATTGTAACCTCGCCACAAAGGCGCTTACCGCCTTTTACAATAAGCTTTTCCAAGTTTATCGAACCTCCGTAATAAAAATTACTATGGGTTATTCTAAAACAAATTACCTACATAATATTATAGCATTATTTTAAGAAAAATCAATGGGTAAATAGAAATAATTTGATAAAAGCAAATATAAAGAAAAAATCCGTTGACAAAACAAAAAATGAGTGCTATAATTTAAGAAGATTTTATAAAAATATACATAAAAAATGTAATTTTATGCACGAAGTTCACGCGTGCTGAAAAATTTTGTGAACAGAAAGGTTTGGATATTATGAAAAAGATTTTAGCATTAGTAATGGTAGCAGTTTTAGCTATCGCTATGGTAGCATGCGGCGGTAGTGATGTACAGCTCAAAATTCTTGACACAGAATATACAGTGGAAGATTACGCTATCTGTATTGCGAAGGAAAACACAGAACTTTTAGAAAAGGTTAATACAGCTTTAGATGAGCTTACAGCAGATGGTACAGCAAAAGCTATTGTTGACAAGTATATTTCAGGTATTGAACATAATCTTACTTTCCAGACAGATGTTGAAGGCAAGGAAGAAATACATATGGCTACAAATGCTCAGTTTCCGCCATATGAATATTATGATGGTGATAAAGTTGTAGGTATTGATGCAGAAATGGCAGCAGCTATTGCTGATAAGCTTGGTATGAAGCTTGTTATTGATGACATGGATTTTGAAGCAATTATTACAGCTGTTCAAACAGGTAAATCAGACTTTGGTATGGCGGGTATGACTGTTAACGAGGAAAGACTTAAGAACATAAACTTTTCTAAGTCTTATGCAACAGGTATTCAGTCTATAATCGTTCCTGAAAATAGCCCTATTACATCTGTTGATGATTTATTTGCCGAAGATGCAACATACTTAGTTGGTACACAGAAAGGTACAACAGGTGATACTTACGCAGAAAGTGATTTTGGTGCAGACAGAGTTATGAAATACACATCAGGCAATGAAGCAGTTCAAGCACTCATAACTGGCAAGGTTGATTGTGTGATAATAGATAACGAACCTGCTAAGGCATATGTTGCCGCAAATAATAAATAATTTTGACAATAATCAGGGGGCGGAGCTTCTCCGTCCTCGTTTTTTTACGAGGTGAAGGAATGAACGGCTTATTAGAGTGGTTTGCCGATTTTAAAGCAGAGTTTATTTTGAACTTTGTGGATAAACAAAGATGGATGTTTATAACAAGTGGTCTTAAAAATACACTTATAATAACATTCCTTTCTTTGATTATAGGCATTGTTTTAGGTGTTATTGTTGCAATTGTAAGGTCAAGCTACGATAAGACATATCATGATATGCATAAGGGAATTAAAAAGGTGTTTTTTGCCTTGGTGAATGCTATATGTAAAATTTATCTGACAGTTATTCGCGGAACACCTGTTGTTGTTCAGCTTATGATTATGTACTATATTATTTTTGCATCATCAAGAAATAGCCTTATGGTTGCCGTGATTGCTTTTGGTATTAACTCGGGAGCATATGTTGCTGAAATTGTTCGTTCGGGCATAATGTCAATTGATGTAGGTCAATTTGAGGCAGGCAGAAGTCTTGGCTTTGATTATAAAAGTACAATGATACACATAGTTATCCCACAGGCTTTTAAGAATGTTCTTCCTGCTTTAGCAAATGAATTTATAGTTCTTTTAAAGGAAACATCGGTAGCGGGCTATGTAACTATAAGAGATTTGACTATGGGTGGAAACATTATTCGTGCTGCTACATATTCTCCCTTTTTACCCCTTATTGCAGTTGCAATAATTTATCTTGTTATGGTTATATTTTTTACAAAACTTGTAAGCATACTCGAAGGGAGATTGCGTAAGAGTGAACGATAATATAATAATTAAAACAGTAGATTTGTGTAAATATTACGGTAAAGACATACACGCATTAGACGGGGTGTCGGCAGAAATCAAAAAGGGTGAGGTAGTAGTTATTGTTGGCCCTTCTGGCTCTGGTAAATCAACATATTTAAGGTCTTTAAACCTTTTGGAGCTTCCTACATCAGGGGAGATTTACTTTGAGGGCACAGATATTACAAATCCTAAAGTAAATATAAACTTACACAGACAGAAAATGGGTATGGTTTTCCAGCAGTTTAATCTGTTCCCACACATGACTGTTTTGAAAAACTTAACACTTGCACCGCAGAAGCTTTTGAAAAAGTCTAAGGAAGAAGCAGAGCGGCAGGCAATGGAGCTGTTAGAACGTGTAGGTTTAGCCGACAGAGCTGAAGCTTATCCTGAACAGTTATCGGGTGGACAAAAACAGAGAGTTGCAATATGCCGAGCTCTTTGTATGAATCCTGATGTTATGCTTTTTGACGAGCCTACATCGGCTTTAGACCCTGAAATGGTAGGGGAAGTTTTAGAAGTTATGAAGGATTTAGCCCGTGATGGTATGACAATGGTAGTTGTAACTCACGAAATGGGCTTTGCAAAAGATGTTGCAGACAGAGTAATATTTATGTGCGACGGAAAAATTATGGAAGAAGGAACACCGGAAGAGTTCTTTACGAATCCTAAAGATGAGCGAGCACAACAATTTTTAAAAAGTATATTATAAATAAAGCCCGCGCAACAGCGTGGGCTTGTCTTTTTAATAAAATGTTGCAAGTGGTTGCTGTGGTGCAGGTGAGTGCACTAATTGTTCTGCATATAAAACGGGTCCTTTGCCTTCGTACAACTTATGAAACTCAAATTTAATTTTTCCTGTAATCATAAGCCAGTCACGATTATTGACCATAGCATTTTTGGGAATAACACAGAGCATACCGCCGTAAGCAATATCATCTTCACAACAGGTCATAATATGCCTGCCGACTAAACATAAGTCCGCAGGCAGTGTTTCATTTTTAGCGGCAATTCCTTTAAACATAAAGGTTTTGTTGTTGTATTTTTCTGTATTTTCGTTTAAGTCACGATAAAATTCTGCAAAATCCTCGTCCTTTATCACTACAATATCTGCATCTAAATCGTAAGGAAGCGGGTCTTCGATTTCGTCATACTCCACATGACCGTCGGCGTATTCAAATACAATATTCACACGGCGGTTTACGCCTCGTACAATTTTATGAAAAAGCATTTTGTCGGTTTTATCTGTCACTCTGTTAAATATGACAACCTCAGGACTTTTTAATTTATCAACCACAAGTGAACGCATATTGTCGTTGTAGTTTAAAAATGTGGTAGCGTCCATAAAACACATTTCCTGAGCGATAACAAACCCACGTGGAATATTAGAAAATATATCGTCAATCTGCCACATACCGTTGTATTCAATAATAATTCGTTCTGCTTTGTGCTTTTTTGCAAGGGTTGTAATTAGCTTAGGAGTTAAATCAGTGTCATTTTCGATTGTCTCTACAAAAACATTTTCAGAAGAAAATTTAGAAAAATCAAATTCTTCTACACCTTCTTCGCACAATAGAATAAGCGTTCTTTCTCCATCGTTAAAGCGAATATCTTCTAATGTTCCCTGTATAAATTGGGTTTTTCCTGCTTCAATAAAGCCTGTAAATAAATATATAGGTATTTCTTTCATAGCTTACACTCCAAATAATTCCTTAATTGCATCTTCTTTTATATCTGCACCAATTACACAAATTCTGCCTGTTACAGACGGAGTGCCGTACCTTACATCAGGACTGTTGGGAATATAGTCAAAATAAAGCCAGTTATCGTCGCTTTCTGCAACATAGCCTTTGGCACGCAGAACGCTACCATATTTTTCTTCGTTTGAAAGCTCTGTTAAAATAGAGTGCATTTCATCAACTGTATATTTTTTTGCTGTTTCAATACCTACACTCTGGAATACTTCATCAGCGTGATGGTGATGATGATGTCCGTGGTGAGCTTCATCATGACAGGTTTTGTGTTCGTGGTCGTGGTCATGATGATGACCGCAACAGCAATGTTCTTCTTCGTGATGATGTTCGTGATTCTCGTGCTCACAATGCTCGTGTTCGTGATGGTGACAGTCGCAATGGTTGTGCTTAAGCTCTTCAATATCCTTATTTATTGTTACAGCACCTTCAATAGCATCAACAATCTGTAATGATGAAAGCTTGTCCCAAGGTGTTGAAACAATTACAGCGCTTTCGTTTTTTTCTTTTAACAAGTGCATACATTCGTGCAGTTTATCTTCTGATAAGCTATCCGTGTGACTTAAAATAATACATTTTGCAGTTTCTACCTGATTATTGAAAAATTCGCCAAAGTTTTTCATATACATCTTACATTTTTTAGCATCAACAACGGTTGTTGCACTGTTTAAAACCAGTTCATCATTATCTAAGTCGGTAACGGCTTTAATAACATCGCTTAATTTTCCTACACCTGATGGTTCAATTAAAATTCTGTCAGGGTTAAAATCTTTTAAAACCTTTTTCAAAGCGTTTCCGAAATCTCCTACAAGGCTACAACAAATGCAACCTGAATTCATTTCAGTTATATTCACTCCTGCATCCTTTAAAAAACCACCGTCAATACCTATTTCGCCGAATTCGTTTTCAATTAATACGATTTTTTCGTTTTTAAAACCGCCGTCTAACAATTTTTTAATTAAAGTAGTCTTTCCGGCACCTAAAAAACCGGAAAAAATATCGATTTTTGTCATTTTTATCTTCTCCTTAAAAATTATAGTATTGTTATATCATTAATTTAAAAAAAAGTCAATAAACACAGTAATTGTTAACAAATTTTATCGTGTCTTGACTTATATTTTTTGGTGTGATAATATATTTATACAGCATATATATTTAAAAAGGGAAGTGAAAAATATGAAAATTTGTGTATATGGTGCAGCAAGTGATAAAATAAATGATAAATATAAAGACGCTGGTCTTCTTTTGGGAAAGAAAATTGCCGCAGACGGTCATTCTGTAGTATTCGGTGCAGGCGGAAATGGATTTATGGGTGCGGTTGCCCGTGGTGCATCAGAGAAAGACGGCGAAATTATAGGCATTGCCCCTAATTTTTTTAACGTCGATGGTATTTTGTATGATAAATGTACAAAATTGATTTATACCGATACAATGCGCGAAAGAAAGAAAATTTTAGAAGATACTTCAGATGCATTTATAATTGGTCCGGGAGGGGTTGGAACTTTAGATGAATTTTTTGAAATTCTTACGCTAAAGCAACTCCAGCAGCATAACAAGCCGATAGTAATTTTTAATTTTGACGGTTTTTATGACGGTATTTTATCTTGGATGAAGAGCGCGACGGATGAAGAATTTATTTCAGACATCACAATCGGATTGTGTAAAATCACATCCGATATTGATGAAGCAATTAATTATATTGAAGAGTATGTCCCGAAGGCAGAAGATGTTTACAGATTAAGAAACTTGTTAGACGAAAAGAGATAGTAAAAAATGCTGCAATTTAATTGCAGCATTTTTTTATAAAAACCTTGATATTTTTGTAGATAGAGTATATAATACATACGTTCGACATAATTTAACACGAAAGAGGAATTTAGATGAAAACATTTAAACCGATGTTACTTACTGATTTGAAAAAATATAGCGGTTCGCAGCTTACAAAGGATATAATTTCAGGAATAATAGTTGCAATTATTGCGCTTCCTTTGTCAATTGCTTTAGCTATAGCATCAGGCGTTGGCCCTGAAGCAGGTATATATACAGCTATTATAGCAGGCTTTGTAACTGCGGTGTTCGGCGGCTCGAGTGTTCAGATTTCAGGCCCTACTGCAGCATTCGCGACCATTGTTGCAGGGATTGTTGCAAAAAGCGGTACCGAAGGACTTGCCGTTGCTACAATTTTAGCAGGTGTATTCTTAATTATAATGGGTGTGTTTAAATTCGGAAACTTAATTAAATATATACCGTTCACAATAACAACAGGCTTTACAGCAGGTATAGCGGTAACTTTAGTTATCGGTCAGCTAAAGGACTTTTTTGGCATTACTTATGCCAATGGTGAAGCTCCTATTGAAACTGTTGAAAAGCTTGAAGCGTTTATCGCAAATGCAGGCTCAATAAACGGACAAGCGATAATTGTGGGATTGGTTTGCCTGGCGATTTTATTTATCTGGCCAAAAATCTATGACAAAATCCCTGCATCACTCATTGCTGTTGCTGTGGGCATTGTAATGGCAAAAGGCTTTTCTATGAATGTTTTAACAATAGGAGATTTATTTTCGGTTAAAAGCGGTTTTCCTGCGTTTAGTGTTCCAAATTTTGATTTACGTTCCGTTGGGGGAATTATCCCTGATGCATTTACCATTGCAATTTTAGCAGGAGTAGAGTCTTTGCTTTCCTGTGTTGTGGCAGATGGTATGGTTAACAAAAAGCATCGCTCAAATACTGAACTTATCGGTCAGGGCTTAGGTAATATTTCGTCAGCCTTATTTGGTGGTATTCCTGCAACGGGTGCAATAGCAAGAACGGCAGCAAATGTTAAAAACGGCGGTAGAACACCGATTTCTGCTATGGTTCATTCGTTGGTGCTTTTGTTGGTTGTTGTTATTTTAATGCCTTATGCTGCATTAATCCCGATGCCAGCCATTGCAGCTATTTTAATAAATGTAGCCTTTAATATGTGCCAGTATAAGCAGGTTATAAACATAGTAAAAACATCTCCCAAAAGTGATATTTTCGTATTAGCTATGACATTTTTGCTTACTGTAATATTTGACCTTGTTGTAGCTATTGAATTCGGTATTGTTGCTGCTTGTGTGTTACTTATGAGAAGAATGAGTGACGAGACAACTATAAAGAGCTGGAAATACTCAGAAGATGAAAGCGATGACCCTGAAAACTTATCTTTGAGAACGGTTTCAGAGCACGTTAGTGTATATGAGCTGAACGGACCACTGTTTTTTGCGGTTGTAGGCGAAATATCAAAAATTAAACCAAGAGAAGAAACGAAATGTATTATTCTTCGTATGCGCTCAGTAATTTCTATCGATACAGATGCCATTAACACATTAAAAGCATTTATTAAAAGATGTAATTCAAAGGGCATAACAGTTATTTTATCTCACGTGAATTCTCAGCCGATGAAGGCAATTAAAAAGTCTGGCTTAGATGATTTGATAGGAAAAGAAAATTTTTGTGCGAATATCGACACAGCATTAAAAAAAGCAGAAAAATATAAATAGTTGACGCTTTTAACCCCCGCAAAGTATGTGGGGGTTTTTATTATGAAAACTATGATTAAAAATATATTTCAATGCGGTTAAAATTATTTTATGATTGTTGACAAAAATATAAGAATGATATACACTTATAAAGGATAATATTGTATAAATTTGCTCTTGTGTGAATAAGTTTTTAAAAAGACTTTAACAGGGTGATTTATATGTTATTTATTTTCAAAAAAAACAGACTTATTTTGAGTTTGCTCATATTATTGCTGATAGTATGTGCTTGTGGAATTTTAAAGGAAGCACTTTTTTCTGAAAAGGAAGTTTTTCTTCCTACAGAGGGAAAAACTATAATTATTGATGCAGGACACGGCTCGCCCGATGGTGGAGCTGTAGGCAACACAGGTGTTTTAGAAAAGGATATAAACTTAGCTGTTGCAATGTCGTTGCAAAAATTTTTTGAGTCAAACGGTACGAATGTTTTGCTTACCCGCTCAGATGATAATGGTATATATGATGTATCGGGGAGTATAAAAAATAAAAAAGTTTCAGATATTAAAAATCGTGAAGAAATAATAAACAGTTCAAATGCAGATTTTTTTATAAGCATTCATATGAATAAATTTCCTCAAGAAAAATATAGCGGGCCACAGGTCTTTTACTCGGTTAATAATGAAAAGAGTGAGCTTTTGGCAAAATGTATTCAGGAGAGCATGATTAAGGCGCTAAACCCTGAAAATAAACGCGAAATCAAAAAGGCAGACAGCAGTATTTATCTTCTTAAAACGGCGAAAATTCCTGCTGTTTTAGTGGAATGTGGATTTTTGTCGAATGGAAAAGAAGAACAAAAATTGATAGATAAAAATTACCAACGACAATTAGCGTGGTCTATGTACTGCGGTATTATTGAATACTTTAACGAAAAATAAGGAGTGGTAAGTGTGAAAAAATTCAGATTAAAACACATGGATTTAATACCGATTTTGCTGATTGCATTTTTGCTTTTTAAGCTGGTGTTTTCTACAAATATTTCCATATCAAACGCGATTGATGTTGCGTATTCGTGCGTTTCATATTTTATTTATGGTTTGGTAGTTGCTTATTTTTTAAATCCTTTGGTAGTGTTTGTTGAAAAGAGAGTAACAAAAGAAACTGACAGCTACAAACGTAAAAGCACAAAGCGAAGTATTATTATTGCTTTGGTGTACCTTTTTGTTCTTGGACTGATAACGGTATTTTTTGTTACAATCATTCCTGCTATTGTATCTGCTATAAGTGATTTTGTTGAAAATTTTCCACAATACCTTGCGAATTTTCAGAATTGGGCAAACAATACCTTTGCATTTTTAAACCCCGAAGTAACTCAAAAAATAAATTTTGCTTTAGGGCAAATGGCTGATAATTTCACAAACTGGGCAACTAACAATATGGATGTAACACAGGTTGGCGGTGTAGTTACAAACGCTGTTAGCGGTTCGGCTAAATTTATAATTAATCTCACATTTGCAATCGTAGTTTCAGTTTATTTTTTGCACGGAAAAGAAGCTATTTTAAATAATGTCAAAAGATTTGTATATGCTTTGTTCAGTGAAGAAAAAGCAGAGAATGTTATTAAATGTTCAAGAAAAATCAATAAAATATTTTATGATTTCATATTGAGTAAATTGGTACAGGCATTTGTATTTTTCATATTTGGTCTTGTTATATTAATGCCTTTGGGAGTTCATTTTGCACCTCTTATCAGCTTGGTGCTTGCAATATCTAATATGATTCCGTATATCGGTCCGTGGATTGGTAGTGTTCCTTGCGTCTTCTTAGTTCTTTTATACAGTCCTGTTCAGGCGGTAATATTGCTTGTGTTTATTTTAGTAATGCAAATTATGGACAATGTACTGATAGGTCCCAAAATTACATCAGACCGCGTAGGAATAAGCCCGCTATTAGTAATTGCAGGTGTTGCTGTCGGTGGTACATTCGGCGGAGTGATAGGTATGTTTATAGGTGTGCCTGTTGTTGCTGTTATAAAACTTGTAATATATGACGGCTTTGTCGAAAGACGCTTAAAAGAAAAAAATATCGACTTATAAAAAACTTAAAAAAAATTAAAAAAACTGTTGCAAATTGAATTTAAATGTGTTATAATTTCAATGTTGCATTCTGAAATTGTATATTTTTAGAAAAATGCAACTACTTACATTAGTTATTTATTGGTTCGAAAGAGGTGAAATATATGAAACAGGGTATCCATCCGGATTATAAGCAAACAACAATCAAATGTGCTTGTGGCGAAGTTATCGAAACAGGTTCAACAAAGGAAAACATCACAGTCGAAATTTGTTCAAAATGTCATCCTTTCTTCACAGGTAAGCAGAAGCTTGTTGATACAGGCGGCCGTGTTGAAAAGTTCAGAAAGAAATTTGGTCTTAAAGGCGAATAATTTTTGAAAAGTACAGCTTGTTTGGAGGTGTAGTAGGCTATGTGGCTTACAGTAGTTCGTGTAATACATTTAATATTATCTTTAATATTGATTGCTGTTGTTTTATTGCAGTCAGGTAAGGCTCAGGGTCTTTCAGGTGCTATAGCAGGCGGTTCTGAAACATTCTTTGGTAAGAAAAAGGGAAGAACCATAGATGCCATTTTATCAAAATGGACATCAGTAGTTGCTGTTGCATTTTTAGCAACCTCTATAGCGTTGTTCTTAATGTCTTAAGACTCAGTCTTCAATTTATACGACTTATAAAAGCCATTCCCACTGGAATGGCTTTTGTTTTTTTGAAAAATGCTCATAATAAAAGTGAGGTGAAATACTTGACTAAAGAAGAAAAAATTTTAGGATATATAAATAACGAAATGAAAATCCCGTTAAAGCCTGAAGAATTGGCAGTAGCACTATCGGTTCCCAAAAGTGACATGGCAGAATTTAATATGATTTTATATACATTGCTTGACGAATCCTTGATACTGGAAACAAAACGCGGAAAAATAGCCCCGTTATCTACTCAGAATTTGGTAAACGGAAAGTTTATAGGAAATGAGCGTGGCTTTGGTTTTGTTGAAACAGATAACGAAAAAGATGTGTTTATTTCAGCAGAAAACACAAATGGTGCACTACACGGCGATATAGTTTTGGCTCGCATAACAAACGAGCCTGATGAAAACAGGCGTGCAGAGGGGGAAATAATAAAAATTATAAAGCCTACAGAACAAAAAATTGTAGGTCGTTTTGAGCGTGTGGGAGAAAATGGATTTATAACACCTATATTTAAAAAATTCAATAAGGATTTTTTTGTTCGTTCAAAAAACATAAATGGTGCAAAGGCTAATGATATGGTCGTGGCAAGTATCACTATACGTGAGAAAGAAAACAAAAAACCTGAGGCAAAAATCATAGCAACGCTGGGAAATTCTTCGTCTCCCGGTGTTGATATATTAGCTGTTTTAGAAAGCCAGAATGTGCGATATGAATTTCCCGATGCTGTAAAAGAGCTTGAAAAAAATGTTCCGAAGGAAGTCGATGATTATTCTGTAGCAGGAAGACTCGATTTGCGCCACGAACAAATAATAACGATTGACGGCGATGATGCTAAGGACTTAGATGATGCAATTTGTGTAAAAAAATTAGAAAACGGAAATTATGAGCTTGGTGTTCATATTGCAGATGTAAGCCACTACGTTACGGAAAAGTCCGAATTTGACAAAGAAGCATATTTGCGTGGTACAAGTATTTACCTTGCTGATAGAGTTGTACCAATGCTTCCTGAAAAACTTTCTAATGGTATTTGCAGTTTAAATCAGGGAGTTGACCGCCTGACGTTGAGTGTAATTATGGAAATAGATAAAAACGGTAAGGTAGTTGACCATAAAATAGCTGAGAGTGTCATAAATTCTACGGCGCGTATGACCTATACAAACGTTACTAAAATTTTAAATGGCGACAAAGAAAAACGTGAACAATACTCTCATTTAGTTGAACAGATTGATACAATGAATGAGTTAAGAAAAATTCTTAATAAGCAAAGGGAAGCAAGGGGAAGTATAAATTTTAATTTTGATGAAGCACGAATTGTTTTAGATGCTTCGGGCAAGCCTGTTGATATCGTAAAGCGTGAACGCGGTGAGTCTAATAATCTGATTGAAGAATTTATGCTTATTGTAAATGAAACGATTGCAGAGCACTTTTTCTGGCTCAATATTCCTTTTATATATAGAATTCACGAAGAACCCAACAGCGATTCAATTAAAGAATTTGCAAAGTTTATAGCGCCATTTGGTTACACTATAAAGCATTCAAATGGCATTGTGCATCCAAGGGAACTTGCAGAATTAATCAAAAAGTTAGAAGGAAAAAAAGAAGAAATAATTATAAGCGGAGTTATGCTTCGTTCGCTAATGAAGGCAAAATACAGCGATGAAAATCTGGGGCATTTTGGACTCTCTTCTAAGTATTACTGTCATTTTACATCTCCTATAAGGCGTTATCCTGATTTGGCAATACACAGAATTATAAAGATGAGCCTAAACGGAAAACTCGACGAAGATAAAATGAACGAATTTGTAAAAAAGGCTGCTAAAAGCTCAAGTGAAAAAGAAATGTCGGCAATAGAAGCAGAACGCTTAGTTGAAGATATGAAAAAGGCAGAATATATGAAAGGCTTTGTGGGGGAAGTGTTTGATGCTACAATTTCAAATGTAACCTCATTCGGCATTTTTGCATCACTTGAAAACACTATTGAGGGGCTAATAAGATTTGCAGATTTAGCAGATGACTACTATATTTATGACGAAGCAAAAAGACAGATAGCAGGCGAGCGGACAGGCAAGGTGTTTAAGCCCGGAGATGTCATAAAAATACAGGTTGCCCGTGCTGATGAAATGTCGGGTAAAATAGATTTTACACTTTTTACAAAGGAAAATGTAATTACCAAAAAAATAAAAAATGATAAACAAAAGGACATAAATCGAATAAAAACTGCAAGATATTTGAGAAAAAGACGAAAAAAGCGTTAATTTTTTATGAAAAAACTTGCATAAATCAAAGTTTTGGTGTATAATCTAAAACAAAGTAGTAAAGGCGGTGTTATGTATGGACTTAAATCAGACTCAGCAATTCAAATTTGGCGCATCTCGCGAAGACTTTATTCAGGGAGTAATAAGCGAGGTTTATTCTGCTTTGGAAGAAAAGGGCTATAACCCCATAAGCCAGATGGTAGGATATATTTTGTCGGGTGACCCAACATACATTACAGGCCATAAAAACGCAAGGTCTTTAATTATGAAGGTTGAGCGTGATGAAATTATGGAATTCTTAGTAAAATACTATGTAACACATCAGTAAATTTGAACTTAAAAAGGCTATGCATGGCATAGCCTTTTTGTATTATTGATTATGAAGAATAAAATTATAAATTTTGCAAAAAAACTTAATATTGAATATGTTGGAATAGCTCCTGTTACAAGGTATTCTGAATTGGAAAAGAGCATACTTAAAAGAAAAGAAAAATATGGGCTTTCCCAATTTGAAGAACAAAATATCGAGCTGAGAGTAAACCCTATAATAACATTTCCCTGGGCAAAAAGCATTATTGTCTGCTTGTTTCCTTATTACACGGGTGAAGATGAAAACGCCAATATTTCTTTATATGCCCGAATACCTGACTATCATATTGTTGTAAAAGACAAATTAAATCAAATTTGTGATTTTATAAAAAATGAAAAAGACGCTGTTTGCGAAGCTTTCAGCGATACAGGAGTTTTACACGACAGATACCTTGCATACCTTGCAGGTCTGGGTTTCAGGGGATTGAATACCTGTTTAATAAATGAAGAATACGGCACATACTTTTTCATAGGATATATCATTACAGATTTAGAATTAGAAAGCGATGTTCCGTTAAAGGAAGAATGTTTAAAATGCGGAAAATGTGTAAAATTTTGTGCAGGAAAAGCGCTTGACGGAGAATACCATTTAGATGTGCAAAAATGTGTTTCGTATATTACGCAATTAAAAGAAATAAGTGAAGCACAAAAGAAAATTTTAACATCTCAAAGCATGGTTTATGGGTGCGACAAATGCCAAAAAATGTGCCCATATAATAAAAATCCTAAAAAAACTCCAATAATGGAATTTTATCAAAAGAGAGAAGCTCACATAGAAAAAGAAACTCTTAAAAATCAGAGCAACAGAGAATTTAAAAGAAAATACTCCGATTTTCCTTTTTCATGGCGTGGAAAAGGCACTATTTTAAAGAATTTTGACAAATAAATCTTGACAATAAAGGTAAAAGTGCGATAAAATATCTTTAATATGTTTTTTTGATTACGGAGGTCATATTTAATGAAAAACACAGAAAAAACGATGGAAAAAGTTGTAGCCCTTTGTAAAGGCAGAGGATTTGTATATCCGGGCTCTGAAATTTACGGCGGTTTGGCAAATACATGGGATTATGGTCCTTTGGGTGTTGAACTTAAAAATAACGTAAAGCGCGCCTGGTGGAAAAAGTTCATCCAGGAAAGTACGTATAATGTAGGCTTGGACGCTGCGATTTTAATGAATCCGCAAACATGGGTTGCATCAGGTCACGTTGGTGGTTTTTCTGACCCGTTAATGGATTGTAAGGAATGTAAATCACGCCACAGAGCTGATAAATTAATAGAAGATTATATGTTTGAAAAAGGCGAGCCAACAGTAGTAGACGGCTGGTCTGATGAAAAAATGCTTGAGTTTATTAAAGAGAACAATATTGTTTGTCCTAAGTGCGGCAAGACAAACTTTACCGATATCAGAAAGTTCAATCTTATGTTTAAAACATTCCAGGGTGTAACAGAAGATTCATCAGCTGAGCTCTTCTTACGTCCTGAAACAGCACAGGGTATTTTTGTAAACTTCAAAAATGTTCAGAGAACAACAAGAAAAAAAGTTCCTTTTGGTATTGGTCAGATAGGTAAATCCTTCAGAAACGAAATAACACCGGGTAACTTCACATTCAGAACCCGTGAGTTTGAACAGATGGAGCTTGAATTCTTCTGTGCTCCCGGTACAGACCTTGAGTGGTTCAATTATTGGAAGGAATTTTGTAAAAACTGGTTACTATCATTAAATATTGCCGAAGAAAATTTAAGACTGCGTGACCATAGTCCCGAAGAGTTATCTCATTACAGCAATGCTACAACAGACTTTGAATTTATGTTCCCGTTTGGTTGGGGCGAGTTGTGGGGAATTGCAGACAGAACTGATTTTGACCTAAAACAGCACATGTCACATTCAGGCGAAAATTTTGAATACACTGACCCGATAACAAACGAAAAATATGTTCCATATTGCATAGAGCCATCCTTGGGTGCTGACCGTGTAACACTTGCATTTTTGGTTGAAGCTTATGATGAAGAAGAGGGCGAAGATGGAAAAGAAGGTCGTACAGTTATGCGCTTCCATCCTGCTTTAGCGCCTGTAAAGGTTGCTGTGTTGCCGCTTTCTAAAAAGCTTTCGGAAAAAGCATTAGAGGTTTACGAAAAGCTATCCAAGAAATTTATGTGTGACTATGATGATGCCGGCAGTATCGGTAAACGTTACAGAAGACAGGATGAAATAGGTACTCCTTTCTGTGTTACTTATGATTTCGACTCTGAAGAAAACAATACAGTTACAATTCGTGAACGTGACACAATGGAACAGATAACAATAAAAATTGACGAATTAGACAAATATTTTGCCGACAAATTTGAATTTTAATGTAAATATTTATAAAAAAATGCTGAATGTACTATGAAAATATGCAAATTATTCACAAAAATATTTTTATTTGTTGACAATACATAGAATATTTAGTATTCTAAATGTAAAGATAGTTATATGATAAGGAGTTGTATTTATGTTATCTAAGATGGTTGTTGTACAGAATCAGGTTGGTCTTCACGCTAGACCTGCTACATTTTTCATACAGAAGTCAAATGAATTTAAATCAAGTATATGGATTGTGAAAGAAGAACGTAAGGTAAATGCCAAGAGCTTACTTGGTGTTTTATCATTAGGCATAACAAAAGGTACAGAAATCGAAATTATTGCTGACGGTGTTGATGAAGAAGAAGCTGTTAATGCATTAGAAGCACTGATTGATTCAAATTTTAACGACTAAAGAAAAATTTACAGGGATATGTGTTCATACGCATATCCCTTTTTTCATAAGGAGAAATACTTATGGTTGATGAAATTATGTTAAAGAGCCTACCTTCTGACCCCGGTGTTTATATTATGAAGGATAAGTCGGGAAAAGTAATATATGTAGGTAAAGCAAAAATAATCAAAAATCGTGTAAGACAGTATTTTCAAAATCGTGATGCACATCCTCCTAAGGTTGCAGCAATGGTTTCGAGAGTCGATACCTTTGAATATATTTTAACCGACAGTGAATTAGAAGCCTTAGTGCTTGAATGTAACCTTATAAAAAAGTATCGTCCGTATTACAACATACTTTTAAAAGACGATAAGAACTATCCGTATATAAAGGTCACTAACGAGGAATATCCGCGTCTTAAATTTGTAAGAAAAATGGAGCGTGACGGAGCAAAATACTTTGGTCCTTACACAAGTGCATTTACAGTTCGCGAAGCTATAGATTTTGCCTGTAAAATGTTTAAAATACCAACGTGTGAAATAAGGTTGCCTAAAGATTTAGGTATGAAACGTGCATGTATCAATGCTCAAATCGGAAAGTGCTGTGCACCTTGTGAAAATATAATTACAAAAGAAGAATACAGAAAAAGAATTGACGATGCTTGTGATTTCTTAGACGGAAACACAGGAAAACTCCTGTCCGGGCTTGAAGAAGAAATGAATAAAGCATCAAAAAATCTCGAGTTTGAACGTGCGGCTACAATAAGAGATAAAATTGCTGCTGTGAAGCAAATGGAAAGTAAGCAGAAGATAGTTTCGGAAAAATATGCCGATGAAGACATAATAGGCTTTTTTGAATCCGAAAATAAAACATTTGCAGAAATTTTCTTTGTAAGACACGGAAGACTCATAGGACACCACGGAACAGTGATTTCCAACACAAAGGGAATGAATCAGGAAGAAATTGCGGAAAGCTTTATAAAGCAATTTTATGAAGCTGCAGACTATATTCCTAAAAATATTTACACTCAGTATAAATGTGAAAACGAAGAACTGATATCTGAATTTTTAACGAAAATATCAGAAAGAGCAACCAAAGTAACAACTCCGCAAAGGGGCGAAAAAAAGGCTTTAGTTGAAATGGCTCATAAAAACGCAAAGCAATCAGCGCTAAACTATATTTTAAAAAATGGCGATGGAAAAAAAGGCATCAAAAGAACAATTCTTGATTTAAAAGAAGAACTGGGATTAGAAAATCCGCCGTACAGAATAGAAAGCTACGATATTTCCAACACTGCAGGAGAAGATAACGTAGGCTCTATGGTTGTGTTTGTGAATGGCGAACCCGCAAAAGGCAAATACAGGAGATTTAAAATTGAAACAGCCGCAGGGGGCGATGATTATCACAGTATGGCTGAAATGATTTTAAGAAGATTAAAAAATGCACGTGATGAAGAAAAACTGATTGAAAAAGGAGAGTTATTAAGGGAAAACGCTAAATTTTTGCCGTTGCCCGACTGTATATTCTTAGATGGCGGAAAAGGACATTTGTCAGTGATTTCTGAACTTTTAGAGCTTACCGATTTTGACATTCCTTTATTTGCTATGGTAAAGGATGAGCATCACAGAACAAATGTACTACTAAAAGATGACGGTAAAAGCATAGGATTAAAAAGAAACTCTGCAGAATTTCGCCTTGTTGCATCAATTCAGGAAGAAGTTCATAGATTTGCTATAGAATATCACAGAAAGCTACGAGCAAAAAAAGTGAAAACATCAACTCTTTGTGATATTGACGGTGTAGGAGAGAAAACAGCAAAAAAACTCCTGAAACACTTTAAATCAATTTCAAATATAAAAAGTGCAACTCAGGAAAAATTACGAATTTCCGGTGTTAGTGAAGCAACAGCGAAAAATATATTCAATTATTTCCATAAAATTGAGTCAAAATAAGTCAAAAAAGCTTGAAATTTGAGTGAAAAAAGTATATAATTATGAAGATAAGTAGTAAGGGGTGAATTTGATGAGAATAGCGATTGATGCCTTTGGTGGCGATAATGCACCGGATGAAGTCGTAAAAGGAAGCATTGAGGCTGCTAAATGCGGAAAATACGACATAATATTAGTTGGCGATGAAGAAATTCTTGTTGCTAAGCTAAAAGAATATGGATATAGCGGAAAAAATATTTTTATACAGCATGCAAGCGAAGTTATAGATGTTGCTGAAGAGCCTGTAAAGGCAATCAGAACAAAGAAAGATTCTTCAATGGTTGTAGCTCTTAATCTATGTAAAACGGGAGAAGCAGATGCCGTAATCAGTGCAGGAAGCACAGGAGCTTACCTTGCAGGTGCTTTTAGAATTTTGGGAAGAATTAAGGGAATTAAAAGACCTGCCCTAACTGCTTTTATACCAAATATTCAGGGAGGTTTTGGAGTTATTACCGATTGCGGTGCAACTTCTGATGCAAAGCCTGAATATCTTGCTCAATATGGTCAGATGGGGTCTTTATATGCAGAAAAGGTGTTAGGTATTAAAAATCCAAAGGTTTATCTTGCTAATATCGGAACAGAAGAGGGTAAAGGCAACGAGCTTTACAGAATGTCTCATGAGCTTCTAAAAGCTAACGAAAACATAAATTTCTGCGGAAATTTAGAAACCCGTGATTTAACGCAAGGTATAGCAGATGTAATAATATGCGACGGATTTTCGGGAAATATGGTCATTAAAACAATCGAAGGTACGGCAGTTTCGCTTTTTAAAATGATAAAAAAGAGCTTTTTGGAAAATTTACTTACAAAGCTTTGTGCAGCTGTTATGCTTCCAAGATTAAAGAAAATCAAATCTATGCTCGATTCATCAGAGCAGGGCGGTGTTCCGCTTTTAGGTATTGATGGTGTAGTTATAAAGGCTCACGGAAATTCTACAGCAAAAGCGTTTGCAAATGCCATTGAAAGTGCGGCTTTATTTGCAAAAACCCAGATAAACGAAGAGCTTAAAAAACTATATTCTCCTGTTGCTTCTGAAAATGAATAATAAAGATAAAAAGCTTTTAATAATTTTATAAAAAATCACTAAATACTATTTACAATTAATAAGGTATGATATATAATGATTACCATAGTAATACCGCGGTAAGCGGCGAATATTAATACATACGGAGGTATTTGCTAATGGAATTTGAAAAAATATGCGAGGTTTTAGTTGCTCAGTTTGGTGTTGATAAATCAGCGATTAAGCTCGGAACATCATTTGTTGACGATTTAGGAGCGGACTCTTTGGACGTAGTTGAACTAATTATGGCTATTGAAGAAGCATTTGATATTGAAATCCCTGACGAAGTAGCAGAAAAAATTGTTACAGTTGGCGATGCAGTTGAATATCTTAAGAATAATAATTAGCATTAAGAGGGTGTGTTATCACACCCTCTATGTAGGTATTACTGAACGCATAAATCTGTTTCCTACAATGTGATATTTTTATTGTATGAAGCATATTTATGCGTTCATTTTGTTGGAAAGGAGAACAAAATGAACACGCTACGAGAATTTCAGGAAATAATCGGTTATAAATTTACAAACGAAAATTATTTAAAAAATGCTTTAACACACAGCTCCTATGCCCATGAAAATAAAGCGAAAAAAATAGTCTTTAATGAAAGATTGGAATTTTTAGGTGATTCTGTTTTAAGTGTAATTGTGAGCAAATATATCTACGAAAATTACCCTGAGCTTCCTGAGGGTAAGCTCACAAAAATGCGTGCAGCTGTCGTTTGTGAAAAGGCACTTTTTGAATGTGCCTTAAATATTGACCTTGGAAAATATTTAATTTTAGGTCACGGGGAAGAAATCACAGGCGGAAGAACGCGAGCGTCTATTTTGTCTGATGCTTACGAAGCGTTAATCGCCGCAATTTTTTTAGACAGTAATTTAGACGTAGTAAGAGAGTGGGTTTTAGGACAACTCCACGAAGCTATAGAAGCAGCTGCAAAAGGTAAAATTTCTAAGGATTATAAAACGGAATTTCAAGAATTGGCACAAATAAAAGGCGATGTAAATATTCGTTACAAGGTTGTCGGCTCAACTGGACCTGACCATAATAAATCATTTATTGTTGAAGTTTACTTAAACGATGAATTAATGGGCGAGGGTGAGGGTTCAAGCAAGAAAAAAGCAGAGCAGAATGCAGCGCAGAATGCAATTTTAAAAATGCATAAGGGTAAGTAATATGAAGCATAAAACAATTCCGATTTTTGTACCGCACATGGGTTGTCCGAATGATTGCTCTTTTTGTAATCAAAGGAAGATAACAGGTGCAAATACATCGGTTACAAAGGATTCTGTTGAAAATCAAATAGTTAAAGCTTTAAATACTATGCCAGATGATGCTGATTTTATAGAAGTTGGTTTTTTTGGTGGCAGCTTTACAGGTATTGATACAGCGATTCAAAAATCTTTTTTGTCTGTTGCAAAAAAATATAAGGATTCGGGCAAAATTCACGGAATAAGACTTTCAACAAGACCAGATTACATTAACAACGAAATCTTAAAAAATCTAAGTGAATACGGAGTAACCACAGTTGAATTGGGCGCTCAGTCGATGGACGATAATGTACTTATTAAAAATCGCCGTGGGCACAAAAGCAGTGATACTATTTTTGCAAGTAAGCTTATAAAAGAGTACAACATAAATCTTGGACTACAGATGATGACAGGCTTGTATTGTGATAAAAACAAAACCTGCCTTGAAAGTGTCGAAAAAATAATCAGTCTTAAGCCTGATTGTGTCAGAATTTATCCCACACTCGTTTTAAAGGATACGTATTTGGATGAGCTTTACAAAAGGGGCGAATATGTACCACAAACGCTTGATGAAGCCGTTTCACTTTGTGCAGATATAAAAGAAAAGTTTGATAAAGCAAATATTCCGATTATAAGAATAGGACTTATGGCATCGGATAATATAAATCCTGATGCTGATGTTACTGCAGGTCCATACCATCCCTCTATAGGCGAGCTGGTGCAGAGTGAAATATATTTTAGAAAAATATTAAAAGAAATAAATGAAAATGCTGAAATTTTAGTTAACGAAAGAGAAATTTCGGCATTTGTCGGAAACAAAAAAAGTAACATTTTAAAGCTAAAGGAAAATGGCTTTGATGTGTCTTTTAAAGCTGATAAAGATATTCCGATGGGGAATTTTAAAATACTAAGGAAGGAGCAAAAATAGTGCGTTTAAAGGGAATAAAAGTAAATGGATTTAAGTCATTTGCAGACAAGATTAATCTTAACTTTTCCGACGGCATAACAGCGATTGTTGGCCCTAATGGCAGTGGTAAGAGCAATATTTCCGACGCTGTTCGTTGGGTTTTGGGAGAGCAAAGCGCAAAAATGCTCCGTGGCTCAAAAATGGAAGATGTAATTTTTAGCGGAACCCAGAAAAGAGCCCCTATGGGATTTGCCGAAGTTACACTTATTCTGGATAATCGTGACAGACAGTTAGATGTTCCTTATGATGATGTTGAAGTTACAAGAAAGGTTTTCGTTTCGGGCGAAAGCCAGTATATGATTAATAAGAATATAGTAAGATTAAAAGATATCCACGAAGCTTTTATGGATACAGGTCTTGGTCGTGATGGTTATTCTATGGTGGGTCAGGGTAAAATTGATGAAATTTTATCTACCAAATCAGACGACAGGCGTGAAATATTCGAAGAAGCTGCAGGTATCTCGAAATATCGTTACAGAAAAGAAGATGCTGAAAGAAAATTAAAGCACACAAATGAAAATTTAGACAGAGTTTTTGACATTATAACAGAGCTTGAAGGCAGAGTTGAGCCTTTAAAAAACCAATCAGAAAAAGCTAAAAAATATTTACAATTTAAAGAAGAACTAAAAAACTTTGAAGTAAATGCTGCAATACGTATTATTGAAGGCGCAAATGATGTAATAGGCGGACTTGATGAAAAGCTGTCTGTTGTAACAAATCAATTAAACGAAGCAAAAACAGCTGCTGAAAATGCGGAAAAAGCGCAACAGGAATACTACGAAAAGGCAAAATTACGCGAAGAAACACAAACAGAAACAAATAAACAAATCCGTGAGCTTACTGAAAGCATATCCATTAAAAAGGGCGAAATTGATATCTTTAAAAACAGAATATCAGGTAACGATATGCTTACAGCACGTATTAACGAAGAAATTAAAGAGCTTCTTGATAAAAAGCTTGATTTAGAATCAGCAAAAGAGAGCATCGAAAAGCAAATACTTGCAAAAAATGAAGAATTAAAATTAATAGATGAAGAAATTAAAGCTTTAACCTTACAAGAAAATTCAGAAAACGAAAACACATTAAGTGCTGAAAAAGAAATAGAAGATATGAATAATTTGGTCGCTGAAAGCATAGAAAAATTTAGTGACTTAAAAATCAATCTTTCAAACCAGAAACTAACCGAAGAAAGCTATATTTCTCGTCGTGAAACGATTCTTTCAGAAGCGACAGACAGAACTGAAGAACGTGCAGGAATTGAAGAAAAAATTAAAGAATTAAATGCAGAAATTGCCCGTAAAGCTCAATGCCTTGACAAAATCAAAAATGAACGTTTTGAAATAAATTCAAGTCGTGAATATGTGAATAGCGAGCTTGAAGAAAATTTAAGAGTTATAAATCAAAATACTATAAGCTTAAATGAAAAGCTGTCAAGGAAAAAGCTTTTAGAAAATATGGAACAGTCCTACGAGGGATATTCTCGTTCTGTTAAAACAGTTTTAAAAGAGCATGAAAGTGGAGAATTGAAGGGCGCAAAAATATACGGCCCCGTGTCAAAGCTTTTAAAAACTAAGGATAAATACAGTATAGCTATAGATGTAGCTTTAGGTAATGCAGTGCAGCACATTGTTGTAAAAAGCGAAAATGATGCAAAGGCATCTATTGAGTGCTTGAAGGCAAAAAATGCAGGTCGTGCCACATTTTTACCGCTTACATCAATAAAGCTTAAGGACTATCCTGAAAGTGGAATTGAAAAAGAAAAAGGATATGTTGGCGTTGCATCTGAGCTCGTTGAGTGTGATAAGGAATTTTTGGATGTAGCTGAGTTTTTGCTTGGCGGAACAGTAGTAATTGATAATATTGACAATGCGATTTCTATTTCTAAAAAGTATAAAAATACTGTAAAGCTTGTAACGTTAACAGGTGAATTATTTAATGTTGGCGGTGCACTGTCAGGTGGTAGCTTCTATAAACAGGCGTCACTTTTTGGCAGAGAAAATGAAATTCTTTCTCTTTCAAAGGAAATTCCCGAGCTTGAAAAAGAAACAGAAAAGCTTGCAAAGAAAAATATTTCTTTCCGCGAAAAGATAGTATCTTTCGATGAAGAACTAAAAAAATATGATGCTCAGATATCGGAAAATGAAAGTGAGCTTTTAATTTTAGAACGTGATAAATCACATAACGATTTATTAATTAACCAGATAGATATGGCTAAAAGGCGTGTTGAAGAAGAGCTTTCAAATGTTGAAAACAAGATAAAAGAAGCTAAGGCGTTACAAGAAAGTATAGAAAAAGAAATCGAAGAAACGAAAAATCTAATTTCTAAAAAGCAAGAAGAAATTGAATTAAAGGAAGCTGCGATTTCCCAAATCATAGCAGCGAAACAAGAAATCTCAAACAAAATTTTAACTAAAAACTTTGGACGTTCAAGCGTTTTAAAGGATTTAGAAATTTTAAATGAAAAGCTTTTAGATTTTGAACGTGATATTTCTATGAATTCTTCAAATGTTTCACTTCACGAAGCTGAAATTAAGGATATAGAAGAGAAAAATGAAGAGCTTGCAAACGACATTGAGCGCAAAAAGCAAGAAACAGATTTAGAAATCAAAAAAATTGCTGAGCTTGATGAGATGGCAGCGACCTTAGCGGAAGAAAGAAAGCAACTCGACGAAAAAGACAGAGAAGCATTAGCGCAAATCAAATCATTGCGTGAAGATGTATTTACACTTTCCAATGAAGAAGCAAGACTCACTCAAAGAAAAATCAAGCATGAGACAGAGCTTGAAAATACTATAAATAATCTTTGGGAAGAATATGAGCTTACTTACTCTGATGCTGTCAGCTATAAAAAGGACTTAGGCTCAGCAACAGAAGTAACAAAAGAAATTACAAACTTAAAGCGTAAAATTTCTGCTTTGGGAAATGTTAATGTTGATGCCATAGAAGAATACAAGACTGTTTCTGAGAGATATGAGTTCTTGACAAATCAGCGTGACGATTTAGTTAAAGCGCAAAAGGATTTGTTGGGAATAATTTCCGATATGACAAAGGTTATGAAAAGTGAATTTGAAGAGAAATTTCAAAGTATTGCAAAATATTTCAAACAAACCTTTACAGAGCTTTTTGGCGGTGGAACAGCATCACTATCATTAGATAATCCTGATGATATCTTAAACTGTAATATAAATATTGACGTACAGCCACCTGGTAAAAAGCTGCAGAGCTTGCTTTTGCTTTCTGGTGGAGAGAGGGCGCTTTCTGCTATTGCACTTTTATTTGCGATATTAAAAACACGT
The DNA here is from genome assembly GCA_045587965.1 of Congzhengia sp. Taxonomy (GTDB): domain Bacteria; phylum Bacillota; class Clostridia; order UBA1381; family UBA9506; genus Congzhengia. The sequence goes on from JAZNDH010000003.1 coordinate 116,938, forward strand.
CCCACACCGTTCTGCTTCTTAGACGAAATCGAAGCAGCACTTGATGATGCCAATGTTTACAGATTTGCGGATTATATTAAAAATTACAGCAAAAACACACAGTTTATAGTTGTAACTCACAGACGTGGTACAATGGAAGCTGCCGATGTAATTTATGGTGTTACAATGCAGGAAAAGGGCGTATCTAAGCTCTTAGAATTAAACATTAACGAATTAGCACAGTAATATAAATTTGTGACAGGAGGAATAATTTGTGATTAAGGCACCACGCGGCACACATGATATTCTGCCATCAGAAACATACAGATGGCATGCAGTGGAAGAACAAATAAAGAAAATTTGCTTAGAATTCGGATATAAAGAAATCAGAACACCTATGTTTGAAAGCACAGAGCTTTTTGAACGTGGAGTAGGCGATACAACAGACGTCGTACAAAAAGAAATGTACACATTTTTAGATAAGGGTGGCAGAAGCATCACACTAAAACCCGAAGGTACATCGCCTATTGTACGTAGCTTTGTTGAAAATTCTGTTTATGCTAATCCGCAGCCTACAAAGCTTTACTATTTATATCCTTGCTTCAGATATGAAAAACCGCAGGCGGGCAGACTTCGTGAATTTCATCAGTTTGGTATTGAAGTTTTTGGTTCACACACACCATCTGTCGATGCTGAGGTTATATCTTTAGCTATGTCATTGCTTTCCCGATTAGGTGTAACCGGCATTGAGTTAAATATTAACAGTATCGGTTGTCCTATCTGCAGAAAGGCATATAACGAAAAATTAAAGGATTATTTCAGACCATATTTATCAGACCTTTGTGAAACCTGCAGAGAAAGATTTGAAAAAAATCCTTTAAGAATTTTAGACTGCAAAAGCTCAGAGTGTAAAAAAATCTATAATGATGCACCAATGCTCTTAGACTATATTTGTGAAGATTGTAGCATGCATTTTGAGAGTCTTAAAAAGTATCTGGAAATTATGGAAATTCCATATAATGTAGATGCAACAATAGTTCGTGGACTTGATTATTACACAAAAACAGTATTTGAAATAATTTCTAAAAATAAAGGCTCAGAAGGTACAATTTGCGGTGGCGGAAGATACGATGGACTTGTTGCCGAAATTGGCGGACCTGAAATGCCTGGTGTTGGCTTCGGTATGGGTTTAGAGCGACTCTTGTTAGTTTTGGAAAGTATAGATAAGCTTCCCCAAAATAATGAATGTCCTGATATTTTCATTGCAAACATCGGTTCAGATGCTGATTTATTTGTGCAAAAGCTAATTTTTGATTTGCGAGAGATGGGAATTTCTGCAGAACGCGATTATTTAGAAAGAAGCGTTAAAGCACAGATGAAATTTGCAAACAAGCTTGATGCTAAATTTTCAATGGTAATCGGCGATGACGATATAAAAAACGGCAAAGCAAATGTTAAAAATATGCAAACAGGCGAAAGTGAAGAAATAGAATTTTCAAAGCTTTCTGGGTTTTTGAAAAATCAAATGTAATAAAAAAGAAATCCGAAATTTTCGGATTTCTTTTTTTATTTAACAAAACAACTCAAAATTTGACATATTTTAAATACTGTGATATACTAAATAAGTAATTTCCTTAATATTTTGAAAGGAGAGCGTAATTTACGCAAATAATTATGAAAGTTAAAAATATGGTAAGAAATAAGCAAAGTATTTCTTCTAAATTAATGCAAATGAACGATAAAAAATTCAGAACTAATCTCTTAGTGGGGCTTTTGGCCTTGATTCTGGCTTTTGTTGCTTCAAAAATGCCTAATGCTTTTTTGATATGTCTTTTTAGCATAATATCTTTGGTTTTATCGGGTGCTGAAACAATATCAAAATTAATTAAGGGAACTAAGGATTCAAAACAAGATACAATTTTAGTTGTAGCGGCAATAATTATACCATTTTGCTTAGGTCAGTTTGTTGTTGCAGCATCTGCTATGTCAATTTATAAGCTGTCACTTGCGGTAATTTCTAAGATGCTGTCGGGTTTAGGTAAGAGCTTTAAAAATATTATCAATGTTTTACCTAAAACAGCAAATGTAATTGATTCTAATTCCAATATTAGAAGTACTTTATCGGAAGAAATCATAAAAGGTACAAAATTTATGGTAAAATCGGGAGAAATTGTACCCGTTGACTGTATAATAACAGAAGGCTTTTCCGATTTTGATACATCATTAGTTTGTGATATGGGAAAGGATGAGAGCTTATCATCAGGCGATAAGGCTCTTGCAGGATACATAAACAATGGCTCATCTGTAACCTGTGTTGCAGTTTGTGACTATGAAGATTCTATAGTAAAAGATTTGAACAGAATTGCAAATATGTCAGAAATCACATCAACAATAGGCGAGAAAAGATTTGAAAAAATCGGCAAATGGTATCCGATGCTAACGCTTGCATTGGCAATTGTGGTGCTTTTGATATATGGTATGTCATCGGGCGATTGGGGCAATGGTATGAAAGTAGTAAGTGCACTTTTAATTGCCGCAACATCAGGCTCATTTATGATAGGAATACCGCTTTATACATCTTGCGCAATATGGAAATTAAAGAAAAAAGGTATAGCAATTTCATCAACAGAGCTTTTAGACGAAATAGCTGATATTAACTGTGTTGCTTTTGAAAAAAACGGCATTTTAACAGACGGCAAGTTTAAAATAACAGATACATACACAGCCGAGGGATTCTCTGAAGAAGATTTACTTATGATTGCAGGTGTTTGTGTCGGCGGTAAGGCACATCCTATTTCAAGACTATTCACAAAATATATGAATGAACACCTAAATGCTGAAAATGTTATGGAGTTTCCTGGCAAGGGTGTTGAATGTACAATTATGGAAAAAACCTTCCTTTGCGGAACGGAAGATTTCATAAAAGAGAGCGGAATAGACATCTCAGAAGTTACAGGACACAGACTTTATATTACAATAGACAATGTTTTACTTGGAGCTGTTTCTTATGAGGATGCGCTCTCAGAAAGCTCTGTTTACGATATTGAAGCGTTGAGAAAAATGGGTGTTGAAAAGGTAGTTATGTTTACACCTGATAAGGAAGATGATGCGAAAGTACAATTCGCAGCTTCAGGTGCTGATGAATTTGTTTGCGAGTTAACACCCTTCAAAAGAGCAGAAGAAGTAAGCAAAATTATGGAAGAGGAAGGCGTAACGTGTGCATATATCGGTGAGCATTTAGGCAGTGAGCAGGCAATGGAAGAAGCAGATGTTGGCATTTCTTTGGTAAATAAAGAAACAAATGGTTTAGAATATGTAAAGGTTATTCTTTTAGGAAAGCTTAAAACATTAGCAGATGCCATTGATTTTGCAAGACTTGCAAACAGCAAATTAGAAATTCATTTTTATTGTGCGGCTGCCGCTAAAATTATAACAATTCTCTTAGGCTTGTTTGCTGTTTTAAACGTTGCAGCGGCATTGGTTATTGACGCTGTTTTAACAACTGCAGCATTAGTTTCAGCTAAGGAAATATTAAAAAAATAATATAAAAAAATAAAAGACGGTGACTACCGTCTTTTATTTTTTTAACTCCATCATAGTGTCTAACATTGTTCCCATAGTGCGAAACATATTTCCTTTGCAACGAAGTAATTTTCTTCTGTTTTTTGCACCGTAATCTGCTGACATAACAGCAACAGTTCCTATAACTGCTGTGCATGCCAAAGCTCCCAATAAATATTTTTTCATAGGTAATCTCCAATCTTTTTGATTTGTAGTATTATTATGTGAAAAAATGTTTCGAATAAACATTTTTTTTAAGAAATATTAAAAATATATGGAATTATGAAAAAAATAGTGCTATAATAATTAGCGTTGATTTAAAGAGGTGATTTATTTGCAATATTTAATTACATTTTTAGAAGGCATCGTTTCTTTTGCATCTCCTTGTATGCTTCCCATGCTTCCTATATATTTTTCATATTTTGCTGTAGGTACAAAAAGCAAACAGAGTACTTTCTTCAGAACTGTTTTTTTTGTTTTAGGCTTTACCTTTGTTTATGCCGTGCTCGGAATGTTTGCAGGAGCCCTTGGCTCGTTTTTTGTTCAATATGAAAAAATTCTTCACATAGTTTGCGGTATAGTAATAATTATTTTAGGCTTAAATTTTCTTGGAATTTTAAAGTTGCCGTTTTTTAAAGGACTTCACGCACATCAGGATGTCAGCGGAAACTTTTCTGCTTTTTTATTTGGCATACTTTTTTCTGTGAGTCACCTTCCTTGTATAATGGCACTATTAGGCTCTGCTTTAGTTTTGGCAGCGCACGAGGGAACTGCCCTTTGCGGTATAGTTTTATTAATAATATACTCTTTAGGAATGGGAATACCTTTCTTAGTTTCTGCACTTTTGATGGACAAACTAAAAAAAGTGTTTGATGCTGTTAAAAAGAATTATAAAATAATAAATATAGTAAGCGGAATACTTTTAATTGTTATCGGCATTTTAATGATGACAGGCGTTATCCATCACTTAATGGGACACGAACATATACATTAATCGTTATTTTATATAGCCTTTATCATAAACCTTTCACAACTGCATATAATTTATCAAAAGAAGTTGTGAGAGGAATCTTTGAATGAAAGATTATATCGAAGAAAGAACCATAAGATTGTCAGAGTACATAGTTGAAAATAAAGCTACGGTAAGGGATACGGCAAAGGTTTTTAATATCAGTAAGTCCACAGTTCACAAGGATGCTGCAGAAAGAATATGGGAAATTGATAAAACGCTTGCCCAAAAGGTAAAAGAAGTATTGTCGTTTAATAAAGCAGACAGACATTTACGGGGTGGAAATGCCACAAAACACAAATATGAAACTTTAAAAGAAAATCAAAAATAGTAAAAAATCCTTCGTTATAATACGAAGGATTTTTTTGCTTTTACAATGTATTTTATTTGACTTTTTCTGATATTTGTAGTAAGATAAAAGATACCGATGAAAAAGTGAGGTTAAAGGAATGATAATAGATTTTAACAGGACAGTTGCATACGTTTGTGCGGGCTGTGGAGAAGTCACCTATGGCGAATTTTCGTTGTTTGAGCTATCGGGTGGCCGTGGTATTTCCGTTTCGTGCGATTGCGGAAAATCCGCATTAAATATATCCTCTAAAAACGCAAAAACGTACACTGTCAGCGTTAAATGTCAGGTTTGTGAAAAAAACCACGAATATGCGGTAAATTTAGCAGACCTACTTCATAAAAATTATATAGATTTCCTTTGTCCTGAACTTTTGATGGGTATTGCATTTATAGGCAATAAAGAAAAAATCGAACATGCACTTGAAGAAAATAATAAATATATTAAAGAAATTCTTACAACCTGCGGAATAGAGCACGCAGGAAAAAATGGTATAGTAATTTTAAAGGCTCTTGATAAAATCCAATTATTATCTGATGATGGCGGAGTAAGATGTGAGTGTGGCTCCGACATTATAGATTTAGATGTTTTAGAAAACGGCATAGTATTAGAGTGTTGTAAATGCGGTGCTACAGCCTTTTTTACGGCTGATGACATCCGAAGGGAAAAGTTTTCCGATATAACTGAAATTCTGATAAGTAAAAGTGATAAAAAATAGGAAGGATAACAAAAAAATGAAAGCACAATTATCATATATTTGGAATGAATCCTTAAAAAAATTAAAAGAAACAGTAAGCGAAACATCCTATGAGCATTGGATTGAACCGCTGAATCCTATTGGTATTGCTAATGGAGAGCTTTTTATTAAAATGCCCACAGAGGTTCACTATGAAATTGTAAAATCTATGCATCTGGATGCAATTCGTGAAGCTGTAAATTTAGTTTCTGACGAGCATTACGAAATAAAGCTTATTGACTATAATGAGCCTGTGCCGGAAGCGTTGGCATATAATGTATCTTATGACACGAGAACAGACGATGCAGTAACGTTGAATCCAAGTTATACATTCTCATCATTTGTTGTGGGTGAGTCAAATAAATTTGCACATGCAGGAGCTATGGCTGTATGCGAAAAGCCTGCTGTTTTGTTTAACCCTCTGTTCATTTACGGCGGACCTGGACTTGGAAAAACTCACTTAGCTCATGCAATAGGTAATAAAATTAAAGAGCAAAGACCTGATTCCAACATTTTATATGTAACCAGTGAAAAATTTACAAATGAGTTTATCAATACTATTATCGGCGGTAGCGGTACGATTGAATTCAGAAACAAATATCGTACTTGTGATGTTTTGATTATTGATGACATACAGTTTATAGCAAATAAAGACCAGACACAGGTAGAATTTTTCCATACCTTTAATGCATTACACGAGTCAGGAAAGCAGATGATTATAACATCTGATAGACCTCCTAAGGAAATGAAAGAATTAGAAGAAAGACTAAGAACCCGTTTTGAATGGGGTTTAATTGCAGATATAAAGCGTCCTGATTTGGAAACAAGAGTTGCTATTTTAAAGAAAAAAGCAAGCGAAGAGAATTTTGAAGTTTCCGATGAAATAATGTTTTACATAGCAGAGCACTTAAAATCAAACATAAGAAATTTAGAAGGCGTCCTAAAGCGTTTGATGGCTTACAATGTATTAATGGGAAAACCTATCACAATGGAATTGGCAGACGAAGCTATTAAAGAATTTTTGAACAAAGCCGAAGACCCTCATGTAAATACAGAGTATATTTTATCTATTGTTGCGAATTATTTTAATGTGACATCTGATGAAATTTTATCAGCAAAGCGCACACAGGATATCTCGTATGCAAGGCAGATTGCTATGTATCTTTTACGTGAATTTACAAATATGAGCCTTCCTAAAATCGGACAGGAATTAGGCGGTAGAAATCACGCTACAATAATCAGCGGTATAAACAAAATTCAGGAAAGTCTTGAAAAGGATGAAGATACCAAAAAAATTGTAGAAGAGCTTGTGAAAAATCTTGAAAACAGGGAGTAATCCATGAATATTAAAATTACAACAGAGTACATAAAATTAGACCAGCTTTTAAAATTTTCAGGTATAGTTGATAATGGTTCATTTGCAAAGGAAATTATTTTAGATGGCCTGGTGAAATATAACGGAGAAGTTTGTACGATGCGCGGAAAAAAAGTTTATCCCGGCGACAAAGTGCAGGTTTTGATACCTGATGAATTATCGGAAGAAATTTGTGTGGAGTAAGTGCTATGTATGTAAAAAAGCTTGAGCTTTTGGGTTTTAGAAATTACAATAATGAAGTATTTAATTTTTCACTTGATACGAATATTTTGTATGGAAACAATGCTCAGGGAAAAACGAATGTATTAGAAGCATTATACCTTTTTTCGATAGGTAAATCTTTTCGCACACAGCAGGACAGGGAGCTTATAAATTTTAATGAAAATTTCACAAAGCTCTCGGTTGAATTCGAAGACAAAATCCGTACAAACGAAATTGAAATTGTTATTCGTAAGGACAGAAAAAAACAAATTAAAATTAATGACATTCCTATAAGCAAAATGGGAGATTTAATAGGCAAATTTTCTGTGATACTCTTTTCTCCTGATGAACTTAATTTAACTAAAGGCTCGCCAAACGCAAGAAGAAAATTTTTAGATATTGCAATAAGCCAGATGCGACCTAAATATTATCATATTTTAAGACGTTACAATAAGGTTTTGGAGCAAAGGAATAATCTAATTAAAAAGTATAGAGCTAATAATAATGAGTCCGCAAAGGAAACTCTTTTTGTGTGGAATGAAAAGCTTGCAGAATATGGTATAGCTATTATTGAATACAGAAAGAGTTTTATAGAAAAGCTTGCAGAATTTTCAAAGAAAATTCACGATGAAATTTCAGGCGAAAACTTTGAAATCAAATATAAATCATCATTCGAAACAAAAGAAGAGTTCAAAAAAAAGCTTAATGATTCTTTTGACAAAGAAATAGAACAGGGCTTTACGCTTTATGGACCGCACAGAGATGATTTTGATATATTTACCGAAGGTAGAGATATTAAAATTTATGGTTCCCAGGGACAGCACAGAAGTGCTGTTTTAGCACTAAAACTTGCTCAGGCGGATATAATATATGAAGACTCAGGAGAGTACCCTGTACTTTTACTTGATGATATTATGTCGGAGCTTGATTCTTTAAGAAGAAATTATTTAGTAAAAAAAATTAAGAATAAGCAGGTAATAATAACCTGTACCGATGCGGATGAAATTGCAATGAATACAAATACAAACCGCATCCATATAGAGAATGGTAAAATAATTTAGGAGAAACGCTATGTATGTGCATTTAGGTGGAGATACCGTAATATTGCAAAAAGATATAATTGCTATTTTTGACCTTGAACTTACAAGTATATCAAAAATAACAAGAGAATTTTTACACGTCGCTGAAGAAGAGGGATTTGTTGTAAATGTCTCGGACGACTTACCAAAATCCTATGTTCTAACCCAAAACGACAACGAAAGCAAGGTTTATATTTCGCCTATTTCTGCAGCGACTCTTCTAAAACGTGCAAATAATATTTTTGAAGATAATTAAAAATGAGCCGAGATTATAATCGGCTCATTTTTTAAAGTTATTATATATACTTTTTCATTCGTTCTAAGGCGTTTTTTTCAAGTCGTGAAACCTGAGCCTGTGAAATACCTATTTCTTCGGCAACTTCTATTTGTGTTCTGCCTGAAAAAAATCGAAGATTTACTATGTGTTTTTCTCTGTCGGTAAGACGTGTCATTGCTTCTTTTAGGGCAATTTCTTCAAGCCACGATTCATCTGTATTTTTGGAGTCTTTTACCTGGTCCATAATAAATAAAGTGTCTGTCCCGTCGTTATATGCAGGCTCAAACAAAGAAACGGGGTCTTGAATTGCTTCTAAGGCAAAAACAATATCTTCTCTTTTGACGTCTAAAATTTGCGAAAGCTCTTCGATAGTCGGTTCTTTTGAATGTAGATTTATATAATCTTCTTTCGCGCGTAGGGTTTTATATGCTATATCACGGAGTGAACGGCTTACACGAATAGGTGTATTATCACGAAGAAACCTGCGAAGCTCACCTATAATCATAGGAACAGCATAGGTGGAAAATTTTACGTTGTGAGATAAATCAAAATTGTCAACTGCCTTGATTAATCCGATGCAACCGATTTGAAATAAATCGTCAGCGTTTTCATCTCTGTTTGAAAAACGCTGTATCACACTTAAAACAAGTCTTAAATTTCCGTTTATAAATTCCTGACGTGCAGATTCGTCGCCGGCTTTTATTTTTAACATAAGCTCTGTTTTTTGCTTTTCATTTAATAACGGGAGCTCAGATGTGTTAACACCACAAATTTCAACTTTATTTATCATCTTTGTACCTGCCTTTTAGTGTTTTAGTCTAAAATAATTATTGCCGTAAATTAAAACAGGTATTCAAAAATGAGCGAATTATTTCTAAGTTGTAAACAATATAAAAAATTACTTTATAAATGAAAAAATATGTGATAGAATAAATAAAAATCATAAAAGCGAGATGATAATTATGATGTGTATCAGATGTAAGAAAAACCCTGCTGTGCTTTTTGTAAACAAAATGGATACAGCAACAAATCAGCAATCTACAGAAGGATATTGCTTAAAGTGTGCCAGGGAGTTAAATTTAGGTCCTGTTGATGATATTTTAAACAAAATGGGACTTACACCTGACCAACTTGATGAGATAAATAATGGTATGAGTGAATTTGTTAACGCTTTGGGAGATTACGACCCTGAAAGTGATGAAGAATTTGACCCTTCCAATATGCCTTTAGCTATGATGAATAATTTTGGCAATATATTTGGCGGTAACACTGCATCAGAAAATGGTGGCGGTGTAAAGACAGCAAAACGCCAGAAAAAAGCAGAAAAACGAATTTTAGACAGCTTTGGAACAAATCTCACAGCTAAGGCTAAGGACAAACTTATTGACAGAATAATTGGCCGTGATAATGAAATTAATCGTGTTATTCAGATATTAAACAGACGTTCAAAAAACAACCCTGTATTGCTTGGAGAACCCGGTGTAGGTAAAACGGCAATAGCAGAGGGGTTGGCTGTAAGAATAGCAGAAAAAAGAGTTCCAGCAAAGCTTTTCGATAAAGAAGTGTATCTTTTAGACTTTACAGCGGTAGTTGCAGGAACACAATTCCGTGGACAGTTTGAGGCAAGACTCAAAAAAATATTGGAAGAAGCTAAAAAGCTCGGTAATATCATTTTAGTAATTGATGAAATTCACAATATTGTAGGTGCGGGTGATGCAGAAGGTGCTATGAGTGCGGCAAATATTTTAAAGCCTGCATTAGCTCGTGGAGATATTCAGGTTTTAGGTGCAACAACCTTAGATGAATACAGAAAGCATATCGAAAAGGATTCTGCATTAGAACGTCGTTTTCAGCCTGTAGTTGTTGATGAGCCTACAATGGAAGATACGGTGGAAATTTTAAAGGGAATAAAAGATTATTACGAAAATTACCACAGAGTAAAAATTTCAGACGATGTAATAGAGCAATCGGTTTATCTTGCCGAAAGATATATTACAGACAGATTTTTACCTGATAAAGCGATTGACGTAATTGATGAAGCAGGCTCTAAAGCAAACCTTAAAAACGTGAAATTAATTGAGCTTAAAAAGCTTACAGACAAGTTAAAAATGGTTCAGATGGAAAAAGAAAATGCAGTTTCGAGTGATTCAACCGAAGATTATCAGAAAGCTGCTGAATTAAAGGCAAAAGAATGTGCTTTGATTGAAGAAATTAACAAGCTTAACGACTCAGGTATTGATACAACTCTAACCATAGAAAACATTGCAGAGGTTATAGAAGACTGGACCAAAATCCCTGTTAAAAGCTTGACTGAAACAGAAAGTGAAAAGCTCTTGAATTTAGAGTCAAGAATAAAAGAATACGTTTTAGGTCAGGACCACGCAGTAGAAATTGTTTCAGAAGCAATAAGAAGAAATCGTGCTCGCTTGACCCGTGCACGTCGTCCTGTTTCGTTTATTTTCGCAGGACCTACAGGTGTGGGTAAAACAGAGCTTGCAAAAACCTTAGCCCGTGTTATGTTTGACTCAGAAGATGCAATGATTAGAATTGATATGTCCGAGTATATGGAAAAGCATACAGTTTCTAAGCTTATTGGTGCACCCCCTGGATATGTGGGATACGATGATGCCGGTCAGCTTACAGAAAAGGTAAGAAGAAAGCCTTACTCTATTATTTTGCTTGATGAAATTGAAAAAGCACATACCGATGTTTTCAATATCCTTTTACAGATTTTAGACGATGGCAGAGTATCAGACAGCCACGGAAGAATTGTAAACTTTGAAAACACAGTTATTATTATGACGTCAAATGCAGGCTCTCAGGTTCGTTCTGCAAATTTGGGATTTAATAAAACAGAAGATGATTCACAAAGTGCAAGGACAGAAGCTGCATTAAAAGAAATTTTCCGCCCTGAATTTTTAAATCGTGTTGATGACATAATAACATTCAAATCACTGACACGAAAAAATTTAGTGGGAATTGTTAATATTATGATAAAAGATTTGGCAACAGAGCTATTCAGAAAAGAAATCATTTTAGAAGTTAGCGATAGTGCTAAAGAGTTGATTTTAGAAAAAGGCTATGAACCCAAATTCGGTGCAAGACCATTACGTCGTACTATTGAAAAGTATATTCAAAATCCGATTGCTTCGCTTGTTATAAGGGGAGAAGCCAAGAAACATTGTAAAATTATTGTTTCGGCTGAAAACGGAGAATTTAAAGTAGTAACTGAAAATATCTAAAAGAAAATGCCATAGCTTTTAAGCTATGGCATTTTAATTATTTTAGAGTGTTTCTGCAGTTTCTGCATCTTCAACAGCATTTGGTTCCTTTTGAGCGTCTTTCTTTTTAAATAATTTAACAACCTTATCTAATAATGTTGGAACACTTTCGATAATATCCTGAGCAGGATTAGAAGCTTTTTCAACAGGCATAAGCTTAATTTCTTCTTTGCCAACAACCATAAATGCAACCGGCTCTATTGTAGCACCGCCACCTGAACCACCACCGAAGTTGGAGTCGGAGTTAGCTAAATTTTTCTGACCAAAATCAGAGCCGCCTGCACCAAAGCCAAATGATACCTTTGAAATAGGAATAATTATTGTGCCGTCCTTTGATTCAACAGCCTCGCCGACGATTGTGTTCACATCTACCATATCCTTGATGCTCTGCATTGCTGTTTCCATTAAGCCGTTAATTGGATGTTCGTTCATTTTACGCACCGCCTTTTATATTTTTAATTTTATTATTAACATAATTGTAAGTTTTTAAAACTTGTCTTAATATTATTATAAAATGAATTGGTCTTATTATCAAGATAGTTTTTGAATAAATTTCAAAAATTTTGTTGTTAAAGTCAGGATTTACCTGTAAATCTATTTTTTTTATGCCAATAAGAGTATCAACAACCTTTACTATAAAGCTGCCCATACCCCAGATTGCACCTGTTGAAATTCCTGTTGCTGCGGCATTGTCAAAGCCAAAACGAATATGGAAATCAAATCTTGATATTGTTAAATGCTCATTTACATACGAAAGCATACTTTTCAATTCTTTTTTTGAAGTGTTGTAAATTTCTTTAAAATCTGAAACATTTTCTTTAAAATCCTTGAATGAAAGCTTGCTTTCTTTTTCCTTACGGGCTTTTGTTTTTGCTTTTTTAGCCTTTGAATTCAAGCCTATTCTTACAGGTATGAAAAACACCTTAAAACAGATATAAGTTTTATTTTTGCCGTCAGTTTTATCAATTTCTATGCCGAATTCCATAGGCGTTAATATAAAAACGCTCAAAAGCAATATTAAGAGCAGTAAAACAATTAATAAAACTGTCAACAAAATCACCTACTTACTGGTTTTCTTCCTGTGCTTTTTCGTCTTCGTTCATTTTGAGCTGTTCACCAGTTTCTACATCAGTCTGAATGTATGGAAACTGTTTTGATAATTCTGAAATATCAGGTAAATCAGCCAAACTGTTAAGTCCAAAGCTTCTTAAAAATTCCTTTGTTGTTCCGTATAAAATAGGTCTGCCCGGAGCATCTAACCTGCCACATTCTTCAATCAACCCACGTTCAACGAGTCTTGACATAGGGCCATCTGAGTTTACACCGCGGATGAATTCAACACTGCTTCTGGTTACCGGCTGATGGTATGCAACTATTGATAAAGACTCTAAAGCTGCAGTGGACAGCGGTTGCTTTCTTTTTGATTCAGCTAATTTTACAACATATAGGAAATTTTCTTCAGGTGTTTTTAATTGTATGTAGCCGTCGAATTCCACGATTTCCAACCCACGCTCATTTTCTTTATAAAAATCTTTGAGAGTCTTTATATGTTCTTTAACATCGCTTTCAGATATTTCTAAAATTTCTGCCAAATGAGAAATTGCAAGACCGTCTCCCGAAACAAATAAAAGACTTTCAATTACTGAATCAATATTCATCAATTATTTCACCATCCTTAAGCTTTTCTAAATATATATCATCGCCTGAAAATTTTGTTTTTATAAGCTCAAGCTTTATCATTTCCAATAATGCTAAGAAAGTTGCAATGATTGATTGCCTTGAATCATCGCCCTCAAAAAGTGAAGAAAATGACAGTTTTTTCTTGGAATTAAGCTTTGTGCGAATAAATTCTGCCCTTGATTTTACAGAAACCATAGCTCGTCCTACAACGCCACCAAAAGCACTTTTTGGTGGTGGTGTTTTTCGCTCGTTTTTATCAAGTACAGATAAAAAAGCAGAAAAAAGCATATCAATTTCAAAGCTTTGGTCGGAGTAGTCCGCTTCACGTTTTGGTAAAACATCGGGCTCTTTATAGAAATTATAGTAGTCCGAAAATTCCTTTTCTTTTAAAATTTCTGAAACGGCCTTCATACGCTGATAATCTGCTAATCGGCGAGCTAAATCTGCCCTTGGGTCTTCACTTGCTTCTTCTTCTCGTTTGGGTAAGAGCATTTTTGATTTTATGTATAAAAGTTCAGCAGCAATCACAACGAATTCACTTGAATATTCAATATCAAATTCCTTTAACGTATTCATATATTCAAAATATTGCTCAGTAATGCTCACGATTGGAATGTCGTAAATACTTACCTTGTTTTTCTTTAAAAGATGTAATAAAAGCTCTAATGGACCTTCAAACACATCAAGCTTAACACTGTGACGACTTTCCTCTTCAGTTTGTTGGTTTTCAAATAATTTAAGCTGTTCCATTATAGAAGTCCACCCCCTGCACAGTAGAATAGGAGTGTATATATAAAGCTGACTGCGGTATCTAAAACAGGGTCTAAAACATTTAAATATAAAGCGATAATCAAAACAATAAAGCCGAATTGCTCGTATCGCATAATTTCATAATATATTCTTCTGGGCAATAGAGATAAGAAAATTTTAGAACCATCAAGCGGGGGAACAGGAATTAAATTAAATACACCTAAACTTATATTCAATAATATAAACATAAAGAATAATTGATAAACATATTCATTAGGTATAAGCGGACATAAGTAGAGAAGTCCCACCATTCCTAAAAGTGCCATTAAAAAATTAGATAAAGGACCTGAAAGGGCGGTTAGTGCCATATCTCTTTTGTGGTTTTTAAAATAATTAGGGTTAACCCTAACAGGCTTTGCCCAACCAAAGCCGAAGAAAAGCATACATAAAGCACCGTAAGGGTCAATATGACGTATGGGATTAATGGATAATCTGCCGTCGTATTTTGCAGTTTTGTCGCCTAATTTATAGGCAGCAAAGCCGTGAGCCATTTCGTGAACAGAGATGGCTAATAACACAACTATAATTCTTATAAAAATTGTTATGATATTTTCTAAATTAAAGCCCGTTGAAAACAAATTCCTTAGCACTGAATATACACTCCTAAAACAATCCTATTTATACTATTATACCTAAATTTTTTCTCTGTGTAAATAGAAAAAAATATTTTTACAGCTTATTCACAATTAATATATATTTTTTTTGACAAAAGTAACTAAAAATTCAAAAAATAATACAATTTTTTATGGACATTTACAAAAAAATATGATATCATAGTAACGATATAAAAATATCTATTTTTAAAAGGAGGCTAATCACTTGAGTGAGATAACAACTGTGGCTTTTTCAGGTACAAAAGAACAGGAAGAAAAGCTTATGAAAGCAATTAACGAGCATAAAGGACAGGCGGGTGCATTAATTCCTGTGCTTCACGAAGCTCAAAGTATATATGGCTATCTTCCAATCGAAGTCCAGAAAATCATTTCTGATGAGTTAGATGTTCCTATGGCTGAAATTTATGGTGTTGTAACATTTTACACACAATTTACAACGAATCCAAAAGGAAAATATAACATTGCGGTGTGTTTAGGTACAGCTTGTTACGTAAAGGGTTCAGGCACTATTTTAGAAAAAATAAAGGAAAAATTAGGTATTGATGTCGGAGAATGCACGCCTGACGGCAAATATTCCATAGAAGCAACGCGTTGCATAGGTGCTTGTGGTTTAGCGCCTGTATTAACAGTGAACGATGACGTTTACGGAAGATTGACTCCCGACGATGTTGATGAAATTTTAGCGAAATATAATTGATTTGCGAGGAAACAATGCTTGAATTATCGTTGCATATTTTAGATATCGTTAATAATTCAATAAAGGCAAAAGCAACAGAAATTGAAATTGAAGTTAATGAGCAAGTAAATAAAAATCTGCTTTCGATTTCAATTATTGATAACGGCTGCGGTATGGACAAAGAGTTTTTAAGTACTGTAACCGACCCGTTTAAAACAACAAGAACAACAAGAAAAGTTGGTATGGGGCTTTCTATGTTTAAGGCGGCTGCAGAAGCCACAGGCGGTAATCTTTTGATTACTTCCCGAAAAAACGTAGGAACAAAGGTTTTTGTTACGTTTACCTATAACCACATTGACAGGCAACCCCTTGGGGATATGGCTGAAACAATGCTTACTTTGGTTAGCGGAAATGAAACAATAAACTTTATATATCGACATATCAGAAATGATAAAGAGTTTTTGTTGGAAACGAAAAAAATTAAAGAAATTTTGGGCGATATAAGTTTTTCTAATCCTGATGTGTCGCTTTGGCTTAAGGATTACGTTAATGAAAGACTTAATGAATTAAACTCTTAAAATAAAGAAAAGAGGTAAAATAATGAAAAGTTTGGCAGAACTTGAAGCTATAAAAGCAAAAATCAAAAATCAGGTAGGCGTTCGCCGCGAAAACGGTGCAGCGATCCGTATTGTTGTAGGTATGGCTACTTGCGGTATTGCTGCTGGTGCAAGACCAGTTTTAGCAGCGCTTGTTGACGAAGTAGGAAAGAGAAATTTAGCAGATGTAAATGTATCTCAAACAGGCTGTATCGGTATGTGCCGCTTAGAGCCTATTGTTGAGGTTTTTGAACCCAACAAGGAAAGAGTAACCTACGTTAAAATGACAGAAGAAAAAGCAAGAAAAATAATTGCAGAGCATATAGTAAACGGCAACGTTGTTACCGAATATACTATTGGTACTGCTGATAAATAATGAGGAGGTTACGGTAAATGGATTTTGCAAGAGCCCACGTTTTAGTCTGTGGTGGTACCGGTTGTACGTCCTCAGGCAGTATAAAACTTATTGACGAATTCGAAAAACGCTTGGCTGAAAATGGTCTTGAAAAAGAAGTAAAGGTTATTAAAACAGGTTGTTTTGGTCTTTGTGCATTAGGTCCTGTTGTAGTTGTTTACCCTGAAGGTGCATTCTACAGTATGGTTAAGGTTGAAGATGTAGAAGAAATCGTTAAAGAACATTTATTAAAGGGAAGAATCGTAAAAAGACTTCTTTATGATGAAACAGTACAAAATGATGATGTTAAGTCATTAAACGAAGTTGATTTTTACAAAAAACAGCGTCGTATAGCACTCAGAAACTGTGGTGTAATTGACCCTGAAAATATTGAAGAATATATCGGCACAGATGGTTACAAGGCATTGGGCAAGGTGTTGACAGAGATGACACCTAACGATGTAATAGAAGAAATTAAAAAATCAGGTCTTCGTGGTCGTGGTGGTGCAGGTTTCCCAACAGGACTAAAATGGATGTTTACAGCAAACGCCAACGGCGAAAATGGTAAATATGTTGCTTGTAATGCGGACGAAGGTGACCCTGGTGCATTTATGGACCGTTCAATATTAGAGGGCGACCCGCACACGGTTATTGAAGCAATGGCAATAGCAGCTTATGCTGTAGGTGCTGACCAGGGTTATATCTACATTCGTGCAGAGTACCCAATCGCAGTTCAGAGATTAAAAATCGCTATTGAACAAGCCAAGGAATATGGTTTATTGGGCGATAATATTTTCGGAACAGATTTCTGCTTTAACTTAGATATTCGTCTTGGTGCAGGTGCTTTCGTTTGCGGTGAAGAAACAGCACTTTTAACATCTATTGAAGGTATGCGTGGCGAGCCCAGACCCAGACCGCCTTTCCCGGCTGTTAAAGGTCTCTGGCACAAACCTACACTTTTAAATAACGTTGAAACCTATGCAAATATTACTCAAATTATCTTAAATGGTGCTGATTGGTTCACACAAATCGGTACAGAAAAAAGTAAAGGTACAAAGGTATTTGCCTTAGGCGGTAAAATAAAAAATACAGGCTTGGTTGAAATTCCTATGGGTACAACCTTAAGAGAAGTTGTTGAAGAAATTGGTGGCGGCATACCTAATGGTAAAAAGTTTAAAGCTGCCCAAACAGGTGGACCTTCAGGCGGATGTATTCCGGCTTCTTTAATTGATACACCTATTGACTACGATTCTTTAATTGCAATCGGCTCAATGATGGGTTCAGGCGGTCTTATCGTTATGGATGAGAACACATGTATGGTTGACATAGCTAAGTTCTTCTTAGAATTCACAGTTGATGAGTCTTGTGGTAAGTGCACCCCTTGCCGTGTTGGTACTAAGAGAATGTTAGAAATCTTAGACAGAATCACAAAAGGCCAAGGTACACTTGCTGATATTGATAAATTAGAAGAATTGGCAGAAGGTATTAAATCAACAGCTCTTTGCGGACTTGGTCAAACTGCTCCAAACCCAGTTTTGAGCACACTTCGTTATTTCCGTGATGAATATGTTGCTCACGTTGTTGATAAAAAATGTCCTGCAGGTGTGTGTAAGGCATTGCTCTCGTATAAAATTGACCCTGAAAAGTGTAAGGGATGTAGCTTATGTGCAAGAAATTGTCCTGTTGGTGCAATTTCTGGCGAAATAAAGAGTCCATTCACTATCGATACAGAAAAATGCATTAAATGCGGAGCTTGTGAAGGCTCATGTAAATTTAAGGCAATTTACAAGGAGTAGGGGGAGCAATAAAATGGAAATGGTAAATATTAAAATAAATGGAATTTCTATGGAAGTTCCAAGCAATTATACAATATTGCAAGCAGCTAAAGATGCGGGCATAAAAATTCCAACGCTTTGCTTTTTAAAGGATATTAATGCAATTGGTGCTTGCCGTATGTGCTTGGTTGAAGTAAAAGGTGCAAAAGGCTTGGTAACAGCTTGCGTTTACCCTGTAAACGAAGGTATGGAAGTGTTTACAAATACAGAAAAAGTAAGAAAAGCAAGAAAGACAGTTTTAGAATTAACGCTTTCGAATCACGACAGAAAGTGCTTGACCTGTACAAGAAATCAAAGCTGTGAATTGCAAAGGCTTTGTGATGAATTAGGCGTAACAGATATAGCATTCCATGGCGAAATGACAGAACATATTATTGATGATTTGTCACCTTCAATCGTTCGTGATAACAATAAATGTATTTTGTGCCGTCGTTGTATTGCTGTATGCAAAAAGGTACAGACAGTAGGAGCAATAGATGCACAGGGCAGAGGTTTTACAACAAAAATAGGTTCTACCTTTGATTTGCCGTTGTCTGCAACAGATTGCGTAAATTGTGGTCAGTGTATTGCAGCATGTCCTGTTGGTGCTCTGTATGAAAAAGATAGCACAAAGGCTGTTTGGAATGCTTTGTCTGATGAATCTAAGCACGTTGTAGTACAAACTGCTCCTGCGGTTCGTGCAGCTTTAGGCGAAGAATTTGGTATGGCAATTGGCTCTCGTGTAACAGGTAAAATGGTAACAGCTTTAAAAATGCTCGGCTTTGACAGAGTGTTTGATACAGACTTTGCAGCTGACGTTACAATTATGGAAGAGGGAACGGAATTTATTAACCGCGTTAAAAATGGCGGTAAGCTACCATTGATTACATCTTGTAGTCCAGGCTGGGTTAAGTTCTGTGAACACAATTTCCCTGATTTTATTGATAATTTATCATCAGCAAAATCACCACACGAAATGTTTGGTGCAATATTGAAATCTTATTATGCTGAAAAAACAGGCATTGACCCAAAAGATATTTTTGTTGTATCTGTAATGCCTTGTACAGCTAAAAAGTTTGAAGCAGGAAGAGACGAGCTTTCAACTAACGGTTATCAGGATGTTGATGCAGTTATTACAACTCGTGAACTTGCTAAAATGATTAAAGAAGCAGGTCTTGAATTTACAAGACTTCAGGATTCTGTATTTGATTCACCATTCGGTGATGAAGCAACAGGCGCAGGCGTAATCTTCGGTGCAACAGGCGGCGTTATGGAAGCTGCACTTCGTACAGTATCAGAAGTTTTAACAGGTAAAAGCTTAGAAAAGGTTGAATTTAATGACGTTCGTGGAACGAAAGGAATTAAAGAAGCAACCATCACGCTTGGCGATTTAAACGTAAACGTTGCAGTTGCTCACGGATTAGGTAATGCAAGAAAGCTTTTAGAATCAGTAAGAAGTGGAGAAAAGCAGTACCACTTTATTGAGATTATGGGTTGCCCCGGCGGTTGTGTAACAGGTGGCGGACAGCCAATAGTTTCATCAAAGGTACAGGCCGAAATTGATGTAAAAGCAGTTCGTGCAAAAGCTTTATATGATGAAGATGAAAGCCTGTCATTAAGAAAGTCACACGAAAATCCGTATGTGAAGAAGATGTATGAAGAGTATTTCGGTGAACCTTGCGGATATAAGGCACACGACCTTTTACACACTCACTACGAAAAAAGAGAAAAAATAAAATACTAATTAAAGATTTAAGCCACTGCTATAGCGGTGGCTTAATTTGTTACCATTTTATAGAATTTTCGTGCTTTTTTAAGATTTTATAAAGAATTGTACCTAAAATTCCACAGGAAATAATTTCCCCGATGCCTACAGTAATAATTAAATACCAAAGCCCTGCAGGCAGACCGTAAACAAATCTCAAAACAAATGGAACAATTATTGTGTTAGAAAGTATTGGTGGAATTAAAGCTAATATTTTGTGCTTTCTTAACAGATAAGTGAAAACAGCGCCGATTAGTGTTGCTAAGCTTCCGAAAATTACATCCCACACAACACAGCCGCACAAAATGTTAGAAATAAGACACCCCAAAAACAGTCCGGGAATTGCTGCAGGTGTGAACATTGGAAGAACACACAAACTTTCAGAAATTCGCACCTGAATTGCACCGCTTGCCAAACCCAATGAGTTTGCAATAAATGTTAAAACTACATAAAGAGCCGCAATTATTGCTGCAGTAGACAAAAACTTTGATTTTTTCATATTAAATTCTCCTCTAGTTTTGTTTTAAGTGAGGAAGGTTTCGAACTCACTAATGATGATACTATCACTTTTTTTGTAATAAGTCAATAAATTGTAAACATTTTTTTCAAATCTTGACATAAGCAAATCCAGATTATATAATCTAACTATATATTATTTGAGGTGATTATATGGCAGAAATAATTGTGCGTCCTGAAAAATTTACCCGTGAGTGGTTTGAATATATATGGGATTATTATAAATATTTTATTATAGCAGGAATTGTGGTTGCTTTAGTCATTGTTTCTGCTGTTGTAAGCTTTGTGACTTCTGTTAAATACGATGCTAATATCAATTTCGTAATTACAGGTTTTATAGAAAACGAAAAGGCGGATATAATAGAAACAGAATGCGCTAAGAACAGTAACGACCTAAATGGAAATAATAGGGTAGATATAAGAGTGGACCAACTCAACTTTACCGAAAACCTTGTGACAGAAAACGCTGAAATGTATACAAGTTTAATTAACAAACTCATAATGTTATTTTCAAGCCCTGATGAGTTTATATATGTAGCAGATACTTATACGCTTGATTGCATTGCAAATATAAAAAATGTAGATAGTGTTTTTATGCCGTCTTCTGAATGGGCAGATGATGATTCATTGAAACAGGGCAAATATGCTGTATCTTTGAAGGATAGCACGCTTTTAAAACAGCTTAATATTGACAGTTCTGACTTATATATAATGATTGCGGATAAGTCAGGTAATGACGAGATTAAAACAGCCAAAGAAAATGCAGTAATGATAGCGAAATATTTATTAAAATAATTTAAAAAAAGTCTTGACAAAGCAGTAAAAACGTGGTATTATAATCAAGTCAGCTCGAGTGGCGGAACTGGCAGACGCCCGGGACTTAAAATCCCGTGGGAAGTGATTCCCGTACCGGTTCGATTCCGGTTTCGAGCACCAAAAATGCGGTAAGCTTACGCTTACCGCATTTTTTTTGTTTTATTTCACTTCATCCCAGATTTCGTCCATTTCGGCTAATGTCATATCTTCTAAATTTTTGCCTATAGCTTTTGCAGAATTTTCAACCTTTTCAAAACGATTTATAAACTTATCTGTTGCACGCTTTAATGCTTCTTCAGGATTTACTTTCAAAAATCTTGCAACATTAACACAAGAAAAAAGCAAATCGCCAAATTCTTCTTCGATATTTTCTTGTGAATTTGCATTTTCAAGTTCTTCGATTTCTTCTTTTAACTTATCAAAAGCACCATCAACATTTTCCCAGTCAAAACCAACTTTAGCGGCTTTTTTCTGCACCTTTTCAGCACGGATAAGCTGTGGTAAATACAAACAAACGTCGCGCATAATCTCCGCTTGAGATTTTAATCCTTTTTCAGCCTTTTTATTCTTTTCCCAAATATCTAAAGCGTTGTCAGACGAGTCAGACTTGTCATTTCCAAAAATGTGAGTGTGCCTCGTTATAAGCTTATTGCAAACATAATACAAAACGTCGTCGATGTTGAACGTGCCATTCTCATCTCCAATTTGAGAATGAAAAACAACCTGCAGCAAAACGTCGCCTAATTCATCTGCAAAAGCGTCGTATCCCTTTTTATCCAAAGACTCCATAGCCTCGCAGGCTTCTTCTAAAAGGGCGTATTTTATAGATTGATGGTCTTGTGCTCTATCCCACGGACAACCATTTTCGCTTCGCAGAATTTTCATAATTTTGAGCAAATCATCAAATGTGTATTTTTTATCATTAGTATTCATTTTTTTCTTCCTCTATTTTAAAAGCTTAATTTTTTTCATAATTTTAGAGATTTTTTTACCTTTAGGGAGCATATTTATATCGTCTTCAAAGAAACCGCCAACAATTCCCATTGAAGCTATATAGGATATAACACCAGCAAAAATTGAAAGTCCTAAAGCAATAATTGTTTTTAATCTTACAGCGCCCGCAACAGGTGTAACAGGCGAAGTTTGTGCTAAAAAGTCAATGGAAAGATTTATTTTAGGACAATCAAGTAAAGCGGCACACAAGTTGTAAACAAAAAATACAACCGCACCCATAACAAATGCTGAAATTAATGGCTTAATAACAAAGTCTTTAAGGTTAAAGTTAGGCTTTATAATTCTTGCCACAGCACCTATATTTAAGGTGGCAATTATAAAGTAGCAAAAAAACGTGCTGATAGGCGCACCGCCTATATTGAGTGCAGGCATTGCAATTAAAATATAGTTAGAAACTGCTTTTACAATACCGCCTACTAACATATGAAAAACAGGTACAAAAACCTTTCCTGATGCCTGTAAAATCGCTGTTGTAACTGAAACAATACAAACAAAAATTATAGATAACGATAAAAGTGCTAAAGTGTTTTCTGCTCTCGTATTATTATAAAGTGCAATAAGAATTGGGGAAGATAAAACACTTAAGCCTATAGCGCAGGGAAGTGCAAACATTGTAGTAATTCTTATTGAAGATTCAGTTAAGAGCTTTGATTGTTTTTGGTCTTTTATAGCTAATGCCGCAGAAATTGCAGGCACAATACTCATAGAAATAGAAGTCACAATAGAAGGTGGCAAATTAAATAAGGACATAGCATAGCCTGAATATGAGCCGTAAACCACATCTGCGGCCTTTGATGTTATGTTTTTTCCTATTTCTACATTTTCTGCACTTATTCCAAAAAATTCGGTTAGTGTTTTAAAGATATTATCATCAACAGTAATTGCGGACAATCTGAAATTTATCATAAAAGTGTCAATAACATTAGTTAAAGACATTACAGCAGCACCGATAGTAATAGGTACAGCAATAAGCAACAGTTGAGCCACTATTTTAGATTTGCTTCGGCTTTGGGTGGCATCGGTAAGTGGTGCGTCTGTTTTGTTTCTAAAATAGAAAAATACCAACAACAGTAATGCAAGCAGACCGCCGATGGTTACACCTGAAATTGCCCCTGCTGCAGCTACTTCAGAAGAAACAGACATAAAGAAGTATGCACCTAAAAGACCGATAACTAATTTTGATACTGCTTCTAAAACTTCGGAATATGCGGTTGGAATCATATTTGAATGACCCTGAAAATAACCCCTGAATGCAGATAACACAGCAATAAATAAAAGGGCAGGGGATATCGTAACAATGCTAAGGTAAGAGCCTGGCGAACCGCTACAGAAAATATTTGCACCAAAAAATAATATAGCTGTTCCGATAGCACCGATGATTGTCAGTAAAAATATTGCTGAGTGTAAGATTTTCTTTGATTCAGCAAAATTTTTCTTTGCTAAGCTCTCAGAAACCATTTTAGATACCGCAACGGGCAATCCTGCGGTTGCCATAACGAATATTGCGGCATATAAATTATAGGCACGGCTAAAATATGCCATACCGGTTTCGTGTAAAATATTTGCAAGCGGTATTTTAAAGCAAGCGCCGATGATTTTTACAACCAGGTGTGCAACAACTAAAACAGCAGCACCCTCCATAAAAGATTGTTTTTTTATTGCTTTCAAGTAGGTCATCCTTTCTTGTATGTATCTTTAATATCATATTTAGGGTTTGTCTTTATTATACTATTTTCCTAAACAGAATCTGGCAAAAATTTTATTCACAATTTCATCGGAAACAGTTTTACCTGTAATTTCGCCTAAATGCGATGCACAATCTGTTAAATCTATAGAAACAATATCGTAAGGAACGCAATTGGATAATGCATCTATTGCCGAAGAAAGAGAGGATAATGCAAAGGTCAGTGCCTCCTTATGGCGTAGATTTGTAATTGCATTGTTATCGCCTGCAGAAATTTTTCCCAAATTAAACATTTCTTCTATAGCAGAACAAAGCCTATCTAAGCCATCACCTGTTTTTGCAGAGAGTTTAATTACTTTAAAACAATCAAACATTTCGCCGGCTTCTAAATTTCCGACATCGGACTTATTTAAAACTACGATAACGTTCTTTTTATTAAGATGCGCAAAAATTTCCTTGTCTTCATCAGAAATTCCTGAAACAGAATCAAGAACAAAAAGCACGAGTTCTGCATTTTTAATACATTCTTTGGATTTGTCTATACCTAAGGATTCGATTGTATCAGTAGTTTTTCTTATTCCCGCTGTATCATAAACATTTAAAACGATATTTCCTAAAGTTATGCGTTCTTCAATTACATCTCGTGTTGTACCTGCAATGTCGGTAACAATAGCACGGGAATCCCTTGCCAACAAATTAAGAATTGAAGATTTACCTACATTTGGTTTTCCGCAAATAACTGTATTGATTCCATCACGAATAAGTTTTCCGCGGTGTGAAGTGTTAAGTAAATCGGAGATTTTTATTTTTACCGCATTTAAATAGGTAATCAAAGCATTTCTTTCAACATCATCGATATCTTCTTCAGGGTAGTCAATTGTAACATTAATTTGCGCTAAAATCTCTAATACTTTATCACGAAGTGAATTTATATCAGAAGATAATGCGCCACCTAATTGATTTGCAGCAACTGACAGTGCCAAAGAGGATGGAGAATTAATGATATCTATAACCGCTTCTGCCTGTGATAAATCAATTCTTCCGTTTAAAAAGGCGCGTTTTGTGAATTCTCCCGGAGAAGCAAGTGTAGCACCGGCAGAAACTACTGAAAGCAAAACCTTTTCGGTAACAACCAAACCGCCATGACAATTAATTTCAACTGTATCTTCACGTGTAAATGTGTTTGGCGCCCGCATAACTGAGACCAAAACTTCATCTATTACATTTTCGTCAGCTACAATGTTGCCGTAATGAATTGTGTGGGTTTTAGCATCAGAGAGTTTCTTATTACTCTTTGCCTTAAAAATTTTATCACATATACTTATGCTTTCGCTTCCGCTAACACGGATAACAGATATGCCACCTGTTCCGTGCGGAGTAGCAATAGCGACTATTGTATCGTTTTTCATAACTAACCTCCGAATTAAATACCAAATTTTATAAAATCGTCTAATATATCTGTTAAAGCCTCTAAAAAGAGCCTGGTTTCTTCAAATTTTAAAAGTAGTTTTACAACTTTTTCTGTTTTTTTAATAAAAAACTCATCTAATTGAGAAAAAGTTTTGAGTTTAGTTAAAGGACAAAGACCTTTTGCCCTTGGGTCAAAAATAAGCTCAAAACCATTGTGTTTTATGTAAGGTATAATTGGAAAAATTCTGCAGGAAAGCGGTCGTAGAGTTCTTTTGCAATAACCCTTGCAAATTAAAATTTTAGTTCTCTTACCATTATAAACAAACTCAGAGTCAATTATTTTAAAGTCAGGATTATTTTTAAATAATTCTTCTTCCCCAGGAAAAAGATACATTCCTGTTTCTTCGTATTCATCACTTTCGCAGCAAGCGGCACCGCATAATTTTCCGCAATCTAAAGATAGCGGAGTAGTATCGCCATAAAACTTATATATACTTTTATAAATTTCGGATATATGCATAGTTTACCTCAGTTCATTTAACGCTTTTGCTAATATGTTGTTTAAAATTTCAGGGTTTGCTTTTTCGCCTGAAAGCTTCATAGCTTGTCCCATTAAAAAGCCAAAAGCACGGGTGTTTCCCGATTTGTAGTCTTCTACAGATTTTTTGTTATGTAAAAGCACATTATTTACAATAGACTTAATTTCAGATTTGTCAGATATTTGTGCCAAACCGAGTAAAGCCACAATTGATTCAGGCTCTTTTGGTTCTTTAACCATATATTGTAAAACTGTTTTTGCTGCGGTTTTGCTTATCGTTTTATTTTCAATGAGTGAAATCAGTTTCACTAAATATTCAGCCGAAAATGGAATCTCTTTAAAGGGAATATTTTTATCCTTTAAAATTCTTGTAACATCGCTCATAAGCCAATTAGCAACAGTCTTTGGATTAGCTCCTAAAAGAACGCAGTTTTCAAAATAGTCAGACATCGCCTTTTGTGATGTTAAAATTTTTGCATCATATTCTGATAAACTATAATCATTTATATATCGCTCTCTGCGCGCTTGTGGAAGCTTAGTTAAGGTTTTGCGAATTTTTTTTATATGCTCATCAGTTAATGAAACGGGTAACAAATCGGGCTCGGGGAAATATCTGTAATCACAAAAATTTTCCTTAGTTCTCATAGAAATAGTTTTTTTAACGGTGTCATCCCAACGGAGAGTTTCACAAACTACGTTTTTACCTGAATTTAATATTTTGCTTTGACGTTCAATTTCATAATTGATAGCACTTTCTATCGCAGTAAAGGAATTTAAATTTTTAATTTCACATCGTACGCCGAATGTTTTTCTATTAACAGGCCGTAAAGAAATATTTACATCACAACGAAGCGAGCCTTCCTGCATTTTACAGTCAGAAACTCCCGTATATTCAAGAATAGCCTTTAGATTTTCAAGATATTCCTTAGCTTCGTCGGCACTTCTCATATCAGGCTCTGATACAATTTCAATTAGTGGAACACCACATCTGTTAAAGTCCACCAAGGTGTTGCCTGCAACAGCTTCGTGAAATAATTTTCCTGCGTCTTCTTCAATGTGAATTCTTGTTATACCAATTCTTTTTTTGTTTCCGTCAACCATTATATCAATATAACCGCCTGTACATAGAGGAAGGTCAAATTGAGATGTCTGATAAGCTTTAGGAAGGTCAGGATAAAAGTAGTTTTTTCTGTCCTGTTTGCCTTCTTTTGTAATTGAACAATTAGTTGCAAGTCCGGCCTTTATGGCGTAGTCAACAACTTTTTTGTTCAGCACAGGCAATGTGCCCGGCATACCTGTACATATAGGGCAACAGTGTGTATTTGTATCGCCGCCGAATTTGTTTGTGCATCCGCAATATATTTTAGTGTCTGTTGCAAGTTCTGCATGAACTTCCAGACCAATTATTGTTTCAAAATTCATTT
>JAZNDH010000004.1:0-9744 GCA_045587965.1 Congzhengia sp.
CAGTCTTTATCGCGGATGCGAAATCCAAGGGGCTGTACGTCAGACCATTTCATCTCTTATTATAAAAAAATAAGTGCAAGCAATCAACTATATCAGTAGTTAATTTACTTACACTTTTATTGTACCAGGGGCTGTAGCATAAGCTGCAGTCCCTTATTTATAGCAACATCAAACATGCAGACCACTAAAAAATAAACAAAAAAGGTTGTAGTGATTTTCACTACAACCTTTTCTATTATCATAATTATTTTAAAGCAGCTTTAGCTTGTTCAACAAGTGCTGCAAATGCAGCTTTGTCTGAAACTGCGATTTCAGCTAACATCTTACGGTTCATTTCGATGTTGGCTTTCTTTAAGCCGTTCATAAATGTTGAGTAGTTCATACCATTTGCCTTAGCCTGTGCTGAAATTCTTGCAATCCAGAGCTGACGGAAGTTTCTCTTCTTTAACTTACGACCAACGTAAGCGTAAGATAATGACTTCATTACAGCTTCTTTAGCTGTTCTGAACTGCTTGCTTTTAGCACCTCTGTAGCCCTTAGCGAGCTTTAATATTCTTTTATGTCTTTTGCGCGTGGTCATAGCGCCCTTAATTCTTGCCATTTTAATACCTCCAAAATTTTATTATTTTTGCGAATTACTTATAAGGAATTAACTTCTTTAATGTCTTTAAATTCGCACTGGACGCATAAGCACCCTTTCTTAAATTTCTCTTTCTCTTTGTTGATTTTTTAGTGAGAATGTGACTTGTAAAAGCGTGATTCATTTTCACTTTACCGTTTTTTGTAACTCTGAATCTTTTTGCACTCGCTCTATGTGTTTTGATTTTAGGCATTTTCATAACCCCTTCCAAAAAATTTTTATTTTGCCATGCCCTTGGGGGACACAAGCATACTCATATTCTTACCTTCAAGCTTTGCAGGTTTATCAACCACGCCAACCTCATCAACAAATTCTTTGAATCTGTCTAAGAGCTGTTTTCCCAAGTCGCTGTGATTAACCTCACGACCACGGAAACGAACAGTGATTTTAACCTTTTCGCCTGCTGCTAAGAACTTTTTAACGTGATTTGCTTTGGTTTCAAAATCGTGGTTATCGATAGACGGAGAAAGTCTGATTTCCTTAACAGACATAACCTTTTGGTTTTTCTTGTTTTCCTTGTCACGCTTAGCCAACTCAAACTTATACTTGCCGTAGTCCATAATTTTACAAACGGGTGGCTCAGCTTTAGGAGCAATTAAAACAAGGTCATAATTTTTAGCATAGGCCTGTTCTAAGGCATCGGCAGCCGATGTAATACCAATAGGCTCGCCGTCGGGGCCAACCAAACGTACTTCTTTGCATTTGATTTCTTCGTTAATCAATAATTCTTGCTTGCTGATAAAAAAGCACCTCCAAAATTTTTTAACCGCATAAAAATAAGCGGACAGATACCTGTCCGCTAAAATACTTAAAAGAAAAAGTATAAACCACTTCAGACATTGCTTTGTGGTGAGAAGCGAACAAGCTCCTACTTAATGCTTAATTATAATAACACAAAGGAGCTCCTTTGTCAAGAAAAATTTAAAAAATAATTTTATAAGTAAAAATAAGTGATGTTTTTTGTCAAGAGGTAGTTCTTGGCAGAAAAAAATAGCATAAAATGTATAATGCCTCAACCCCTTGAAAACACGCGTTTTTCGTTCTGAAATCAGGAAAAAATTTACGTTTTCTGCTTTAAATTTTAGCACTTTGCACAAAAATATATACGAAGTTTGTGCAATTTATTGTGAAAAACGTATTGACAGAATGTATTTCGATATTGTATTATTGAATTAGTTGGGTTTATAAAAAGTCTTTAAAAAATAAATTGAAGTGGGAGGTAATTATGGAAAAAGTCATTCTTTCAATGCGCGGAATTGACAAGCGATTTTCCGGAGTTCACGCTTTAAAATCAGTAGATTTAGAGCTCCGTGAAGGAGAAGTTCATGCTCTTATGGGCGAAAACGGTGCCGGAAAATCAACGCTTATGAAAGTTTTATGCGGAATTTATGAGCGTGATGCCGGTGAAGTCATTTTATTTGGCAAGCCTGTTAATTTTACAAATATAAAAGAGTCTCAGGATGCGGGAATAAGTATCATACACCAAGAGCTCAATATGATGAACCATTTAACTGTTGCACAAAACATATATATAGGAAGAGAACCGATTAAAAATGGTTTATATATTGATGACAAAGCCATGGAAGAGGAAGCTAAAAAGCTTTTTGATAAAATAGGAATTGATATTGACCCATCGGCACAGGTAGGCTCACTCACTGTTGGGAAGCAACAGATGGTAGAAATTGCAAAGGCAGTTTCACACGATTCAAAAATTTTGATTTTAGACGAGCCTACAGCAGCGTTAACACAAACTGAAGTTGAAGAATTATTTAAAATAATGAACGACTTAAAGGCTAAGGGCATCGGTATGATTTACATTTCACACAGAATGGATGAAATCAACCGTATTTCCGACAGAATTACAGTTATGCGTGACGGCGAATATGTAGGCACTTTAATTACTGCGGAAACAACAAAAGACGAAATCGTTAAAATGATGGTTGGCCGTGTAATTTACGGCGATAAAAAGGAAAAAAGTACAGTTTCAGATGATGCCGAGGTAGTGCTTGAGGTTAAAAACTTAAACCGCGGCAAAGAAATAAAAGATGTAAGCTTTAAGCTTCGTCGCGGTGAAATTTTAGGATTTTCAGGCCTTATGGGTGCAGGACGTACAGAAGTGGCAAGAGCAATTTACGGTGCGGATAAGCTTGACAGCGGTGAAATCTACATAAATGGTAAAAGGGTAAGAAACAAAACTCCTGAAGAAGCAGTTAAAAACGGAATTTGTTATTTGTCAGAGGACAGAAAGAGATACGGTCTTTTGC
The DNA here is from genome assembly GCA_045587965.1 of Congzhengia sp. Lineage (GTDB taxonomy): Bacteria > Bacillota > Clostridia > UBA1381 > UBA9506 > Congzhengia. The sequence goes on from JAZNDH010000004.1 coordinate 2,905, forward strand.
TTGATAAATCAGTTGCAGAAAACTCTGTGCTCAGTAATCTTGATGATTATATCAGCTTCGGCTTTATAAATGATGTAAAAATAGAAGAAGCGGCAGAAAAGGAAAATGCAAAGCTCAAGACAAAAACACCATCAATGAAGCAGCTTTTGAAGAACTTATCAGGCGGTAATCAGCAAAAGGTTATTATTGCAAGATGGCTTTTGAAAAACTCCGATATTTTCATATTTGACGAGCCAACACGTGGTATAGATATTGGTGCAAAGAGTGAAATGTACACCCTTATGGAAGAATTGGCGGCAGAGGGTAAATCTATCATTATGATTTCTTCCGAGCTTTCAGAAATTCAAAGATTAAGTGACAGAGTTGCGGTAATGTGTGAAGGCCGTATTACAGGAGAGCTGGATATTGCTGATGCAACTCAGGAAAAAATTATGGCTTATGCCACAATGAGAGAGGAATGAGAAAATGAAAAAAATTGATGTAGAAAAGAAACCTAATATATTGGCATCTGTCGCTAAAAAAGGTATGCAGAATATGATTATTATTGCAGCATTAGCGGTTTTGGTGCTTGTTTTCTGGGCGTTAAACCCTAACTTTTTGAATAAATTCAACATAGTAAGTATGGCTCAGTCTTTAGCTCCTTATGCTATTATGGGACTTGGCGTTACATTTGTTATCGCAACAGGAGGCATCGACCTTTCTATCGGCACAACCTGTATTGCGGCAGCAATCATTGCAGGTAAGCTCTATATGGGCGGTATGCCGTTAGGATTTACCATACCTGTTATGATTGCAATAGGTGCACTTATCGGGCTTATCAACGGTATTTTGGTTGCAAAGCTTAAAATTCCGGCATTTATTGCAACACTCGGTACAATGATGTTTGGCAGAGGCTTGGCAGCGATTATTGTTTCTATCCCGAATGTTTTCTATCCAAGTGGAACCTGGTTTAACAAAGTATTCTCAAACTACAACGGAATCCCTGTAGGGTTAATCTGGGTAGTTGGCTTTGCACTCGTTTGTATGTACTTAATGTACAAATGTAAAATCGGCCGCTATATCTTATCTATCGGCAGTAACGAAGAAGCAACCCGTCTTTCAGGTATAAATACCGACAAGTACAAAATTATAGCGTATGTTATTGCAGGTATTTCAACAGGTATTGCGGCAATTTTCTGGGCAGCGTCTTTTGCAACAGTTGCAACAGCAACCGGTAACGGTATGGAATTAGATGCAATAGCAGGCGTATACATTGGCGGCACATCAGCAAACGGCGGTACAGCATCTATTGCAGGCTCAGTAATCGGTGCTATTATGTTAGTTGTAATCCGCAGTGGTCTTAACTTCGTGCTTGCAAGATTCAACTTAAATGTTAATTCAACCTATGTAACATACGTTTTAACAGGTATTATAGTTGTTGTTGCTGTTTTAATGGATGTAATAAAAAATAAAAATGCGAACAAATTAAAGATAGAAAAACCAAAAAAAACGAAAAAACAGCAGTAAAAGAAAAAACAGTTAATTAAATGCACTATGCATTAAATATAAAGGAGGAATTTATCTATGAAAAAGTTAATCGCACTGTTAACAGTATTCGTGTTAGCAACAGCTATGCTCGTTGGCTGTGGTGGTACAGGCGACGTGGCAGACAAAGGTACAATTGCAGTTGTAGCAAAGGGCGAATCACACGCATTCTGGCAATCAGTTAAAGCAGGTGCAGAAGCAGCAGGTGAAAAGTACGGTTATAACATCACATTCAGAGGCCCTGCTTCAGAATCAGCTAAAGACCTTCCATCACAGATGGAAATGGTACAAACTGCTTTATCTAGCGGTGCTAAGGCTTTAGTTTTAGGCACAATCGGCGAAGGCTTCGTTGATATGTTATCACAGGCTAAGGATGCAGGTATCCCTGTTGTTCAGTTTGATAGCGGTATCTGGGCAAAGGATATCGAAGCTTTAGATGCAGCAGGCAAAAACCCCATTGTTTCTTCAGTTGCTACAAGCAACTACTTAGCAGCTCAGATTGACGCTGAAAAGTTCTATGAAGCTTTAAAGGCAGACATCGCAGCAGCTGACAAGTATGTTGTAGGTGTTATTCAGCACGACGAAACACAGACAGGTATCGATAGAGCACAGGGCTTTATTGATAAGTTCGCTGAACTCGCTGACGCAGACGCTTCTACAAAGGGCAAATACGTTATCGAAAAAGAAGTTAAACCCGGCGATGCTGACAACGCTTACAAAACAGCTTTAGAAGCATTATATGAAAAGGGTGCTGCAGCAATCTTTATGACAAACGAAGGTGTTGTTAAGCAGGTTTATGATGCTATTGCAGCAGCAGGCGCTAAATACGACGCTATCAAATTCTGCGGTTATGATGCAGGCTCTAAGCAGATTGAATGGATGAAAGCAACAACAGGTCCCAAACTCGTAGGTGCTGTTGCTCAGGATTCATTCCAGATTGGTTACCAGGCAGTTGAACAGGCTGTATTTGCTTTAGAAGGCAAAGAAGTATCTGAAAAGGTTGACATTTCAGGTGCATGGTGGGATGCAACAAATGTAGACGATATGATTGCTAAAAATCTCGTTTACGAAGGATAATTAAATAAACTTAGGAGCTGTGACAAAAGTCACAGCTCCTTTTTATGATATTTTTGCATTACATATCTTTTATTCCGCAACCACAGACTTTTTTAGCTTTTATATTTTCCTGTACCTTATTTAAACATTCACCGAAACGTTGGAAATGAACAACCTCACGCTGGCGCAAGAATCTTATAACCTGAGTTACGTCGGGGTTGTCGCAAAACTTTAGAATGTTATCATAGGTTACACGAGCCTTTTGCTCTGCTGCCAAGTCTTCAACCAAGTCAGCTATCGGGTCGCCCTTTACGCCGATATACTCTGCCTTCCAGGGATTGCCCGCAGCGGAAGCAGGGTATATACCTTTAGAGTGGTCAACGTAGTAGGCAGCCATTGGACTGCGTTCTATCTCACTTGTCGAAAGATTTTTTGTAAGCTGATGTACTAATGAACCAACAATTTCAAGGTGCGCCATTTCTTCGGTGCCGATGTCCGTAAGTAAGGCCTTTGCCATATCATCCTGCATAGAAAATCTCTGTGAAAGATATCGCATAGATGCACCTAATTCCCCGTCCGGTCCACCGTACTGGCTTATAATAAACGAAGCAAGCTTAGGATCTGGTGTCTTGATATTTACAGGTATTTGAAGTTTTTTCTGATATTCCCACATAATTTATAAATCCTCCCTTAACAATTTTCCCATGGCCACGGACCATCATTCCATTCCCATACTTCTGTATTATTGTTTGTTGATGGTGTCAGTGGACCAAAAAGCTTTTCATATTCGCATTTTAAAGCAGCGGCTTTTTGCTCATATCTTTGGAACTTTGCTAAAGCAGCTTTATGGCAAGGGTGTGTGTTTAAGAAAAGATTTAATTCCTTTAAAACAAAATCTGTTTCCATTATTTCTCGTAAAAAACGTTTTCTTGATATTCTATCTGCCATTGCATTTATCCTCCTTAACTCCCCTTAAATACTCGCACATGCTGAGATTTAATTCCGGAAAAAGTGTACCGGCCTCTAATGCTTTGTCCTTTGTATATGTGTTAAATGTTGTCTGTGGTGGAACGAAAGCATAGCCTAAGGGCAAATCACACATATCCATTATTTGTTCTCCTGTCTATTTTTTTTGGCAGGCTAAAACCCCGCCTGATTTCATATTATTCAACTATTCGTGCTATTGTGACAAATTACTTAAAGAAAAAGAATCCGGGCAAAGAGTATACCGAGAAACACGCACGAAGTGAAATCATTGCAAGAGCTTGTGAAGATATGCTCTCTATGAGTGAGCGAGGCAAGAGAATATTTACATCTTTGTCAGAGAATGACCGAAAGACTCTTATTGAAAAGCTAAAGGGCCTTGTTGATGACCTTTTAAATTGGGTAAATGACCTTCTCAATTCCTATGAATCTACTTCAACAGAAGCTCGTATTATGAGAGAATATAAAGAAGAGTTGCAGAAAGCTTCAAAAGTTTGGGATGAAATGCTTGGTAAATCTATTAAGGCAAACCAATCACTTGAAAAGAGTGGTGCGTTTGGAAATAAGAGTGCTGATGGTAATGTGGTGTATGCCTTAAGAGAAGAAGCAATATCAGAAGTAGAACAAGCAATAACCGATAAAAACTATGACAAGGAAATTAAGTTGACGGATAGTAGTCCGGCTATTCTTACCTCGCAAAAAGGTGTTAAAAATCTTCCTATGATGATAAAAGCTTCTCATGCTCGTGAAAATATTCTTACTGAAGATGAAGCTAAAGAACTCGGTTTGTCCGTTCGTTCTGATACGCATTTTCACGGACTCGGAAAAGATTTGTTTCTAAAAGTGATAGATGGTTTAGATGAAGTTACACGCGCATATAGAGGAACAAAAAATGCAGAAAAGAGCGAGAGAAGAGAAAAATATTTTCTTTTGATTTCACAATACAAAGATAATGGTAATACTATAAATGTTCCTGTATATATAAATGAAGGTGGTATGTATAACGAAGTATATACTCCCAATAACAAGATTGCTACAGTATTTGGTAAAAGAGAATTAGAAGCATATATACAGAGAGAAATAAGAAAAGGAAATCTTGTGAGAATAAAAAATAGAAGCACTCAGGCCAGTGAATCGTCACCGCCAATTGGTGACAATTATAACAAGAACGCTTCTAAAGATAGTATACCCAATCCTAATGAAAAAGTCAATACAAAATTTTCAGATAGAGACACAGAATACATAGCAGCTGTTAAAAACGGTGATATGGAAACTGTTCAAAGAATGGTTGACGAAGCGGCAAAACGATGGGGTGCATTAACCGATGAGAATGGTAATGTTGTTTATGCTTATCGTGGTGACAGACAGAAGGGGAAGACCGTTTTTAATCCGGGAGAGCATCATGACAGACTTATATTTACATCTACATCAGAATCTGTGAGCAATGCTTATAAGGGAGATGGAGTGGTATATAAGTTTTATATAAAGAAAGACGGACTCCTTGAAATAGAAGGCAATTATGGTGTCGCTCAAGATATTCTTATTCCTGAAGAATTGTCATCTGTTAATACAGAAAATAGAGCAAAGGCAACTGTGAACGAAATCGGAGTTATGGCAAGGGAAGCAGGGTATAAGGGTGTATATGTAAAAAATATTAGAGATGGTAGTGGATTTGTGTGGGCCGATGATGTGGTACTGTTTGAAGGTGGCTCGCAGATGAAATCCGCAGAGCCTGTAACCTATGATGACAACGGTAATGTCATTCCCTTGTCAAAAAGATTTGATTCTAAAAAGGATGACATCAGGTATAGCGAGAGAGATTATCCTATCGACCCAGAGATTGAGAAAAAGGTAAAAGCTGCCTTGTCTAATTCAAAGAGCAAAATGCATACTGTAAGCACAATAACTCCCTCTCAGAATAAAGCAATAAATCGTCTTATTGCTCTAACAAATAACGATTTATATAGAGGAAAGTATACGGGTGGCAAGCATATGATTTCGGATAATGCGATAAAACACTCCCTTGCGGAGCATGGGGACTTCTTGCGAGAGGCGTTGAGGGCACAGTTGCCGATGACAGCTGAAGATATTGCAAGACATCTTTCGGCTTTGAAAGATGATAAAATTCCAACAGATGTAAAGCCATCAAGAACTAGACAGGGGAACGCTTCTATAATAACTTCATTTGAGGTGAATGGATATACATTATATGCTGAAGAAATAACAAAATCACTCGGAAAAAATTCTCCAAGTGATTTAATAGGACATACAATGTATAAAGCACCTACTTTGTCAACGGCGGCATTCTACACAACAAGTGTGCAGACTCAACCGAAACGGCAAAGTATGGTGCTCTGCGAGTATTATACACCACATAACAATAAAATGTCAAGTGGTAATTTTGTTTCTAACGAGAAAGGAAAACCTGCTTTACTTTCTTATATGGTGAGGAACGGTAGTCCAAAGCAAGATGAAAGAACCGCCGGACTTATAGCGATGACATCTGACGCTTCAAACTTCGCGGATAAATTTGCTCCGATAGAAGAGGGATATGTTGTATGCAAAAAACCGTATTACATAACTCAAAACAATAGAGTGTTTAGCAATTCGGAAACTGATGTTGCTGAATGCGTAAACAAACTCAAGAAGCAAGGATATGATTGTTTTATATTCGACAAGGTTGTTGGCGACAATTATATGGTTGCTGTTGTTAATAAGGCTCAAATTGTTAGGAATGAACCGAGGGCACTCTACTCTGAAAGAGAAGATATCTCCGTATATGACATCATGGGCGAGAAGGACAGACAGCTTAAGGAGAACGAAAAATTTAAGGCTGAGATTGAAAGACTCAAGGAAAGACTCAAGATTGAGAGAAAAGTTACAAAAGGCAATATTTTAAATAATAATCAGTTATTAAATGCTGCAGGACATCTCCGTAAGATTTCCAACAGTAGCATTGATAAGGTTGAGTTAGCAAGAAGTCTTAAAGATGTGTATTCGTTTATCGGAAATACAGAGAATCTCACTTGGGAAGAAGTATTTGAGAAGTGCCATACTATTGCTGAAGCTATGTTAGATGCGGCAAAGCCTGAAGTAATGGTTGATGACTATTACAAGCAGATTTTGAAGGATATAAGGAATACGAGAATATCCTTGTCTGAATCGCAGAAGAAGGAAGCTCAAAACATCTTTGATAAAAATTGGAACAGATACTTCTTCGGTAAAGTAATCATCACGGACAAAGGCATTGGTCTTGAATCTAAATGGCAAGAGTGG
>JAZNDH010000005.1:0-39020 GCA_045587965.1 Congzhengia sp.
AAGATTTTAGGCAATCCCGACGGCAAGTGGTCAATAGATGTGTATCAGGCACTTGATATGGGTATACCCGGATTACTTGCTTACCGTTCAGCATTAAACGGCAATATTCCGATAAAAGTTCCGAATATGAGAAATCCCGAAGAAAGAGAAGTTTATCGCAACGATCACGCCTGCACAAATCCCAAAGTGGCAGGAGATGCAGTATTGCCCATTTCAAGTATTCCCTATGAACCCGTTCCTGCAGAAATGTTCGAAAAAATGAAGCAATGCTACATTGTCGGAAAGCAGGTAAACGGCAACAATGCCTAAAAATCAATTCAAAAAATAAGCGTATGCTTATTATATTCCATAACACTATTACACAGAAAAAGCGGAAGGTTTACCTTCCGCTTTTTCCTTGTTTTTCTAATTTTTCATATCAATATTCCCCATAAAGCAATACAAAAAAGATGCAGAATATTCTGCATCTTTTTTGTATATAACGTAAATGATTAACGTTTTGAGAACTGAGGTGCACGACGAGCGCCCTTTAAGCCGTACTTCTTTCTTTCCTTCATTCTGGGGTCTCTTGTTAAGAAACCAGCCTTTTTAAGTAAAGGTCTATAAGCTTCTTCGTCTGCTTCTAATAACGCTCTTGAAATACCGTGACGGATAGCACCAGCCTGACCTGTGAAGCCACCGCCTACAACGTTAACTAAAACGTCGAACTTGCCCTCTGTCTTTGTTAAAACTAAAGGCTGATTAACGATGATTTTTAATGTTTCTAAACCAAAGTAATCGTCTAATGTTCTGCCGTTGATTTTTATGTCGCCCTTACCGGGGATAAGTCTTACTCTTGCGATAGATTTCTTTCTTCTACCTGTGCCATAGAAAAAGTCTGCCATTATTCTGCTCCTCCTTATTTAATCTCTAAAGTCCAAGCTTCAGGTTTCTGTGCTGCATTGTCATGTTCTGCGCCAGCGTATACTCTTAATCTTGTTAAAGATTTAGCGCCAACTGTGTTATGCGGGAGCATACCTTTGATAGCTTTTGTCATAGCGAATTCGGGTTTTTCAGCCATAAGCTTGCTGTATTTTACAGCCTTTAAGTCGCCAACCCAGCCTGTGTGTCTGTAATAGAACTTCTGGTCAAGCTTCTTACCTGTTAAAACAGCTTTAGCTGCATTGATTACGATAACGAACTCGCCGCAATCAACATGAGGTGTGTATTCGGGTCTGTGCTTACCTCTTAAAATGTTAGCTGCTGCTGCTGCAACTCTACCTAAAGGCTTGCCTTCAGCATCTATAATGTACCATTTTCTTTCAACTTCATGAGCTTTCGCCATAAATGTACTCATTATGCTTTCCTCCTAATTTTAAACAGAATTATCCTGTCATTTTTCAACGTTACCTATTATAAAACACTTTTTTCGCTGTGTCAAGTACTTTTTTTGCAAAAATTAAAATATATTTTACAAACTCGCAAATTCTCTTTTTTTCTCTTTTATTCTCTCAAATACTCGGACTCTATTTTTACTTTTGTGTTAAAAAACAGGCTGCAGTCAACGCCGCAGCCTATTTTTTACAGTATTTTTTCAACTTTTTTAATAATTTCTTTGTGGATATCTTCTATTGTGCGGATATTTAAACCATCTGCACAAGAAATTTTATGCCAACCCTGATGTATTGCAACACCGACAGCGTTGTTGTAAGCACCCTTTAAATAGTCTTCATTCTTTTCGTGAATATCTTTTTGGGCTTCTCCTGTAATTTTATTGGCACGATTTTTCATAAGTTTTTGTGCAGCCTCAGGCGGCATATCTAAAAATATTACCAAATCAGGCTTCGGGAGTCCTAATTTATTGTACTCATAATCAGCAAGCCAATTAATAAAATCGGTTTTGTCGCCTTCTATTTTCATTGCCTGATGTACGATATTTGATGTTACATATCTGTCGCAAACAACGACACCGCCATCGTTATAAAAACTTCCCCAGCCTTTTTTAAAGCTTGCATATCTGTCTATCGCATAAAACGATGACGCGGCGTATGCGTTAACGTCACTCGGGTTATTTCCTAAATCACCTGCTAAATATTTTTTAACAGGCATACAAAAATCGCTTTCATAATCAGGAAAAGAAACCTTTTTAACATTGCACCCCAAGGATTTTATATGTTCAAATAACAACTTTGTCTGGGTTTCCTTACCGCTGGAGTCGACACCTTCAATTACAATAAGCTTTCCCATCTATTTTGCCTCCAATGTATATTTTTGGCGCATTTGGGTTGCTTTGCCGCAAGTCATTTTTCCCTCGGGGCAACCGCCTGCAACACAAGACGGACCCGCTTTTTTAAATAATGTCGGGGCAACATCTTTAACAAGTTTTAACATTTCATCTGCTAAGTCTCTTATTTCCCACTGTGCGCGGGTGCAGCAACGATGATGAAAGAAATTCATTAAGCTTCTTGCATTCATTGTAACTACCATTTTTGTTTCACAAGCATTAGGAAGAACAAATCTTGCATCTTCTATTGCCATTTTTTCAGCTGCTTTTTTGGCTTCTTTTTCGTCTTTACCCTGAGAAATCAAGATGTTATAGTGCTTTTCAAACAGAATGTCAGTCAACTCATCATAAGCCTTTTGATCGGCTTCCATTGTTTTTATGTAAAGCTCTTTTGCACGCTCGTTTTCGGCAATTTCAGGGGGGGTTATGTATTCAAACATACCTTCTTTTACATATCTTTGGGATTTTACACTGTAGCTCGCTATTCTGTGTCTTGTTATTTGCGCGAGTAACGAACGGCTTACACCGTCAATACCAAAAGTAAATGTTACGTGCTCTATAGGACTTTGGTGACCTAAGCTCATTAACATATTCAAAAACTTTTCGGTCTTTTCTTCGTTCAAGCCCTCTAAAATATTTTCTACTCCGCTTTCCGAATAGCAAAGCTTTGCTGCTGCGGCTATTATTTTTTCAGGTTCAGGAGTGTGTGCGAGTAATGTTACCTTCATTCTATTTTCCCCCTAATTTTCTCATTTTTTTATCTTCATCAAGCTGTAGTTTCAGTTCGTCTGTACTTACAAAGCTTTTAAAATCACGTATATAGTACAAAAATTCCACTGTAATCGTTTTTCCGTACAAATCGCCGCTAAAATCCAAAATATGCGTTTCAATACGCTCTTTCTTATCATCATCAAAGCTTGTTGTACCGACATTCGTTATACTGCGATAGGTCAAACCGTCAAAAACTGTACTTGTGGCATATACACCTTTTTTCAGCTTTGGAGTTTTTTCATTCATAACAACATTCGCGGTAGGATAGCCGTAGGTTCTGCCCAGCTGTTTATCAGAAACCACTTCTCCCGACAGTGCATAAGTTCTGCCAAGCAGATTTTCTGCCTTTTCAACATTGCCTGATGCTATTTCATTTCTTATTCTTGTGCTTGAGCAAACTTCTCCGTCTATTTCTAAAGATTTGACAACGTGAACACCAAATCCATATTGTTTTCCCAACTCTTCTAAATTTTTAGCATTGCCAGCACCATTTTTTCCAAATCTGCCATTTTCACCGATTACAACAGCAGAAACATTTAATCTGTCAATTAAAATTTCTTTTACAAATTCCTGCGGTGTAAGGTCGCGGACAGCAGAAAAGTTTTCAAAAAACAATGTATGTATTTTGCTTTGTGCTATCAGCATTTCTTTTACGCTGTTTTCATATATTACGCCATGAGACTCTCCCTTTAACACGTTTATTGGATGTTCTGAAAACGTGTAAACAACAGATGGAACTCCTAAATCATCCGAAACACTTTTTAAGGTAGCAAGCATTTTTTGGTGTCCCTTATGCACACCGTCAAAATTGCCTATTGCAACGGCTGTGCCACCTGCAATATTCACTTTTTTGTAGTCTGCATAAATCGTTTGCATAATGCCTCCTAATAAAAGCTTTTTTCCATAGCCAATAAAAGCTCTCCGTCGCAGTTTTTTACCTTTAAAAGACATATTAAATTGCCTTTATCATATATTCTGAAAATTTCATTTTCTTCGTAGTTTTTTATATCCAATTGTTGCGGGCGAAGTCTTATGCCATTTTTAATTTTACCTACGTTTTCTTCGGTTGCATTGACTTCTCTGTATTCTGTTAATACCTGGTCCGGCTTTATAAGAATTTCTTCTATTGTGCCATTTTTAACTGCCTCTTCAATTTCTTGAAATGTATAGGCGTTTTCCTTTGTAAATATACCGCTTTGTGTTCTTTCTAACTCTTTCATTGTAGCGCCTGTGCCTAAGCTTGCACCTATATCACGACACAGAGCCCTTATGTATGTACCTTTTCCGCAATGAACGTTCATAGAAAATTCTTTGCCGTCAAAGTCGTAAACGTCTATTGAATAAACTGTTATTTTTCTTGGTTTTCTTTCAATTTCAACACCTGAGCGTGCCAACTTGTAAAGCTTTTGCCCGTCAACCTTGATAGCTGAATACATCGGCGGAATTTGCTCAACTTTGCCGACAAACTTTTGAACCGCTTCTTTTACCTGTTCTTCTGTAACATCAACATTTTTTTCTTCCGTTATTTCGCCGGTTGTATCGTCTGTGTCGGTAGTAATTCCTAAAACTACACGTGCAGTATATTTCTTTTCATCAGCCATAATTAAATCGGAAAGCTTTGTGGCATTTCCAACCAAAACAGGCAAAACTCCTGTGGCTTGCGGGTCTAATGTACCTGTGTGACCGATACGCTTCATTTTTAATTGTCTTCTTGCAAAGTAAACAACATCGTGTGATGTTATACCCTTTGGCTTGTACACATTAAGTATTCCTATCAAGTTTTACGCCTACTTTACTTTTTGTTTTACCATTAAAATTCCGATTACAGTTTTTGCATCGTGAATTTCACCATTGTTTATCATATCTATTAACTCATCAAGCTTATATTTTTCACATTCTAAAAATTCATCATCATCAGGAGATGTTTCCCCCTGATGTAAACCTCGAGCAAAATAAATTGAAAGTTTTTCATCACAGAATCCAGGCGTTGCGTAAAATTCGCCTAAATATTCGATATTGTCCGCTATAAGTCCTGTTTCTTCACGAAGCTCACGGATACCCGCATCAAGAGTATTTTCCCCTTTTTTATCAAGTTTTCCTGCAGGGATTTCTAAGGTTGTTTCATAAAAGGGATAACGAAATTGCCTTACCATATAAATGTAGCCGTCATTATCCATTGCAACTACACCCACACCGCCTGGGTGGCGAACAATCTCACGGATTGCTTCGTTTCCGTTTTCAAGTATCGCAACATCACGGCAGACTTTAATTATTTTCCCATCGTATATGGTTTCTGATGATTTTTTAACTTCTTTAAGCTTCACTTTCTGCTTCTCCAATAATTTCATCAAGGATTTTTTTATCTTTTTCTGTAAGATTAGCATTTTTTAATAGATCAGGTCTTTTTTGATATGTACGCTTTATAGCTTCTTTTCTTTTCCAGTTTTCAATGTTTATATGGTGACCTGAAAGTAACACTTCGGGGACTTCTCTACCCATAAATTCAGGCGGTCTTGTGTACTGTGGGTACTCTAAGAGTCCTGAATAAATTGATTCATCTTCAAAGCTTTCACTTTGAGGAAGTACACCTTCTACCATTCTGGCAACTGTGTCAACCAAAACCGCCGCAGGCAGCTCTCCGCCTGTTAAGACATAGTCGCCTATTGAGATTTCTTCATCTACAATTTCTTCTATAACTCTTTCGTCCACACCCTCGTAGTGTCCGCATAAGATTACAATTCTTTCTTTTTTTGAAAGCTCAATCGCTTTTTCCTGAGTTAAAACCCTGCCCTGTGGAGACATATAAACTGTATATGGTTTTTCGCCCTGTGCTACACTTTCATAAGCTCTATATATCGGCGGTGCCTGCATAACCATACCAAAGCCGCCGCCATAGGGGTAATCATCAACAGAATTGTGTTTATTCTGAGCAAAATCACGTATGTTAATGCAGTTAATTTCTAATATTCCGTTATTTTTCGCTCTTCCTATTATGCTTTCAGAAAGTATAGCTTTTAGCATATCAGGAAAAAGCGTTAAAATATCAAAACGCATATCATTCTTCCTCGTCATCTAATAATCCAAATGGGATAGTAACAGACATTTTTTTGTTTTCTAAGTCCACATTTCCAATAACCCCGTCAATCACAGGCAGATATATTTTTTTACCATCATTGGTTTTCACTTCATAAATGTCATTTGCGCCTGTATTGAAAACATCGGTCAGGACGCCTAAGTTTTCGTCATTTTCATAAACATCAAGACCAATTAAATCTTTAATGTAATATCTTCCTTCGGGAAGCGGTGTTTTTTCTGTGTAAAGGGTTTTGCCTTTCATTTTTTCAGCATCATTCATATTATTGATGCCGAAAAACTTAATGATTACGACGTTTTTATGTACTCTTGAGTTTTCTACCTTTAGGAGCTCACCGACCTTATTATAAAAAACATCTAAGTCTAACAAGTCATATAAATCATCGGTCCAGGGGTTTAGCTTTACTTCTCCCCTTATTCCGTGGGTATTTACTATCTGGCCTACTTCGATTAATTCCATAGTTTTCTCCTGTTTACAAAAAGGGCTGTAATTCAGCCCTTTAAATTTTATGCAGTTTCAGCCTGCTTTGCACGTAAAATTGGCTGCTTTTTATTCTCTACACATTCTTTTGTTATTGTGCATTTTTCGATGTTTTCCTTTGACGGAATTTCGTACATAATATCAAGCATCGTTTCTTCGATAATAGAACGAAGTCCGCGAGCGCCTGTTTTTCTGTCTAACGCTTTTTGAGCTATTGCTTCTATCGCTTCATCTTCTACAATTAGCTCAACACCGTCTAATTCCAGGAGCTTTTTGTACTGCTTTATTATTGCATTTTTAGGCTCTTTAATAATTCTTACCAATGCTTCTTTATCTAATAAGTCAAGACTTGCAATTACAGGGAGTCTGCCGATTAGCTCAGGAATTATACCGAATTTTAATAAATCCTGTGGTTCAATTTGCGATAAAACCTCACCAACCTTAAAATCTGTTTTGCTCTTAACATCAGCACCAAAGCCCATAGCCTTTGACTGTGTTCTGCGACTGATAATTTTTTCAATGCCGTCAAACGCACCGCCGCAGATAAATAAAATATTTGTTGTGTCAATTTGCAAAAACTCCTGATGCGGATGCTTTCTGCCACCCGTTGGGGGAACATTTGCAACCGTGCCCTCTAAAATTTTTAAAAGAGCCTGCTGAACACCTTCGCCGCTTACATCACGGGTAATTGATGTGTTTTCTGATTTTCTTGTGATTTTATCAATTTCATCAATATAAATAATTCCTCGCTGTGCCGCTTCAACATCGCCGTCTGCTGCCTGAATGAGCTTTAATAAAATATTTTCTACATCTTCGCCCACATAACCTGCTTCAGTTAGAGTTGTAGCGTCAGCTATTGCAAAGGGAACATTCAAAATTTTTGCCAAGGTCTGAGCAAGCAGTGTTTTACCTGACCCCGTTGGACCAAGCAGCAAGATGTTAGATTTTTGTATATCAATATCTTTAGAAGATTTCTTGTTTTCGATTCTTTTATAATGGTTGTAAACGGCAACAGATAATGTTTTTTTAGCCTTATCCTGACCGATTACATACTGGTCTAAAATTTCTTTGATTTCCTTTGGTTTAGGCAATTCGCCTAAGTCGATATCAGGTTCTGAAATATCATAATTGTCGCCCATATAACGATTGCAAAGCGCAATACATTCATTGCAAATAAACGAATTCGGGCCTTCGAACATTCGTATTACTTCATTTTCACTTTTTCCGCAGAAGCTACAGCGAAGTGTAGGATTTCCTTCATTATTAACTGACATATATGATACCTTTGCCTTTCTTGGTTTTGCTTTACCTTTTTAAAAAGGGGCTGGTATGCAGCCCCTTTTTTCTTTATTTTGTTCTTGATTCAATTACCTTATCAATAAGACCATAATCACAAGCCTCATAAGCTGACATAAAGTTGTCACGCACGGTATCTGCCTGAATTTGTTCTATTGACTTTCCAGTGCGGTTAGCTAAAATTTCGTTCAAAGTATTTTTAATGCGGATAATTCTGTCGGCGTGGATTTTAATGTCTGTTGCCTGACCTTGCATACCGCCCAATGGTTGATGAATCATAATTTCGCTGTTAGGAAGAGCAAATCTCTTACCGGGTGTGCCGGCAGCCAATAAAAATGCACCCATTGATGCCGCCATACCTACACAAATTGTTGACACATCACATTTGATGTACTGCATTGTGTCATAAATCGCCATACCCGATGTTATTGAGCCACCGGGACTGTTGATGTAAAACTGAATATCTTTATCAGGGTCTTCGCCTTCTAAAAATAACATCTGTGCTACAACCAAGCTTGCAGTAACATCATTCACTTCTTCACTTAAAAATATAATTCTGTCTTTTAATAATCTGGAATAGATGTCGTAGGAGCGCTCGCCTCTGCTTGTCTGTTCCACTACTACCGGTACTAAGCTCATAACTCTTTCCTTTCTTTTTTATACACTATAAAGCCTTATTATTTTTCTTCAGCTTCTGACTTTTTTGTTGTTGTCTTTTTAGCAGCAGGCTTTTTAGCTGCTGTTGTTTCTTTTTTTGCTGTTGTTGTTTTCTTTGTTGTTGAGGAAGCAGCCTTCTTTGTTGTTGTCTTTTTAGGAGCTTCTTCTTTATCTTCAGTTTTTGCTGTTGTCTTCTTTGTAGTTGTTTTCTTAGACTTTGACCATGTTGCGTTTTCTACCAAGAATTCCATAGCCTTTGTAATTTTGATATCTGATTTTAAGGTTTCGATATCTTCATCACGCATAAATTCTTTAACTTTTGAAAGTTCCATTTTATATGCATCAGCCATTTTCTGTAACTGTTCGTCAACATCAGCGCTACTAGCTTCTAAATTTTCAAGCTTTGCGATTTCTTCTAAAGCTAATGTTCCTTTTACCTGAAGTTCAGCGTTTGGTCTGATTTGAGCCTTAAAATCTTCAACTGTTGTGCCCATATAACCTAAATACTGCTCAAAAGAAATGCCCTGCTGTGCCATTCTTGCATTGTTCTCACGGATTGTGCTTTCAATACGTGAATCAATCATGCAATCAGGAATATCAGCTTCTAAGGTTTCAATTACAGCATCAATAGCTGCATTTTCCTTTTCCTGCTTTGTGCGGGCATCAGCTGATTCCTGAAGCTTTGCCTTAATATCAGCTTTTAATTCATCTAATGTATCAAATTCACTTACATCTTTTGCAAATTCATCATCTAAAGCTGGTAATTCTTTTACCATAATTGAATTTACTTTTGTTTTAAATGTAGCTTCTTTTCCTTTTAATTCTTCAGCGTGGTAATCTTCAGGGAATGTAACTACAACATCAAATTCATCGCCGATATTTTTTCCTATAATCTGGTCTTCAAAGCCTGGAATAAAGCTACCGCTACCGATAACTAAATCGTAGTTTTCGCCTTTTCCGCCTGGGAACGCATTGCCATCTACAAAGCCTTCGAAGTTGATGTTTGCAATGTCGTCTTTTGCTACTGCACGATCTTCGATTGCAACCTGTCTTGCATTTCTTTCCTGTCTTCTTGAAAGCTCTGATGCAACATCTTCATCACTTACAGTATTAACAATATCTGTAAGTTTTAAACCTTTATAATCACCTAATTTTACTTCAGGCTTAACTGTTACGCTGCCCTTTATTACTAAATCTTTATCTTTGCCGATTTCTGCAACCTCTACTTTTGGCATATCAACCGGGTCAATTCCCATTTCCTTTACTGCAGCTTCATAAGCATCAGGAAGCAAAGCGTCAACTGCTTCTTCAAAGAATATGCCTTCGCCATAAGTCTTTTCAATTAACTTTCTTGGTGCTTTACCCTTTCTGAAGCCAGGAATAGAGATTTTTTTAACATTCTTTTTGAATGCTTCATCTACCGCCTGTGTAAATTTTTCTGCTGAAACTGTTATGGTAAATTCAACAGTATTTTTTTCTTTTTTGTCTAATTTTGCTGTCAAGATTTTTTCCTCCCTGTAAAAACTATTCGCCATAGAATTATACCACAAAAGTCCCACACTTTTCAAGTACTATTTCATTTTTTTTAACAATTAATTTGCAATTTTTGAGTTTTTTGAATATTTAGGTTGATTTTTAAAAAAAATAATACTGGAAAACAAATTTCAGGGAGGTTTCTTATGAAAAAAAGACTCTTTTCGATTGTTTCAATCATACTGGTTTTGCTCGCTTTTTTCGCTTTTAATGCGTTTTCGGGTAATAATGCAAACGAACTCACCCGTGCAATTATGGTTTAAGTAACTATATTATCATACGCAAAACATTTTATTTCGTACTAAGAAAGGTATGTTTTATGAATAAAAAAGAATATCAAACCTATGTCGACAAAATGACTCCCAACTCCCCTTTAGCAAAGGATTTGCTTCTTTCGTTTTTGATAGGCGGTACTATTTGTACCATCGGACAATGTTTTTTTGAGCTTTATACTTCTATTGGAATGAGCGAAGAACACGTTTCTATGCTCACATCGTCAACTATGGTATTTTTAGGTGCGGCATTTACGGGATTTGGATTTTATGACAGTTTAGCAAAATATGCAGGAGCAGGTACAATCGTTCCGATTACAGGCTTTGCAAATGCCATTACCTCACCTGCCATTGAGTTTAAAAGCGAAGGCTTTGTTTTAGGACTTGCTGTTAAAATGTTTTCAGTTGCAGGACCTGTTATTGTTTATGGTATAACATCAGGCTTTGTAGCAGGGGTAATTTATTATATAATGTCTTTAGTATAAAAATATCCGTAGCAAAGCTACGGATATTTTTATACTCTTTCAATATTTGCACCTAAATTTTTTAGTTTTATATCCAAATTTTCATAGCCTCGGTCAATGTGCCTTATTCCAAAAACTTCTGTTTCTCCCTTGGCTGAAATTCCTGCCAGAACCAGCGCTGCGCCTGCTCTTAAATCCGGTGCTGTAACCTTTGCGCCTGACAGGCTCCTTTTGCCTTCAACAACGGCACAATGTCCTTCGACCTTGATACTTGCACCCATTCTTATCAGCTCTCCAACGTGCATAAATCGATTTTCAAAAATTGTTTCTGTTACAATTCCAGTACCACGCGAAAGCGATAAAAGAGCCGTCATAGGCGCTTGCATATCTGTGGGAAATCCAGGAAAGGGCAAGGTTTTTACATCTTTTGCCACACAGGGTTTTTGCGCTTTTATTCTGATTGAGTTTTTGTTAATTTCGATATCTACACCCATTTCCAAAAGCTTGGCTGTTAAAGGTTTTACGTGTTCAGGCATAACATCATTTATTAAAACATCTCCTGTTGTCATTGCAGTTGCAACCATAAATGTTCCTGCTTCTATTCTGTCAGGCATTATGGAATATTTAACCGCTTTTAACCTTTCAACTCCGTTTACTGTTATGGTGTCCGTTCCTGCGCCCGTTATGCGAGCGCCCATTTTATTTAAAAAACACGCCAAATCTGCAATTTCAGGCTCTGCTGCTGCATTTTCTATGGTGGTTTTGCCTTTTGCCAAGGTTGCTGCCATTAAAATATTTTCAGTTGCACCAACACTTGGAAAATCAAGATAAATTTTTGTACCTGTTAATTCGCTGCACTTTACTTCAACATATCCATAGCCCTTTGTGACAGTTGCACCTAAATTCTGAAAGCCTTTTAAGTGTAAATCAACAGGTCGTGAGCCTATAGGACAGCCACCAGGAAGCGAGAGCCTTACCTTTTTCATACGGGCAAGCATTGGCCCCATAACTAAAAATGACCCCCTTAACTTGCAGGTTAAATCATAGGGTGCTATAGTGTGGGAAATGTTTTCTGCATTTATTATAATTTCATTTTTGTTTTTATAGGTAATGTGCGCTCCCATACAGTTTAAAATTTCACACATATTTACAGTATCGGTTAAATCTGGCACGTTCTTAAGCGTTGTTTTTCCATCTGCCAAAAGAGATGCTGCCATAATTGGAAGTGCTGAGTTTTTTGAGCCTGAAATCTTGACTTCTCCCTTTAAATTTTCTGTTTTTTTAATAATAAATCTTTCAGTATTTTCCATTTTTAGCTCCAGAATATTTTTTACTGATTTTATTATTGACGAAAATATTTTTTTAAATACTTGTCAAAATTTTAAAAAAATAAAAATATGAACATAAAAAATAGTGCCACAGTTAAGCCTGTGGCACTAAAAAATGTAAATTTTTTAATTATTTATTATCTTTGATTGCTGCCTGAGCTGCTGCTAATCTTGCAATCGGAACTCTGAATGGTGAGCAAGATACGTAATCTAAACCAATCTTATGGCAGAATTCAACAGATACAGGGTCACCGCCGTGTTCACCACAGATACCGCAGTGAATTTCAGGACGTGCTTTTTTACCCATGTCAACAGCCATTTCCATAAGCTTACCTACACCTGTCTGGTCAAGTTTTGCAAATGGGTCGTTTTCAAAGATTTTAGCATCATAGTAAGCGTCTAAGAACTTACCAGCGTCGTCTCTTGAGAAACCGTATGTCATCTGTGTTAAGTCGTTTGTACCGAAGCAGAAGAATTCAGCTTCTTTAGCGATGTCATCAGCAGTGAGACAAGCTCTTGGGATTTCCATCATTGTACCAACTTCGTAGTGAAGGTCAGCACCTGCAGCTGCGATTTCAGCATGAGCTGTTTCAACTACAAATTTCTTAACAAAATTAAATTCTTTTAAATCGCCAGGAAGCGGAATCATGATTTCAGGAACAATGTTCCAGTCAGGATGAGCCTTCGCAACGTTGATAGCAGCACGGATAACCGCTTTTGTCTGCATTTTAGCAATTTCAGGATATGTTACAGCTAAACGGCAACCACGGTGTCCCATCATTGGGTTGAACTCGTGAAGTGATGAAATAATTGCTTTGATGTCTGCAACTGTCTTACCCTGAGCATCAGCTAATGCTTTGATGTCTGCTTCTTCTGTAGGAACGAACTCATGAAGCGGAGGATCTAAGAAACGGATTGTAACAGGGTTACCTTCCAATGCTTCGTAGAGAGCTTCAAAGTCACCCTGCTGGTAAGGAAGAATCTTCTCTAAAGCTACTTCTCTCTCTTCTACTGTGTCAGCACAAATCATTTCTCTAAATGCTGCAATTCTGTCAGCTTCAAAGAACATATGCTCTGTACGGCAAAGACCAATACCTTCAGCACCTAATTCAACTGCCTTTTTAGCGTCAGCAGGAGTGTCTGCGTTTGTTCTTACCTTTAATGTTCTGAATTTATCAGCCCATTCCATAATTCTGCCGAATTCGCCTGCGATTTCAGCATCAACTGTAGGAATGATACCATCATAAATGTTACCTGTTGAACCGTCGATTGAAATAAAGTCGCCTTCAACAAATGTTTTTCCACCCAATGTGAACTTTTTGTTAGCTTCGTCCATATTGATATCGCCACAACCAGATACACAGCAGGTACCCATACCACGAGCAACAACAGCTGCGTGTGATGTCATACCACCACGAACTGTCAAGATACCCTGTGATGCTTTCATGCCTGTAATATCTTCAGGTGATGTTTCTAAACGAACGAGAATAACTTTTTCGCCACGTGAATTCCAGCTTTCAGCATCTTCAGCTGTAAATACAACCTTACCGCAAGCAGCACCAGGAGATGCGCCTAAGCCACGGCCCATAGGTGTTGATGCTTTTAAAGCTTTTACATCGAACTGTGGATGTAATAATGTATCTAAGTTTCTTGGGTCAATCATAGCAACTGCCTGTTTTTCGTCAATCATCTTTTCGTCAACTAAGTCACAAGCAATTTTTAAAGCAGCTTTTGCTGTTCTCTTACCATTTCTTGTCTGAAGCATATAGAGCTTTCTGTTTTCAATGGTAAATTCCATATCCTGCATATCTCTGTAGTGGTCTTCTAAGATTGCGCAAACCTTATTGAATTCTTCAAATGCTTCAGGGAATTTTTCAGCCATTTCAGCGATAGGCATAGGTGTTCTAACACCTGCAACAACGTCTTCACCCTGTGCGTTTACTAAGAATTCACCCATAAGACCACGTTCGCCTGTAGCAGGGTCACGAGTAAATGCAACACCTGTACCGCAATCGTCACCCATATTACCGAACGCCATCATCTGAACGTTAACAGCTGTACCCCATGAATATGGAATATCGTTGTCACGACGGTAAACGTTAGCACGTGGGTTGTCCCATGAACGGAAAACTGCTTCAACAGCGCCCATTAACTGCTCTGTTGGGTCAGTTGGGAAATCTTTACCGATTTTATTTTTGTATTCAGCTTTGAACTGTGAAGCTAAAACCTTTAAGTCTTCTGCTGTTAATTCAACGTCCTGAGTTACACCTTTTTCTTCTTTCATTTTGTCGATAAGTTCTTCAAAGTACTTCTTACCAACTTCCATAACTACGTCAGAATACATCTGGATGAATCTTCTGTAGCAGTCCCAAGCCCAACGAGGATTGCCTGATTTTGCAGACATAGCTTCAACAACATCCTCATTTAAACCGAGGTTTAAGATTGTATCCATCATACCTGGCATAGATGCTCTTGCACCTGAACGAACAGATACTAAAAGTGGGTTTTCCTTGTCACCAAACTTTTTGCCGCATACAGCTTCCATCTTTGTGATGTTTTCCATAATTTCGGCTTTGATAGAATCGTTGATTTTTCTTCCGTCTTCATAGTACTGTGTACAAGCTTCTGTTGAAACTGTAAAGCCCTGTGGAACAGGAAGACCGATTTTTGTCATTTCAGCAAGGTTAGCGCCTTTACCACCGAGAAGTTCTCTCATGGAAGCGTCGCCTTCGCTAAACTGATAAACAAATTTCATCAATATTACCTCCTATTTTTATCGGATAACCGATTATTTAACTTTTTCTCAGGCTACAAGCCAATCTATATTATATCATATTTTTTCCAAAATGCAAGTGTTTTTAACATAAAAAAGCGTTCTTTAATTTTTAAAGAACGCCTATTTTAAATTTTAACTTATGCTCTGTTTTTTGTTGCTGATTTTATTACAAATAATACCGCGAGCATAATTACCATAGAAACAGGTAATACGATTAACCAGTTCTGAACAAAACCTGCTATAACATAAGCAACAAATGATACTGCTGCAACAGTTAAAGCATAAGGCAGCTGTGTTGAAACGTGGTTTATGTGATTACATTTAGCACCTGCTGATGACATAATTGTTGTATCTGAAATTGGTGAGCAATGGTCACCGCAAACAGCACCGGCAAGACACGCTGAAATACCGATTGTTAAAAGTGTTGAGTCTTTTGAGAACACTGATACAACGATAGGAATTAAAATGCCGAATGTTCCCCATGATGTACCTGTTGAGAATGCTAAGGCTACTGCAACTAAGAAAACAATTGCAGGAAGCAGATTTGTTAATCCTGCTGCGGCATTTTCCATAAGACCTGCAACGTAAACGTCTGCACCAAGCATACCTGTTAAGCCTGATAATGTCCACGCAAATGTCAAAATCAAAATTGGCGGTACCATTGCATTAAAGCCCTGCGGTACACATTCCATTGCTTCTTTAAAGGTAAGCACACGACGTAATAATAAGTAAATAATGCTTATAACCAATGCAATAATTGCACCCCAGGAAAGAGCAACAGACGCGTCACAGCCTGCAAATGCATCTACAAATGAAACGCCGTCTGTGAAAAAGCCACCGCTATAGAGCATACCTGTAATGCAAGATGCAATTAAGATAAGTACAGGTAAAATCAAGTCCCAAACACTTTTATTTTTGCCGTTGTCAATTTTTTCTTCTTGTTCAATAACTGCCTGTGGGTCAGAATGTAAGTCGCCGTTTTGGGCGTTCCATTCATGCTTCTTCATTGGACCGTAATCAAATTTCATTAAAGAAATTGCAATAATCATAAAAATTGTGAGCAATGAATAAAAGTTATAAGGAATAGCACTGATAAACAACTCTAAGCCGTTCTGGCCTTCTACAACACCTGAAACAGCTGCTGCCCATGATGAAATAGGTGCAATCATACAGATAGGTGCTGCTGTTGCATCTATTAAATATGCAAGCTTCGAACGGGAAATTTTGTGACTGTCTGCAACAGGGAGCATAACTGAACCTACTGTTAAGCAGTTAAAATAGTCATCAACAAAAATTAAAACACCTAAAGCAAATGTGGCAAGCTGTGCACCAACCTTGGTTTTAACATGGCGTTTTGCCCAGTTACCAAAAGCGCGAGAACCACCTGCTTTATTAACAAGAGCTACGATAATACCTAAAAGTACTAAGAATATTAAAATACCTACATTCCAGGAGTCAGCAAGACTTGCTATAAAGCCGTCGTTTAACATTGTGTTAAGTGTTGCTACCGGCTTAAATTCTGTAACAAGTAAAGCAGCTGATAATATACCTACAAATAATGAGCTGTAAACTTCCTTAGTAACGAGTGCTAAAACAATAGCAATTACAGGAGGCATTAGCGCCATAATTGTTTTGTAGTAACGACCGCCCTCAGCCTGAGCAGTGCCGATTGTTGCAGCACAAACTGCAAAAACAATTAAAACGATTAAAACCGTAATAATGTTTATAAGCGTTTTTTTCTTCATTTTCCCAACCTCTTTCCAAAATTTATTTAACATACTTAAATTATACATTTTTTGTTATTTTTTGTCAAACCTTTTTATATAAAAATGCAGACAAACAGTAATATTGTAAAATTTTTAACATATCTTATAACAAACATTAAATTACGAATAATGGAGGAATTTCAGATGGCAGAATTTAATATCTACAAGGATATTGCCGAGCGCACAGGTGGAGATGTTTATCTCGGAGTTGTTGGTCCTGTAAGAACAGGAAAATCAACTTTTATTAAAAAGTTTATGGATTTATTTGTTATTCCCAATATGAATGATGAAAATGAAATAATGCGTGCACAAGATGAACTGCCCCAAAGTGCCGACGGCAAAACAATTATGACAACAGAACCAAAATTCATACCGAACGAAGCGGTTGAAGTAAGCGTTTCAGACAATGCCAAAATGCGAGTTCGTCTTATCGACTGTGTTGGTTATGTGGTAGATGAAGCATTAGGACACATTGAAGACGGAAACCCAAGAATGGTAAACACTCCCTGGAGCAACGAGCCTATGGAATTTGGGCAGGCCGCTGAAATTGGCACCAAAAAAGTAATATGCGACCACTCCACCATTGGTATTTTAGTTACCACCGACGGAAGCATTACCGATATTAACCGTGATAGCTATGTGTCGGCAGAAAGCCGCGTTTGTCAGGAGCTTTCTCATCAGGGCAAGCCTTATGTTATAATTTTAAACACAAAATATCCGACAATGCCCGAAACAGAAGAACTAAGAAGCTATTTAAGTCAAAAATACAACGCTCCTGTTGTAGCCGTTAATTGTGCAGAATTAGATGAAGCCGGCATAAAGAAAATTTTAGAACAGGTGCTTCTTTCATTCCCCGTAACAGAAATAAGCATAGAGCTTCCCGATTGGGTTGAAGCCTTACCACAGGAACACGAGATTAAAAACATTCTTTTCGGTAGCTGTTTTTCTGCTACTGAAAATGTTACTACATTAAGCCATTTAGACTCGGCGCTTTCTGCTATGGAGGAATGTGATTATGTAGAATCGGCAAAAGCTTCACATATAGATTTGGGCACAGGTAAGGCTACTGTTTCCATTTCTGTTCCAAAAGACCTCTACTATAAGGTTGTTAAAGAAATATCGGGCTTTGATGTTTCAAGCGAAGGAAAGTTACTCACACTTTTATCATCACTCTCCGCTATGAAAGCAGAATACGACAAGGTACAAATCGCACTAAAAGAAGTTGAAAATAAAGGCTACGGCATAGTTACACCAACAATCGACCAGATGAGCTTAGAAGAACCTGAAATTGTTCGTCAGGGTAGCCGTTTTGGTGTGAAATTAAAGGCTTCTGCTCCGTCTATACATATGATTAAAGCAGACATTCAAACAGAGGTTTGTCCTATTGTGGGAACCGAAAAGCAATCAGAAGAGCTTGTTCATTACTTGCTTTCTGAATTTGAGGAAAACCCCAAAGAAATCTGGCAGTCAAATATTTTTGGAAAGTCCTTACACGAGCTTGTAAACGAGGGCTTACATAATAAGCTGTCCCGTATGCCAGATGAGGCGCAGATTAAGCTTCAAGAAACATTGCAGAAGATAATTAACGAAGGTTCAGGCGGGTTGATTTGTATAATTCTATAAAAAAATGCACTGCATACGCAGTGCATTTTTTAAATTTCAGGGTCAAATATCGGCATCATTTCTAGTTTGAAAAGATTGTTTTTATGCTTTGTGTCAATTAGCTTTTTTGTTTCTTCGTCTTCAATTTTACCTTCTCTTATATATCGGTCTAAAACCGCATAGGTAAAGCCAAGATTTTCTTCATCGGTCTTTCCGCAAAGTCCGTCAATGGGTGTTTTATCAACCAAAACATCAGGTAAGTCTAACACTCTTCCTATTGCTTTAACTTCGGTTACTGTGAGCTTTGACATTGGAGAAAAGTCTCCTGCTGCATCACCGTAGCGCGTTGAATAGCCCACCCAATCTTCCGATAAATTACAGGTGTTAACTACTCTTCCGTTATTGCTCTGAGAAACCGCATAAAGTGTTGTCATACGTACTCTTGGTGGTATGTTTATTTTTGTTTGAGATGTGATTGCCATATTTTCGGGCATATTGTTTATTATGCCATCTACTGCATCTTTTATATTTATTACATAATGTTTAATTCCTAAGTGTTTTACCAAAAGCTCTGCCATATCAATATCTTTTTGCTCACCACAAGGCATCAAAACACCGATTACTCTGTCACGTCCTAATGCTTCAACACAGAGTGCTGCCGCAACAGACGAATCCTTGCCGCCTGAAATTCCCACAACAGCATTACATTCCTTACCATTTTTTTCAAAGAACTCTCTAATCCAATTAACGCAATCGTTCTTTACTTTTACTGCATCAAACATAGTGAACTCACTCCTTATGTGCTTAATATATCACAGCAAGCATTAAAAATCAAGTTGTCGCTGTTTCTTTTATAAAATTTAGTGTGCAAAAAGACCCCGAGAATTATCTCAGGGTCTTTTTGTATATGTGTTATATTAAACACTAATGTATTTGATTAAACCAACTCAATAATTGCCATTTCGGCAGCATCGCCACGTCTGGGGCCCATCTTTAAAACTCTTGTGTAGCCACCATTACGTTCTGCATATTTAGGAGCGATTTCTTCAAATAATTTGTAAACAACCTCTTTATCCGTAATGTAAGACAACGCCTGTCTTCTTGAATGTAAGGTGTTCTTTTTGCCAAGTGTAATCATCTTATCAGCGATACATCTTACTTCTTTAGCCTTTGCTACTGTTGTAACGAGCTTGCCGTTAGCGAGTAATGCTGTTGTAAGACCACGAAGCATTGCAATACGCTGGTCTGTAGGACGACCTAATTTCCTTGTTCCCGGCATCTTAAAACCTCCCTAATTTTTATATTAGTCTTCGCGCTTTGCAAAAGACTGACCTAATGCATGAAGCTTTCCGATAACTTCATCTAATGACTTACGACCTAAGTTACGAACCTTAACCATATCGTCTTCTGTTCTGTTTGTGAGGTCTTCAACTGTGTTGATACCTGCACGCTTTAAGCAGTTGTAAGAACGGACAGACAAGTCTAACTCTTCGATTGTCATTTCAAGCACTTTTTCTTTCTGACCAACTTCTTTTTCGATTAGAATGTCAGCATTCTTTGCTTCTTCGGATAAATCAATAAACTGCATTAAGTGTTCGTTTATGATTTTTGCTGCTAAGCTTACAGATTCATCAGGAGTGATTGAACCGTCTGTCCAAACTTCTAATGTAAGCTTATCGTAGTCAGTAATCTGACCAACACGTGTATTTTCTACAGAGTAGTTTACTCTGTGAACAGGTGTGTAAATTGAGTCAACCGGAATAACACCGATGATGTTCTGGTTTAACTGCTTGTTTCTTTCAGCAGAAACATAGCCTCTGCCTTTAGCGAATGTAATTTCCATATAGAGCTTTGCATCTTTGTTCAAAGTTGCAATTTTCTGTTCAGGATTACAGATTTCGATATCAGAATCAAGCTTAATATCACCTGCTGTTATCACGCCTTCGCCTGTAGCTTCAATGTAAACAACCTTTGGTGTGTCACAATGGAGCTTAACCGCAATCTGCTTGATGTTTAAAATAATTTCGGTAACGTCTTCTTTAACGCCCGGAATTGTTGAAAACTCATGTAAAACGCCGTCAATCTTAACGGACACAGCTGCAGCACCCGGAAGTGATGAAAGCAACATTCTTCTTAAAGAGTTGCCAAGTGTTGTACCGTAGCCGCGTTCTAATGGCTCTGCGATAAATTTACCGTATTTACCATCTTCGCTTAATTCTACGCACTCAACGTTTGGCTTTTCTATTTCTAACATAATGTTAACCCTCCCTCATAATTGTTCGGTTAATATGCGAATATCGCATAAGTCCAAGGGTAAATGCGAATATATCCAATAAAAATATGAATATTATTTTGAATATAATTCGACAATAAGATGTTCTGCTACTTCAAAGTCAATATCATCTCTTTGAGCTAAGGCGATAACCTTACCTGAGAGTGTATTTTTATCCATATCAAGCCACTTTGGAACAGTTCTTGTAGAATTCGCTTCAACGATATCCTTCATTCTGTCTGAAGACTTTGTGGATTCTTTAAGTGTTATAACATCTCCTACCTTGACACGGTATGAAGGAATGTCTAATCTTTTGCCGTTTACAAGAATGTGACCATGGCTAACTAACTGTCTTGATTCTCTTCTTGTATTAGCAAGACCAAGTCTGAAGATTACGTTATCTAATCTTGACTCTAAAATCTGGAGTAAGTTTTCACCTGTGATACCAGGCATTTTTACTGCCATTTCATAATATCTGCGGAACTGCTTTTCAAGCATACCGTATATGAACTTAACCTTCTGCTTTTCAGTAAGCTGGAGACCATATTCGCTCTGCTTTCTTCTTGTAGGCTTTGGGTTTCTTTTTGACTTTTTGTCAATACCCATAACAGAAGGGTCTATGCCTAATGTTCTGCATCTTTTCAATACAGGTTGCATATTTCTTGCCATTTGTATTTCCTCCTATCTTCCAAAAATATAAATCAAACTCTTCTTCTTTTAGGCGGTCTGCAGCCGTTATGAGGAATAGGTGTTACATCTTTAATCATTGTAACTTCAAGACCTGCTGCCTGTAAAGCTCTGATAGCAGCTTCACGACCAGCACCTGGACCTTTTACAAAAACCTCAACTGTTTTAAGACCGTGTTCCTTTGCAGCATTAGCAGCTGTTTCAGCAGCCATCTGAGCAGCGAAAGGTGTGCTCTTTCTTGAGCCTCTGAAGCCTAAGCCACCTGCACTTGCCCAGCTGATTGCATTACCTGCTACATCTGTAATTGTAACGATTGTATTGTTAAATGTTGAACGAATATGCACTGCACCACGTTCAATATTCTTTTTAACTTTTCTACGTGTACTTCTTTTAGCAACCTTTGCCATGGTTATTTTCCTCCTTTCGAAGAATATGGTCTTTTTTTGCTTTTAGCTTTTATTATTTCTTCTTGTTAGCGATTGTTCTTGCAGGACCCTTTCTGGTTCTTGCATTTGTTTTGGTTCTCTGACCTCTTACAGGAAGACCTTTTCTGTGTCTTACGCCTCTGTAACAGCCGATTTCCATAAGTCTTTTAATGTCTAAAGCAATATTTCTTCTTAAATCGCCTTCAACAATGTAATCTTTGTCGATGATCTCTCTGAGCTTCTGTACATCATCCTCTGTTAAGTCTTTAACTCTTGTGTCGGGATTGATACCTGCTTCAGCGAGGATTTTCTTTGAGCTGGGAAGACCGATACCGTATACGTATGTTAAGCCTACTTCAACTCTTTTTTCTCTGGGTAAGTCTACGCCTGAAATTCTTGCCATGCGATTGTGCACCTCCTGTTATAGTGTTTTTCATCTATAGCCACTTCGGAAAAATTGTGAATGTTTCACATAGCCGCTTTCCGAAAATTTTCACATTGCTATAAATCAGCCCTGCTTCTGCTTGTGCTTAGGGTTTTCACAGATAACCATTACTTTACCCTTACGCTTAATTATTTTACATTTTTCACACATCGGCTTTACACTGGGTCTTACTTTCATTGTAAATACCTCCTTCATGGGATTTTCGCTTTCGCGATAATTTTGCTTATTATTTAGCTCTCCATGTTATACGCCCTTTTGTTAAATCATAGGGCGACATTTCGACCGTTACCTTATCTCCCGGTAAAATCCTTATATAGTTCGTTCTGAGTTTGCCTGAAATATGGGCTAAAATCTCATGACCATTTTCAAATTTTACCTTAAACATTGCATTCGGAAGAGCATCGGACACTATACCTTCTAACTCAATAACTCCGTCTTTCGCCATAATAAATCCTCCTATACGTTAGTCTTATAATCTGCAAGCTCGCGTAAAAGGTCGGGATTCGTAACACGAACACCATCTTTTAGCTTTTCGCAGACTCTTTCAGATGTATTTCCAGTATTCTCAAGATGTTTACATTTTTTAAGCTTTGGGTTATCTACTTTTCTTAAGTCACCATCGGCAATATAAACGAAATTTTCGTCAACTGTCTTTAGGATCACAAAGTATTTACCCTTATCTCTTCCCGCCTTTGACAATACTATATCACCATCACGGAAATTCAAAATAACATCACCTCAAAATAGTTAGCATTTGGTTAAAATTTCAGCACCATTATTTGTAATGAGAATTGTATTCTCAAAATGAGCTGAAAGCTTGCCGTCTGCTGTTACCACTGTCCAATCATCTGACAGGGTTTTGACCTTATACGTACCTATGTTTACCATTGGCTCTATTGCAATGGTCATACCCGGAACAAGTCTCGGTCCACGTCCTTCGGTCCCGAAATTGGGAACCTCCGGGTCTTCATGCAAAGCACTTCCTATGCCGTGACCAATATAGTCACGAACTACTGAAAAACCGTTTTCTTCAACAACTTTTTGAATATTTGCTGAAATATCTCCTATACGGAAACCCGGTTTTGCAAATTCGATGCCTGAATAGAAGCTTTGTTCGGTTACTTCAATAAGTTTTTTTGCCTCGTGGCTGATTTTGCCCACTGCAAATGTTCTTGCTGCATCACCGTGATAACCTTCTACACACGCCCCTACATCCACGCTGACGATGTCACCATCTTCGAGCCTGCGTTTGCCCGGAATGCCGTGTATAACCTCGTCATTAACTGACAAGCATAAATGACCTGGGTAACCGCTGTAGTTGTAAAAGGAACAAGTAGCACCACTTTTTTTGATATGCTCTGCTGCAATTTTATCGAGCTCCATCGTTGTAATTCCGGGAACAATCATTGGCTTTAAAACCTCAAAGGTCTCAGCTACAATTCTTCCCGCTGCTCTCATTTTTTCGATTTCGTGCAATGATTTAATTTTAATCATAATTACGCCTCAATGGTTTCTCTTAAAGCCTTTACCAAAGCCCTGGTTGTATCGCTGACCTCGTCGCATCCGACAACGGTCACGAGCTTTCCGCGTTCTTCATAAAATTCTTTAAGAGGTTTTGTTTGCTCGTGATAAACTAAAAGTCTGTGGCGGATTATTTCCGGCACATCGTCTTCTCTTGTTTTTAAAGCACCGCCACATTTGTCGCAAATGCCTTCTTTTTCCGATGGGTTGTGGCTTATGTGATATGTTGCGCCACATTCAGCACAAACACGTCTTCCGGATAGTCTTTCTACGATTATATCTTCATCTACATCCAGCTCTAAAGCAACATCTATCGGAATTGGCAATTTTTCCATAATAATTGCCTGTGAAATAGTTCTTGGAAAGCCATCTAAAATATAACCGTTTTTACAATCAGGTTCTTTTAATCTTTCCTTAACCATTTCAACCACTATATCGTCCGGCACTAACTCGCCTCGGTCAATAAAACCTTTCATTTTATCTCCCAAGGCTGTTTTTGCCGCAATAGCATCTCTTATAATTTGTCCGGTTGAGATTGCGGGAATATTGTATTCCTTTTCAATCTGTGCTGCCTGAGTGCCTTTACCGGCTCCCGGCGCACCTAATAAAATAATTCTCACTTTATTCGCCTCCGGAATTATTCAAGAAAACCTTTATAATGTCTCATTAACATCTGTGATTCAATACCCTTAACAGTTTCTAATGCTACACCAACTACGATTAACAATGATGTTCCGCCAATAGAAATGCCGGACATACTTGGCATTGCAATAGCCAAAATAATCGGGAATATTGCAAGTATTGCTAAGAAGAAAGCACCTAAAAGTGTTGTCTTTGATAATACTTTTGCCACATAGTCTGATGTTGGTTTGCCAGGTCTGATACCAGGGATAAATCCGCCATTCTTTTTCATATTGTTCGCAACTTCTATAGGATTGAACTGAATTGATGTATAGAAGTATGTGAAGAACAATATTAATAAGAAGTAGCATACAATATAGAAAGGATGTGTTTCTGAGAACCATCTTAATACTACTGCCCAAACACCTGATTCAGGCGCGCTGCTTCCATGAATGAACATAGAAATTGTTTGTGGGAAAGACATAATTGAAACAGCGAAGATAATAGGCATAACACCCGCCATAATAATCTTTAGCGGAATATGTGTGCTCTGACCGCCGTATGTCTTTCTGCCAACAACACGCTTCGCGTACTGTACAGGGATTTTTCTTTCAGCATTGTTGAATAACACAACAAAAGCAACTGCAACGATTGCGATAATCAGGATACCGATAATTGTTGCGATACCGCTGATATTTACACCGCCACCCTGCTGTAACATAGCTCTCATAGACTGGATTGCAGCAGGACCTCTGGATACGATACCAATTACGATAAGTAATGAAATACCATTACCAATGCCATATTCTGTAATCTGTTCTCCAAGCCACATTAAGAATGCTGTGCCTGCTGTAAAGGTAAAGGTTACTGTTAAATACTGTAACCAACCTGTTTCTGACATAGCACCTGCAAGACCGAAATAAAGTCCTGTTGCCTGAACGAAAGCTAATATTACTGTTACATATCTTGTGTAGGAAGCAATTTTCTTTCTGCCCTCTTCGCCTTCCTTCGCGAGTCGCTCGAGTGCAGGAATTGCAACTGTTAAAAGCTGCAAAATGATTGATGCGTTGATATAAGGTGTAATACTCATTGAGAATATTGAAGCACGCTCAAGCGCACCACCAGAGAAGTTGTTGATAAGTCCCTGGATACCACCTTCAAAACCACCCATCATCTCAGAAATCATACTAGGACTGATTCCCGGAACAGGAACAAAAGAGCCTAATCTGAAAATTATGAGCATGAGGATTGTGTAGAGCATCTTTTTGCGGAGATCCGGAATTTTCCATGCGTTGCGCAATGTCTGAAACATTCTCAGATCACCTCCACCTTACCGCCGCAAGCTTCAATTTTTTCACTTGCTGACTTTGTAAATTTAGCAGCCTTAACTGTTAAGTTTTTAGCTGTAAGTTCGCCTCTGCCTAATACTTTAACGCCATCATTGATTTTTTTGATAATGCCTGCAGCCTTTAAAGCTTCTGCGGTAACTTCTGCACCATCAGAAAAGCTGTTTAGGGCTGTAACATTTATTTCTGTATAAACCTTTGCAAATACATTTGTGAAGCCTCTTTTTGGAAGTCTTCTGTAAATAGGCATCTGACCGCCTTCAAAACCCGGTCTTACGCCACCGCCAGAACGAGCCTTCTGACCTTTGTGACCTCTGCCTGATGTTTTGCCGTTGCCCGAACCGTGACCGCGACCAACTCTGAATGAATCTTTCTTAGAGCCTGCAGCAGGTTGTAATTCGTTCAAATTCATTATGGCACCTCCTTTGGATTAAAGTTCTTCTACTTTTACCATATAATCTACTTTCTTAATCATACCCAAAATTGCTGGGGTTGCTTCGTGTTCTTTTGTATCACGAATTTTCTTAAGGCCAAGTGCCTTAACTGTTGCTATATGGTCTTTTTTTCTACCGATTGTACTTTTTACTAAAGTAACCTTAAGCTTAGCCATGGCTTTTGCCTCCTATTTTAAAATTTCATCTGCTGTTTTTCCGCGAGCAGCAGCTACTTCTTCTACACTCTTAAGGGAAGCTAATCCCTGGATTGTAGCTTTAACAACGTTTCTTGGGTTGTTAGAACGAAGTGATTTTGTTCTGATATCACTAATTCCTGCAAGTTCGATTACAGCACGTGCTGCACCACCTGCGATAACACCTGTACCTTTGCCAGCGGGCTTAAGTAAAACTCTGCCTGCGCCGAATTCGCCGGTAATTTCGTGAGGAATTGTTGTTCCAACCATGTTAACGTGAATAAGGTTTTTCTTAGCATCTTCAATACCCTTACGGATAGCGTCAGGGATTTCTGCTGATTTACCTGTACCGCAGCCAACATAACCATTACCATCGCCTACTACTACAAGCGCTGAAAAACGGAATGTACGACCACCCTTTACAACCTTAGCAACTCTGCCGAGGTTAACAACTCTTTCTTTTAAATCTAAAGTACTTGCGTCTATAAGTTGAGCCAAAACTATTTCCTCCTTTTCTTAGAATTTAAGACCGGCTTCTCTTGCACCATCTGCAAGTTCCTGTACACGGCCGTGGTATATATATCCGCCTCTGTCGAATACTACGTTTTCAATACCTTTTTCAAGAGCTTTTTTAGCTACTAATTCGCCGACAGCCTTAGCAGCTTCCTTGTTTCCGCCATTGCCTTCAAGTTCTAAAGATGAAGCAGAAACCAAAGTTGTGCCAGCTACGTCGTCGATTATCTGAGCATAAATGTTTTTAAGACTTCTGAATACGCAGAGTCTTGGGCAAACGGCTGTTCCGCTGATTGCTTTACGAACTCTTTTATGACGTCTGAGTCTTGCAACATTACTTGACTGCTTGTTAATCAATTCGATTCACTCCTTTTGATTTTTACTGTTTACGAAGCCATGGATTTTGCCATAACTTCTAACACCAAAAAGATTACTTCCGGACTATTTCTTACCGCCGGTTTTACCTTCTTTTCTTCTGATACGTTCTGTAGCGTATTTGATACCCTTACCCTTATATGGTTCAGGCGGTCTCTTTTCACGAACCTTAGCTGCGAATTCACCAACGATTTGCTTATCGATACCTTTGATGATGATTTCGTTAGCTGTAGGAGCTTCAATTGTGATACCGTCTACAGGCACCATTTCAACCTGGTGTGAAAAACCAAGGTTCATAACAAGGTTCTTTCCCTGCATCTGTACTCTGTAACCAACACCGTTTACTTCAAGCTTCTTTTCGTAGCCTTCTGTAACACCAACAACCATGTTGTTTAAAAGTGTTCTTGTTAAGCCGTGCAGTGCCTTGTGCATTTTTATTTCAGAAGGTCTTGAAATTGTGATTTCTGCGCCTTCCTGTTTGATAATCATATCAGGATGTAATTCCTTTGTAAGTGTGCCTTTTGGTCCTTTAACTGTAACTACGTTACCAGCTGCAACTTCAACTGTTACGCCTGCAGGAACCGCGATAGGCATTCTTCCTATTCTGGACACTTTGTGCACCTCCTATATTAGTTGTAGCGTATTACCATACGAATGCCATTACTTCGCCGCCGACATTTTCCTTTCTGGCTTTTTTGTCAGTCATAATGCCTTTGGATGTTGAAACAATAGCGATACCGAGACCCTTTAATACTTTAGGGAGCTCTTCTTTGTTTTTGTATATTCTGAGGCCGGGAGTTGAAACTCTCTTGATACCTGAGATTGCTCTTTCCTTACCGTTATATTTTAAAGCGATACGGATGATATCCTGTTTGCCGTCCTCGATTATCTGATAATTCTTGATGTAGCCTTCTTCTAATAAAATTTCAGCTATAGCCTTTTTTACATTAGATGCAGGAACATCTACGCAAATATGTTTTGCTGCGTTTGCATTTCTGATTCTTGTAAGCATATCTGCGATAGGATCGGTTGTATGCATATTTATTACCTCCTTCTTCCGAATTCAATAAAATTTTACCAGCTTGCCTTTTTCACGCCCGGAATCTGACCCTTGTAAGCCAATTCACGGAAACAGATACGGCAGATACCGTACTTTCTGAGATACGCATGGGGGCGTCCGCAGATTTTACATCTGTTGTACTGTCTTGAGCTGAATTTAGGCGTTTTTTGCTGTTTAAGTTTCATTGCAAGTTTAGCCATTTTTTCTCCTCCTAATTTACCCTATTATTTGGTTGTGAACGGTGCGCCCATTAACTTAAGAAGCTCTCTTGCTTCTTCGTCTGTTTTCGCTGTTGTAACCATAATAATATCCATGCCTCTTAATTTATCAATCTTATCGTAGTCAATTTCAGGGAATATTAACTGTTCCTTAACGCCTACGCAGTAGTTACCGCGACCGTCGAATGAATCAGGATTAATTCCACGGAAGTCCCTAACACGAGGGAGTGCTACGTTGAAAAATCTGTCTAAGAATTCGTACATCTTAGCGCCACGAAGTGTAACTTTGCAGCCGATTGACATACCTTCTCTGATTTTGAAAGTAGCGACAGATTTTCTTGCTTTTGTGATTACGGCTTTCTGACCTGTAATCGCTTCTAAATCGGTAATTGCGCCGTCTAAAGCTTTTGCATTATCTTTAGCTTCGCCACAGCCGATATTTATTACAATTTTTTCAAGCTTAGGAATCTGCATTGTGCTTTTATAGCCGAATTTTTCCATTAAAGCAGGAGCAACTTCCTTGCTATATTTTTCCTGTAATCTAGCCATCTGCTTAGTTTACCTCCTTTTACAAAATTAGTCGTTAAAGGTTTCTCCGCACTTTTTGCAGTAGCGTACTGAAGAACCATCTTCAAGAATTTTTCTGCCAATTCTTGTAGCTTTCTTACACTTTGAGCATACTACCATTACGTTAGATGCGTCAATTGCAGCTTCCTGCTTAATAATGCCGCCGGGCTGTTCCTGGCTGCGTGCCTTTTTATGCATTGTAGCAACTGCTACACCTTCAACGATTGTTTTACCCTTACCAGGCAAAACTTCGATTACTTTACCTTTTTTACCCTTATCTTTACCAGCAATTACTAATACTTCATCGCCGGATTTAATATTCATTTTTGCCATTATGTGGGCTCCTCCTTAATTTTAATATAAATTAGAGTACCTCAGGCGCCAAAGAAAGAATCTTCATGTATTCTTTTTCTCTAAGCTCTCTTGCTACGGGTCCAAAAATACGAGTTCCTCTTGGGTTCTTGTCTTCTTTAATTATAACAGCTGCATTTTCATCAAATTTGATGTATGTGCCGTCATTACGTCTAACGCCGGAAACAGATCTTACGATAACTGCCTTTACAACGTCACCCTTTTTTACAACGCCACCGGGTGTTGACTTTTTAACAGAAGCAACAACCACATCGCCGATTGCCGCGTATCTTCTCTTAGAACCGCCCAATACTCTGATACACATCAACTCTTTTGCTCCGGTATTATCCGCAACTTTCAAAAGTGTCTGCTGTTGAATCATAATTGGTAACCTCCGTTTCTTAATTCAATTACTGTGCCTTTTCTAAAATTTCAACAAGTCTCCATCTCTTATCACGAGAAAGCTTTCTTGTTTCCATTACTAACACCTTATCGCCAATTCCGCAGATGTTATTCTCGTCATGGGCTTTAAGTTTATAGGTCTTCTTCATGATTTTGCCATAAAGAGGGTGTTTAACCTTATATTCGATAGCAACAACGATTGTTTTATCCATTTTGTCGCTAACAACCTTACCTATTCTCTGTTTTCTGAAATTTCTTGTTTCTGCCATGATTTCACTCCTTTCAAGGACTTATTATCCTTACTCTGCAAGTTTTCTCTCAGCCATTACTGTTTTAACCTTGGCTATTGTCTTTTTAACCTCAACGATTCTCATTGGGTTTTCCAACTGATTTGTAGCATTCTGGAATCTGAGGTTAAAGAGTTCTTTCTTAAGGTCAGCGAGATTACTTTCGAGTTCAGCTGTGCTTAATTCACGTATTTCGTTTACCTTCATTAGATTAACCCTCCATTTCTTCAGTTTCTTTAGCTACAAACTTACATTTAATAGGAAGTTTGTGCATAGCAAGACGAAGTGCTTCTCTTGCAACTTCTTCTGAAACGCCGTCGATTTCGAAGAGCACTCTGCCGGGCTTTACAACTGCTACCCAGTACTCAGGTGAACCCTTACCACTACCCATACGGGTTTCAGCAGGTTTTTCTGTAACCGGTTTATCCGGGAAAATTTTAATCCAAACCTTACCACCACGCTTGATGTAACGTGTCATCGCAATACGGGCAGCTTCAATCTGGTTTGATGTAATCCAAGAAGCTTCTAATGCCTGTAAACCGAAAGAGCCGTTTGTAACTTTGTTTCCACGAAGTGCCTGACCCTTCATTCTACCACGCATTACTCTTCTGTATTTTACTCTTTTTGGTAATAACATTCTTATTTACCTCCCTTAATCTTTTTGCTCTCGGGAAGGATTTCTCCTTTGTAAATCCAGACTTTAACACCGATTTTACCATAAGTTGTGTTAGCTTCTGCGAAGCCGTAGTCGATGTCTGCTCTTAATGTCTGGAGCGGAATTGTACCTTCGTGGTAGTGCTCAGCTCTTGCGATTTCAGCACCGCCAAGACGGCCAGAACATGTTGTTTTAATACCCTTAGCACCTAATTTCATTGCTCTTGCCATAACTGATTTCATAGCTTTTCTGAAAGAAATTCTTCTTTCTAACTGTGAAGCAATGTTTTCAGCTACTAATGTAGCATTCATATCAGGCTGCTTTACTTCTTCGATATTTAAAGCAACTGTCTTATTTGTTAAGCTTTCAAGCTCTTTTTTAACCTTCTCGATTTCAGCGCCGCCCTTACCAATGATGATACCTGGCTTTGCTGCAAAAATGTTTACTTTTACTCTTTTAGCTGTACGTTCAATTTCAATTTTAGCAACGCCTGCAGCATAGAGTTTGTTCTTTAAGAATTTTCTTATGTTATAATCTTCAACTAAGTAATCGCCGAAGTCCTTATCATTTGCGAACCACTTTGAATCCCAGTCTTTGATTACGCCTACTCTTAAACCGTGCGGATTAACTTTCTGTCCCAAACCGACTTACCTCCTTCTTTTAATTCTACTTTTCAAGCTCTTTTACCACGATTGTGATATGGCTTGTTCTTTTTCTTATTCTGAACGCTCTGCCCTGTGCTCTTGGTCTTACACGCTTAAGTGTTGGACCCTGATTTGCATATATTTCAGAAATGTATAAGTTTTTAGCGTCCATGTTGTGGTTGTTTTCAGCATTTGCTACTGCTGAAGCCAATAACTTAATAAGTAATTCGCTTGCAGCCTTAGGTGTATTCTTTAAAATGCCCATTGCAACGTCAACAGGTTTATTTCTAATCATATCGATTACGATTTTAACTTTTCTTGATGAAATACGGGCGTAACTAAGTTTTGCTCTCGCTTCCACTATTACTCCTCCTCTCTTAAAAGGAAATATTATTTACCGCTTGTTTTATTGCCGGCATGGCCTTTGTATGTTCTTGTTGGTGCGAATTCACCAAGCTTGTGACCAACCATATCTTCTGAGATGAAAACCGGAACATGTTTTCTTCCGTCGTGTACGGCAATTGTGTGTCCTACCATATCAGGGAAAATGGTTGAGCTTCTTGACCATGTTTTTAAAACTCTTTTTTCGTTTGTTTCATTCATTTTCATGATGCGAGCTAAAAGCTTTGCATGCACGAAAGGTCCTTTTTTAACCGATCTACTCAATTTAAATCCTCCTTCGCCATATATTCCCGAGGGAGTACCTCGATATCGTTACGAAATATTATTTATCGTTTCTTCTCTTAACAATGAACTTGTCGTTAAGATTCTTTTTCTTTCTTGTCTTAAGACCAAGTGCAGGCTTACCCCAAGGTGTTACAGGGCCCGGTCTACCAACTGGCGAACGACCTTCACCACCACCGTGTGGGTGATCGCATGGGTTCATAACTGAACCTCTTACTGTAGGTCTCCAGCCCATGTGACGTTTTCTACCAGCTTTACCGATAGATACGTTTTCATGGTCTAAGTTACCAACCTGACCGATTGTAGCCATACAGTTAAGAGCAACAAGTCTAACTTCGCCGGATGGAAGTCTAACCTGAGCATATTTGCCTTCTTTAGCCATAAGCTGTGCGCTCGCGCCTGCTGTTCTTACTAACTGACCACCTTTACCGGGCTTGAGCTCGATATTGTGGATTAATGTACCAACAGGAATGTTTGCGATGTGCATTGCATTACCCGGCTTGATATCAGCGCCATCAGGATTTGTAACAAGCTTCATACCGTCTGTTACGCCTAAAGGTGCTAAGAAATATCTCTTTTCGCCATCTTCGTACTGAACTAAAGCGATGTTAGCTGATCTGTTTGGATCGTACTCGATACCGATAACTGTTGCTGTACCAACTTTATTTCTCTTAAAGTCAATAATTCTGTATTTTTTTCTGTTGCCGCCGCCTCTGTGACGAACGGTGATTCTGCCATAGTTGTTTCTACCGCCGGCTTTATTTAAAGATTCTAAAAGACTTCTTTCTGGTTCTGACTTTGTGATTTCCTCGAATGTGGAAACAGTCATAAAACGTCTTGCCGGTGAGGTAGGATTATATTTTTTTGTCGGCATATCCTATTTCACTCCTTATTCTTAATTAAGCCATGCTCTCGAAGAATTCGATTGTTTTGCTGTCAGCTGTTAATTTAACAACTGCTTTTTTGTAAGCAGCACGTCTGCCTTCAAATCTACCCATTCTCTTGAGCTTGCCGTCGAAGTTCATTGTTGTAACCTTTTCAACTTTTACACCGAAAATTTCTTCAACAGCTTTCTTGATTTCAATTTTGTTTGCGTCTGTAGCCACTTTAAAGGTGTATTTCTTTTCACCTAACATATCCATACTTGCTTCTGTTACTACAGGCTTTATGATAATATCATAAGGGCTTTTCATTACGCATACACCTCCCCTAATTTTTCGGCAGCGTCTTTAACCATAATGATTTTCTTGTACTTTAATAATTCGTACACGTTAACCATACCTACGTAAGATACTGCAACTCCGGGAATGTTTCTTGCAGAAAGATAAATCTGTTCGTTATTTTCTGAAAGAACAATAAGAGTTTTTTCTGTTACATTTAAGTTCTTAAGCATTTGAGCTATTGTCTTTGTTTTTACTTCTTCTACTGCGATGTTGTCTAAGAAGAGCATTTCGTTATCTGAAAGCTTAGCAGATAATGCTGAACGCATAGCTAACTGCTTAATCTTCTTATTAACACTTGTTCTGTAGCTTCTCGGCTTTGGAGCGAATACTACGCCACCACCTGTCCACTGTGGGCTTCTTGTTGAACCCTGACGAGCACGACCTGTACCTTTTTGTCTCCAAGGCTTGATGCCGCCGCCGCGTACTTCAGCGCGAGTTAAAGCACTTTGTGTGCCCTGTCTCTGATTGCCAAGGTAGCTAACTACTACTGTATGCATAGCTGACTTACTTGGTTCTATACCAAATACTGCATCGTTTAATGCAATGTTGCCAACTTCTTTACCTTCCATATTTAATAAAATCGCGTTAGGCATTTAACTTCCTCCTTTCGTATCCGTTATTTGTTATGCCTTAACAGAATCTTTAACGATTACCATGCCGCCCTTAGGACCAGGAATTGCACCCTTGATTGCTAAGATGTTCTTTTCGGCATCTACTAATACTACTTCAAGATTCTGAATTGTTACTTTTTCAACACCAAGGTGACCTGCAAGCTTCTTGCCCTTCATAACTCTTGAAGGTGTAGAACAAGCACCTAATGAACCGGGGCCTCTGTGATAGCCAGAACCGTGTGTCATAGGACCTCTGTGCGCGCCCCATCTTTTAATAGGACCTGCATAACCTTTACCCTTTGTGATACCTGTTACGTCAACAGATTCACCGGCTGCGAATACATCTGCTTTGATTTCATCGCCAACATTCATTTCAGCGGCATTGTCAAGCTTTAACTCTCTTAAGTATCTCATATAGCCTGTGCCAGCCTTCTTGAAATGTCCCTGCATAGCCTTTGTGGTATGCTTTTCTTTCTTTTCGCCGAAACCAACCTGAACGGCTGAGTATCCGTCGTTCTCGATTGTTTTCTTCTGGATTACTTTACATGGACCTGCTTCTACAACTGTTACAGGAATCATAATTCCTTCTTCAGTGAAAAGCTGTGTCATGCCAAGCTTTTTGCCTAAAATTGCTTTCTTCATAAAAGCACCTCCTAAATTGGTTATTGGTTTGCTTTTTTGCAAACATGACCCTGAGTTTCCTCAAGGGTGCCTTTTACAAACCGACAAGCAGTTTGCTTAGTTCTTTATCTCGATGTCTACACCAGCTGGAAGTTCGATACGCATTAAAGCGTCAACTGTCTTCGCTGTGGGCATTAAGATTTCAATGAGTCTTTTGTGTGTTCTCATTTCAAACTGTTCTCTTGAATCTTTGTACTTATGAACAGCTCTTAAGATTGTTACGATTTCTTTTTTTGTTGGAAGCGGAATAGGGCCTGATACCTTAGCTCCGTTTCTCTTAGCTGTTTCAACAATCTTTTCTGCTGACTGGTCTAAAAGAACGTGGTCATAAGACTTTAATCTGATTCTCATTTTCTGGTTTGCCTGTGCCATTTGTGTTTCCTCCTTATTTTTTTGTGTCTGGGATGGAACGACAGCATCTTTTTTAAAAACCGAGCCGGGTGTTTTGCGGTATCTCATAAATAATACCGAAAACCGATTCGGTCTCCGGGTAAGATGTAGTCTTCTTCTGCACAAACGGACACACGCGCAAAAAGGGCATAGTTGCCCTGTTTTTCGCTAATTGATATTACCGTTTTTGCAATGACTCTGTCGCCCGGTTTCAATGAATCGGACATTCTCCATGGAAAAACCCGTATCATGTACGGCAACCTCCCACTTCATCGTATGCCATGTCACAGCCCTTACATTATACTATATATATAGGGCTTTTGCAAGCTTTTTTTAAAAAAAGCGAATTAAAAATTTTAACAAACTTTACAAAATTTTATCTTTAATTTTTGTGCAACTTTACAATAAAAAAAATATGTAATTTTTAAAAAATAATATTGTTGAAAAGTGAAAAAATATAGTATATAATGTTAATATATTGTTTAAAAGGAAGAAACCATGAAAAATTTAACGGTTACAAAAAACGACTCCGGTCAAAGACTTGATAAATTTTTAATTAAATATTTATCTTCAATGCCCAAAAGCTTAGTGTATAAATCCTTGCGCAAAAAGCGTGTTAAGGTAAACGGAAAAAGAGCAAAGGAAGATTTGATACTTTCTGAGGGCGATTTTTTAGAGCTTTACATAAACGACGAGTTCTTTGAAGAAAAAGATGAGCAACATGAATTCATGTCGCTTACATCATGTGAGCTTGATGTTGTATATGAAGATGAAAATATAATCATCACAAATAAACCTCAGGGCTTGTCGGTGCACGCAGATGAAAGCAAAACGCCCGACA
The DNA here is from genome assembly GCA_045587965.1 of Congzhengia sp. Lineage (GTDB taxonomy): Bacteria > Bacillota > Clostridia > UBA1381 > UBA9506 > Congzhengia. The sequence goes on from JAZNDH010000005.1 coordinate 35,750, forward strand.
CATTGATTAACAGAATTCAAAAGTACTTATATGACAAGGGCGAATTTAATCCTGACAGCGATTTGACATTTTCGCCTACCCTTGCCCACAGAATTGACAAAAATACAATGGGATTAGTTATTGCTGCTAAAAATTCTGAAAGCTTGCGCATATTAAATGAAAAAATTAAATTTAAAGAAATCCGAAAATTTTACCTCTGTATAATTACAGGACATATTAATAAGGAAGAAAGTACACTAAAGGCCTTCCATTTTAAAGACGAAAAAACCAAGCTCGCCAAAGTTTCCGATGTCAAAAAACAGGGCTATAAAGAAATGGTAACTAAGTATAAGCTTAAAAAAAGGTATGATAATCACGATTTGTTAGAGGTTGAACTGATAACAGGAAGAACTCATCAGATAAGGGCGCACTTTGCTCATATAGGTCATGCTCTTTTAGGCGATGGAAAATATGGAAAGCTTGAAAAAAAATCACTACTTAAAAGGCAGGCTCTAATGGCTTATAAAATTATATTTGATTTTAAAACAGACGGTGGTATTCTTTCTTATTTGGCAAACAAGGAAATTAAAATTTCAAGCCCTATACTTATATCAAAAGAAATCGAGGATAAATTATGAAAAAAATAACAAGCTTTACTGTTGACCACAGATTTATTACTGAAGGAATATATATTTCCCGTGTCGACAAAGATGTTACAACATACGATTTAAGAACAAGAAAACCAAACTGCGGTGACTATATGGACCACGAAACAATGCACACCTTCGAGCATCTGTTTGCGACATTTGTACGAAATTCTGCTATTTCTGATGATGTTTTGTATTTCGGTCCTATGGGCTGCCAGACAGGGTTTTATCTTTTAGTCAGAAATGCCGATAATGCGGTTGTAAGAAATATAGTAACAGACGTTTTAGAAAGCATAATGAACCACACAGGCGAGGTTTTTGGCGCAAGTAAAATCGAATGCGGAAATTACAGATCACTCAATTTAGAAAAAGCAAAGGCAGAAGCTGTGCGCTATTTGAACAGTTTAAAAAACGACAACAACAACTTTAAATATCCAAAAGGAGTATGAAAATGATAGGAATTATTGGCGCGATGGGTGTTGAAATCAGCGCTCTTGCCGATTTATTGGAAAACAAAAAAACAGAAACAATTTCAGGCGTGGAATATATGTCAGGAAAAATTCACGGAAAAGACGTGGTTTTGGCTGTTTGCGGTATCGGTAAGGTGTTTGCAGCAATTTGCACTCAGACTATGATTTTAAAATACAACCCCGACGTGATTATAAACTCAGGCGTTGCAGGAACACTTACCGACAAGCTCTCTATTGGCGACATTGCAATTTCTGACAGCGTAGTTCAGCACGATATGGACACTTCCCCATTAGGTGATCCTGTGGGGCTTTTATCAGGCATAAATATCGTTAAAATACCTGCTGATAAAAAAACCTTTAAAAAAATTGAAGCTTGTGTTAAAAAGACTGATACAAACTATGCAGTGGGAACTATTGCATCAGGCGACCAATTCTTAGCGGACAACAAAGTCAAAGAAAGAATTGTTAAGAATTTTTCAGCTATTGCAGGAGAAATGGAGGGAGCATCTGTAGGTCACGTTTGTTATGTGAACAAAAAGCCTTTCTGCGTACTCCGTGCAATTTCTGACTGTGCAGACGGTTCGGGTGCTGAAAACTATATGGAATTTTTAGAAATCGCCGCAAAAAATGCAGTTTGTGTTATGATTGAATTTATTAAAAGTTACTAAAAAAGTCTGTGGCTTTGTTACAAAGCCACAGACTTTTTTAGTACGCTATTCTTTTATAGACAAATACGATATTATCTCCGTCTTTAAGCTTATAATCCGAACATGAAAGCGGCAAAAAAGCACCATTTACTGAATATTTCCAGCCTGAGCGCTCCCCGCAGTCAAATTCATAGATATTATTGATTCCCTCTATGTAAGCATTATTTGATGCAGGAGTTAAAGAAAATTCTAAAGGAATACCCTGCTTTCTGAGCTCTCTTTTTAAAATGTCAAAAACACTTTCGCCATCATCAAATTCTATTTCTGTAGTTGCCATTATTATACCATTTCCCGAAACAAGCGAGTGTTTTTCCTGTTTCAGCGAAGAAATATCATTTAATATATCGCTGCAATCTATTGTTAAAAGGCAGGTGTTTTTTTCTTCTTCTATCGGTATTTCTTCTATTTTAACAGGCTTTCCTTCCACAACTTCCGGCTTTTTTTCGTCTTTTGTTTTTGATGGTATTTTTTCCTTTATAACATTTTCTGCAACATCTTCAATTTTGCTTATATTTTGCTCTGGTGCTTCGTTGGTTTGCGCTCCCATATACCAGGATGCCCCAAGTATAAAAACCACAGCCAACAAAATTAGACCATACTTAATATTCTTTTTCATCATTTACCTGCCTGTTTTTTCTAAAAATCTCATAAAAATTGTGGCAATTTCCGCTCTTGTTACATTAGCTTTCGGGTCTAACCTTCCATCATCCCTGCCGGTTATTATTTCATTATAATTTGCCCAGTGCATTGCCTCCAATGACCACTCAGAAATTTCTTCGTTTTCTATTTCTATATTTTCTGCTTTCTTCATTTCGATTCCATTTGCTTGTGCATATCTATATATAAATACAGCTAACTGCTCGCGTGTTACAATTCCATCAGGCGAGAAATTATTGTCATTTACTCCCTGAGCAATTTTAGCATTACTTGCCCATAAAACAGCATCTTTAAACCAACTGTCATCCGATACATCGCTAAAGCTTATATCTATGTTTTCTGTATTTTCATCAGCTAATCGATACAACATTGTGACTACCTGCGCTCTGGTTGCATTCATATCAGGTGCAAAAGAGTTTTCTCCCATTCCCTTCATAATACCCTTTTTGGTGACATATATAACAGCTTCATTACTCCAATGGTTTTGCGTGTCGGAATAATTTACTTCTACGCTTTCTTCAGGCTTTTCGGTAATTTCTTCTTTTACATCTTTATCTTCTTTTGGTTTGCTTGAGCCACCGCCGCCATAGTTGAACACAGGCTGCTGCACAACAGGTTTTTCTCCCCCAGGCACTGTCACATTAGCGGAAAAATCATAAATATTATAGCACGAGCCATTATATTGAGATAATGAAACAAGTGCTCTAAAGCCCTGTTCAGTTGCAAGGTAATTTTCCATACCAAAGTATGTAAAGCCATCATTTGTTTCATTTACATAGCTCATAAGTCCGTCAATTATCGTTTTTTCACT
>JAZNDH010000006.1:0-3037 GCA_045587965.1 Congzhengia sp.
TGAGGCAGTTCAATGTTCAGCCACATTGCCGCAAGCAGAGCAAATATAGGCGTTACAAGTGCCCTGTATGTAAAGAAGCAATGTAGGTATGAGTGATTGTTAAGTGCAAGACATCTTATCAGAACAACTGCACCGAGTACAATCAAAATTATTGTTGCCTCCGATTTTTTATCCTTGCCCCTGAACAGATACCATACAGACAGTAAAATCAGAACCAAAAATATAATTCCGAGTGCCGTCCGTCCTGCATCAACTCTAATTTCACTCCCAAATAGCATTGACAGATTTGCCGCAACGGCTGAAAGAATTGATTTTGGCTTATCGGCGTACATTTCCACTTTATTTCCCATACGCTCTGCGACAGAGGAAAGAGCCGTTTCAAATGCGTTGGTATTTGTTACCATACTTGCGATAAGCCATTTAACTATAAAGGCTCCGCCGTATGAAAGCACCCAACATATTCCGCATTTCAGGAGCAGAAGCAAATTTTCCTTTAAGCTGCCGAGCCTGTTTTCTTTTGTTCTGACTGCAATCACAAGAGCGAGAGGAATAAGTATCGTTACCGTTTCGGTTGTGAGAAAGTCGAAAAAGGCAACTGCCGTTCCGCTTACAACACTTAATATTGTCAGCCATTTATCATCTCTGCGTTCCAGAATGAGAAACAACGGAACAAGTACAAAAGCAAGGATAAAGCTGGGTTGATATTCCATACTCAGTCTGATATTCCAAATCTGCGCCGCCGCAAGGGACAAAGCAAGTATTACAGCCAAATCCCAATGCCTTTTTCGGGCAAGTATAAAAATCGTCAGCCCAACAAGAAGCAGAAAGGCAATAAATCCGATTAGCTTCACGCCTTCAACATCGGTAATAAGATGTCCGAGCCGTATAAACATTACCGTTCCGTGCCAGTAACGTGTGTAGTCTTTGTTTGGCTCTGTGCCTTGTGTTACCGAAAGATACAGTCCTGCATTTACGCCAAGTTCTCCGCCATCATAATAATTTGTACGGATCGAAGATATAAGCGGACTGTCTTCACCCATATTCCACGAAACATTCAGCCATATAGAATCAGCATAGTGATCCGCTACGGAATTTAGCTTTTTACCATCTGTAAATTCAAAAGCAGTTCGCTCTTTATAGGAAAGCGCACTTTGTTCCATATTGTCCCGAATCATATCATTGGGGATCAGTGCAGAAAGAAACAGGAGCAGCCACAACAGAAACAGCACGACAGCAAAAACTGCGGTATGCTTTGCAGCACTGCAAAAAATTTTTCTTATCAAACAACCACCCCCTAAAACAGATTATATATGTAAAGAAAAGCACATAATTATTTATTTTATTTTACCATATTTATATATCTTTTTGTTGCCCTGCACTAATTTTGACAGTTTTTGCACTAAATTTATTTAGTGGTGTAAAATTCTTTGCTTTTTTTATTTCAAAAGTAACGAAATTAATTAAAATTCTCCCGAAATATCGACAAAATACGATTTTTATGTTATAATTATAAAAATGGTTGTGAGGTGATGGATTTGAAAATTGCTGTATGTGATGACGATATGATATGTCGATCACAAATTATTTCTCTCTTGAATGATTACATAAAACAAAATTCCAGCAGAAATATTACTGTTTCAGAATTTGCCAATGCTGAAAATTTGCTTGACGCAATCAACAAAAGCTGTGAGTTTGATGCTTTTATACTTGATGTAGTTATGCCCGGTATGAATGGCATTGAGCTTGGTGTTGAATTACGCAGGCAAGGTGTCAAAGGAAAAATAATATATCTTACATCAAATGATGAATTTGCGATAGATTCCTACAAAGCAAAAGCTACGAACTATATCCTAAAACCCGTTGCAGAAAGCGAGCTTTTTAACACACTTGATGATATAGCCGAACACATTTCATCCAAAGAAAAAAGTTTTATAGTAAAAACTTCCGAAGGTATTACAAGACTTTCGTATGAAAAAATCGTCTATGCAGAGCTTGTCAGAAAAGCAATCGTATATCATCTTGCAGACGGATGCACGTTAGAGAGCACAACTATCCGCACAGGATTTTCAAAAGCAGTAGAAGAACTGTTATGCGATAATTCTTTTTTCCTTTGCGGAAGCAGTATGTTGGTAAACTTGTATCATGTCAGTTCCGTAAAAAAAGATTCTTTGGTTTTTCGGAATGAAAACATTTTATTCCTGCCAAAATCCGCCTGCCTTGATGTTCGTTCAGCGTGGATAGATTTTTGGTTTAAGGAGGAAAGCAGAATATGACAATATTTCGAGAATTATCTGTTATATGGTCTTTGGTTCATGTACTCATCTTGTTTATGTTCCTTTATGAGTCCCGATATCCAAAGAAAAAGACTATGACGCTTACCATAGCTGCTATGGTTCCGCTTGCCATATTTAATCTGGCTTGCTTTTTCATTCTCGGTGCAGAGAAAACCGGAGAGATAGTGCTGCTTACCTGTACGCTGCCGAGCCTTATATTCATTTGGTTTCTTGCAAAATAGCGTGACGGAAGGAATTTGTTTACTTTCTGCGTAGTAGATACCATTTCGCTTGAAATCATATATATTACCTACATCTTAGATTATTATTTGCCCGGCGACAACTTTATTTTTATGTTTCTTTCAAGGCTTATTGCGTTTCCTTTGCTTGAATGGTTTGTTGCCAAAAAATTCAGAGCTGCATTTTTGGAAATACAAAAGCATACGAAAAAAGGCTGGTACGCATTTGCTGCCATCGGAGGAGTATTTTATGTTGTACTGGTGCTTGTAATGAGCTTTCCGACTATTATTACAGACAGACCTGAATACTTACCGCTTGCAATTTTATTGTTTGTGTTAATGCCTGTTTTGTATATCAATATTTTCATAACGCTGAAGCATCAAGCAGAATTACATTTTGCCAATGAGCAGGAAAACATATTAAAACTCCAGATTTCAAATATGAGAGAACGTATTGCCGAAATAAATTTATCCGAAGAAGCTTTCCGCATAGAAAGACATAATTTCAGGCATAAAATAGACTCC
>JAZNDH010000007.1:0-36547 GCA_045587965.1 Congzhengia sp.
AACTTTGGTACATTGAAGTTTAGTGTACCAACAACGGAAGCAAAGGACTTTACAATTACAGTTACCACATCAGCAGGTATGGACATCAACTGGAATCGTGTTTTAGTATCTACAGTAGCAGGTAAGATTTCTGTAGTAGCAGGTGCAACACCACCTACACCATCTTTAATCACACTTACAGCAAATGATGTAGATTGGTCAGGTATTACACCTGTAGCTATTAAATATGGTGACAAAACAAGCTCAGCAGTAACACTTCCAACAAGTGCTACAGCAACAATCAATAACACACAGTATGACGGTGTGTTCTCATTTGTAGATGCTGATGCTGCAGCTACAGCAGTAGGCACAGCAAAGCTTGGAGTTATATTTACAGTAAATGCTGCAGATGCAGATAAATTCAGTAACACATCCGTTACAAAAGAATTTGATGTAACAGTAAACAAAGCTGATTGTGCTACAACAGCAGTTGCAGCAACAGTAGAAAAAACTGATACAACAGTAACAGTAACAAATGTTACAGCAGGTCAGGAATACGCTATTACAACAGGTTCAACAGAGCCTGCTAACGGCTGGAATACAACAGGCACATTCACAGAACTTACAGCTAACACAGCTTATACTGTATACACAAGAGTGGCTGCAACAGCAACTCATGAAAAGAGTGCAAGTGTTACAACTGCGGTAACAACCGACAAGAAAACACAAACAATCACTCTTACAAATGCAACACAGAACATTTGCTTTGGCAATACTCTTGATTTAGACACAGTTGCTACATCAAATGCAAATGGTGCAACAATTACATACACATTAAGTGGCACACTTCCAGAAGGAACAACCTTTGATGCGGCAACAGGTGTAATCACAGCCGGTCAGACGGAAGGTACATTTAGAGTAAATGTTAATTCTGCAGCAGTAGGCGACTACAGTGCAGCAACAGAAGCAACAATTTCAGTGTCAATTGTTAGCAAATTATCAGATTATACAACAATGACAATTACCCAGGCAGATGGTGTTTATGGTACAACGCTTGCAGATTTTGTATTAACAAACGAGCCTGCAAATGCAACAAAGACCATAGAATACAGAGGAACAATTACAGGTGCAACAAATGGCTGGTATCAGTCTGCTGATAAGCCTACATTACCTGGCGAATACAAGGTTGAAGTAACATGTGAAACAGCTGACACAATCTATACAGCAGTTACAGACTTTGTAATTACTAAGAAGTCAATCACATACACAGTCGACGATAAGAGCAAAACCTATGGTGATGAAAATCCTGAATTTACAGGTACAGTTGAAGCTAACGCTTTAGTAGGCAACGACACAGTAGATGCTCTTGGTATTGCAATCAGCTCTACAGCAGATGCAACAACAGCTGTTGGTACAGTTGCAATTACAGCAACAGCAGACTCTGCAAACTATGATGTAACTGTAGTTCCCGGTACACTTACAATAGCTAAGAGAACCGTAGCAATTACAGATGTTGATTTAGTTAATTCTACAGTTACATTTGATGGTAATTTACCAAATGATGATTTAGATATTGACTATACAAAGCTTACTACAACAATCATAGATTACACAACAGGCGCAGCTGAAGTTAAAGGTTTTGAATTGGTTGGTGCTGCTGCGGGTAATTATGAATTAACAACAGAAGTATTAAATGATACAGTTACAATACCAGGAAATGCTACATCAAATGAAAACATTGCTCCTGAAGGCGTATCAATTACAGTTAAAAAGCCGGAAGGTACAAACACAGTTATTATTGATACTGTTGATACAACCGGCGTAACAACAGATGATGAAAACTTTGCATTAGATATGACAGAAGGTGGAAATGCAACAGTTGATACAGTTGTAGTTCCTAATGCAACAGTTGACGACTTGTCAAATAAAACAACATTAGTTATTGAACTTACAGAAGCTATTGTTGAATTCACAAAAGAAGCTTTAGACGTTATTGATACACACTTAGATGCAAATCACAATGGTGCCGATATGGCTTTAGCAGCAAAACTTGTTCCAGTTGAAAGCTTAACAACTGCTGCACAGGCAAATATTCCTGATACTGCGAAGGCAACAGCAAAGGTTATTGACTTTACAATAAACAATGCAGGCATCAACTTTAACGGTGAAAAAGCAACAGTTAGAATTCCATTCGTGCTTCAGGCAGGTCATAGAATGATTGCTAAGTATTTAATGGCCGATGGTAGCTTTACAGAATTAACAGGTAATGATGCTCTTTACGATTCAGTTACAAATCACGCTGTTTTAACTGTAGGTCACTTCTCTGACTATGTTGTTTACTCAGAACCTATTCCTGTTGTTAACACACCAACAGGCGGTGGCGTATCAGGATATACAGTTAAATTTGACACAGATGGCGGTAGTGCAGTTAAGAATGTTTTTGTAAGCAGAAATAATTCTGTTAAGGAGCCTGCAGCACCTATTAAAGAAGGCTTCGTATTTGATGGCTGGTACACAGATAAAGAATTAACAGCAAAATATGACTTTACAAGCAAGGTTACAAAATCATTTACACTTTATGCTAAATGGATTGAAGCTGCTGTAGAGCCTGAAAACAAAGGTCCGTTTACAGACGTAGCTGAAGATGCTTGGTATTACGAAGCAGTAATGGAAGCATTTGAAAAAGGCTTAGTAAATGGTGTGTCTGAAACAGAATTCGCGCCTAACGCAACTGTAACAAGAGCTATGTTCGTAACAGTTCTTCACAGATTATCAGGCGACGAAAAGGATACAAAGGATATTGCATTCAGCGATGTTGCGGCTGACAGCTACTATGCAAGTGCAGTAGCTTGGGCTAAGAGAAACGAAATCGTTTCAGGCGTAACTGAAACAGAATTTGCTCCAAATGCAAGCATTACCCGTGAGCAGATGGCAACAATCCTTTACAGATATGCAAAAGCTCAGGGCATTGATGTTTCAGCAGGAGAAAACGTTCTTTCATATACTGATGCTGAAAGTATTTCTGAATATGCAGTTCCTGCAATTCAGTGGGCAGCAGGCGTAGGCGTTATGAGCGGTAATACAGATGGAACATTTGCTCCAACTGCATTAGCAAATCGTGCACAGCTTGCAGCAGTATTTGTTAGAATAATGGGTTTACTCAAATAATTCTATAAATTTTGGGGACTGTAGCTTGGCTACAGTCCCTTTTTTGTGAAATATTATAATAAATCACCTAGAATAAATTTAAAAAAATACTTTACAAATAATAAAAAGTGTGGTAAAATATTTTTTGTTACCGATACTGGGGGTTTGGCGTCACCTCGATTTTGACCTTGCTCTCGGCATACGGCAAATTATAAATAAGAGGAGGAAATCAAAATGCGTAAAGAATTAAAGCAGGAAATTATTGCGAAATACGCTATTCACGAAGGCGACACAGGTTCACCTGAAGTACAGATTGCAGTGCTTACAGAAAGAATCAACCACTTAAATGAGCATTTAAAAATGTTCAAGCAGGACCATCACTCAAGACGTGGTCTTTTAAAAATGGTTGGTCAGCGCCGTGGTCTTTTAAAGTACCTTATGAAGGTTGACATTGAAAGATATCGTGCTATCATCGAAAAGCTTGGTCTTCGTAAATAATTTAATTAAGAAACTCAAAGTGCCACGTTACTGCGTAATCGCTGATGTGGTACTTTTTTCTGCCGTTTTTACATAAGAAAATTGTCGTAATGTAGTTTACAAACACTATTCTTTGTGCTATAATTAAAATGTATTTTTGGGTTTAGGTGAGGTAAATGATAATAAATTCTTTGTCTTTGGGACCGAATGACGACTATATCCGAGTTCCGCAGGCAGCTTGTGACAAGTTAATAATGTCAGGAAATTCAGTTTACCTTGCGGTTTATATGTTTGCTCTTTCACAATTTTACAAGGGGAAAACTGATATAACAAACGGCTTTATAGCCGATAGCTTACATATAAATATTATAGATGTTGTAAACGCTTTTTTATACTGCTCATCAGAGGGGCTTGTTAAAATACATAACTTTTTAAGCGTTGCTGATGCTGAATTTGATGTTGAAATTTGTTTTGATGTCTGCTCAAATAAAACACTTTCTGATTTTAAACCTAATTATCGCACAGGAGAAATCAGCAAAAGAATTAAAGAAGACAGCAAGCTCTCACAGATGTATAAAATTGTGAGCGGACTTTTAGGAAAAACGCTAAGCTCTGCTGATATTGAAGTTTTATACTCTATGTATGATTACTATAGGCTGCCTGCTGAAGTAATAGTTGTTATGATTGAGTACTTTGTATCCCGTGGAATAAGCACTATGAGAAAGCTTGAAAAGGAAGCTCAGAAATGGTCTGAAAACAGAGTAGATACAGTTGCAAAAGCCAAAAAGCATATCAAAAAACGCGAAGAGCTTTTGTCATATGCCGGGCTCGTTAAACGTATTATAGGTGCAACTGAAAGAAAACTTACAACCAAAGAGCTTGAGTTTATATCGAGATGGCAGTCTGAGTTGTTGGCCACTCGTGAGCAAATAAAAGAAGCCTATGAAATCACAGTAGATAAAACAGGCAAGCTTACATTTGGCTATATGAACAAGGTTTTAGAAGGAATAGTGGCTGATAAAAAGATACAGGAAAGCAAAAAAGACATCCCGAAAAAAACACGATATGATTACTCAGAGCTTGAACGAAAAGCATTCTTAAAAGTATCGAAGGGTGGTGCGTAAAATGGCATACGATGCAGATTTGTTATATGAAATCGAAATGGATTATGAAAGAACAAGGCAGGAAAATGCCATGGATTTAGAGAACCGCAAAAAAGCAGTGTTTTCTAAAGTTCCGCGCCTGGAAGAAATAGACTACGAAATAAAATCCTTAGGATTAAAGCTTTATAAAATAGCGCTATCAGGCGGAGATGTAAAACCACAAATAACGTCTTTGCGCGAAGAGCAGAAGAAACTTTTAAAAATCAAAAAAGCATTGTTAACAGAAAACGGCTATTCCGAGGATGAGCTTTCTGAAAGGTATACTTGTGAAAAGTGCCGTGACACAGGCTCAATTGAAAATTCGCCTTGCCAGTGCTTTAAAAGAAAGCTTATAGAAAAGGCGTATGAGCAATCAAATTTATCGGCACAGCTTACAAATCAATCCTTTGAGACCTTTGATATGTCACTTTACAGCGAAGAAACAGATGCTGAATATGGTGTGTCTCCCAGGGCATATATGGAAAGAATTGTTAGTGTTTGCAAGGATTTTGTAAAGAACTTTGATGAAAAGCAAAACAATCTTTTATTCTGGGGCGAGCCCGGGCTTGGAAAAACATTTCTTTCTACCTGTATTGCAAAGGAATTAATTGCTACAAACCATTCTGTTATATATGAAACGGCTTACAAAACCTTTTCAATGTTAGAAGAACTTAAATTTAAAAGGAACGATAACGAAAATAAAATTCGCTTTAAGGTTGAAAAGCTCTATTCCTGCGACCTTTTAATATTGGACGATTTAGGAAGCGAGTTTTCCACACAATACACAACAGCGTCGCTTTTTGATATAATAAACTCAAGACTTATATCTGGCAAAAAAACAGTAATTAATACAAACCTTTCAATCAAAGAGCTTGAGAAAAAATACGGCGAGCGTGTAGTTTCAAGACTTTACGGACATTATCAGGTGCTAAAATTCATAGGCTCAGATATACGAATTGAAAAGTCAGTAAATAATTAATTATTAAAATACATAAAGATAAAAGGGAGAAAAAACAATGGTAAATCACGGTAAAGATGTTAAGATTTTTGCTTGTAACTCAAACCATGCATTAGCTGAAAAAATTTCAGCTGAGTTAGGTATGCAGTTAGGCGACTCAAACGTTGGTATGTTTTCTGATGGGGAAATCGCTATCAACATCAATGAAATGGTAAGAGGCTCTGACGTGTTTGTAATTCAGTCAACTTCTAACCCCGTAAACAACAATTTAATGGAGCTTTTAATTATGATTGATGCCTTAAAGCGTGCATCAGCTTCGAGAATTACGGCTGTAATGCCTTATTTCGGCTATGCAAGACAGGACAGAAAATCAAAGGCTCGTGACCCGATTTCAGCGAAATTAGTAGCTGATTTATTAACCACAGCAGGTGCTGACAGAATCTTAACAATGGATTTACACGCAGCTCAGATTCAGGGCTTTTTCAATATCCCTGTTGACCACCTAAAAGGCGGAAGATTGTTATCGGAATACTATTTGGAAAAATTCCCCGTACGTGATGATTTAGTAGTAGTATCTCCTGACTTAGGCAGTGTAACACGTGCTCGTGACTTTGCTGCAAAACTTGATGTTCCTATAGCTATTATCGACAAACGTCGTCCTAAGCCAAATGTTTCAGAGGTTATGAACATCATTGGCGATATCAACGGCAAAAGATGTATTTTGTTAGACGATATGATTGACACAGCTGGTACAATTACAAATGGTGCTCAGGCTTTAGCCGACCGTGGTGCTAAGGAAGTTTATGCTTGTTGCACACACGGCGTTTTATCAGGTCCTGCGATTGAAAGAATTGACAAAAGCCCAATCGTTGAGCTTTTAACATTAGATACAATCGTTATCCCTGAAGAAAGAAGAATTCCAAAAATTAAAACAATTTCTGTTGCTTCATTGTTTGCTGAAGCAATCAGAAGAATTTATAACGACACATCGTTGAGTGAACTATTTTAAGTAATACATAAAAGGAGCTGTGGCAAAATGAATTTCATTTTGCCACAGCTCCTTTTTTATAAATCTGCTTCGCTATAGTAATCCTTTAACGTGTTACAGGACTCTCTAAACCGTTTTTCTTCATCGGGTGTGAGCCTTAGGTTTAAGTGCCCTACAACGCCTTGTCTTCCAATTACAACAGGAACGCCGGCATACACATCATACTGGTTATATTCGCCATTTAAATAGGTAGAAGTAGTTAAAATACTGTTCTCATTTTTCAGTATTGCTTTAACTATCCTTACTAAAGACATACCTATTCCGTAGTAGGTAGATTGTTTTGCTTCTATAATTTCATAGGCAGAATTTCTAACCTTGTCTGTTATGGCATCCATTTCTTCCTGCTTGAATTTATCGCCCCATTCAGAAACAATTAATTCAACAGGCTTTGTGCCGATTAAAGCCTGCGACCAGGGGACAAACTCTGTGTCGCCGTGTTCTCCTATGACGTATGCGTGAACGTTTTTAGGGTCAATATCGAAGTATTCGCCCAGTAAAAATCTGAGACGTGCTGTGTCTAATGTTGTGCCTGAGCCTATAACCTTAGAAGAAGGAAATCCGGACAAAGTTTTCACAACGTGAGTCATAACATCAACAGGGTTTGTTGCAACCAAAAAAATCCCTGAAAATCCGGATTCAACAATAGGGTCAACAATTGATTTAAAAACAGCTACATTTCTTGCTAAAAGCTCAGGACGTGCTTCGCCTGGTTTTTGGGCAACGCCTGCACAAATCACAACTATATCGGCGTCAACGCAGGTGTCGTAGTCTGCTGAGTATATTTTCATATTTGAATTAGAAAAAGGAAGCCCATGATTTAAGTCCATAGCTTCCCCTTGTGCTTTTTTCTTATTTATGTCGATTAAAGCTAATTCATTACAAACGTCCTGATTTAGCAAAGCGTAGGCAAAGCTCATTCCTACAAAGCCTGTGCCCACTAAAACAACCTTTTGTTTTTCTGCCCTCATAAATTACCTCCATAAATTTAAAGGGCTAAAAAATCAACCCTTTAATCTTTTTATATTAATATCAGTTTTTAAAAGTCTTGCTGATTTTAATGCAAACAAAACAATGAGTGAAATCACAAAATCAATGCAGTGGTGTATAAATGTTCCCAAACCAACTGTAATGATTATGTACTGTAAAAGACCATTCTTTGGTGTTGCAATAAAAGGAATAGAAATAAGACCTACTACCATTTCAGCACTTGCGTGGAGTAGTCCTGTTAATATTATAACTAAAAAAACATTCCATTTTTTTTGAAGCATTTTATAGCCACAAAGACCGAATATAATATGTGAAAATGCACGCAAAGATACCCAAGGGCCAAGCTGTAAAAATCCGAGCGCGCTGCCTACGGCTGTACCGATTACTGCGAATGGGCCTACAAACATTGATAAAATTCCCGGCACATGTGCCGCAAAGGTTGCAGAAAATATTGGCTCTAAAATAAGCTTTAACGGCATAAACAAAGGAATTGCCAATGCGAGTGCCGTAAGCAGTGCCGCTATAGAAATATCTTTTACACTTATTTTTTTATTATTCATTTTATTTGCCTCCTGTGTAACAAAAATATCTGCGCGTCATAAAATGTATTAAAATTATGGAGGTGTTTTAATGAGCGGAAATATTTTTGTTGACTGTATTTTTTTGTTTTTAATATGCTATGCAATAATTAACATTTTTTATAGTGTGTCTGAATTTTTATTAAATCGTTATTCTAAATTCCATGATAAAAGCTTTATGATACTGGAATTAATTCACGAAAGTGAATCAATAGAGAGCGACTTAAGATGCGCTATTTCTAAAAGTATTTCACGAAAATGTGCACTTATTACGGTTTGCACAGATTTGTCGTTAGAAGAATATAAGCTTGTTTGGCGTTTGTGTGATGTTTATGAGCATATCATTTTAACAACTCGCGAAGAGCTTGTAAATAAACTTGATGATGCTAAAAACATCAACGTGTCACAATAGTCCCACCGCCGAGTAAACGCTCATTTTCATAAAAAACACAGGCTTGTCCCGGTGTAATTGAACGTGCAGGGGATAGGAGCTTAACATCTAAATTGTCGCCATTTCGGGTCACGATACATGGCAAGCTGTTAGTTGAATATCTTACCTTGCAGGAGCACGAAAAGCTATTGTCCAAATCCTTTATTAAATTCACATCTGTCACAATAAAGCTTTCTGAAAATTCCTGACCTGCTTCGCCTAAGGTTATGCTGTTGTTGTAAGGGTTAATTGACAGCACAAACATAGGCTTTCCAAAGGCGCCGAGTCCTTTTCTTTGTCCGTAGGTATAATTAAAAATACCTTCGTGGCGTCCGATAACATTGCCCGAAACATCTAAAAAGTCACCTGGTGTGCCATCTAAAAAGTTTTTAAGATATGCATTTTTATCGCCATCAGGTATAAAACAAATATCCTGACTGTCTTTTTTTCTCCAGACAGGAAGATTAAACTTTTGGGCAAGTTTGCGGACGGCATCTTTATCATATTCCCCTAAAGGCATTAAAATTTTTGCAAGCTTTTCTTGTGTTAGGGCATAAAGAAAATATGTCTGGTCCTTTTCGCGACTTTCTGCCATATATAAAGAATATACGCCGTTTTTCACTTTGATTTTTGCATAATGCCCTGTTGCAACGTAGTCAAAGCCATTTTTTAAAGCGTAATCAAAAAGTGCACCGAATTTAATCATTTTATTGCAAATAACACAAGGGTTGGGCGTTCTGCCTTGTTTAAATTCTTTAACAAATTCATCCTTTACATATTTTTTGAACTCATTGCGAAAATCAATAACAGTAAAAGGAATACCAAGAATATCACATACGGCGGCGGCATCGTCAATAAAGGATGTGTCGCCGTCGTTAAGCTTTAGTGTTACGCCGTAAACATCGTAGCCTTGTTCTTTCAAAAGAGCAGCAGCAACAGAAGAATCTACGCCGCCACTCATTCCTATTAAAACCTTACTCATATTATTCATGCTTATGACAATCGGCACAGCAGCCCGAGCACTTAATTTCCATTTCAGGCTCAATGCCAAGACGCTTATAGTAGTCAGCGATTGCTGCATTTATTGCTTCTTCTGCTAAAACTGAGCAATGTACCTTAGCAGGCGGAAGACCGTCTAACGCTTCCATAACTGCTTTGTTTGTAAGGGAAAGTGCTTCTTTAATAGTTTTGCCCTTTACCATTTCTGTTGCCATTGAGCTTGTTGCAACGGCAGCGCCGCAACCAAAGGTTTTGAATTTGACTTCTTTTATGATGTCATCTTCGATTTTCATATATATTTTCATTATATCGCCGCATTTGGCGTTTCCAACTTCGCCAACTGCATTTGCATCTTCAATTTCGCCAACATTTCTTGGGTTTGCGAAGTGGTCCATAACTTTTTCTGAATACATTTTTTCAACTCCTAACTATTTTTAACCTTTTCATATAGGGGCGACATATCACGAAGTCGTTGCACTATATTCGGTAAAAGCTCTAAAACTGTATCAATATCTTCATCTGTGTTGATTTCGCCTATTGAAAGACGAAGTGAGCCGTGAGCAATTTCGTGTGGTAGTCCTAAAGCTAATAAAACGTGTGACGGGTCTAATGAGCCGCTTGTACAAGCTGAGCCCGATGAAGCCGCAATGCCGTTTAAATCAAGCATTAGCAGTAAAGATTCGCCCTCAATAAACTGGAATGAAAAGTTTACATTTCCTGGCAGGCGGTCAGTAGGGTGACCGTTTAGCTTAACATAAGGAATTTTTTCAGGAATTTCTTTAATCAATCTGTCACGCATAGCGGAAATCTTTTTTGATTTTTCGGAAATATTTTCTGTAGCTAAGGTTATGGCCTTTCCCAAGCCTACTATTGATGCAACATTTTCAGTCCCTGCACGTCTTGCACGCTCCTGTGCGCCGCCGTGCATAAAAATTTCAGGACGAACACCATTTCTTACATAAAGTGCACCAATTCCCTTAGGACCGCCGAATTTATGTGCAGAAAGCGAAAGCAGGTCTATATTCATTTCATCAACATCGATTTTAATTGACCCAATAGCCTGAACAGCATCGGTATGGAATAAAATCTTGTGTTCTTTTGCAATTTTTCCGATTTCTGAAATAGGCTCTATTGTGCCTATTTCGTTGTTTGCTGTCATAATCGTTATTAAAATCGTATCAGGTCTGATTGATGACTTTAATTCATCTAATGAAATTTTTCCATCAGCGTCAACGTCTAAATAGGTAATTTCAAAGCCTTGCTTTTCTAATGACTGCAGAGTATGAAGCACAGCGTGATGCTCAATTTTTGATGTTATAATGTGCCTGCCGACCTTTGCCTTAGAAAGTGCAATGCCTTTTATTGCCCAGTTGTCCGCTTCTGTGCCGCAACCTGTGAAAAATATTTCACGGGGGGTAGCACCGATCGCTTTTGCCACCTGTTCACGCGCTTTTTCCACTGCGTCTTTTGCTTGGCGACCTATTTTATATATGGAAGACGGATTGCCGTAAAAATCTTTCAAATATGGCAACATAGCGTTTAAAACTTCTTCTTTTAATGGAGTTGTTGCGCTGTTGTCTAAATATATGCTCTTTGCCATTGCTTTGCCTCCGAAATTAATTACTTAACTACATATTATACAATAAAACGATAGGAATTTCAATACTTTAAGGTAAAAATTAGAAGATTTTATTGTACGATTTTTGTGTTAAAATTTCTTCGATTTCTTCAAAGCTTTTGTTATTGGCATTAACTAAAAGCATAGGGTCAGAAGATAATGTAGAAACAGGAGAAAAGTTTTTTGCATTAATTTGTGTAATAGGCGTGCTTTCATAAATGTATGCATCAGCCGATTCACTTTCAGAAACGATTGTATATCCTCTGTTTTTTAAATAGCTTTCCAATTCGTTAAGATTTTTTTCTAATGAAATTTTCATATTTGATTTCCTTTCCAAAAAATATAAATTTAGTATGCTCAAAATCAAAAAAAACTTAACATTTTGTTCTTGGTGTGATACAATTATATTGTAAATAAAATTTTGAAATATCGAGGAGGAAATTATGAAAACAGTAATAATAACAGGTATGTCGGGTGCGGGCAAAACTGCGGCAATTCATATGCTTGAAGATATCGGTTACTATTGTGTTGACAATATTCCGCCTGTTTTGATTTCAAGCTTCGTTTCACTTTGCGAAAATTCTAATTTCAAGTTAAGAAAAATTGCACTTGTTGTGGATGCAAGAAGTGGAGAATTAGTAAAATATTTAGGCGAAGAAATTGACAAGTTTAAAAAAAGGGGAAACGAGTGCAGTGTAATCTTTTTAGATGCAAACGATGAAACTATTATAAAGAGATATAAAGAAACAAGGCGTAAGCATCCGCAAGGCGCAGGCAGAATAGAAGACGGTATAAACTTAGAAAGAGAGCTTTTTGCAGACATTAAGTGCCGAGCCGATATTGTTTTGGATACATCAAACCTTTTGATTAAGGAATTGAAAGAAAAAATGGCGGCGTATTTCGACAGTGCCGACAGAATTTACGAAAATTTAAGCGTAACCTTAGTTTCATTCGGATTTAAGCGCGGAATACCGCTTGATTGCGACTTGGTTTTTGATGTTCGCTTTATGCCAAATCCGTTTTATGAAGAAAATTTAAAAGAAAAAACAGGTAAGGACAAAGAAGTTTCCGATTATGCGTTATCCTGCGAATCGAGTCAGGTATTTTTAGAAAAATTAGAAAGCCTATTACTCCACTTGCTTCCGTTATATACCGATGAAGGTAAAAATTCTTTGGTTATCGGAATTGGTTGTACGGGTGGAAAACATCGCTCGGTGGCTGTTGCAGAGCATTTAAAAAACATCTTGAGTCAAAAAAATTATTATACAGTTACAAATCATAGAGATATAGATAAATCATAAGTAAAGGGTTGTGGTCTTTGCCACAACCCTTTTTTTATACAAACTTACTTTTACTTTCAATAACTTTTCCTATAACCCTTATCCTTTGCACATCAGCTCCCACAAATTTTCTGGGTGGGTAGTTATGATTCTGGGAAATAAGCGTTATTGAATCCTTGTCGTACTGCACAATTTTTACAACGCCCTCTTCGTCATCAATAGTAACAACGCCGTAAGAGCCATTGTCAATGCTTGACTGCCTGCGAACCAAAACCAAATCTCCTTCATAAAGCCTTGGCTCCATACTATCTCCCTTAACCTTCAAATAAAAGAAATCATCCCTGTTGTATCCTGATATTACATTTATGTCAACTGTTTCGTGTCCCATATCACATTCAAAAGCGAGACCGCCGTATCCTGCACGAACCAACCCCACGACAGGAACTAAAACCATAGCATCCACGGGGATTTCACCAATGTCGCAAGATACGCCATTGAGCTTTTTCATAAGCTCTGCAACGCTAAGCCCAATAGCAGAAGAAACCGCAGTAAGAGTTTTTGTTGTTGGCATAATAGGGAGCTTTGTTCTCGGGTTTTCGTTCTTTTCGAGCATTGAAATGTATCCTTTACTCAAACCGCTCTTTAATGAAAATTCATCCATTGTAATATTATATTTTTCTCTGTATTCTTTAATTATGTCGCCTATTGTCATAATTTACACCTCTTTTGTTTAGTATATTAGACATTATATGACAAAAAATCCCCTTTGTCAACACATATTTAACAAATTAAACAAAATTCTATTTAACATACTTGACAAAATATATTTAATATGTTAAACTATATCTATAGACCGGTCAAGAATAAATGAAAGGATGAGAAATATTGAACAAATCAAAGATAAAAACCGATTGCTTTGGTTATCGTCGTGGTGAATGCAGTGTTTTGTATGAGCTTGTTTGCGAAAATAAAGCCTGTAGCTTTTATAAAACATGCGACCAGTACAACCACGACAAATTAAAATATTCTTACAAAGGTCGTGATGACTCTTGAGTATAGACAAAAAGCAAAAAAAGTTTGAAAAGTACAGAGTGGATTTAAAGGAATTAAAAAGATTTGCAAGGGAATATAAAATGTTAGAGGAGTTAACTAAAATTTTATCTCCTGCCGACAGCAGCGAATCAGAAAACACACTACATAATTTAAAAAGTGAAAAAATTAAATTATGTAAAAAGGTAAACAGCATTTTAAAAGAAAAGAGAGCGATAGAAAAAGAAATTGATAATGTGAAAAACGGAGCAGAAGCAATGCTTTTGCGATATAGATATATAGACGGGCGTGATTGGGAGGAAATTTCTGAGCTTTTAAATTATTCAACGAGAAATATTCATTATATGCATAAGCGTGCGCTGAGTGAAATCGCTGAGTAGGAACATATAAAAGCTTTTTATTGCAAACCTTTAGCTTTTGTGATATACTTATAAAAAATGAATTTCAGGAGCGTTATATGAACGTATATGATTTTGATAAAACAATATATCACGGCGACAGCACCGTAAATTTTTATAAATACTGTATTGTAAAAAAAACGTCAATTTTAAAATATCTTCCTAAGCAGTTATGGGCGTTTTTTCTGTATTTTATAAAAGCTTATGATAAAACAACGATGAAAGAAAAGTTTTATTGTTTTTTGAACGGGATAGATAATATCGACTATTTGCTTGAGCGCTTTTGGGAAAAAAATATGTCAAAAATTAAGGGTTGGTATTTAGATTGCAAAAAGAGCGATGATGTTATAATTTCGGCATCTCCTGAATTTTTGCTTAAATACCCTTGCTCTCGACTGGGAATTAACCTTCTTGCATCAAGGGTAGATAAAAAAACCGGAATTTATGACGGTAAAAACTGCTATGGCAATGAAAAGGTTTTAAGGTTTTATGAAAAATACGGAAAACAAAAAATAGAAAGCTTTTATTCCGACTCCTTATCCGACACGCCGTTGGCAGAAATTGCAGAGAAAGCTTACTTGGTTAATAAAAATAAAATTTCAGATTGGAAAAAATAAAACGAGGCAAAGCCTCGTTTTATTCTATATAAAGACTCAAAGCATGAGCAACTCCCGAAATAGATTCCCCTTGTTGCACAACAGTTGGACTCATTAGTGCACCTGTCGGCATAAAGAGAACTCTTTTATAGTTTTCTCTTATCATTTCAGGCAAAATGTGAGCGCAAAGAATAAGCCCTGAGCAAGCACAACCGCTGCCGCCTGAGTGAACATCCTGAGATTCATCAAATATAAGCTCACCGCAGTCAAAATAATTTCTGGATAAATCGTAACCGCGTTTTTTCATTAAATCAATTACAATGGCTTTTCCCACTTTGCCCAAATCTCCTGTGAAAATTGCATCATAATAATCAGGTGTCCTTTTTGTATCGTTAAAGTGAGTTTCTAAAGTGTCAATAGCAGCAGGTGCCATAGCAGCACCCATATTGTTAGCATCGGTAATACCGGGGTCTACAATTTTTCCCGATGTTGTACACTCAATTCTTACATTTCCCTGGTCGTAGTCTAACAATACACAGGCAGAACCTGTTACTGTCCATTGTGCGCTTGGTGGTCTTTGACCGCCGTATTCTAAGGGGAAACGGAACTGTCGCTCTGCAGAACAGAAATGACTTGACGTAACAGCAGCAGCGGTTTTTGCAAAACCGCCGTCAATCGACATAGCAGCCAATTTCATTGAAAGTCCCATAGTAGAGCAAGCACCAAAAAGACCAATGTATGGAACATTAAAATCTTTTAAACCACAGCTTGTTGCAACGCATTGGTTAAGTAAATCGCCTGCGAAAATATAGTCTACATCCTGTGCTTTTGTATCGCCTTTTGAAAGTGCTTTGTTTAATGCTTCCTTTGCGAATTTACTCTCTGCCTTTTCCCATGTTTTTTCTCCCCAATATACGTCGTTTGTAGTCAAATCAAATTTTTGCCCGAAAGGACCTTCGGCTTCTTTACTGCCTGCGGTTGATGCAAACGCCTTTATGTGTGGTGGGTTATGGAAAAATATGGTTTGCTTTCCTACTTTTTTACTCATATAAAATCTCCCAAAATAAAAAATCCTATGATTTATTTTGATAGAAAAACAAAAAAATATTCAAAAAAGTGGCGGTAGCATTTGCTACCGCCACTTTTTATAAATTAATTAAATTATCAAACCTTAAACTCTACGCCTGTTTCTGTTTCTTCGGGGGTTTCACCGAAAACGTAATCCTTTCCGGGAAGAATTGCATTTAAGATTATACCTGCAATAGAAGCTGTGGCTAAAGCAGAAAGTGAAATTGTAATGCTTCCGATTGCAAAGGAAATGCTTCCTAATCCTAATGCACAAACTAAAATTATAGCTGCAATGATAAGATTACGACTCTTTGTGAAGTCAACCCTGTTTTCAACAACGTTTCTTATACCGATAGCAGAAATCATACCATATAAAACGAATGAAATACCACCTATAACTGCTGTAGGAATAACGCTGATTAAAGCAGCAAATTTAGGAGAGAATGAAAGTATTACAGCAATTACAGCGGCAATTCTTATAACTCTTGGGTCATAAACCTTTGATAAAGCTAAAACACCTGTATTTTCGCCGTATGTTGTATTTGCAGGGCCGCCGAAAAGTGAAGCAAGTGCTGTAGCTAAACCGTCGCCTAACAATGTTCTGTGAAGACCTGGTTTTGCGATGAAGTTCTTACCAACAGTAGAAGAAATAGCAGAAATATCGCCGATGTGTTCCATCATTGTAGCAAGTGAAATAGGTGCTATAGCAACGATTGAGCTTATAATCATTGAAGAGTTGCTCCAATCGATACCGCCAAAAACTGTGCCATTCCACTTGATTGGGAAGCCAATCCAAGCAGCGTTCTTCAGATTTTCTAATGAACCAACTGAGAATAACTGCAGATTTTCTTTTCCTGCCAAACAGATATAATCCTGACCATTAATAGATATTGTTTCGCCCCAAATTAAAGCTAAAACTGCGGCAATAGCACAAGAGCCTAAAACACCGATTAAAATAGGAATAATTTTAGCCATACCTTTGCCCCAAATATTAAATATAATAATTAAGGCTAAAGCGATAATTGCGATAAGCCAGTTTCCGCTGCAGTTATCAACTGCACTGCCTGCTAAGCTTAATCCAATTGCAATAATAATAGGACCTGTAACAATTGGCGGGAAGTAAGCCATAACCTTTTTAACACCTGCGAGCTTAATTAAAAGTGCTAAAACTAAGTAAACCAAGCCTGCAACCGCAACGCCTAAGCAAGCATAAGGAAGAAGCTCTGTGTTAGCTTGTCCGTTTTCTAAAAGTGGAGCAATAGCAGCATAACCACCTAAAAATGCGAATGAAGAGCCTAAAAATGCAGGCACCTCAAATTTTGTTAGAATGTGGAATAAAAGTGTACCCAAGCCTGCCATGAGTAGTGTTGTTGCAATGTCTAAACCTGTTAGAAGCGGAACTAAAACTGTAGCACCGAACATTGCAAACACGTGTTGAAACCCTAACACTAACATTCTTGGTTTGCCGAGTTGACGGGCATCATAAATGCCGTTTTGTGTGTTTTTTTCCATAATCATAATCTCTCCTTTTATTATTTTTTTAAAATAAAAACCCTGACGCAAAAGCGACAGGGCGAATAAACGCTTAAAAATTCAAATATCTCGTCTTGTCGATGAGAAAACGTTATTTCTAAAGACTTCTAAATTATCCAAAATAATTTTATCACAATATAAATAATTTGTAAACAAGAAAAGTTAATTTTTGTATTAAATTGTAAATTTAAGAAAGAACTATAATTCTTACTCTTCCGCCTGAAGCTGTTGATTTATCTGCATATATGGCAGCCTGATAGTCTTTTGAGTATTCAATAAGTTCATCTTTTGTAATCATAGTGTATTCGTAGGATTTCTTTGTATAAATTTGTACGCTGTCAGATAAAACATAATCCTTGCCGTTTAAAGTAAGTAAAGAGCCTGAGACTTCTGAAATTTTACCTGAAGCAATTTTCGGGATTGCAGAAATTGATGAAACACTCTTTCCGTCGGATGTGATTTTTACTGCTTCGCCTGATGAAACGCCAAAGCTTTTGTTATTTGTATTAATCGAGTAATTATTCCCGTTTGCGATGTATTCGTAAGAGCCTGAAATGTACATTTCATTGGAATTGCTTTTGGCTTTTTTCATTATTCCGTAGGTGTGCATATCACCTGTTGTATCGGATAAAATCAGTTCATCAACTAACCCGTCGGAATTTTTGTGAGCATATAAAACATCTAAAGACCCTAAATTCATTCCGTTTAATCTTTGGGGAAATACACTTTTTGTAGTTGCTGTTTCGTAGGATTCGATTGTGGAAACCTCTAATATTTTAACATCATCTGCAAGGGGAGTTGCGCCAAGCTTTTTTGTGCTCTGTGTCCAGGTAAATTTTCCTGAAACACCACTTGATGAGCTTTTTGAAAGTGTTGCAATACCGTCTTTAAAGTTTGCAACAACGACTTTATTGAGCATAGAGCTGTAATCCTTGCTTGCTATATATTCACGAGTATCGCCTGATGGTAAAATAAGCTTCACATAAGGCTTTGTAACGGAAGTTCCTGCAACTGTTGTTTCCTTTGTTCCTGATGCTGTTAAAAAGCCGTAAACCTTTTCAGAGAACTGTTGATTTGTTAAAACGTCTGCTATATCACCATTTTTCCCCAAAAGAAGCGTAACTGTGTCACCGTATTTAAAAGAACCCCCTGCGGAAAGCTTAGAATATGCGTCAACACCTTCTATATTGTATGTAATTCCTGATATTGTAACAGTTTTTGGAGCTTCTTTAGTAGGTGTTGCACTTTCATATATGCCTGTGATTTTTTTGGAGTACACAAGTGCTGTGTTGTATTCCACCATATAGTAAGCAACGTCATTTGTAATGACTTCGGAAAGAGATGCTTTCACACCATCACGAACAACTGTAAGTGTATTGTCTGCACCAAAATCTTCATACCAAACAGAAGATGAGACGGTTTTGGGTCCTATCGTTCTGTTAAAATTAGAAAGGTATGTGGTCTGGGAATTTTTTGCATTTGACATAAGCGTATTGTAAGCCATAGCAGAAATGTCACGTCTTGTCAATTCCTGACCGATTGACTTGTTCACATTATTGAGTAGACCAATGCTTTTCGCAACTTCAATTCTGTCGTAGGGCCAATCGTTTTTAAAATCTTCGTCAGTATAGCCTAAAACACGCAAAAACATCGTTATAGCCTCTTCATACAAAACAGTATTAAAAGGACGGAATGTAGCATCTAAATATCCCTTAAACAAGTCGTTTTTAATACCTACTGCAATGTATGGAGAAGCCCAATGTGTATAGGTCACATCTTTAAAGGGCGAAATTTTTGAGAAAAGTGACACAGTATCTCTGTGCAAAGATGTTTGCACAACAATTTTTGCACATTCTGCACGGGAAACCTTGTCACCGTATCTCATATTTCCGTTTGTATCCCCCTGCATAATGGACAGAGCGGAAAGCAACTCTCTTTCGTAGTCAGACGTTGCGGATGCGCTCACGATTATGGATAACATTAAAATTGCTGAAATAAGTAAAGATAATATTTTTTTCACTAGAATTCTTCCTTTCACGATCTATTCAAAACGCAGTGCGTCTATGGGGTTAAGGTTAGCGGCGTTTTTGGCAGGTAAAAAGCCGAATAAAATGCCAATGCCCACAGAAACGCTGAAGGCTACAACAATAGAACTTATCGACGGTAAAACTGTAATTCCCAGCGCCATGCCAACAGTGTAGGCAGAAATGCCCCCGACTATGATTCCTATTACACCGCCAAGACCGCTTACTGTGCCTGCTTCAACAACAAACTGTTGCATTATGTGCTTTTTCTTGGCACCTAATGATTTTCTTATGCCTATTTCCTTTGTTCGTTCTGTTACTGATACCAACATTATGTTCATAATACCTATGCCGCCAACTAAAAGAGAAATTCCTGCAATTAAAACCAGTGCGTTTTTCAAAGTGTCCGTAATGCTGTTCATTTCTTCTAAAATTTCCTGAGTTGCTATTAAGTTATAGTAATCGTCATTGCCTAAAACCTCGGTGAGTTTTTGTTCTAAAACTGCTTTTGCTCCGTCTAAGTTATTAGCGTCTTTTATACATACGGTGTATGTGCCGATTGACCTGTTCCAAGACATTTTGGAAGCATTTGTGTAGGGAATATAAATGCATTGGTCAGAAGAACCCTCTGTGGAGTCGGCTTGTTCTTCCAATACACCAACAATGGTGTAAGGCTCGCCGTTAATTTTTATAGTTTGCCCCAGAGCTTTGCCGTTGCCGTAATATTCATTTTCATAGTACGTACCGATAACACAAACCTTCAGCAGCTTATCTATATCCACATATTGTAAAAATCTTCCTTGTTCTGTGACGAGCTTATCTATTTCGTCGTAGGTTTCATCAACGCCTGTAACAGATGAAGAAGAACTTTCAGAGCTGTTGGGAGATTTTATATTTGCGTTAGTTGTAACCTTAGGTGAGCAGTAGCTGAATAAGTCGGGATGTTCATCAATAAGATTATATAAATCATCGGGCTCAACCTTTCTTGTGCTCCCGCGGGATGTAATGACAACAGTAATGTTATTCATACCAAAGCTTTCAAAGGAATCTTCTACCTTGCCTGTAATGCCGTCCATAATACTTACTAAAATAATTACTGCCGCAACGCCTATTATGATGCCAAGCATTGTAAGGAACGAGCGTAATTTGTTAGAGAGTATGCTCGAAAAAGCAAGCCCTACTGTTTTTGAAAAATTCATTATTTTGCCACCTCTTTTCTTTTAAAAAGAACGGTGGTGCGAATAATTTCGTCACCTGAAGCATTACCGTCATAAGTGATTTTTCCGTCTTGTAACCTTATGACTCTTTTAGCACGGGCTGCAATCTGATTATCGTGAGTAATCAGGATAATAGTGTTTCCTTGTTTATTAAGTTCAACTAAAAAATCTATAACATCCTTGCTTGTGCGAGAGTCCAAAGCGCCTGTTGGCTCATCTGCTAAAATAACGGAAGGTGCGCCTGCTAATGCTCTTGCAATAGAAGCTCTTTGTTGCTGACCGCCTGATAACTGTGATGGTTTGTGGTGAGCTTTATCAGCTATTCCCACACGCATCAAGGCCTCTGTTGCAAGGCTTTTTTGTTCTTTGTCATTCAACCCTTTATATAAAAGGGGAAGTTTTACGTTGTCTAAAATATTTAATTTTGGAAGCAGATTATACTGCTGAAAAATAAAGCCTAAGGTTTTGTTCCTTATTTCTGCTTGCTCGTCATCTGTTAAGCGGCTAACATCTGTGCCATTTAAAAGATAAGTACCGCTTGTGGGCACATCCAGACAACCGATAATATTCATACAGGTTGATTTACCGCTGCCTGACTGACCGATGATTGCCACAAATTCACCTTTAAAAACCGAAAAAGAAACGCCGTCTAACGCGTGGACTTTACTATCGCCCATTTCGTAAATTTTATAAATATCACGAAATTCAACCAAAGGCCCAGAGCTTACATTTTCCATATTATTTCCGCCTTTCAGTTGTTATCTCATTCCACTGCGGTTTCCGCTCATTCCTGACGGCATACTACCGCTCATTCCTGACGGCATACCACCGCCCATACCTGACGGCATACCGCTACTCATAGCACCCATCATACCTGCAAAGCCTGCGTCTTTACCTGATGATAATATTTGCGGAACATAAATAGTATCGCCCTCAGACAGCCCTGATTTTATTTCGATATATTGGTTGTTATATACGCCTGTTTCCACCTTGACCGATTTGTAGCCGTCAGGAGCGGCATCTTTTTCATCAGTTTTTTCGCCCTTTACATAAACCACGCCTCCACGATTAACAGCGGAAACAGGAACAGCTAAAACATCAGTTGCCATAGATGTTATAATTTCTACATCGATGTTCATACCGGGCAGCAAATCTTCGTCAAAGTCATTTATCACGACAGTAACAGGGTAGGTGGTTACACCCCCTTGGGTTGTGCCGTTTATAGAAACATTTGAGACTGTTCCGTTATAGCGTTTGCCCTCTACTGCATCTGATGTAATTACCACGTTTTGACCGACTTCCACGTTTTTAATGTCAAGCTCGTCAACTGAAAGCTCACACTCTAAGCTTGACATATCATAAATAACAGCCATTTCCTTTGACATATTCTGATTGTCGAGTTTATCGCCTGCTTTCACATTTTTAGCTACAACTGTACCTGAAATTGGTGCTGTAATTGTGTAATCTTCTAATTTTTTCTGTGCATTTTCACGAGAAAGCTGGGAAGATTTCAGCGATAGCTGCGACGATTTTAAACTGTCAGAAATTGTACTGCTGTCAATATGAACGAGCTTTGTGCCATTTGTAACTCTTGAACCCTGAGTTACATAAACTGCATCAATGTCTCCCTGAGCTTTGGCTGTAATAGTTTTTTCTGATATGTATTCAAAGGTTCCTGTGCTGTTGCTCATAAAACCCTCAACTGTTGCCGTGGCAGTTTCTGCAGTTGTTAAAACGCCGGGGTTTTTAACCTTAATTTTTATTGTTCGCACCAAGGTGTTGCCGGAAGATGCATAACCCTTTTCGTTTACACTCACAACTGTTCCAGATATCATTTCTCCGTTAGAAGAAATTCTGACGGTTGCTTCTTCGCCTACATAAAAATTCTCAGCGTCTGCATCATTAAAGGTAAGTGTAAGTATTAAATAGGAATCGTCATAAATGTCAGCAATTTTTGTGCCGTTGTTTATCGTATCACCTGATTTGACATACAGATTTTTAATAACGCCTGTACACTCTGCACGAACGGTCAAATTATTATAATTATCCACAGCCTTGTTGTAATCTAACTGTGAACGCTCATAGGAAATGTTTGAATTTTCTATTGTGTTCTGAGCATCAGACGAATCAATCTGATATAAAATATCTCCTTCTTTTACTACGTCTCCCTGCTCAAAATCGGCAAATATAACATCGCCTGAAACTAAGGCAGTAATAGAATACTGATCCTTTGGCATAACTACGGCAGATCCTGTAATTGAAGAAGTGATACTCTGTTTTTGTACTGTTTCTTCAACGTATGTAGTAGTCATAGCAGGTTTGTTATTGGCTGTGCCTGTCAATAAAACAATAAGAGTAATAATTGAAATTGCAACCACAATAACTAAAATTTTCTTGATTTTTGAAAGTGAATTAAATTTTTGTGCAAAGGATTTTAATCGGCTTGCTGCTTTGCCCATGAGTTTTTTTGCTTTCATTTTTATTTTCCTTTCCTTGTTTGTATCACAGTAATTATAACAGTAAAATAAAGACTCAGTATTAATAAAATGTAAATTTTCACCTATAGATAATATTTTAAGAGAAAAAATTAAAAAATAACACTAAAAACTATTTAAAAATTAAAGAATTTCTGCTATAATTGTTAAAAAGGGGGAGGCGTATGACACTCAACAAAAAGCTTGCTATTGTTTTTTGTGTAGTATTTGTCGTTTTTACAACGGCTGCATTCATCATAAACAGTATTCAGCCGGAAAACAGTATTGCTGTAGTAACTGTTAACGGAAAAACAACGGAGCAAATAGATTTAACACAGGACAAAGAGTTTGAAATTAAAACAGAACACGGAAAAAACACAGTTTTAGTTAAAGACGGTAAGGTCTATATGCAGGAAGCAACGTGTCCTGACAAGCTTTGTGTACGTCACGGCAAATTGCAAAACAAGTATGATGCCATAGTATGCCTCCCAAACAAGGTAATCATTGAATATAAAAACACCGCAGATATAGATGCGGTTTCAGGGAGATAAATATGAATGTTAGAAAATTGACAGCAACCGCAATTTTAGCGGCAACTTCGCTTGTTATTTTTGTGTTGGAGTGCCAAATACCCCCCATAGTGCCTATTCCCGGTGTAAAATTAGGACTTGCCAATATGGTAACTCTCTATGCAAAAGTAACACTTGGCACTCGTTCGGCGTTTATAGTCCTTTTATTAAAAATATTTTTGGGAAACTTTTTTACAGGCTCAGCAGTATCGCTTTTTTACAGTACTATTGGCGGACTTTTGTGCTTTGCGGCTGAGTGGATAATGTTCAGATTTGTTTCTAAAAAGCAAATGTGGGCAGTGTCAATTACAGGTGCTATATTTCACAATATAGGTCAGATTATAGCGGCAATTATTTTACTTGGCACAGAAAAAATCGTTTGGTATTTAACAATACTTATTCCTGTTGCTATTATAACCGGTACTTTTACAGGACTTTGTGCGACTTATACCTTAAACGTCACAGAAAAATTTCATTTACCGAGGTAGATTATGAAACGACTTCTTTGTGTGATTGTATGCGTTCTTTTGTTCTCGTCGTGTGCAGGTGTTGAAAAAAACGAAAGAACTGTGTTTTCGATGGACACCCATATAACGATGACAGTATATGGAAATAATGGAGAAAATGCACTCATAAAGGCCGAAGATGAAATAAAAAGAATAAACGAAAAATTTAAAATTTCAAATATTAAAAATATAATTTCTGAAAATGATGAAGAAACCCAAAAGCTTTTAAAATTATCAAACGAAATTTCAAGCAAAACAAACGGTGCGTTTGATGTTCGTATAGCACCCATAATGCGTGTATGGGGATTTTATTCGGAAGAATTCGGAAAAAAGGAATATAAAGTGCCCGACACTCAGGAATTAAAAAATGCCCTGAA
This sequence comes from Congzhengia sp., assembly GCA_045587965.1. GTDB lineage: Bacteria > Bacillota > Clostridia > UBA1381 > UBA9506 > Congzhengia. The sequence goes on from JAZNDH010000007.1 coordinate 24,456, forward strand.
AAAAATGGAAGAGAGCAACGATATAGATTTTGGCGGAATAGCAAAGGGATATTGTGCTGACAGAATAGTTGAAATTCTAAAAAAAGAAGGTATAAACTCGGCAGTTTTATCATTGGGGGGTAATGTTTCCGTTATAGGAAAAAACACAAATGGAGATTTATGGAAAGTTGGCATACAAAATCCGTTTGGAAGCGGAATTTATGCAACGGTTAGTGCGTCAGATACGTCTGTGGTAACATCAGGCGATTATGTAAGAAATTTTGAAAAAGACGGGAAAAAATACCACCATATAATAAATCCGAAAACCGGAGAGCCTGCGAATAACGAGCTTACGTCTGTTACAGTTATTGATGATAATGCAACTAAAGCTGATGCACTTTCTACGGCGCTTTTTGTAATGGGAAAGGATAAAGCAATAGAGCTTTGGAAAAAGGACAAAACATTTTCGATGATTTTAATAGAAAAGTCGGGTAAAATATGTTACACCGAAGATTTAAAAATTGAAACAAATTATGAAAAAGAAATAATAAAAGGGCTGTAGCAATGCTACACCCCTTTATAATTGGTTTTATTGGTTCTTTTTATAAAAGAATATACTTGCCAACATTATTAACCCGCCAATGATTATAAAAGCAAATGTTGGTATCCAACCATGTGAAACAACCAATGAAACAACCATAAACAAGCAGCCTAATATACTGAGTACAGGAGCTGCAAATCTCTTGATTGGATGCAGATCGCGTTCTCTTTTCATCATCATAATGAAAATAGGAATGTATAAAGCATAAATTGATACGATTGAAAGCTCGGATGAATCGAATGCAAACATACCGAACCAGTGTGGGTCAGCTAAAGCTGAGCCGTAGAAGAAGAATAACCACAATGCTGCCAACAAAATACCGATAATTGATGAGTTTGTAGGCATATTTGTGTCTTCATCAAGTCTTCCGAACATTGCAGGCTTAGGACCTTCGTTTCTTGCGGATAATGCATAAATACCACGTGATGTTGCAATCATAAGTCCGTTTAGGGTACCAAGGCATGAAATAACAACAAACACGAATAATGCGCTGCCTGCAAAGGAACCGAAAATGTTGGAAAATGCTGTAATAGCACCTGTTTCGCCGTTTGCCATCATTTCGGCATTTGTAGCACCGCCAGCTAAGCCTATGTAGTAAAGAACATATACTGCTATAATAATAATCATACCTAATGTTAATGCGATAGGAAGGTTTCTCTTTGGATTTTTAAGCTCGGCATTGATGCTTGTAGCAATAATCCAGCCGTCGTAAGCAAAGGCACAAGCTGCAACTGATGTAAATAATGCAACCCACGGACCGCCTGCAGGTTCAGAAACAACTGTTGTGAAATTCTGCACAGTCAAGCCGTTGTTAAGACCTACAAACAGTCCTACAACACCTACTAAAACCAAGGGAACAAGCTTTATAAATGTAGTTGCAACCTGGAGCTTACCTGCAATAATAGGGGATAGTACATTGATAGCAAATAATGCAACCATATACACAAAAGCAATTATCATTACTTCAGCACCCACAGGGCTGAAGCCTAAAAGCACACCTGTGTATCTTGCAGACAACCAGGCTAAAACTGATGTTAAGCTTGGGTAGTAAATAAATGACATAAACCAAGCCATAAAGTAGGCGTATTTTTTACCTACAATGTTTTCAGCATAATCAACAATGCCGTTTACCTTCAAGTGACGATTTGCAAGAATTGAGAATGTATAGGCACAAATCAGTACGATTAAGCCACCAACAATCCAAGCTAAAATACCTAACGGCAGGTTACCGCCTGTAGCAGATAGAACTTTTTCTGCCTTGAAGAAAACACCACTACCGATTACGATACCAACAACCATTGCAATGGCTGTTAAAAGACCGTATTTTTGTTTTATTTCGTTCATAATATACCTCACTCTCTTAAATTTTAAAGCGTAATATATATTATACTATAAAAAAAAGTAAATGTCCATAATATTTACCACTTTTTTCTGAATTTGCTCTTTTTTCGACCTTTTATACGTTGTTTTTTTAAAAAATTTACCAAGTCCATTAAAAATGTCGAAGTTTTGTAATTGATTTGTAACATAAGATACTATATAATGTGTATCGTCGAAAGAAAACATACTAAATATGAGCAAGGAGATTAAAATGAGCATCAGAAAAATTGTCAGGAAGGTAGAGGTTAGCATCAAGGAAGAAAAAGAAAGAAGCTTCACACTTGAGTACTATACCTTAGAAAAAGAAATCTATTTAGAGGGAGAAGCAAAGAATACTTACGGTGTGGAGGTTTTAAAAAGAGAAAAAACAAACCAAGGCACATTAAGAATTGAATATCGAAAGGTATTTGATATTTTTTGTACAGAGCGCGAAGCAAGGTATGTCGCTGATGTTTTAGCGGATAATACAGTAACACCAACGTCTGTGCACGACATAATCGAGCAATTTATAGGAACTGATGAAATTGAGTATGAAGAGTATGAAATCATAGCAGTATAAAAAAGGCTGTAGCTTAAGCTACATCCCTTTTTGTCATATTGTCCCGCTTTTCCTAATATAATATTGTACAACCATTAAGGAGGACAATTATGAGATATACAAGGAAAAACATACCCTCAAAAACCGGAAATACGTTTAAATTTCAGCTGATATTTTGTGCTGTTCTGCTTGTCGCGGCAAGTATAGTAAAAATGACATCGGATGACGTTTTAGTAAAAACAAAAAAGGCAATTACGCTGATTTTAACAGAGCAGACAGGTATTAATAAAGAATTTGAAAAAGTAAAAAGCATATTTTTAACCGATGATAGTATCGAGAGCCTAAATCCTGTTTCGGAATTTATGAGTCCTGCAGAAAAATGCAGTATAGTAAAAGGATTTGGTGTTCAGGATGCGGAAGAAAGCGGATTTAACTATGGCGTTGATTTAAAGGTTAATAAAAATGAAAACATACTGGCAGTAGCAGATGGTGAAATTACAGAAATTGCCACAACTAAAGAGTATGGCACATATATTTTAATAAAGCACAGCGACGAGCTTTTCACTATGTATGCACAGCTTAATGAGATTTTGCCTGATGTCGGCGAAAAGGTGTCAAAAGGACAAACCATAGGACGTGCAAATGAAGAAACAAGCACAATACATTTTGAAATACGAAGAAACGACACATACTTAGACCCAACTGAATTTATAGATTTCGGTGAAAAAAATGATTAGAATAACCCGTTTTTTATATATAAATATTTTACTTGTTCCGATGCTTATTTTAGCATATATCCTAAACAGCCAGATGACGTTTTTTATGTCGTTTGGTATAGTTTTAATTCACGAGCTGTTTCACTTGCTTTTTGCTATTTTACTTGGAGTTGAAATAAAATCAATAGTTATACTGCCCTTCGGTATGACACTAAGGCTTGCAAAGGATGTAATCCGTTATCCTAAAAAGGAAATTTTAATTGCCTTAGCAGGACCTTTGGCAAATGTCGTTATGATAATTTTAGGACAATGTGTTTATTACAAATATGCTAATAATTTAAACTTTTTATTGTTTATGGTTGTAAACTGGTCGGTGCTTTTTATAAATTTAATTCCTGTACCGCCGTTAGACGGCGGAAGAATACTGCGGGCAGTAATGATAAGGTCGCAGGGATTAATGAGAGCATCTAAAATTTTACTCGGTATATCAAAGGCTTTTGTAGGCGTAATTTTAGTTCTGGGGATTTTGGTTTTGATAAAAACGCGTGGAAATCCGAGTCTTTGTATAATCGGGGCGTTTTTGATTTTTTCCCTTACAGAAGAAAAACGTACAAGCGATTTACTCATAATGAACGAGCTTATCTATGAAAAAGAAAAATTTAAAGACAGAGCAATAATACCCACATCATTTTTAACCATACATCACAACGCACCAGCAAAAAGAATTATAAAAAAACTTAATCTGAGCACATTTTATATAGTTTATATAGTTGATGATAACTTAAAAATTATCAAAACCGCAACGGAAAGTGATTTTGTCCGTGCGGTTCGTGATAAGGGATATTCTGTTTTGGCAAGTGATGTTTAACCGAAAGCCAGATACAAAAGGGCAAGCATAAGCCATATATCATTACAATTTGTGAAAAAGAGCAATGCTAAAAGCCCCAAAATTATTATTTTATCGTTATCAAGCGAAGAATCACTTGATGTGTGTTCTTCGCATTTCGGGGCAACTTCTATATACGGCTTTGGCTCACGCCTGATAGGCTTTTCGTAGTTATTGCTGGCATTATAATAGTTTGTAACCATTTTTCGCCCCCCTAAAACAAGTTCTCGTTTTTTGCCTTTTCGGCAATTTTTAACAGCTTTAAAATTTTTATAGTCTGGTCAACCCGACTTCTCCTTTCAGGAGTTAAAAAAGGCTTTAAATCACGTAAAAGAATTGCCCTTTCGTCATCTGTGCTAAAATCAGAAAACATGCTGCCAAGCTTTAAGATTGTCTCTAAGTCAAATGGAGTGGCATCGTTGCTTTCTTCTTGCACTTTTTCTTTTTCTTCAGGTTCTGACTCGCTTGCAAGGAGCGAGGTTAAGGTTTTTAATAAATCATTTTCATCTGACATGGCGAACTCCTTAAAAAAGTTTTTTTAGTTGGTTTACAATATCAGGATTATTCTTCAGTTCTTCCATCAGCTTATTAAAATCTACGTTTTTTGCTTTTTCCTGAACTTTTGGGTCTGATAAAATTTTTGAAAGCTTTTCCTTGTCAAGATTTTTTAAAAGTGTTTCAATATTAATAAGACTCACTCCTTTTTTATATACTGCTACATTATATGTAACAGGGTGCATACTTTTTACAACTAACATAAAAAAATATTTTTCATATAATAAAATGGGAGTGATGGAATGATTTATTTAGATAATGCAGCAACAAGCTTTAAAAAGCCTGATTCTGTGTATTATGAAACAGTAGAAGCACTTGTTAAAAACAGCGCAAATGCGGGGCGTTCAGGTCACGACTTGTCGCTTTTATCAGGCGAAATTTTATATAATGCAAGAAAAACGTTAGCGGAGCTTTTTAATATAGAAAATCCCGAAAGAATTGCTTTTTGCCAAAACACAACCGAAGCGTTAAATAAAGGAATAAAGGGTGTTATGTGGCGTGGAGGTCATATAATAACAACGTCAATGGAGCACAATTCTGTTATACGTCCTATAAAGGCGCTGGAAAAGTTTGGGGTAACACATTCAATTTTAAAGGGCAATGAAAACGGGGAATTAAATGTCGATAAGCTTGAAAAAATGATAAGACGCGACACAAGACTTATAGTTATGACACACTCTTCAAATGTGTGCGGAAATATTTATGATATTGAAAAAGCATCACAAATTGCCCATCGCAATAATGTACTTTTCATGGTAGATGGTGCGCAGAGTGTAGGTACAATTCCTATAGACGCAAAAAATATAGACCTGCTTGCCTTTCCCGGTCATAAGGGGCTTATGGCACCGCAGGGTACGGGTGGTCTTTATGTAAAAGAAGGCGTAAATATAAAGCCAATCATAGAAGGCGGAACAGGCAGTGTTTCAGAAAGCCTTTTGCAGCCTGATTTTTTTCCTGATATGTTAGAGTGCGGAACGATGAATGTAGCATGCATTGCAGGACTTCGTGCCGCGGCTGAATTTATTTTGGAAACAGGTGCAAACAATATAGGCAATCACGAAAAAATGCTCAGGGAGCAGTTTGAAGAAAAAATAAAAAATATTGAAAATATAAAAATTTTGGGCGGAGAACATCGTGGTGGAATTTGCGCGTTTAACATACTTGGCTTAGATTGTGTTGAAGCGGCACAAATTTTAAATGATGAATTTGGTATATGTGTACGTTCAGGGCTTCATTGTGCGTATCTTGCTCATAAAACATTAAAGACAGATGCAACAGGCTGTATAAGAATAAGCTTCGGATTTTTTAACACAACCGCCGATGTTGAAAAAGCCGCAGATGCTGTTTATAAGATAGCAAAACGTGTATAAATGTTTACAAATATGTCAGAATTAAACCGTTGACTTTGGGAGAGAATAATGTTAAAATCAATAAGGAACAACTGAATATGGGGATGCAACGGTTTCGACGGGAAAAGAGAACTTTTAAGAGCGGGTAGTGGTGCGGAGCCACTTTAAAATCCGTATTTTTAAATATAATCGACAATAATAGATTAGCTTACGCTGCCTAATTAATGGCAGTTGCTCTTTGTTGGTGTACCGCAACTGACAACAGGGTATCATTTAAGCGGTGAACGTGAGTTGCCAAAGCTTTGCGGCAACCATGACCTATGAAGCTACTAAACTGTCGGGTTTGTTTGTGAACCTTACAGGGCGGGAATTTTAATCACAAACTGCACCCGGAGTGCTTGGAACGGAACTTTTTTCGGACAGGAGTTCGACTCTCCTCATCTCCACCAAAAATAAACGACAATTTTCTTTAAGAAAGTTGTCGTTTATTTTTCTATTCTTATCTTTTCGCTTTTCTCTAAAATTGTCGTTTCCAGAAAGGTACTTATAATTCAACTTTATAATTGAAATATAAGGCTAAATATGATATACTCTAAAAATGTAGAAATTAATCAAAGGGGGTAAAAGATGAAAAGCGAGTTTAAAACATACCATCCTATTGTAAATTTTACATATTTTGTTGTTATAATCGGCTTTAGTATGGCGTTTATGAATCCGGTAATTTTGTTTACGTCGTTTGTTTCGTCGCTTTTGTTTTTTGCTGTAATAAACGGGAAAAAGTGCGCATTAACACGTTTTTTGTATCTTTTTCCTTTTGTAATATTTATGGCGCTTTTAAATCCTTTGTTTAATCATCAGGGCGTAACGATTTTAGCTTATTTTCCAAATGGAAATGCCTTAACCTTCGAGTCTGTATTTTATGGTGCTGTATCTGCAACTATGGTTTTTAGTGTAATAATCTGGTTTTCCTGCTACAGTGAAATTATGACGAGTGATAAATTTATATATCTTTTTGGAAAAACTGCACCGTCATTTGCCTTGATTTTTTCTATGACACTAAGACTTGTTCCTAAATTTATAAACCAAATCAAATTGCAGATGCAGGCACAAAAAACTATGGGCAAGGATATTGATAGCGGGAGCCTTTTAAAAAGAATAAAAAACGGCACAGCTGTTATATCATCTGTTACAAGCTGGTCGTTAGAAAATGCGGTTGACATATCAGACAGTATGCGCGCCCGCGGATATGGTTTAAAAAGAAGAACATCCTTTTCTGTATTTAAAATATCTTTAAAAGACATAAGGGCACTCCTTTTTATTGTAGTATTAAGTGTATATCTTTTGATTGGTGTAATGCTTGGCAAAACAAAATTTATCTTTTATCCGAGCATAGAATACGAAAAAATTACATTTTACGGAATAACCTTGTATATCGCATTTTTGTTGCTTTGTACAATGCCTGTTATAATTGAACTCTGGGGGGCGATAAGATGGAAATATTTAAAACGCAAAATTTAAGCTTTACATATCCAGAAAGCAAAAACAAAACCTTGGATGACATATCCGTAAGTATAAACAAAGGGGAATTCGTGTGTCTTTGCGGTCAATCCGGTTGCGGAAAAACAACATTCTTAAGATTATTAAAAACTACGCTTTCGCCTACAGGAAATCTTTTTGGGAGTGTTGAATTTTCAGGCAAAAAATTGTCTGACACAGATATTAAAACTCAAACTGAAAAAATAGGCTTTGTAATGCAGGATGTAGAAAATCAAATCGTGACCGATAAGGTTTGGCACGAGCTTGCATTCGGACTTGAAAGCTTAGGCTATAAAACAAGCGAAATACGAAAAAGAGTTTCTGAGATGGCGTCGTTTTTTGGAATAGATAAATGGTTCCACAAAAGCATAGAAGAGCTTTCAGGCGGACAAAAACAGCTTTTAAATTTAGCATCAGTTATGGTAATGCAGCCTGATGTTTTGATTTTGGACGAGCCAACGGCGCAACTCGACCCAATCGCCGCAATGGAATTTTTAAAAACTTTGCAAAAAATCAATCAGGAGCTTGGAACAACTATTATCCTTTCAGAGCATCGCATGGAAGAAGCTCTTGCAATCAGTGAGCGTGTCATTGTAATGGACCTTGGAAAAATTATTGCAGACGGAACACCAAAAGAAACAGGAAAAACCTTAAAGGATATGAATCATCCAATGTTTAGGGCACTTCCTACACCTATGCGTGTGTATGGTGGACTCTGTGATGGTTCAGATTACCCCGTAACCGTAAAAGACGGAAGAATTTGGCTTGAAGCCTTTGCAAACGAAAATGATATAACGAAGAGTGAGGTTCCAAGAAGGGAAAATAACAATAATACACCTTTTATTGAAATTAAAAATGTTTGGTTCAGATATGAAAAAAACTCTGCTGATGTTTTAAAAGGAATAAATCTCACAATAAACAAAGGAGAAATATTTTCAGTTTTGGGCGGAAACGGCGCAGGCAAGAGTACGCTTCTTTCTGTGATTTCAGGGCTTAGTAAGCCGTACAGCGGTGCTGTTTATATAAACAAACAAAAGCTTAAAAATATAGATAACTTATATAAAGAAGTGCTCGGTGTTTTGTTTCAGAATCCCAAGAGCTTATTTTTAAAAACTACTGTAATTAAAGAATTGGAAGACGTAACAAATGATGCTAAAAAGATAGAATATTATACAAATTTGTGTAAAATAGGCGGATTGTACGAAAGACATCCGTACGACTTGTCGGGTGGAGAGCAACAAAGACTGGCACTTTGTAAGGTTTTGTTAAAAGAGCCCGAAATACTCTTATTGGACGAGCCCACAAAAGGATTTGATGCTGAATTTAAAGAGATATTTGCAGAAATATTGTTCACATTGAAAAAAAGCGGAAAAACTATTATTATGGTTTCACACGATATTGAGTTTTGCGCATACGTTTCTGACAGATGCACTATGCTTTTTGACGGAATTGCAACTGTAACAGCCGAGCCCCGAGAATTTTTCTGCGGTAATACTTTTTACACAACATCGGCAAACAGAATGGCAAGAGATATAATTAAAAATCCTCTTTTGGCTGATGACATCATTTCAGCGTTTGGCGGAAACGTAGTGCCAAAGAAAAGAAAAGAAGAAACAGAGCTTTTAGAAATAACAAAAAGCGAAGAACCAAAGGAAGCCATAAAAGCTAAAAAACGCAAAGAAAAGCTTAGTAAAAAGAGCCTGGTTTCTATGTTGCTTTTGCTGATTTCTGTGACGGCTACAGTGTTTTTAGGCAATATGTATTTAGAAGACAAAAGATACTATTTTATAAGTCTTTTAATTATTTTAGAAACAATGCTTGCAACATTTTTTTCGTTTGAAGGTAAAAAACCAGGTGCAAGAAAGCTTGTGGTAATAAGTGTGCTTTGTGCTATTGCTGCGGGCGGAAGAATTGCCTTTACAGCTATACCGCTTTTTAAACCGATACTGGCAATAATAATCATTTCAGGCGTGTGCCTTGGGGCAGAAACAGGTTTTTTGGTAGGGGCAATAAGTGCCTTTGTTTCAAACTTTTTCTTTGGTCAAGGCCCGTGGACACCCTGGCAGATGTTTATAATGGGGGTAGTTGGCTTTGTGGCAGGAATTGTGTTTTATAAATTTAAACTAAAAAGAAACAGAATCATACTTGCTGTTTTTGGATTTTTAGTTACGGTTTTTGTTTATGGTGTAATAATGAACGGAGCGTCTATTTTTATGATGCATCAGCAATTTACATTAAATGCATTTTTTGCAGCGTGTGCATTAGGTTTTCCGCTTGATGTGGTACACGGCGCATCAACAGCCTTTTTCCTGTTTTTTATAGCGGTCCCGATAATTAAAATTATAGACAGAATTAAGGAAAAATACGGAATATAAAAAATGTGCTGTAGCTACAGCACATTTTTTGTATAGTTAAATTAATTCTTTTGCCAGGAGTTTGATTTCTTCAATATTTTCATCAGAAACCGCAGACTTAATATGAACAGAATTTTCAAAAAACTCGATATTTTTTGATTTTTCAAAGGCTGCCTTAATGGTTTTTTCAGCCGTTGATGCCCAGGAGCCGTTTTCTATAATACCGATTTTTCTGTTCTGATAATTTCTTTCGGTAAGATGTGCAATAAATTCTGACATAAACGGGAAAATTCCGCCGTTGTAGGTTGTTGTTGCAAGAACTATTTTTCCGTAGCGGAAAGCGTCTTCAACGGCTTCTGCCATATCATCCTTTGCCAGATTTGCAACCGCAACCTTAGGGCAACCTAAAGTTTTGAGCTCTTTTTTCAAAAGCTCTACCGCATTTTCGGTATTTCCGTAAACTGATGTGTAAAAAATTGCAACGCCATCTGTTTCAACACCGTAAGTTGTCCATATATTATAAAGATTTAAATAGTAACCTAAATTATCAGAAAGAACAGGACCATGCAGCGGACAAATTCTTTCTATTGGTAGGCCTGCTGCTTTTTTAATAAGTGCCTGTGCCTGCACACCATATTTTCCAACTATGCCGAAATAGTAGCGACGGGCTTCACACGCCCAGTCTTCATCTGCATCAGTTGTGCCGAATTTGCCGAAAGCATCGGCTGAAAAGAGCGTTTTTGAGTTGCTTTCAAAGCTCACCATTACCTCAGGCCAATGCACCATAGGAGCTGTGTAGAAGGTAAGCTCGTGAGTGCCGAGAGATAGTTTGTCGTTATCGGTTACAACAATTCTGCGGTCTTCGTAGTCTGTACCGAAAAATTGCTTCATCATAACAAATGCTTTAGATGTAGAAACAACTGTAGCATTTGGGTATTTTTTCATAAACACGTCAATATTAGCAGAGTGGTCAGGCTCCATGTGATGCACTACTAAGTAGTCGGGAAGTCTGCCGTTAAGCGCGCTTTCTAAGTTTTTGAGCCATTCTGAGCCGAAGTTTTTATCAACAGTATCGAGTACGGCTGTTTTTTCGTCGCAAATAACATAAGAGTTATAAGCCATACCGTTTTCAACCATAAATTGACCTTCAAAAAGCTCAATATTGTAATCATTAACACCGATATAGAATATGTTATCAGTAATTTTCATAGCTTTCATCTCCAAAAAACAATATAGAAAAATTATAACACAATCTTACTTTTTTGACAAGTGGTAAAAAATTTAAAAAATGCTTTTCTTTATGAGAAAATTGGTGTATAATGTAAATGTTGATAAAATTTAATAAGACATACTATCATCCGAGGTAAAAATTGCCAAGGATAGAAGGAAGACGGTCAGAATCCGTAACTGTACCCACAGCTGTATTTGTATGAATGGTATAACCGCGACGAAAGTCGGCCACTTAAAGGGAAGGTAGGGGATACCATGCAGGAGGAAACTCCCTATTACATAAGTCAGAAGACTTGGTAGTGTGCGAGTGCAAAAGCACAATATTAAAAAGACATAAAAATTGTCGCAGTAACTAAGGGTATTACTGCGCCTTTTTTATGTAAAAAAGGAGAAAAAATATGAAAAAAACAAAACTTCTATCAATTCTATTGGCATTTTTGCTTGCGTTTTTTTCTGTAGGGGTATTTGCAGAAGAAACCAATCAACAAGAGCCGATAAACCTAATGACATCAGAAATGATAACATTACGCGATAACATCGCAGAAAAAGTAAAAACGGTAGAAGACGGCTGGACAGCAATGGATATGGCAGCCTATGAAAAAATTGAAAACACAACCATTAAAATGTCCGATGAAACAAAGCAAAATATCATAAATGCTTACATTGAAGAAGCATTGGCAGAAAATACAGGTGTATCGGCCAGAGCACGAATTGAAATTGTATTAAAAGCATTAGGTATTAATAGCAAAGAAATTTACGGAGAAAATGCAACCACAGCTGCAGACAACGCGCAGACGTTGAAAGATGCTGACCATACATCAGGCGGTCATTATGCAGCGCCGTGGATATTGCTTGCAAATTTACAGGGTAACCTTAATTTGAGTGATGAGCAGCTATCAACACTTATAGATATTCTCAGCCAGAACAGCAGGAGTGGTACATTTAGTTATGAGTTTCCAATGACATAT
>JAZNDH010000008.1:0-20927 GCA_045587965.1 Congzhengia sp.
TCTCATAAGTGCTTATTCTTTACTTATTTCATCTTCTCCTGCTTGACCTTATGGTCAATGATGTGTCTTGAAGCAAGCTCTTTTTTGACCTCATCGACCGAAATGCCCATTTCGTTCATCATGACCATGACGTGGTAGGCAAGGTCTGCAATTTCGTAAATGGCCTCGGCCTTATCCTGATTCTTGCCCGCGATGATGACCTCGGTGGATTCCTCGCCCACCTTTTTGAGAATCTTATCCATACCCTTGGCAAACAGATAAGTGGTATAAGAGCCCTCGGGCATCTTTTCGCGTCTGTCAGCGAGCAGGGCCTCCAGCGTATTGAGCGAGAAGGGGGCTTCGGTGCCGCTTGTATAAACAAGGTCGTTGAAGCAGGTTTCCGCGCCTGTGTGGCATGCAGGGCCGTCCTTGGTAACAAGCACGGTCAGCGTGTCGCGGTCACAATCCGCCTTGATGCACAGCACGTGCTGCTTGTTGCCCGATGTTTCGCCTTTTCTCCAAAGCTCTTGCCTTGAGCGTGACCAAAAACAAGTTTTACCCTCTTTCATACTGATTTCTAAGCTCTCTTTATTCATATAGGCAAGGGTTAAAACCTTTTTTGTTTCTGCGTCTACTACAATTGCGGGAATTAAACCTTTTTCGTCAAATTTTAAAGTATCAATCATTTTTACAACCTCACGTTTATGTTATTTTTTAATAATTCTTCTTTAAGTGTGCGGATTTCTACTTCTCCGAAATGGAAGATTGAGGCGGCAAGGCCTGCATCTATTGTAGGGATTTCGGAAAAAAGTGTTATAAAGTCATCTATTCCGCCTGCGCCGCCTGATGCTATTACAGGGATGGAAACAAGCTCTTCAACTGCCCTGAGCATTTCTAAGTCAAAGCCACCCTTTACGCCGTCGGTGTCGATGCTGTTTACAACTATTTCGCCAGCGCCGCTATTCTCTCCTGTTTTTATCCAGGAAAGAGCGTCAATACCTGTTGAAATTCTGCCGCCGTGAGAAAAAACCTGAAATTTTCCGTTAACACGCTTTACATCAACAGACAAAACCACACACTGACTGCCGTAGCATTTTGCGGCTTCTTCTATAATTTTTGGATTTTTGATTGCGCCTGAATTTACTGAAACTTTATCAGCACCGCATTTTAGGACTCTGTCGAAGTCGGAAAGTGTGTTAATTCCACCGCCAACAGTCAGTGGTATAAAAATTTTGCTTGCAGCTTCTTTTAGTATATCTGTAAAAATGGCACGACCCTCGCTTGATGCTGTAATATCATAAAAAACAAGCTCGTCGGCACCGCTTTTGCTGTAAAAGTCAGCCAATTCTACTGGGTTTGAAACATCGGACAAACCCTTGAAATTTACTCCTTTTACGACTCTGCCATCACGTACGTCAAGGCAGGGTATAATTCTTTTTGTTATCATTTTGCCACCTCTAAAGCTTCTTTTAAATCAACGGCGTTTGTGTAAAGCGCTTTTCCTAAAATTGCGCCATAAACATTCATTGCCTTTAGTTTTTTAATGTCGTCTAAAGACGAAACACCGCCTGATGCAACGATGTCTATTGAATATTTTTGCGAAAGCTTGTTATAAAGTTCTAAATTTGTACCTTTCATTGCGCCGTCCTTTGAAATGTCGGTACAAATTACACATTTTGCACCTGCCTGTTCTAAATCGGCAAAAATTTCATCGCACGAAACGGAAGAAACTTCGGTCCAGCCACATACTGCTACCATTCCGTTTGAAATGTCAACACCGATTGCGATTTTTTCGCCGTATTTTTTAATCATTTCTTTGGTAAATTCGGGGTCTTTAATGGCGATAGTGCCGAGTATTACACGGAAAACACCCGCTTTTATGTATTGCTTTATGACATCTTCAGACCTTACGCCACCGCCAATTTCCACTTTTAAGCTTGTGTTTTCACAGATTGATTTTATAATGTCAAAATTATGTACCTTGCCGTCTTTGGCAGCATCTAAATCTACTATGTGTATAAATTCAGCACCGCAGGCTTCAAAATCCTTGGCTACTGTTAACGGGTTGTTGCCATAAACTGTAACCTTATCGTAGTCGCCACGCATTAAGCGTACAACCTGTCCGTTTATTAAATCTATTGCAGGGAATATATTCATTTTTATTTCCTTTCTATAGCTCGTTGAAAGCTCGTAAAATATTAAGTCCCGTTTCTCCGCTTTTTTCAGGGTGGAACTGAACGCCAAAAACGTTGTCACGAGCAACTGATGCGGTAAGCTCGGCACCGTATTCCGTTGTTGCTATTGTGTTTTTTTCGCAATCTGTGCAGTAAAACGAATGCACAAAATAGACGTGCTCGCCCTCATTTACATATTTAAAAATCTGGGATTTCGGTTTATCCTTTGGAAAAATAAGTTTATTCCAGCCGATATGCGGAATTTTTAAATCTTTTGGGATTACGTTTTCTATCGGCACTACATTGCCCGGGATAATGTTAAGTCCGCTGTATTCGCCAAACTCGTAGCTCTTTGTAAGCATCATCTGCATACCAAGGCAAATTCCCAAAAATGGTTTTTGGCTGTTGGCTTCTTCAATTAAAAGCTTGTCAAGTCCCCTTTTGCGAAGTTTGTCAGCGGCATCACGAAACGCGCCAACACCAGGAAAAATTATTTTGTCGGCACGTTTTATTTCCGAAGCGTCAGACGTAAGGCAGATATCTGCACCGATATATTTAAATGATGAGCATAGCGAAAATATATTTCCTACGCCGTAGTCAACTATTGCAATCATTATATGACACCTTTCGTGGATGGAATTTCGTTTTTGTGTTTTTCATCTATTGAAACTGCAACTGATAATGCTCTGCCAAAGGCTTTAAACATAGCTTCTGCTATGTGATGAGCGTTTTCGCCTGCAAATTCCTTGAAATGTAAAGCCATAGGCAAGTTTCTTACAAAGCCCAGCATAAATTCTTTTACTAATTCCGTGTCGAAATCGCTGATTTTCGGGGAATTAAATTCTACCTGATAGCCTAAGTGTGTTCTGCCTGAAATGTCAATAGCCGAAAGCATTAAAACTTCGTCCATAGGCAAAATTGAACACCCATAGCGTGTGATACCCCGTTTGTCACCTAAAGCTTTAAAAAACGCCTGACCTAAAGCTATGCCGATATCTTCTACTGTGTGATGGTAGTCAACCTCTGTGTCGCCGTTGCAGGTTAGTGTTAAATCAAATGAGCCGTGGCGTGAAAATAGTGTAAGCATATGGTCTAAAAAACCACAGCCTGAATTTATACTTGATGTTCCTTTGCCGTCTATATTTAATTTAAGAGAAATATCAGTTTCGTTGGTTTTTCTGTTAATTTCAGCAGTTCTCATTTAAACACTCCCTTACTTTTTCAATGAAAATTTCCATATCACTTTGAGTTCCTATAGTAATTCTGTTAAAGTCACAGATTTTATCAGATGTAAAGTGGCGTACTAAAACACCCTTTTCTTTAAGCATTTCATAAAGCTTTTGCCCCGAAATTTTATCGCTTTTTGCAAATATAAAGTTAGCAGAAGACGGAATACTGAAAAAGCCGAGCTTTTTAAGCTCTGTTTCTGTGTATTTGCGGACCTTTATAATTTCTTTGCAGTTATTATCAAAATACTCCTGTGAGTCTATTGCAGCTTCTCCTGCTTTTAGCGTTAAGCGGTTTACATTATAGGGGTTAGTTGAATACTTTATTTTTTCCAAATCAGCAATTATTTCTTTATTTCCTATAGCGTAGCCGAGTCTTGCACCGGCAAGTGAGCGTGATTTTGAAAATGTTTGCACTACTAACAAATTTTCATATTTTTTTGTAAGCGGAATTACACTTTTTGCCCCAAAGTCAACATAAGCTTCATCTATTAAAACTAAATTGTCGGGGTTTGATGAAACTATTTTTTCTATTTCTTCGGGGGATAGTGCCAAGCCTGTCGGGGCGTTGGGGTTAGCTATAACTATATTTTTATTTATATTTATGTAGTCATTTATATTTAAAGAAAAATCATTGTTCAACGGAATAGCGCAATAAGGGATTTGATAAAGCTCTGCAAAAACCTTGTAAAAGCCATAAGAAATTTCCGGAAAAACCACAGGTTTTTCTTTGCCACAAAACGCCATAAAGAAAAAATTCAGCGATTCATCAGACCCGTTTGAAACGAATACATTTTCGCTCTTTATATCATATTCTTTTGCAATTTTTTCTTTTAATGATTTGCACACAGGGTCAGAATAAAGTCTTAAATCAGAAACTTCTTCTTTTGAAATAGCATCAATAACCTCTTTTGATGGCGGGTAAGGGGATTCATTTGTGTTAAGCTTTATGTATTTTTTATCCCTTGGCTGTTCGCCAGGTGTGTAGCTTTCCAAAGCCTTTAAGCTTTCATTTAAAAACTTACTCATTCTCTTCATTCCTAACTCTTATAACAGCACTTTCGGCATGGGCATTTAAGCCCTCCTTGTTTGCAAAGTAATAAACATCTTCTGCTAAAGCCTTTAGTGCATCTTTTGTGTAGTATGTAAACTGTGTTTTTTTGATAAAATCATCAACCGACAAGGGACTTGAAAATCTTGCTGTACCGCTTGTTGGCAGTGTGTGATTTGCACCAGCCATATAGTCGCCTAAAGCTTCAGGGCAGTATCGTCCCATAAATACAGAGCCCGCATGGTGGATATCATCTAAATAGTCAAACGGGTTATCGACTACCAGTTCTAAGTGCTCTGGTGCGATTTCGTTTGCTATATCAATAGCAACTGCTAAATTATCGGCTACTATGATTTTGCCGTTATTATCTATTGATTCCCTTGCAATTTCCTCTCTTGGAAGTTTTTTAAGCTGAACTTCAATCTCTTTGGCTACATTTTCGGCAAGAGTCATACTTGTTGTAACTAAAACAGCACTGGCTAACTTATCGTGCTCAGCTTGTGAAAGCAAGTCTGCTGCTAAGTGGGCAGGGTTTGATTTTTCGTCTGCCACGATTAAAATTTCGCTTGGGCCTGCAATCATATCTATTGAAACTGTGCCAAAAACCTGCTTTTTAGCTTCTGCTACAAAGGCATTACCCGGTCCTACGATTTTATCAACCTTGGGGATTGATTCTGTACCGTAGG
The DNA here is from genome assembly GCA_045587965.1 of Congzhengia sp. Classification (GTDB taxonomy): domain Bacteria; phylum Bacillota; class Clostridia; order UBA1381; family UBA9506; genus Congzhengia. Next base: position 5,117 of record JAZNDH010000008.1, read on the forward strand.
CTAAGGCTGCAATAGCCTGAGCGCCGCCGATTTTGAAGATTTTATCAACACCGGAAACCTTAGCTGCAGCTAAAATTACGGGATTGATTTTTCCCTGGCGGTCGGGTGGTGTAACCATAACAAGCTCGGAAACCCCCGCAATTTTTGCAGGAATAGAGTCCATTAAAACAGTAGATGGGTATGCTGCTGTGCCACCAGGAACATAAAGGCCTGCACGCTCAACAGGAATGATTTTTTGCCCCATAATTGTGCCGTCGGGGTTTTCTATTTTAAAGCCTTCACGTTTTTGTTTGGTGTGGAATTTTGTTATGTTTTCTGCGGCTTTTTCTAAAATTTTAATAAATTCAGGTTCAACCGAATTATAGGCTTCATCTATTTCTTCTTTAGTTACCTGAAGGTTACCAAGGCACACGCCATCGAATTTTTTTGTGTAATCAATAAGGGCAAAATCGCCGAATTTTTTAACATTTTCTACTATATCTGAAACAATTTCGGCAACATTCATCTTAGGCTCGCATCGAGCAAAAATTTCTGAGTTTTTAACTTCGCCGTATTTGTATATTTTAATCATTTTTATTCACCTGTTCTGATAATTTTGTTTGTATATCTGTGATTTTATCCGCTTTGAATTTATAGCTTGATTTGTTTGCTATTAAACGGGCTGAAATTGGCACGATTGTTTCAAAAACCTTGAGTTTGTTTTCTTTTAAGGTTGTACCTGTTTCAACGATATCCACTATGACGTCTGAAAGCCCTAAAATAGGGGCAATTTCTATTGAGCCGTTTAGCTTTACCACATCTATATCACGACTTTTTCCTGCATAGTATTTTTTTGTTATATTTACAAATTTTGTAGCAACACGAAGTGTTTTATCGGTATTGTCACGAAAATTTTCTTTTGAAGCAACTGCCATGCGACATTTACCTAAGTCCAAATCCAAAAGCTCGTAAATGTCAGGCTCATACTCCAGTAAAATATCCTTGCCTGCAACCCCTATATCTGCTGCACCGCGCTCAACATAAATTGCAACGTCAGACGGCTTAACCCAAAAGTAGCGTACGCATTTTTCAGGGTTTTCAAAAATAAGCTTTCGGTTATTTTCGCGAATAGACGGACAAGGGTAGCCTGCCCGCTCAAACATATCGTAAACCTTTTCGCCAAGTCGTCCCTTGGGTAAGGCAATATTTATGTAATTATCCATTGTATTCACCTCTACTCAAATCTTAAAAGGGTTTTATATTTTAACCCGTCAGGAACACTTTTTTCAGCTAAAACTCTGTTTCCCTGTGATGTTAGTGCTGAAACTGTTTTTAACACGTCTGACAGCGAATCAGTTTCGTTGTATAAAAGCAAAATATCGGTATCGTACTCTTTTGATTCTGCCATGAATCTTTCCAGAAAATCAAGGTAAACAGCAAAGCCTATAGCGGCGGTGTTTTTACCCATTTTGCTCATTAAAAGGTCGTATCTGCCACCTGATAAAATTCCTGTGGGGATACCCTCTATGTAGCCCTTGAACACTATTCCGCTGTAATAGTTCATATCGTTTATAATTGAAAAGTCAAAATGGATATGCTCGCTTTTAGGTAAGTTTTCTAATATGTTGGCTATTTCGAAAATTTCTGATAAGGAAGAAGCTGATTTTTCAGGAAAATCAATACTTTTTAGCTTTTCTTTAATTTCTTTTGCTGTGCCGTTTACCATCACGAGCTCTGTAATTATTTTGCTGTTTATATCTTCTTTTTCGCAAAGGGACACAATGTCGTGGGTGTTTTTTTCGCTTAAATATTTTAAAATAAGGCTCTTTGTTTCATCGTTGATTCCATCTAAAACTGAAGAAATAAGTCCCATGTGTGAAATGTCCAAAACGTAATTTTCAGAAATTGCCTCAAGGCTTTTTGAAGCTAATGTTAACACCTCGCAGATGTTATATGTATCAATAGCACCAATACACTCAAGACCTGTTTGCATAATTTCTTTAAAAGAATGTGTATTTTTAGAAATTCTGTACACGTTTTCGTTATAATAGAGCTTTTGAACTGTATTTTCGTCGTCTGTTGAGTTTTTTATGATTGAAAGGGTAACGTCAGGCTTTAGTGCTAAAAGTTTTCCGTTTGTGTCATTAAATGTGATTACGCTGTCGGACACTAAAAAATCCTTGTTTCTTACATACAAATCATATTCTTCGAATTTACTCATTTTAAACTGTGTATAACCATATTTTGTATATAACTCCCTGAGCGCAAAAATTACTTTTTCCTCTGTTCGCATATATTGTGATTTGAGTTCCATAAGAGCTACTCCTTTTTTGTAAAATGTGATTGTTATCAATAGCACTTTATTACTTTATCACTTTATCGTGATAAAGTCAAGGGTTTTTTAAATATATTTTGGTATTTTTTAATTTCTATAAAAATTAGTAAAAAGATATGTAAAAAACATATCTTTTTACTACGGTATATTTTACTGAGTAATTATGATTTTGATTTGTGCTTTAATAGCTTCATGATTTTTTCTCTAAATAGTCTAAGGTTGTGCTTAATAGTTTCTTTTAACAGGTATAGACTGTTTTTTGAGTGTAGTACAGAATTTTCGCTGTCAACAATTTTTATAAGATCCTTTGCAAGGTCAAAATAAACTCTTTTTACAAAATGATTTATAGAATTGGTAAAATCTTTTGAATCGTGTATGTATTTATCTATGGGCAACAATACAATTTCAGGTTTATCTTTTGTCCAACGACGTATTTTCTCATTTAGTGCTCTATGGAGAATATGTCTGTTTTCATAAGAAGGCACAGTATTTCCCAAATATTCTCTCTCTGTTGGAAGTATAAGTACAAATGTAGAGGGATGGATATTCCGATAAATAGTATCAAGAGATTCTATCGTTATAGAGAAGTCGCCGTTATCTATGTATTCGTATTTGTTTGCAAAGGCTGTCAGGTCTTCCTCGGAGAAATTGATATTTGATGTGAATATAGTCTTATTTATATACTTATCGAAATTTTCTTTATCAGTCAGGTTATAAAAGCCTTCGCAAAGGGAGATAAGTTCGTTTGTTTCTTTTCTTCTGTAAACGCCCAGATTGCCGTCAGAAAACATTGAAAGTACAAGGCAATTAAAAGAGGTTGTGGTAAGCTTTGTATCAAGCATTTTGTCGTCAAACCATTCAAAGTCTGCGAGTATGACTTTTTTCTGTTCTTCGCTTATTGTGAGTGCTGTTGCAATTTGTGCGGTATGGTTGTGTCCTTCAACAGAAATTCCATTCTTTCCTACATAGGTAAATTCTGTATGAATTGTTTCACTTTCTTCGATGAATGAAAACATCTGTGACATATCGCAAGGACCTTTAATAAGAATTTTAAGGTTTGTAGATAATTTTTCAGCAATACAAGAATTGTAATTGTTAATCCAAGGTGGCATAAAATTCCGCGACAATTCTTCGACAACATCTCCGTTTGTTGTAAGTGCGGGGCATCCAAGAGTCATATATGTGTATTGCTCGATTTTCATGCCCAAAGTTCTGCAGGAAAAAGTAAAGTGTAATAGATGGTTGTCTTTTATTGCAAAAAATCCGATAATTCCATAATCTCCGAAGTTGTCACTGGCAGTAACATAGCCACAAGAATATTCGGTGTTTTCGAAAAGTTCAAGAAGCTCCTTTTTAGTATGACGGAGTTTCGTATAATTTAGCTGATTGCTTCTTTGTACAAGATCATAAATTCTTTCTACGTTGTTTGTGCAATCATATTTTATTTCAACCTGAATGCCACAAGACATTAAAAAGTCCTCGTTTGAAGAAAATTCATTTTTAAATTCCTGCTTTTGCTCTAATATTTTGTATTGGTTAAGTCGCTTATGAGTAATGTCTTTTTTTTCCGTGGATTCCGCTATGGAGTAAATAGGTGTGAGTTCTTCTGGAAGCACAGTCATAATTCCGGGACAGTAAAATTCGGCTTCTTTTAAATTTTGAGGATTGTCGTCGATAAACAGAACATTTACAGGCCTTAAAGACATTGATGAAATAATGTCTTTTATACGGCTACCTTTTGAATTCCAATTGATAGAAGCAAAAACAAAGTAGTCCCATAAGTTGAGATTTTTAAGAGTTGCCTCCGCAGTTGAGAAGTCATTTTTTGAGCATATGGAGTTAACAATTCCTATGTCTGTAAGGTTCTTAATAAATTGTATATTTTCAGGGATGGGAGTAATATTTTCTTCACTTAAGGTACCATTCCACAGAGTGCAATCAAGATCCCATATTATGAGTTTAATTTTAGAAAAATCAACCATAACCCCACTCCTTTTATCATAATGATATCATTAAAAATATTCTAACATATTTATAGTCAGTTTGTCAATTAATTTACCTTTGCACACAATTTCACATTTTATTGTGTTACTATAAAGGCGAACCGGTTCAATAAAATGTTGTCGGCAGACAAAAAGGGGAAGTGAGATGGCAGCAAGAAAAAAAACAAGAAAGCTTTCGGATTGCTTATCCGACATTTTAAATCTTAAGGTATCAGACAATGAAGATTTGGAATTTATGCAAGCTTTAGGAATTAACAAAAGTTGTTCCGACAACAAAACGCTTATCATGGCGCGTCTTTTTCATAAGGCGTCGTTAGGGGATATTTCTGCAATTAAGGAAATCCGCTCAGTTATGGCAGATATCGAAGCTAAGGATTTTGGAAAGCTACAGGAAATAATTGAGGCGGTGCGTGATGTCAAGTGACGTAATAAGCTTTTCTCCAAAGCAGGAAAAAGTTATTTCTTTATTAAAACACGAAAAGCTAAAAAGAATTAATCTGTTAGAGGGCTCTGTACGTTCGGGAAAAACGTGGATTAGTTTGGTTTTATGGGCAATGTGGGTGGCAACCCAGCCGAAAAATGCCTGTTTTTTAATGGCGGCAAAAACGCTTACAGCCTTAGAAAGAAATAATTTAAACTTATTGGCATCGTTAGTTGGCGCTGATAACTTCACTTTTTCGGTTGCATCAAAAAAAGCAACTCTTTTTGGAAGAACAGTTTATTTAGAGGGTGCAAGTGATGCAAGAGCAGAGAGTAAAATCAGGGGGCTTACGTTAAAGGGAGCATATTTAGACGAATTAACGCTTTTTGACGAAGAATTTTTTATTATGCTTTTGTCAAGATTGTCAGAACCCGATGCAAAATTATTTGCAACAACAAATCCCGACTCGCCTAATCATTGGCTTATGACAAACTACATACAAAGAGCCGATAGTGGAGAATTGGATTTTTTACGTATCAAATTTTTAATTGATGACAATCCGTATCTTACAAAGGACTACATAAAAAGTCTTAAAAATGAGTACACGGGCGTTTTTTATGAAAGATTTATAAACGGCGACTGGGTGGCAGCAGAAGGTGTTGTTTATCCTGAATTTGCAAATAGTCCCCAGAGCTTTATAAAAGAAAAGCCTGATGGCGACATTTCCTTTGCTACTATTGGTGTTGATTTTGGCGGTAACAAGTCGGCACACGCCTTTGTATGTTTAGGTTTCACTAAAGGTTTTAAAAAGAGTGTTGTTTTAGATGAATTTTATTTAAAAGAACAAATAAGCCCCGAGAGATTATCACAGGAGTTTGTGAACTTTTGTAAGCGACAAAAGGAAAAATACAGCGTGTGTGAAGCGTATTGCGACAGCGCTGAAACGACTTTAATTTATGGTCTTAAAAATGCGGTGGCAAAGGAGCATCTTTTAATTGATGTTAAAAAGGCTAAAAAAACTAAAATTCTTGACCGAATACGCTTTTTTAACAGCATGATTTCTCAGAACAGATTTTGTATTTTGAAAAATTGTGTTCACACAAAGGACGCTCTTTGTCAGGCAGTATGGGACAGCGATGCCCAGAGTGATGTAAGGCTTGATAATGGGCTATTGAATGTCGATTCTTTAGATGCATTGGAGTATGCCGCCGAGCCATATATGAAAGAAATGATAAGCAGAAATTAATTTTAAGGAGAAGTAAATGGTTAAAAAAATATTGAAAGAATTAGGCTATGCGCCTATGCCTGAAAGCCTTATGATGCCCATAGATTTATGGAAATCGTGGTACGAAGGAAAGGTCGATTCTTTTCACGAGTATCGTCAGTATAACGGAAAACGAGTGTTAAAGAGAACCAGAAAATCCTTATGTATGGCAAAACGTGTATGCGAGGACTGGGCAGATTTACTTTTTAATGAAAAGTTAGAGGTAACAACTGAAACAAGAAGTGCGCAAGAAAAGCTTGAAAGAGTTTTTAATGAAAATAATTTCAAGGTTTCGGCAAACAGGTTAATAGAGCTGGCATTTGCCTTAGGTACAGCAGCCTTTGTTGAGCACAAAACAAAAGATGGCGTTTTAATAGACTACATAAAGGCAGATATGATTTATCCGCTTTCGTTTGCAAACGGTGTGATTTTAGAATGTGCCTTTGCCAGCAGAATGATGGTAGATGGCGAAATGCACACATATTTAAACATCCACACATTAGAAGATGGAAAGTATGTGGTTACAAATAAGCTGATATGCGAGCGCACTAAAAAGTGTGTTTCATTGCCTGATGGAATTTGTGAAAGGTTTTACACTAATTCAAGTGTTCCGCTGTTCCAGATTTTAACGCCTAATATCGCCAACAACATAAGCATTGACAGTCCTTTGGGGATATCTGTTTTTGCCAATGCAATAGATGTTTTAGAAGGCATCGATTTAGTTTATGACAGCTACCAGAACGAATATCGTTTGGGTAAAAAGAGAATTGTTGTGCCTTTATCTATGGCAAAAATTGAAATGGAGCAGCAAGGCGAAATTTTACCTGTATTTGATGATAACGACACAGAGTTTTATGCGTTTTCAGGTGCAGACCCCGACAGCTTTTCCATTAACGAAATCAATATGGAGCTTCGTGCAGATGCTCACGAAACAGGGTTGCAGCGCAACATTGATATGTTATCCGATTTGTGCGGATTTGGTTCGTCTAAATACAATTATCAGTCAGGACAACTAAAAACTGCAACACAGATTGTGTCAGAGCAATCTGACCTTTTCAGAAATTTAAAAAAGCACGAGCTTTTAGCCGAAAAGGTTATTAAGGATTTGGTACGGGCTGTTCTATATCTTTTGGGAGAAGATTACTGTCAGGAAATAGTTGTAAATTTTGATGACTCAATCATTGAAGATACAGAAACAGTACACGAAAGGGCTCTATCAGAAAAGCAGGCAAACATTATAGACGCGGCAGAATATTTGAGTCGCGTTTACAAATTACCACGAAAAATGGCTGAAGAAAAAGTAAAAAGCATGAAGCTTGATACGGCTGTTTTAGTGGATTAAATAAATTCGGCTCGCACGCCGTTAATGTGCGTAGGGAGGAAAAATGAAGAGAGAATTTTTAACAAAGGAGCTTGGTTTGTCCAAGGAAGTGACAGACAAAATCATGGCACAATACGGCGAATCCGTTAATTCGCTGAAATCAGAAAATGAAAGCCTAAAAGGCGAAGTTGAGGCAAATGCGGGTGCTCTTGCTCGTGTGAATGAGTTAGAAAGCCAAAAAGCAGAGCTTGAAGAGAGCGTAGGTAAACTCACAAAAGAGTTAAGTGATTCTAAGATTAATGGCGCTATAGAATCAAGTCTGGCTGCAGCAGGTGCCAAAAATTTTAAAGCGGTGAGTGCTTTGATTGACAAAAGCAAAATTACTTTTGAAGATGGAAAAGTGAGAGGAATAGCTGAACAGCTTGATGTGATTAAAAATGAGTGTGAATATTTATTTTATCAGGACAATCAGGCATCAGGTATGAGACACACATCTTCGCAGAATTTAAAGGATGCCTTCACGAATTATGCTCGTGCAGGCGCAAAACTTGATTAAGAGAAAGTGAGATTAATAATATGGCAAACAATATTTCATTAGCAGAAAAATTCTTACCTGTAATTGATGACATTTATAAAGCACAGTCGGTAACCAATGTTTTAGACAACGACACACAGGTGAATTTTGTAGGCGCAAATAAGGTACAGATTTTAAAAACTTCTACAACAGGCTTAGGCGATTACTCAAGAGCCGACGGCTACCCCAAGGGTGATGTTACAGCAACCTGGGAAACAATGACTTTATCTGTTGAGCGCGGTAAGGAATTGTCTATCGACAGAATGGATAACGAAGAAACATTAGGTATGGCATTCGGCGCTGTAACAGGAAGCTTTATGCGTGAATGGGTAGTGCCTGAAATTGATGTTTACAGATTTTCAAAGTACGCTCAGGCAGAAGGTATTTCTAAAACATCATCTACACTTACAGCCGAAAATATCTTAGCAGAAATCGATAAAGCTAAAAAGCAGATGGATGCAGATGAAATCCCTGAAGAAGGAAGAATTTTATTTGTAAATTCTGACCTGCAGCTTTTATTAAACCAGTCTGTTTCACGTTGCTATGGCAGCGATGCGGCTGTTAACACAATTATGGGCACATACAACGGTATGAAGGTTGTTTATGTTCCTACATCACGCTTTATTACAAAGGTAGATTTAGCAGACGGCACTGCGTCCTGCGGTTTTGCTAAGGCAACGGATGCTGAAAACATTAACTTTATGTTAGTATATCCTGGTTCTGTATTACAGGTGCAGAAGTTTGCGATGCCTAAAATTTTCACACCTGATGAAAACCAGGACAAGGATATGTGGAAATTCCAGTTCAGACTATATCACGATTGTTTTGTATATGAAAACAAGGCAAAGGGCATCTACTTAAATACAGCAGAATAAGAATAGAGGGATACTATGGAACTGATTGATTATTCTTATTATAAGGATGTGTATTGCGGCTCGTTAACAGAAGAAGATTTTAACCGCGTTTACCCGAAGGCTGTTGCTTATTTTTATGGAGCAACCCGTGGCAGAGTAAAGGCTTCGGACACAAATGTATGCTTTGCACTTTGCGAATTGTGCGATATATTTGCAGAAAATATGTCGCACGAAAACATAAAGAGCGAAAGCTGTGACGGCTATAGTGTGCAATATGCAGAAAGTGAAAATATGTACTCATTAGCGTGGGATGTTTTAACTACATATTTAGAAACAAGCGGATATCTTTACGGGGGTAATGACCTATGAAATATCTGAAAACTGTATACCGCTACAGATATGATGAAAAAGCGCACAGCTGGAGTGTTACAGAGCTAAAATGCGTGCTTTTGTCGGGTGCAGTAGAAAGTTATAATCTGTCAGATACATTAAACAGAGATGCACAGGTGGTTTTAAGAGTTTTAGGTGACGATAAAGCTGACGTTTTACCGCAGGATGTAATAAGAACCGAAAAGGTTGAAAACAGCACACCAACAGGCGAGGGTGCCTTGGTTGTGGTTGCGGTTTTCAGAAATTCAAACGGAAGCGAACGCGTGCGTCACACTAAGATTTTATGCAAATAATGACGAAAGGGGCAGAAAATGGTTTTTAACATTTTAAATTATATAGAGAACTGCCCAAGTCTGTCGGAATTTGTTACCAATGTGGATTTTTTAGGAAAAAATTCCCGTTCACTTTCATTAAGCGGCAGGTCGAAGGATGAAGTTGTAAAGGCATACACAGATGGAGACAGCTTAGTTAAAGGCACTTACACTTTAAAGCTTCGTCTGCCCTATGGGGTGGATATGAGCAGTAATTTACAAAACAGCCGTCTTATTGAAGATGTTGAAGAATATTTTAGAAAATGCAGTGCGAATGGAGTTTTGCCTGAGCTTGATGATGGCAAAATCCCGATTTCTGTAGCTGTGGAATTTCTCACTGATAAGACGGTGTATCTGGCGGACACAGTTGTTTTTACAGCTGATGTGGCGGTTCTATATTACAAAAATAAAAGCTTATAGGGCAGAAAGGAAATTTTATGTTAGGAAAACTGGTAAACAGACACGAAAAGGTCGCATATTATGGTGTTCGTGATGCAGAAGGCAACGAAGTTTTTCACAGAATGTGCGGATTTACAAAAATGGATACTGCAAAAAATCCTGTTGAATACACAAGAAGATACATAGACGAAAGCTTTGAACAAACAGATGTTGTAGCTTTTAGTCCGTCTATCGCATTTGCATTTGACAGATACAGCGAAAACCCTGTTCACGATGACATTGTAGCTTTATCGGACAATGAAATTTTAGGAACAGATGCAGTTCGCTCGATTGTTATTGCAGATATGTCTACAAAGGACGAAAACGGAAAAGTAGATGCGATTAAGCGCGATTTTTCCGTTATGGTAGAAACAGAAGGAAGCTCACTTGATGCGTACACCTTAGGCGGAACAATGAGTACAAAAGGCGAAAAGATATTTGGTAAAGCAACAATATCAGAAGACGCCCAGACTCTTGTTTTTGTAGCTGATGAGTAAGGGTTATAACGTGCTTTTGGACAAACTCCCTGACTACATAACCTTATATGGCGAGAAATATCCCGTTTTTACATCGCATAAAAACTGGCTAAAAATTTCCGTACTTGCTGAAACAAAGGGATTAGGGGATTCTTCTGCGGTAGTGGAAATGCTAAAGCTTTGCTACAGAAAAAAGCTTCCGCCCAATATTGGCTCGGCAATTATGGGAATGTTGGCATTTTTAAATGGGGACACGGACTTTTTAGTGTCCCCTGATAATAAAAAAAGGTTATATTCGTTTTCGGAAGATTCCGATGCTATATACAGTTCATTCTATGCAAAATACGGAATTGATTTAGCGAAAACAAATATGCATTGGTACAAGTTTTGCGCACTTTTTTCAGGGCTTGCCGACAAAAACACATTTGCATCATTGGTAAAAATACGAAGCATCGACGAGTCAGAAATTAAGGATGCAAAGTCAAGAAGAAAAATGCGGGAGTTAAAGTCTAAGTACGAATTAAACAAAAATATTGAAATTAATGTGGCAGAGAACTTATCTTCTTTGTTTTAGTAAGGAGGGAAAATATGTCAGATTATGAAAATATAAAAACTCATATCGAAGAAGCTGAACGAATTGGCGAAAGTATAGCAGATGCCTACGATAAGGGTTATTTGGAAAGACTTAAAAAAGCCAATACAAGCGTAGTAAAAGCCTTTAACGAAAGATATAAGGCAATAAATTATCAGCACGAGTACGGTCTTATAAGCAGTGATGAGTACTACAAAAAGCTTGAGCAGGCAAGAGACAGGTATTTTGGCCGTGACACACAGGAATGGCACAAGTACACAGAAGAAATTTATAATTACAGAAAATCTGCTATGGAAGATTATCGTAATTATGTGGAAAAAAACCTTGAAAGTCTTTTAGAAGTTGTTGAAGACAACAGGCAAAACTACAAGGATAAGCTCTTAGATTTTGCAGGTGGTACAAAGGGCTTTGATACGCACAAAACAATAGTTGAAAACTATTGGCCCAATGGTGACAGGCTGGTTATGGTGGACCACACCTTAACTGACTATGAAAAGGAGATAGAAAAGCTTATTGAGTTTAATGATGCTATAACAAAGCTCAAAGAAAGAGCAGCGTCGATTTCTCCTGGTGTGTTCAATATGTTTTTTGACCAGCTTAAGGATATGTCAGTGGATGATGCAAAAATTCTTACTGATTTGTTGCTATCAGCAAGCGAAGAAGATTTTAACCGTCATTTTGAATTGTATGATGCAAGAAACGAATTGGCTGAAAATATGGCAACCACATATTATGCTGATGATTATAATGGGGTTATACAAAATATGAGCACAGAGTTACAAAAGGCATTTTCTGAGCTGCCACAGGATTTCTTTGCTCACGGACAGGATATAGCTGATGGCTTTGCTAATGGTTTTATTTCTGAGATGAACAGCTTAATGCAGGATTTATCATTGGAGGTGCCCGTTATACCGACAGGCTCGGAAACCAACAATGTGGAAAACAGCACATTCTCGCCTGTTTATTATTTCTTTGGCGACAGGGCTGCCACATCAAGAACAAGGATAATTGCAAAAAATGATGCTCTTTATAGCTATATGAGGGGGATGAAATAGTAGAATTATGAAGCTTGTATATGAAAATGAAAGAGGCAGGATAGTAATGTACGGCGGTGGCGGTAAAGGCTTTAATATTACAAAAATAAGCGGTCTTTCCCTTTCTGAAAATGATGTGGCTACGGTGCGTTATCCTAACACGGCAGGGCAAATCGTAACAAAGTCAAACCCTATGGAGCGAATGATTACAATTTCTGCAGATGTTAAGGACGAAAACGGCAAATACATATCAAATGCTGCTTCGGTTTTTTCCCATAAGGGGAAAATGTATATTACGTCCTTTGGCAAAACGAAAAAAATTGAGGCTCGCTGTGTAAGTTTTGAGCCAAACCAAAGAAGAGGGGCATATGTTCCTGTTACAATACAGCTTTGTGCAGATAACCCATATTTTTCCGATATGTATGAAACAAAAACACCAATTTTAAAGCGTGAAGGACTACTTTCCTCGCCCTTTGTGCTTGAATGTATGCTTTCTGAAAGACGTACAAAAAACAATGTTATAAATTGCGGAGATGTGCCTGTTGAGCCTGTCTTTGAGATATCATCTGACATAGGAACAGATTGTCCCAATGGTATAACTATTAAAAATATCACAAACGGAAAAACCATAGCTTTAAATACAGATATAGATCAGGGAGAAATAATTACAGTTGATGTAGAGTCGAGAAAAATCACAAGCAACAAACGGGGCAATTTGATTTCCCGTTTGGATAAAGATACATCGCTTTCAAGATTTTGTCTGGATACAGGCGTTTCTTTGTTAGAAGTTACAGCAATAGGTTCAAACGGAACAATTTCTGTAAGCTGTCGCTTTAATAACAAATATGTTGCAGTAGTGATTTAGCGGAGGTAGGTTCTGTGAAATTTGAAGATTTAATGATATATAATAAAGATTTTGAACTCCTGGCTATAATCCCTGAATATTTGTCGGTAAATTGGGAAATTAAATTTTCTGAGTTTGGTTCAGGGGAAATTGAGCTGGAAAAAACAAGCGATGTAGTAAAACTTCTCACGGAGAACAAGTACCTTTTTGTTTTTCAGGGAGAAATACAATCTCTTGTGACGGGCTACAAAATAGGAGAAACCATCACAGTATTTACAAGGACGTTGGAGTGGTTGCTCACTAAGTTCGTAGTTCCTGACTTTACGGTTGAAAAATTGATAAATACAGTAGAAAATACCACCTGGACTGTTTCAAAGCTATGTAAATATATTGTGACAACATATCTCCCTGAATCAGTTGAAATTGAAATTCGCGAAAATTTGTCAGACGAAAGCGATTTAAAAGATTTTGTGCTGGATATCGGCACAGATATGCATTCACTTATTAAGCTTATAATGGCGGATAAAAGGTACGGCTTTAAATTTTTTAGAGATATAGAAAACAGAAAATTTATTTTTGAGGTGCTTTTAGCAAGGGAAAATAATGATATTTTACTTTGTGATGAGTACAAAACTTCTTATGAAAGCGAATATAATTTCGACATTCAGGAAGAAATTACAGGCGGAGCTTTTTATAAAGATGTTGAAAATATGGGTACTTATAATGCAGACCTTGATTCTCCGAGTCTGACCATAACACCGGAAAATTTCGGAAGGTATTATACGGTAACAGGGCAAGGCGTAAGGCTGGGGTTAACCTTAAGACCGGGCAATATCATATTGTGTAAAGACAGAGACGGGCACTTTACTATAGTTGATAAAGCGGAACGGTTTTTAGCAACAGTTCCGCCAGAAGACAACGGAATTTTTTCATGGAGTAAGATTTTTAATGCAGAAGACTTTGAAAGCGTGGAAAAAGAAATTGAAAAAACTCAGATACTTGATATGCTGACCTGTAAAACAAGACTTTCATATCTGGAAGATTTTAAATTGGGTGACATAATTAAAATTAAGTTTTTTGCAGGTGATGGCTTTTATGAGAAAAGAAAACTGATTTCGGAAATACATTTGTGGGACGAAGTAAATGACACAGGCGCTATGCCCACTACAACAGACATACAGTAAGGAGGAAATTTAATGTCCTATAAATTCAGTTTTGCTGATAACAAAGTTTATTCAGCAAGCGATATAAATGAAATAACAAAAAGACTTGTAACATCAGGAATTGAAGACAGCTTTACCGACGGAGTTGCCTATAATGTTTCAAGGTTTAATGAAGCAGGTAAGCTTTTATACACATCGGGTGTAGTTCCCCAAAACTGCTTTACCTTAAAGGTAGTAAAGGCAAGTGATACGGAAATTTTAATAAATCCCGGGCTTGCATTTTTTAATGATGGTGCAACTATAGAAATTGAAGCAGGCGGTGAAACACTTCCGTTTGTTTCAGGAAGTAAAAACTATGTGTATTTAAAAAACGAATTGGTTGATAAAAATATTTGCTACCCATATTGCGGTACAGAAGAACCTTTGGGAGATTGCGTGGTTTTAGCTGAAATTGACGAAAATGGTGTGATTATCGATAAGCGTACTTATGCAAGGGGGAAAGTGCCTGGTTATCAGAGTTATGTGGGGAATGTAATGCGAATTCAAGAAGATATGGAAATAACAGCTCCGGATTCAAATGGATATTATTCCTCCAGTAAAACTTTTGATATTGGCAACAACACTTTTGAATATATTTTAACTTATGTGAAAAGGCAAGATAATAGTAGTTTTTCAACTCTAACATTTCCTTGTCTGGGAATATATGATATTTTAGAGCAATCGTATCTGGGCTTTAGTTGTCCAAGTGAAAACACCTACACTGGCGGGGGGCATAGCTCATATAATGCCAAAGTTAGGGAAACATCACTGATTATTCGTGATAGTGGTTACAGTGATTCTGCTGAAGTATATATCACTTTTGCGTTAGAGAACGGCAAATTAACTGTAACGCTCAAATCATCCGCCCGAAATAACAGACCAACCATATTCGGTATCGACCTTATATTATTTTAGGAGGTAAGTATGATAAATTACAGATTTAAAATAAATTTTCAGGATGAAAAAATTCTTGACTCTGATATTTGCTTTGTTTCAGGGGATGTAAAGTCATACAACCTTATTTTTGAATTTTATGACAACGGCAAAAGAGTGGATATTTCAAACTATACTCTATCTGTACGTGCAAAGCGTTCAGACGGCGTAGTTGTGGCAGGTGCCGGAAAGATAGAAAAAAACTCTGCAATATTTGTTCCGGAAAACAATTTCTTTGCAGTTCCGGGAGAGCTCTATATG
Source organism: Congzhengia sp. (assembly GCA_045587965.1). Lineage (GTDB taxonomy): Bacteria > Bacillota > Clostridia > UBA1381 > UBA9506 > Congzhengia. The sequence goes on from JAZNDH010000008.1 coordinate 20,349, forward strand.
GAAATTGCTCTGTCTGATTCTGCCGGCAGATATGCTACTACAAAAATTATTACTGCTTCGGTAGTGCAAGGCTTAGGCGAAACTGCTATTGATGGTGCAGACAACATTTCGGTATATGTATCTTTATTAAACCAGACGCAAAGTAAAATTGACCAGGCAAATGAATTGATAAAAAGGTCTGTTCCCCAAAAGGGTGTTGACTACTGGACAGAAGAAGACAAAGCAGAAATAGAAAACTACATAGACCAACAGTTAGGAGTGATTGAAAATGGCTCTTACTGATAAATTAATCGCAATAGGCGATTCAATAAGAAAAAGTACAGGCAAAACAGACACTATCCCTTTATCAGATATGCCTGATGAAATAGAACAGGTTTATGATACAGGCAGAAAATCACAGTATGATGAGTTTTGGGATAGTTTTCAAAATAACGGAAAGCGAACTGATTATAGAAATGCCTTTTATAGTACAGGTTGGACTGACACAACATTTAAACCTAAATACTCTATGAAAGTGAGCGGTAATGCACAAGGTATATTCCAATCTTCACAAATAACGGATTTACAAGGCATATTAGA
>JAZNDH010000009.1:0-37818 GCA_045587965.1 Congzhengia sp.
AATTTTATCCCCTATCGTACTTTGGATGCTTTTGCGCTTATAATACAGATAGTAGAAAAAAGTATAGTAAACGATATATCTATATAGGTCACAAGGATTTTATTGTAAAACGATTTATCGTTTTTAGAAAAAACGTGTTTGAGTGAAACGAGTTTGTTTTTTCTAAAATAAATTCCTTGTGACCGAGCGTAAGAGTTTTGGGGAAAGAGGGGGTTAAAGGGGGAGAAAGGGAACACTCGAAAAACTTTCCTTTCTCCCCCTTTAAAAAACTGCTTTTAATCTGTAGTTTAAAGAAGTACTGATGCCAGTGGTAGTAAGCTGATTTTTTCAGCACGTTTACACAAAAATAAAGGCAAAGCAAAATGCTCTGCCTTTAACTTTCCTATGTGACTGTAGCTTATGCTACAACCCTTTTGTTTTTTAATTAAATAGGTCGTCCATTGAGTAAAAACCTTTTGGTTTATCTTTCATAAATAATGCAGCCCTAACTGCACCCTGAGCGAACACTTCACGGGATGCTGCAGAATGTGAAAGTGTGATAACTTCATCCGTTCCTGCAAAAATAACGTCGTGTTCGCCAACTATTGTACCACCACGAACTGCATGAATACCTATATCGTTTTTATCACGCTGTTTTCTTACGCTCTGGCGTTCATAGATGTATTTCGCGCTATCGGTCATAGTTTCAGCTATCGCATCAGCAATGGCTAACGCTGTGCCGCTTGGAGCGTCAAGCTTTTTGTTATGATGCTTCTCTATAATTTCTATATCAAAATCTTTTTCTAAAATTTTTGTAGCGTCCTTACAGAGCTTAATCAAAAGATTGATGCCCAACGACATATTAGCCGAGAAAAACACAGGAATGTCACTTGCTGAAGCTTTTAATTTTTCCCTTTGTTCGCTGGACAAACCTGTTGTTGCCATAATAATTGGCAAATTATTTTTCTTCGCAAAGCTCATAATATTTTCAAAATTTGACGGATGCGAAAAATCAATAATAACATCAGCCAAAACGCATATATCAGCATAATCCTTATAAACAGGATAGCCGACATCTGCATCCGCAACATCAAATCCACAAACAATTTGGGCTTCTTCAATATTTTCAACAATTTCTGTAATTGCTTTTCCCATACGGCCTAAACAACCGCTTAAAATTATTTTTGTCATATCGTCACCTTAAATAAGACCGCATTCTTTCATTGCATTTTCAAGTCTTTTATAGTTTGCAGGTTCCATTTCACAAAGTGGAAGTCTTAGATTTCCTGCTGAAAATCCCATCATATTCATAGCAGTTTTAACAGGAATTGGGTTTACTTCACAGAACAGTGAGTTAATAAGCTCTAAATATTTAAACTGCAACTCACGGCTTCCTTCAATATCGCCATCAAACCATTTCTGGCATAGGTCGTGGGTTTCTTTTGGTGCAACATTAGATAAAACAGAAATTACACCCTTACCACCCAATGATAAAATCGGAACAATCATATCGTCATTTCCTGAGTACATTGTGAGTTCAGGACAGCTGCAAGCCAATTCTGTAGCATAAGAAATGTTGCCGCTTGCTTCTTTTACACCAACTATGCGTTCATCCTTCGCCAATTCTTTAATGGTAGAAATAGCATAGCTCATACCTGTTCTTCCAGGAACGTTATATAATATGATAGGAAGGTTTGTTTTTTCTAAAACCTTATCATAGTGCATAATTAAGCCTTTTTGTGTTGCTTTGTTGTAGTAAGGTGTTGTGATAAGCAAGCCATCAGCACCTAAATTCTGTGACTCAACACTTAATTCAACACAATGAGCTGTATCGTTTGAGCCTGTACCTGCAATAACAGGTACGCGACCTGCTACTCTTTTAACTGCATAATCAATAACGCTTAAATGCTCGGCATCAGGCATCGTTGCAGCTTCGCCTGTTGTACCGCAGATAACTAAAGCATCAATGCCGTTATCAAGCTGGTAATCTATGATGTTTCCAAGTGCTGTAAAATCTACGCCTTCTTCATTAAAAGGTGTAATTAAAGCCGTTGCAGCACCTGTAAAAAGAGTTTTTCTGCTCATAGTAATCTCCCTTTCAAAAACAAAAATTAAAGTTCGCCGTTTTCAACCATTTCGATGTATTTCTGAGCAATCTGAACTGCATTTGTCGCAGCACCTTTTCTTATGTTATCGGCAACAACCCAGAGATTAACGCCGTTTTCTAAAGACTCGTCACGACGGATACGACCAACGTAGGTTTCGTTTTTACCAACGATATTGCAAGCCATAGGATATACGCAGTTGTCGATATCATCTTCAACAATTAAACCTGGTGCTGCTTCTAAGCAAGCACGAAGTTCATCCATTTCAAATGGCTTTTTGAGTTCAACGTTTATAGATTCACTATGACAATCAAATACAGGTACACGAACTGTTGTAGCTGTAATTCTCATTGAGTCGTCTCCTAAAATTTTTCTTGTTTCATTAACCATCTTCATTTCTTCCTTGGTGTAACCATTAGGCAAGAAAACATCAATCTGCGGTAAGCAGTTTGAGAAAATCGGGTGGTTAAACTTTTTAGGTGGTTCTCCGTTAATACCATTCTTTAAATCGTTATAACCGCCAACACCTGCGCCTGAAACAGCCTGATATGTAGAGTAAACAATTCTTTCAATACCATATTTTAACTGTAATGGGCGAAGTGCTACCATAGCCTGAATTGTAGAACAGTTAGGGTTAGCAATGATACCATTGTGCTTTTTGATGTCTTCAGGGTTAACCTCAGGAACTACTAACGGAACGTTAGGGTCCATACGCCAAGCGCTTGAGTTGTCAATTACCAAGCATCCCTTTGAAGCTGCGATTGGTGCAAATTTTTCACTTGTTGAACCGCCTGCAGAAAACAGAGCAATATCAATACCATCAAAAGAATCTTCTGTTAATTCTTTAACCTCGTATTCCGTTCCCATAAAAGGTAATTTTGTACCTGCACTTCTGCTTGAAGCATAAAGTGTGTAGCTTTCTGCGGGAAGATTAACTTCTTCTAAAACCTTTAAAAATGTTCTTCCTACCATACCTGTTGCGCCAACAACGGCAATATTGTACTTTTTCATAATAATATGAAACCTCCTGTGAGTATATTTTACTTTTTTAACATAAAAAAACCAAACCCCATGAGATAGAGATTTGGCAAAATTAACATTAAAACTACATCTTTAACATTAATAGCACTCCGCCATAGCACATCGCTAAAAGCGACAGTTGTACGGATATTATCCGAACACCCAAGAACGAAAACCCCGGCGATTTTCTCCTTTCGGCGACTTTCCCTTTTGCCCAAAATCATAAAAAGCCGATTTCTCCTTTGGGTTACTTATTAAAGACGCACCTCTATCAACATATAAATATTATCATTAAATGCATATATTGTCAATATTTATTTGAATAAATTATGAAATTGTAAAAAATCTCTTGCTTATTTTATTGTTTATGTGTATAATAAAGAAGATATATTAAAAAACCGAAAGGAGAATTAACTATGGGCGCACAGGGCGGTATGGCAGGTTCAATCATCTGGTTGGTTGTGATGATTGCCATCTTCTATTTTATGCTTATAAGACCACAAAAGAAAAAAGAAAAAGAAACAAAAGCAATGCTTGCTGCAATGAAGCCGGGCGATACAGTTACAACAATCGGCGGTATCATTGGTAAAATTTTAAAGGTTAAGGACGATAAGGTTTGCATTGAAATCGGTGACAGAACACAAAAATTCCCTATGACCTTAAAGCGTGAAGCTATTGCTTCAGTTGTTCCTTGCAAAAAAGCAAAAAAGGAAAAGGACATTGAATTAATCGAAGAAACAGCAGAAGCAGCAGTAGCAGAAGCAACAGAAGCAAACGAATAATTCATAATTTTAACCCCTGCCGAATATTTTAAAATAAAAGTATTTGGCAGGAGGTTTTCAGTATGTACGAAAATGTTAAAACTGTAGACAGTGGGGGTTTTTCTTCTGCTGCTATGGGGTTTTTAAAGGGAGCTTTAATTGCAGCACTGCTTACATTGATAGTGTTTTTAGCAGCTGCATTTATTCTTTCTTACACTCCCTTACCTGAAGGTGCTATTCCGTATATTGCATACATTGTGCAAATTATAGGTGCCGCCATTTCAGGTTTTATCCCTGCAAATCGCGCAGGAACACGCGGAATATTAACAGGCGCTGTATCAGGCATCCTTTATATTCTGCTTATATGGCTCATTGCATCTCTGTCATCGGGCAGTTTTCTCTTTGACAAACACATTTTAACAATGCTTTTAATGTCATTGTTTTCAGGTGCTGTGGGCGGCATTTTAGGAGTTAATTTAAAAAGCTCCGACAATAACAAAAAGAAAAGATAACGCATGTTTACAAAAGCAGAAAACTGGTGTTAAGCGAAAGCGTTAGCTTTCGCTTATATTTTTTACAGAAAGGGTATGATTGTATGTTTAAGGTTGCCATTGACGGCCCAAGCGGTGCAGGAAAAAGCACAATAGCTAAAAAAGTTGCAGCTTTGCTTGGATTTGTCTATATTGACACCGGCGCAATGTACCGAACAGCAGCTCTTGCCTGCTTAAATCAAGGTATAAACATAAAAGAAAACCCCGAAAAATCCATTGAAATCGTAAATAATATATCTATTGATATTGAATATACCAACGGCACACAACGAATGTTTTTAAACGGTGAGGATGTTTCAGACAAAATCCGAACCCCTGAAATTTCTATGGGCGCATCAGACGTTTCGGCAATTCCCGCTGTACGCGAAAAGCTCGTTGCTCTGCAAAGAGAGCTTTCATGCACAAAGAATGTAATTATGGACGGTCGTGATATAGGCACTCACGTTTTGCCTAATGCAGACGTTAAAATTTTTCTTACTGCAAGCCCCGAAATACGTGCCAAAAGGCGACATAAGGAGCTTTTAGAAAAAGGAATTGACATAAATTTAGAACAGGTTTTTGTGGATATCAAAGAACGTGACCGACAGGACCAGACTCGTGCAGTTTCCCCGTTACGAAAGGCTTCTGACGCAATAGAGCTTGACACAAGCGAGCTCACATTTGAAGAAAGTGTTTCACGTGTGCTCGACTTAATAAATAACAAAAGAAAAGTGTGACATTATGTATACTGTTATAAAATTCATAATTAAAATATTTTGTAAAATTATATTTTTTGCCCGTGTTGTAGGAAAAGAAAACATTCCCAATACAGGTGCTGCAATTTTAGCCGCAAACCACACAAGCTTTTGGGATGCGCCTATAATTCTAACCGCCACCAAAAGACCTATGCGCACAATGGGTAAGGCAGAGCTTTTTGAGAATAAGCTTTTAGCATATTTTCTTCGCTTAGGTGGAGCTTTCCCCGTTCATCGCGGAACAGCCGATATTACAGCTATAAAAACCGCACTCAAAACACTAAAAAACGGCGAAATTTTTACAATATTTCCAACTGGCACAAGAATAAAAGGAAACAACAGCGCCGATGCAAAAGCAGGTGTTGCGCTCATCGCTTTAAAGTCAGGAGCGCCTGTTATCCCCATTGCAATCCGTGGTGGGTACAAGCTTTTTCACAGAGTTACAATACATATCGGTAAGCCGTTATACGTAAAAAATGAAAACGGCACAAAGCCATCGGGCGATGAATTAAAAATTTACGCCGATGCAATTTTAGCTAAAATCAACTCTTTGGGAGTAGAATAATGGAAATTCGCGTTGCAAAAACGGCAGGCTTTTGCTTTGGTGTAAACAGAGCCGTTGAAATAGTAGAAAAATGTACACTTGACAAAGAAAACAAATATTATACGTTAGGTCCGATAATCCACAACCAGCACGTTGTTGATGAATTTGCACAAAAAGGCATTGCACCTATCGAAGATTTAGACTTTATAAAATCAGGCGAAAAGCTGATTATCCGCACTCATGGTGTGGGAAAAGAAATTTACGAAAAATTGAAAGAAAAGAATGTTGAAATTATAGATGTTACGTGTCCTTTTGTTAAAAAAATCCATAATATCGTGGAAAAGCATCATAACGAAGGATACAAAATAGTAATTATCGGCGATAAGAACCACCCTGAAGTACAAGGGATTAATGGTTGGTGCTGTAACGATGCAAAAATCCTTGCAACGCTTGATGAAGCCGAAGCCGCAAACCTTGAAGATGTAAGGGTTTGTGTTGTCGCTCAGACTACGTTTGTGCAGGAAATTTTTAAAAAAATCGTAACTTTTTTAAAAAAGACTTGCAATGACATAGTGATATTTGATACAATATGTAATGCAACTGAAGAGAGGCAAAAGGAAGCTTTAGAGTTGGCAAGCGATTCCGACGTGTGTATTATACTCGGCGGGAAAAACAGCTCAAACACTCAAAAGCTATATTCTATTTGCAAAAGCGTGTGTTCTTGCGCATACTGCTTAGAGCATATATCCGAACTGCCGAAAGGTTGCGATTTCAGCTTGAAAAAAGTTGGAATTACTGCAGGTGCCTCTACTCCTGCGGTCATAATAAAGGAGGCTATTGGTAAGATGGAAAATTTTGAAAGCTTTGAAGCCTTGATGGAAGAGTCACTAAAAACTCTTAACACAGGCGACATCGTAAAAGGCACGGTAATCGAGGTAAGACCCAATGAGGTTATCGTAGATTTAGGTGCAAAGCAGGATGGATTTATTCCAGCTGCTGAGATTTCAGACGACCCTAATGCTACAACAGACGAAATCTGTAAAGTAGGCGATGAAATCGAAGTATTTGTTGTTCGCGTTAATGACGCTGACGGCAACATCATGCTTTCAAAAAGAAAGCTTGATACTGTAAAAACTTGGGAAAATGTGAAGAAAGCAGCAGAAGTTGGAGAATTATTAGAAGGCAAAGTAACAGAAGTAGTTAACAAGGGTATGATTATTAACTACAAAGGTTACAAGGTTTTCGTTCCCGCTTCACAGGCATCTGAAAAGAGAGATGCTGACTTATCCGAATTTGTAGGAAAAGTATTGCCTTTCAAAATCATTGATATAAATGACAGGAGGAAACGTTTAGTTGGTTCTGTAAGAGTTGTTTTAGATGCTCAGAAAAAAGAGCTTCAGGACAAATTCTGGGAATCAGCTGCAGTAGGCAAGATTTACACAGGTGTTGTAAAATCAATTACAAACTTCGGTGTATTTGTTGACATCGGCGGTGTTGACGGCTTAGTTCACATTTCAGAGCTTAGCTGGAAACATATCAAACACCCATCAGAAGTTGTTTCTGTTGGCGATACCTTAGAAGTTTACATCAAAGATATTAAAGAAGACACAAAGAAAATTTCTTTAGGCTTCAAAAAAGCTGAGGACAACCCTTGGGAAATTGTAAAATCTAAAATCACATTAGGCGAACCTGCACAGGTTAAAATCGTAAGAGTTATGCCTTATGGTGCTTTTGCTGAAATCATCCCTGGTGTTGACGGCTTAATCCATATTTCTCAAATTGCAAACCGCAGAATTGATAATCCTGCGAAAGAGCTTACAATCGGCGAAACAGTAGAAGCTAAGGTTACAGAAATTGATTGGGAAAACAAAAAAATTGCCCTTTCAATCCGTGCCTTATTACCTGTTGAAGAAGCTGAAGCTAAAGAAGAAGTTTCTGAAGAACCTGCTGTTCCTGCAGAAGAAGCAGCTGAAGACGCTGCAGCTACAGAGGAAGCAACTACAGAAGAATAATTTTAAAAAAGGTTTATGGGTTACGAGCTTTCGTAACCCATATTTTTTAGGAAGGTTAACGTGAAAATCACGTTAAGCCTCCGGCGGAATTTATTGCACCGCCGAAATTTTCGTGCCTTTTGGCACGAAACGGCGATGTGCACAATTCCCATTATACGCCTTATCTGCCCGCGATAAGAAACGTTTAATTTTTAATTGTTATTTGTGGGCAGAAAGGCTATGGGAATTATTATGAGTATAAAATGGTCTGATACAAATGTGAATGGTGCGATTTTTGATATGGATGGCACAATTCTTGACTCAATGGAAATGTGGTATTCACTATACGGCAATTATTTAAAGGAAGCCGAAATTGAACCAACAGATGAGCTGGTGGAATTTTTAGAGCGTGCTTCTATCCCTATGGCTGCCGAGCGTTTTTCACAAACTATAATTCCAAAATCCAAGGAAAGCATCGAAAGAGAGCTTTTCAGCCGTGTTTCGGATTACTATTTAAATCACGCCACACCAAAATCAAATGCCGATAGTTTTATACGTTTTTTACATAAAAACGGCGTTAAAATGTGTGTTGCAACGGCAACTGAAGCAGACCACGCAAAAGCCGCTCTTGCTCATTTAGGTCTTTTAGACTACTTTGATGGAGTTTTTTCCTGCAAGGATTTAAAAATAGAAAAAAACAAGCCTGATATATATTTTAAGGCACTCTCACACCTTGCAACAGATATATCAGAAACTGTAGTTTTTGAAGATGCGCACTACGCTGTGAAAACTGCAAAAAATGCAGGCTTTTATGTGGTGGCAATAGAAGATGAAACAGTATCTAAAAAAGAGCAGGTTAAAGCACTTGCTGACAGATATATTATAGACTTTAATGAGTTAATGACAAAATAAATAAAAAATTAATTAAGGAGCTGCAGATTTCCATCTGCAGCTCCTTAAGTTTAGTTTTTCTCTTTTAACAAATCTCTTATTTCTGCAAGCAAGTCTTCTGTTGTAGGCTTTGCTTCTTCTTGTATTTCTTCTATAATTTCCTGCTTTTTCTCAAATCTCTTCTTTGCAACATTGATTACTTTAACAAACATAAAGATTGAAAAAGCGATAATGAAGAAATCAATGATATTCTGTAAGAACAAACCATAATTTAAAGCACTTTCTGCCACTTCCTCCGTTGCGGGTGTAAAGACATACTTTAAATTCTTTAAATCTGTTCCGCCTGTAATCAAACCAATTACCGGAGTAATAATATCATTTACCAATGATGTCACGATTTTACCGAATGCACCGCCGACTACAACACCGACAGCCATATCGATTACATTGCCACGGAATGCAAACTCTTTAAACTCTTTCCACATAATTCTTCCCTCTTTCTTAAATTGTCGTATGTATAAATTCATTATTTTTTGGCTGAGAATTTTAGTATGGGCGATATTCTTTTGTAAATCAGCATCGTAATTACAGAAATTGCCGCACCCTTTATTAAGTTAAAAGGTAAAATTGTTCCTAAAACCAAACCGAGTTTTACAGACAATGGTGCCTGCGGCATATAAAGCGGCAGCATAATATAAAGATTTGCAAAAATGCCTGCCAAAGCCATAGCGAAAATTGCTACAATTAAAGAAATAACCGCTCCTTTAAAGTTTTTGTGATATTTATAAATAAGCCCTGCAACACCCACAAATGTTCCATTTATAACAAAATTTGCAAGCTCCCCTACGAAGCCTGTAGATGTTGCAAAACAATGCAGGAAATTTTTTAATAATTCTGCTAAAATGCCCGCTATCGGACCATAGGCAAAGGAAAGTATGAGCGGTGGCAAATCTGAAATTTCTATTTCCAAAAACCCGCCAACCTTTAAACCCATCATACTTCCAAGCATCTGCAATAGAAACGCAATGGCAGAAAATGTGCCAATCATAACTATTTTTTTTGTATTAGAAGCTCTTTTCATTCCTTACTCCTGCTCTCCTGCTAACATTTTAGATTGATGTGTTGTAATGAGCGCGCTGATTAACTCTTCCATATCCCCGTTTAATATAGCATCAAGCTTGTGCAGTGTAAGACCAATTCTGTGGTCGGTAACTCTGCCCTGCGGGAAATTGTAGGTTCTTATTCTTTCGCTTCGGTCGCCTGTGCCTACCTGACTTTTACGCTCAGATGCAATTTTATCGTGTTGCTCCTGCTGAACTAAATCATAAAGTCTTGAGCGAAGAATTTTCATTGCTTTGTCTTTATTTTTGTGCTGTGATTTTTCGTCCTGACAGGAAACAACTAATCCTGTAGGCAAGTGAGTCACACGGACAGCAGAGTCAGTTGTATTTACACACTGACCACCCGGACCGCCTGCACGGAAAACATCTATTCTTAAATCGTTTGCATCAATATTTACTTCAACCTCTTCAACTTCAGGCAAAACCGCAACCGTTACTGTTGATGTATGAATTCTTCCGCCTGATTCTGTCGATGGAATTCTCTGAACTCTGTGAACACCCGACTCAAACTTGAGTTTAGAATATGCACCCTGACCTTCAATGCTAAAGGAAATTTCCTTATAACCGCCGATATCGGTTGGGTTTGAGCTTAAAATTTCTGTTTTCCAACGATTTGATTCTGCATACATTGTAAACATTCTGAATAAATCGCCTGCAAAAAGTGCCGCTTCATCGCCACCTGCACCGCCGCGTATTTCAACGATAACGTTCTTTTCATCGTTGGGGTCTTTGGGAAGTAATAAAATTTTTAACTCCTGAGAAAGACTTTCTATTTCTTCCTTGCTTTCTTTGATTTCTTCTTCAGCAAGCTCTTTCATTTCTTTATCCATTTCAGCATCTGCTAAAATTTCTTCGCTCTCTAAAATTGTTTCCTTTGCCTGCTTATATTTTCTGTATTTTTCTACAATAAGTGCAATATCAGATTGCTCTTTGCATAGCTTTGCAAAGTTCTGAGAATCAGCAATTACACTGGGGTCTGAAATCTTCTGACTCAATTCTTCATATCTTTCTTCTATTAAAGATAACTTATCAAACATATATGTTCTCCTAATCAATATTTTTCAAAATACATTATATATTAAACCGCATAAAAAATCAACTCTTTCTTACTTTACAACACAATAATTTTGTGCTATACTGTATTAGTAACATTTGCCCCCATAGTTAAATGGATATAACAGCCCCCTCCTAAGGGGCAGTTATAGGTTCGATTCCTATTGGGGGTGCCAGAAATCGACAAGGTTCTTAAGAGTCTTGTCGATTTTTCATCGATATAAATCTCTTGCGAGATTTATATTATATCAAGTTTTGAGCAAAGCGAAAAACATATCGGTTTTACGAAAGTAAAAATATCGAGCAATCGAAGATTGTATATCGACTATATGTTAAAATTTCTCTATGGTTATGCTTTTTATTTATATAAAAAAAACATTTTACAAATTGTAAATTTTGTAGTATAATATAACCGATTATGATATATTTTAGGAGGCTTTCTTATGTCACAAGAAAATAATAACGCTCCGGTTCAGGAGCTTTCTGAAATTTTACAGGTTCGCCGGGACAAGCTAAAAGAATTAGTTGAAGCAGGCCGCGACCCTTTCCAGATAACTAAATTTGACCGCACACATACCTCAAAGGACATCTGCGCAGGCTACACAGAAGAAGAACGTACAGTAACAGTCCGTGGCGAAGAAAAGCAGATAATTGCAAAAATTTCCCCATTAAACGGACAAACCGTTACAGTTGCAGGCAGAATTATGTCAAAGCGTGGTATGGGTAAGGTTGGCTTTGCCGACATTCAGGATATGGATGGCAGAATTCAGCTTTTTGTTAAAAAGGATATTTTAGGCGACGAAGCTTACGATACCTTTAAAAAATACGATATCGGCGATATTGTTGGTGCTGATGGCGAAGTTTTCACAACACAGACAGGCGAAATCTCAATCCGCATAAACTCAATTACACTTTTATCAAAGTCATTACAGCCGTTACCTGAAAAATTCCACGGTATGACAAACACCGACCTACGTTATCGTCAGCGCTACACCGACCTTATTATGAATGCCGATGTTAAGGACACCTTCATTAAGCGTTCAAAGATTATTGCGTCAATTCGCAGCTACTTAAACGCTCAGGACTTTTTAGAAGTTGAAACACCAATGCTTGTTTCAAATGCAGGCGGTGCTGCTGCCCGTCCTTTTGAAACTCATTTTAATGCATTAGATGAAGATTTCAAGCTCCGTATTTCATTAGAGTTATACTTGAAAAGACTAATAGTTGGAGGACTTGAAAGAGTTTATGAAATCGGCAGAGTTTTCAGAAACGAAGGCTTAGATACACGTCATAACCCCGAATTTACACTTATGGAACTGTATCAGGCATACACCGACTACCACGGTATGATGGATTTAACAGAAAACCTTTACCGTCACGTTGCCGAGGAAGTTTTAGGAACAACAAAAATTGTGTACAACGGAATTGAAATGGATTTAGGAAAGCCGTTTGAAAGAATTACAATGGTTGACGCCGTTAAAAAATATGCAGACGTTGACTTTAACGAAATAAAAACATTAGAAGAAGCACGTGCTATTGCAAAAGAAAAACACGTTGAATACGAAGAACACCACCAAAAAGGCGATATTCTCAACTTGTTCTTTGAAGAGTATGCCGAAAGCAACTTAATTCAACCGACCTTTGTTATGGACCATCCTATTGAAATTTCTCCGTTAACAAAGAAAAAGCCTGAAAATCCTGACTATGTTGAACGTTTTGAGTTCTTTATGAATGGTTGGGAAATGGCAAATGCTTACTCAGAATTAAATGACCCTATTGACCAAAGAGAGCGTTTCCGTGCTCAGGAAGCGTTGCTTGCATTAGGCGACGAAGAAGCAAATACAACAGACGAAGACTTTATGAATGCGTTAGAAATCGGTATGCCTCCTACGGGCGGTATTGGTTTTGGTATAGACAGAATGTGTATGCTCTTAACGGATTCAGCTGCAATCCGTGATGTTTTGCTCTTCCCCACAATGAAAACATTGGATAAATAATCAAAGTCTGAATCAAAATTTTATGGTGTAATTAATTAAATTTTTAAAAGCGACTCCTAATTGCAATTAGAGTCGCTTTTTTTGAGCTTGTTACAAAACATTGACTTTTCAGCGATTTAGTGATACTCTTATAAAGATACAAAATGTTAAAAGAGGTTTAAATATGAGCGAAAGAAAACAAATGACTTTTTCAGAAAGAATCGAAAATTTTTGGTATTATAAAAAATGGTATGTTGTATTGTTTTTGGTTTTCATTATTGCAATTATGATTATTGCAAGCCTTCAGTCAGAAAATGCCGAAAAAAAGCAAAGTGATTTGCGGATTATTTCCGTTTTTGCTACCCCTTATACAACACAGACATACGATATTGACAAAAGGCTGAGCGATGGAATAAATGATGTTAACGGCGATGGAAAGGTTCGTGCTAACCTTACATTCTACTACATCGAAAAGGACAGCCAAAAGGATGTAGACAGACTCTCACGAAGCAATTTAGATAAAGAGTTTAAATATTGTACGGGCGATATTATGCTTTTTGATAAAACCAATCTTGAAATATATATGAAAAAGGATATTTTCTCCCCTATAAGTGATTATTTGGACATATCAACCGTAGCCAAAGAAAATATTGTTTATAAAAATGATGTTCCGATTGCTGTCGAGCTTGAAAACAGCAAAATTTTCAAGGATATGGGTTTTTCCGCAAAAGGAATTTATGCGAGTGTGATGTTTTTGCCCGAAAATGCTGATGCAAAAACTTTAGCATATCGCAAAAATGCTAAAATTGCAATTAAAAAATTATTAGAAAAAACTGATAGCGAGTAAAACTCGCTATCAGTTTTTTAAATTTTTTATTTTCTTCGTCAATATTTCTTTTTTATTTTCTGTTGGATTATCTATGACAAAATCCAACAGAAAATTTAAAATCATTCCCACGTCTTTTCCTTTGTAGCCAAAAGCTACTAAATCGTTTCCATCAACAGCTAAATCCTTTAGTGTAAACCCTTCATTGTTTTCTTTTATTTCATTATAAAGAGCATCTAATGTGTCTAAATAAGGCAGTCGCTCTTTGGTAAGCTTTAAATTTTGCGAAAGACAATCTGCTCTTTTTAAGTTTATTAAATCTGAAAAAATATCTTCGCCAACCGAATTTATCGCTCTTTTTATATATTTTTTTTCAGGTATTATTTCTCTGTCGTGAAATTTAACCAAACGAAGAATCTTATCAGAATTTTCGTTTGAAAATTTATATCTTTTCAAAAAATCCTGTGCCAATTCATACGAAACCTTAGCATGATTACGAAAAGTATCTTCACCTGATTCATTTATTCCGTGACAATGGGGCTTCCCCCAATCGTGCATTAGCGAGGCATACCTTAAATAAAGCTTTTTAGGACTGTTTTTTATAACATTTAATGTATGTGTGCCAACATCATAGATGTGCCAGCGTGTGTTCTGCTCCTGGTAGAAGCAATCACACATTTCGGGCATAATATATTTTAAAATGCCCAAATCAAAAAGCATTTTTATATGCTCAGGCGAGTCCGACATAATGATTTTATCAATCTCGGAAATAATGCGCTCAACGCTCAAATTTTTAACTAAATGCGCGCACTCTTTAATAGCTTCTTTTGTTGTTTTTTCAATTTCAAAGCCTAATTGTGCCGAAAACCTTACAGCACGCAACATTCTTAAGGCGTCTTCCGTAAACCTTTCTTTTGGATCCCCTATGGCACGGATTATTTTATTTTTTAAGTCATCAATACCGCCGAATAAATCAAGCAAACCATCCTGACTGTTGTAGCAAAGAGCATTTATTGTAAAATCCCTGCGTGATAAATCCTGCGAAATGTCAGTAACAAGCGTCACGCTTTCTGGTTTTCTGTTGTTTACATATTTCCCATCGGCACGAAATGTCGTTACTTCGATATGCTCGTTTTCTAAAACTACTGTTACTGTTCCGTGGGCAATACCTGTATCGTAAGTCTTTTCAAAAAGGCTTTTTGTGATATCCGGCGTAGCAGATGTAGTAATGTCAAAATCAAAGGGCGCTTTTCCCAAAAGAATATCCCTTACACAACCGCCTACAGCATAAGCAGAATAGCCGTTAATATGCAATTTTTCAAGAATTTCAGATGTGCCCTTTGACAATTTTACCAACAAGCCTGTCACCTCCCTGTATATTACAATTATATAACAATTTTAAAAGCGTGTCAACCACGCGGTTTTTTGACGAAGAATGAGGACAAAAAAATTTGACAAAGAACAAAAAAAGGTTTATAATAAAAGAGTATTATTATATAGTGTAGTATAAGTGGATTTACTTATATTTAGATAATACATAAAAATATGGTTTATTTATTCTCAAATATTTAAAGAAGGAGGAAATTGTGAGATGGAACCAATCATAATAGGTGCTGTTGCGCTTGTTTTGTTGGTTGTTACGTCGCTTGTTTTTTACAAAGTCGGTTATTCTGCAAGAAAAAAGCAGGAAGCTACTGAAATTGGCTCAGCCAAATCGGAAGCTGCAAGAATTGTAGAAGCCGCTAAAAAAGAAGGCGAAAGCAAAAAACGCGAAGCTATTCTTGCCGCTAAAGAAGAAAATCACAAAGAGCGTCAGGAACTTGAAAAAGAAATAAAAGAAAGACGTAATGAGATTTCAAGACAAGAACATCGTATTCAGCAAAAGGAAGAAAATCTCGACAAAAAAAATGAAGCAATAGAAAAACGTGAAGAAGCTATTGCCAAAAAAGATAAAGAATTGGACATAATTCGCGAAGAATTAAATTCTATTAAAGAAAAAGAATTAGAAATGCTCCAGAATTTATCAGGCTTGTCGAAAGAAGATGCCAAGCAGTACTTGCTCAAAAAGTTAGAAAGCGAAGTAAGAGCAGATGCCGCAGTTATGGTAAAAGAAATAGAAACACAAGCAAAAGAAAATGCAGAAAAAACTGCTAAGAACATCATTGCAGGCGCAATCCAAAGATGTGCTGCAGACCACGTTGCAGAAGTGGTTGTTACGGTTGTTAATCTCCCTAACGAAGAAATGAAGGGAAGAATCATCGGACGTGAAGGAAGAAACATCAGAACCTTAGAAAACTTAACAGGTATCGATTTAATTATTGATGATACACCTGAAGCAGTAATTCTTTCAGGATTCGACCCTGTAAGAAGGGAAATAGCAAGACAGACATTAGAAAAGCTTATTGTTGACGGCAGAATTCATCCTGCAAGAATTGAAGAGCTTTATGAAAAGTCTAAAAAAGAAATCGAAACACAAATTAAGCAAGAGGGCGAAAACGCAGCGTTTGAAACAGGCGTTCACGGACTACACCCAGAAATTATCAAGCTTTTAGGTAAGCTTAAATTCAGAACAAGCTATGGTCAGAATGTTTTAAAGCATTCTATGGAGGTTGCTTACGTTTCAGGAATTATAGCAGGCGAATTAGGTGCCGATGTAACAATGGCAAAGCGCGCAGGCTTGCTTCATGACTTAGGTAAAGCAGCAGACCACGAAATTGAAGGCTCACACGTAACAATAGGTGCTGACCTTGCTAAGAAATACAAAGAAAGCAAAGATATTATTCATGCAATACAAGCCCACCACGGCGATGTTGAAGCAACAACAATAATAGCTTCTATCGTTCAGGCAGCAGATGCTATTTCAGCAGCTCGCCCAGGCGCAAGACGTGAAAATATTGAATCCTACATTAAGCGTTTGGAAAAACTTGAAGAAATTGCAAACTCTTTTGATGGAGTAGAAAAATCGTTTGCTATCCAAGCAGGCAGAGAAGTAAGAATTATGGTTTGTCCTGACGACGTTAAGGACGAAAGCATGACACTCATCGCTCGTGATATCGTTAAGAAGATTGAGGAAGAAATGGAATATCCCGGTCAGATTAAAGTTAATGTAATTAGAGAAACACGAACAGTTGAGTACGCAAAATAAAGCGTAAAAAAATTAAGATATATATAAAGTTATAAAGAAATATAATTTAACCTAATATATATTAAAAGGGGTTGTAGCGGTATGCTACAACCCCTTTGTTACTATTTAATTATCTTACATCGTCTAAAGTTTTTACCTGGTCGTGTGTTATTGGCTTCCAACTTAAATCACGTGAGAAAAGCGCCACAAATGTGATTGGAATATACGAAAACATAAATATGGGGAATGTAAACGTATATAGAATTTTTTTGGAAACAGGAGCAAAAATTTTGTCCCATTCACTTATTGTGGATACAACACCAATACCTAACAGCATAAAGTATGAGTTTACAAATGTATCAAAAAGCGTTCTGAAAATTACAGTTAAATCGAGCTGTAATATAAGTCCCAAAATAGTAAAGCCTACAAGCACAGCGCCTGAAACAATTGTAAGCATCAAGGGAATCATAGTAGAAACAGCAAGGTCAAAGCAAGCAAAGCCCAACCCCGAAAAAATACCCTTAACCATTTTAAAGAAATATTTTTTAGTTAATTGCATTGAGCCCTTTGTCCATCTCATACGCTGACGCCATGACTGTGAAAATAAAACAGGCTGCTCGTCATATAAAACAGCTTTGTCACAATAAGCGATTGTTTCGCCGTCTAAAACCTGTTGGAGTGAAAATTCAATATCTTCTGTCAGTAAAAAGAACTTCCAACCGCCGATTCTATCAATAATATCGTGATGAACTAAAAAGCCTGTACCTGAAATTGCACAGCTTGTGTTCATAATTGTTCTCGGATGATTTAAAAATCGTGATTCTCTTAAATACCAGAGTGAGCCACCCGCAGAAACCCAGCTTGTGCCGTAGTTTTTGGTGTTTCTGTAGCTTGTGAGAATTCTGTGACCGTTTGAAAACATTTTGTTCATTTCAGTAATGTAGTTTTCATCAAGCAGATTATCAGCATCAAAAACGAAATATCCTTCGTATTTGTTTTCGGGAAAATCCTTTTTTATAAGATTAAGCGCATAATCAAGTGCATAGCCTTTACCGATTTTTTTATCGTCAAAGCGCTCAATAACGTGGTATGCTCCTGCATCGCGGGAAACCTGAGCAGTGTTATCAGTGCAGTTATCAGCAATAACGAAAATATCTATAAGTTCGCTCGGGTAATTTTGCCCTTTTATGCTTGCAATTAAATGCGGAATAACCTTTTCTTCGTTTCTTCCTGGTATGAGCACTGCATATCTGTACATTTTTTTGGCTTTATATTTTCTGGCACCCTTTAAAAACGGGATAAATATATAAACAAATTGGTATCCGATACATCCAATAAATATAAGCGCAAAAATGTAGTTAAGATAACGAACAATATCGAGATTAATCATAATATTCATTTCTCCTAAACAGTAATTTCAACATATTCCATTAATTATCATCATACTATATTCGTATGCTTTTGTCAATAAAGATATTTTTAAAAATAATTTAAAATTTTTATAAATGTATGGACAAAACCTTATAAAAAATATATAATAAAAATAAGTCTTAATATTAGGCAGAGTAGGACTTGGCGCGTTAAGTGGCACAGGAACGGGAAGTTGTCCTGAGCACGAAAAGCATTTTGCTTGCGGTGCCATTTCCGCATTCCGCTGTCGCAATTAATGCTGACCATTCTTTGCGGCAATGCTTGAAAGGATGATTAGTATGAAAAAAAACAGGCTTTTAGCCTATGGTGCAATACTTATTGCGCTGAACATTGTTATTACAAGACTGCTTTCGTTAAATTTTGGTCCTGTAAGAATCGGTTTTACCTTTTTGCCCTTGTCTTTTGGTTCAATTCTTTTTGGACCGCTCATTGGCGCCGTTTTAGCACTCATTGCCGATGTTTTGGGGCAACTCTTGGCAGGCGGTCTGCCCTGGGCAGGCTTTTGCTTAAGCACGGCTCTTTATGGATTGTCGTTTGGTGCTTTTCTTTACAAAAAGCCAAAAACCTGGGGAAGAATAGCGCTTTGTGTTGTTTTGCAGGAAATAATAATCGATGCACTATTAGGCTCTTTTTGGTTTTATCATTATATGGGAACGCCGTATCTGTCAGCACTTTTTGCAAGAGGCGCTGATGCTTTGTGTATGATACCTGTTGAAATTATAGTAATTAAGTATATGTTAAAATTTTTAGGAGAAAGAATAAAAATATGATTTATCTTGACAATGCCGCTACAACAAGGCCTTATGACCAGGTTATAGAAGTTATAAGTCAAATGAATAAGGATTTCTTTGCAAATCCGTCGTCTATGCACTCATCAGGCTATGAAGCTGAAAAAAAGCTTACCTGTGCAAAGGAAACCTTAATGAAAATAATAGGTGCATCGTCGGGGAATTTTATATTTACATCAGGCGGAACAGAGAGCAACAACCAGATACTTTTCGGCACATTAAAAAACGCCATAAAAAGAAAGCCACACATCATAACAACGGCTATTGAGCATCCGTCGGTTTTAGAGCCTGTAAAATATTTAGAATCACTCGGCTGTGAAGTGACTTACGTTTTACCTGACGAAAAAGGGATAATTTCAGCTGAAAGTGTTGTAAAAGAAATAAAAGAAAACACAAAAATAGTGTCGGTTATGGCACTAAACAACGAAACAGGCGCTATTAACCCGATTGCCGATATTGCAAAAAAGATAAAAGAGAAAAATCCTGAAATCATTGTCCATTCCGACTGTGTTCAGGCTATGGGAAATATTAAAATTTCTGTTGACAAATGGGGCGTGGATGCTATTTCTTTATCTGCGCATAAAATTTGCGGTCCAAAGGGCGTGGGCGGTTTGTACGTTCGCGATAAAGTAAGAATTTTACCGCTTATTTTAGGCGGTCATCAACAGAAAAATTTGCGCTCAGGTACAGAAAACGTGCCAAATATCGTGGGATTTTCCAAAGCCGCACAAATTACGGATGAAAATTATATAGAAAAAGCAAAGAAAATATTTATGCTAAAGGATACCGTTATAAAAAGACTTAGTGATGCCGACGGCTTTTATATAAACAACGAAGGAAGCGAATATTCTTCACATATTGTAAGCATAAGAGTAAAAAATGTCCGCGCCGAAGTAATTCTTCACGCCTTAGAGGCCTACGGCGTATGTGTTTCAGCTGGGTCTGCGTGTTCGACAAACAAGCCTGCCCCATCTCACGTTTTGCTGGCGCAGGGCTATTCAAGAAAGCATATTGAAGAAACAATCCGTGTGAGCTTTGGTGCTCATAACGAAATAGATGAGGTAATAGCTTTTTGCGACATTTTAATTAAAGAAGCAAAAGAGCTTTCACGCTTTGTAAGAGTTTAGAACAGGAGAAGTCTATGAAAATTTTAGCTATTGGCGATGTTGTCGGAGATAAGGGCACCGAAGCCGTTTTAGACAACTTAGAAGCCATAAAAAGAAAATATGATATAGATTTTTGTATAGTTAACGCTGAAAACGCCTGCTCTGCTAATGGTATAACAAGAAAAAAAGCAGAAAGCTTACTATCAGCAGGTGCTGATGTGTTAACTTTAGGCAATCACACCTTCAGACAAAAAGATGCATACTCCCTGCTTTCACACAATGACCGTGTTATCCGCCCTATTAACTATCCGCCTGAAACTGTCGGAAAAGGCGTTACTGTTTTAGAAAAAAACGGTGTAAAAGTGGCAGTTTTTAATGCTCTCGGCAGAGTTTATTTGGAAAACGTGGACTGTCCGTTCAGGGCGTTAAAAAAAGAGCTTGAAAGCACAGATGCCGATATAAAAATAGTAGATTTTCACGCCGAAGCAACGAGCGAAAAACGCGCAATGGGCTTTTATTTAGATGGTCTTGCATCAGTTGTTTTTGGTACTCACACCCACGTTCAAACGGCAGATGCTCAAATTTTGCCTCGTGGCTGTGGCTATATTACCGATATCGGTATGTCAGGGCCGTATCATTCGTGCTTAGGAGTAGAAAAGCAAATTGTTATCGAAAGATTTGTAAATTGCAATCAGCAAAGATTTGAGTTTGCAGACTCCCCTGCAATGATTTGTGGTGCTTGCTTTAATGTGTCTGAAGCTACGGGAAAATGTGAAAGCATTGAAAGCTTCACAATTCTGCCGGGAGAAAAAATATGACAAAGGCAGAAATAAGAAAAGAAATTCTAAAAAAAAGAGAGCTTATAAAAAACCGTAAACAAAAGAATCGTGACATTTTATTGCGCCTTTTTTCTACAGATGCTTATAAAAACGCCAAAACTATAATGGTTTATTTATCATATAGGGGCGAGGTTGATACCTTGGCAATAATTGAAAAAATGATTTCAGACGGAAAAATCCTCTGTGCACCTGTGTGCATAAATAAAACAGAAATGGTCGCTAAAAAAATCACTTCATTAAACGATTTAAAAACAGGCGCTTACGGGATTTTGGAACCCTGTGGCGAAGAAATTAAAAGCATTGATTTAATCATAGTGCCTGGTGTTGCCTTTAATGAAAAGCTTCATCGGATTGGCTACGGCGCAGGCTACTACGACAGATTTTTAAAAGAAAACAAAACCTTCACCTTAGGGCTTTTTTATGAAATGCAAAAGGCAAGCTTTTTAGCTGAAGAAACAGATGTGCGCCTTGATGCAATAATTACAGAAAATAGAATTTACGGAGGAAAAACATTATGACAGATATCTTCTGCGAGTACTTAGTTCAAAAAAAATCCGCTTCCGATAAGGCAAAAAGTCTGCTTTTAAAATTGGCTTGCGGTTTAATTTTATTGATTACACTTTTTATCGGACTTTTTGTTAATCCGCGTATTTTAAGTCTTATTCCTGTAATTTGGGTGGCTTTAATTTACGGAACTGTTATTTTATGTCGCAATTTCTATATTGAGTACGAGTATGCTTTTACAAACGGTCAGTTGGATATTGACATAATAAAGGGCAAATCAAAAAGAAAAAGTCTTGTTTCTCTTGCTTGTAAAAACATTGAATATATGGAAGCATATACTGAAATAAAACCCTCCAACAGAAAAATAATTGATGCAATTTACGACGAAAGACGTCGCGGCAAGTATTACGTTGATTTTACAGTTGAAGGCGAAAATCTCAGACTTTTATTCCAGCCCCCTGAAAAAATCCTTACAAATATGAAAAAATATAATCCAAGGAATGTAAATTTATGATTGACTCAGTTATAAATTATTTAATTGAAAATAAAATCACTGTTGCAACAGCCGAATCGTGTACCGCTGGTATGTTGGCCGCGCGATTTGGCGATGTGAGTGGTGTTTCAGAAATTTTTTCCGAAGGATTTGTTACCTACAGTAATTACGCCAAGGAAAAAAATTTAGGCGTACCACATTCGCTGTTAGAAAAGCATGGTGCGGTAAGTGAAGAAGTAGCTCAAGCTATGGCAGAAGGTGTGTGTAAAGTAACAGGGGCATCTCTTGGCCTTTCTACAACGGGAATTGCAGGTCCAACAGGCGGAACAGATAAAAAGCCTGTAGGTCTTGTTTATATGGGTGTGTGTTTAAACGGAAAAACATCTGTCATTAAAAAGGTTTTTAAAGGCGACAGATTATTTGTTCGCTCATCAACAGTTGAAGAAATTTTTGCACATCTTAAAAAAGTGTTACAAATTTAAATATTCGCTTGAAAAAGATTGAAAAATCCTATATAATTTAACTAAATAAAGAGTTTTAAGGAGGAATACATATTGGCTAGGGCAAGTACAAACGAAAAAACAATAGAATTTGATAAAGATAAAAAGGAAGCGTTAGATGCAGCGCTACTGCAAATTGAAAAAAACTTTGGTAAAGGCTCAGTTATGAAATTGGGCGAGCGTGCGAATGCACAGGTTGAAGCATTGCCAACGGGAGCGTTATCTTTAGACTACGCACTCGGTATAGGAGGTCTTCCAAAGGGCAGAATTATAGAAATTTACGGTCCTGAATCATCCGGTAAAACAACAGTTGCACTGCACGTTATAGCCGAAGCACAGGCTCGTGGCGGCGAGGTTGCCTTTGTTGACGCTGAGCACGCCTTAGACCCTGCTTACGCTAAAAAATTAGGTGTAAATGTTGAAGAATTAATCGTTTCTCAGCCCGACACAGGCGAGCAGGCGTTAGAAATTGCAGAAATGCTTGTCCGCAGTAACGCTATTGACGTTATTGTAATCGACTCAGTTGCAGCGCTTGTTCCAAAGTCAGAAATCGAAGGCGAAATGGGCGACTCTCACGTTGGTCTTCACGCAAGACTTATGAGCCAGGCGCTAAGAAAATTAGCAGGCGTAATTTCCCGCACAAATACAATCGCTATTTTTATAAATCAACTTCGTGAAAAGGTTGGCGTAATTTACGGAAACCCCGAGGTAACAACAGGCGGACGAGCTCTAAAATTCTATGCATCTGTTCGTATGGATGTAAGAAAGCAGGAGCTTATTAAAAACGGTGCTGAAATCATCGGTGCACGTACAAAGGTTAAAATTGTTAAAAACAAGGTTGCTCCCCCATTTAAAGAAGCTGAATTTGACATTATGTACGGCGAAGGCATATCTAAAATCGGCTGCATTTTAGATATAGCTGCAGCAACAGGCATTGTTCAAAAAGGCGGTGCGTGGTACAGCTACGATGAAGAGCGCATTGGTCAGGGCAGAGAAAATGCAAAACAATTCTTAAAAGAGCATCCTGAAATTTTAGAAAAAATCGAAGAAGAAGTAAGAGATATTTTATTCAACGAAGCAGGTGCTCCACCTGAAGAAGAATGATAATAATTAATGGGGTTGTAGTGGTATGCTACAACCCCATTTTTGTACTTATAATTATATTTTATAAAACTTTATACTGCTTTGACTTATTACTTTCGTAAGCTGCTTCAATTACTTTCTGTGAACGGATAGCGTCTTCTGCTGTAATAGCAACAGGAGCTTCTCCTAAAACAGCCTTACCAAAAGCTTCTATTTCCTTGGTGTACATATTACCAAATTCAACATTCACTTCTAATGGTGCAACTTCATCTCTGTTCTGGTTAGCATCATAGCCTAATGCATCGCCTGTGCAAAGCACTTCAATTTCGCCGCCTTCAACCTGTGAAATTGTACCCTGTGCAAAGATGCTGCCCTTTGTGCCGTAGAATTCAATTTTACATTTTGCAGCAGCGTCAGGAATATTGAAGTTTGCATCAACATAAGCAACAGCACCGTTTGAAAGCTTCATAATAACTGCGCCTGCATCTTCAACGCTGTAATTAAATATCTGGTTTCCGCAGATACCTGCAGCTTCTGTAACTTCGAGTCCTGTAATGTATCTGATTAAGTCAACACAATGAACGCCCATATCCATCATAGCGCCACCACCGGATAATTTCATATCCTGTCTCCAGCAATTTTCCATTTCAGGATACCAGCAGGTTAACTGCGCACGAGCCGAAACAACTTCACCGATTTTACCTGATGACACGATATCGTGCATAGCCTGATGGTATGCGTGGAATCTCATCATAAAGCCAACACCGAGCTTTACACCTTTAGCTTCACAGTAAGCTGCGATTTCTTCGGCTTCTTCTGATGTTAAGCCTACAGGCTTTTCAATCAAGATGTCTTTTCCTGCATCTGCTGCTGCAAATGCCTGTTCTTTATGACAAAAAACAGGTGATGCAATGTAAACAGCCTGAATTTCATCAATAGCTAAAACATCTTCCATTTTATCAAATGCATATTTTGCATTATATTTTTCGCGGCAAGCATCAGCTGCAGCCTTGTTTGCATCCATTACAGCAATTAATTCTGCATTGTTAGCCAACATCATGCCCGGCAGAGTTCTTCTATCGGCAATGCCGCCACAACCGATTACACCCCATTTTATTTTCATTTAGATTTCCTCCAATGTTTTTATGCTTAGGGCATAGCACAAGCTATGCCCTGTAATCACGCTACACTATTTGCAAATAATTTTTGAAGCCTGAAATAATCCAAAAATTGAATCAGATTGAAAAATCAAGCCCGAAGTTGTATTTTCTATACTACGAGGGGCGGAGATTTTTTGATATGAACAATTTTTTGTTTATTTACCTGCCTGCATTTCAGCAACTGTTTCTAATACAGCGTCAGCCATGTATTCTAACTGTTCCTGTGATAAGCCGTATAATGGTAAGTGTGTAAATCTCTTATAGAATACTTCTTCGCAGTTAGGACAAGTCTTTGCGATTTCATCTGAATCATAGCCCATATCCTGAACAACCTTAAATCTGTATAAAGGACCGAAGTGAGCAATCTGTGTAACACCTTTTTCTTCTAACTTTTTCTTGAATACCTGAATGTCGCCGCCTGCTTTAGCAGGGTCAATCTGTAACAGATATAAATGATATGTAGGCTTGATATCATCTGTATCTAAAAGCTGAGGAATAATAGCATCGTTTTCTAAAAATCTCTTTGTTAAGTATTCAGCAGCTTCACGACGAATCTTGATGATTTCTTCGTTACGTGCAACCTGTAATGATAAGCCTAAGCCCTGAATTTCTGTTGTTGATGAGTTACCTGCCATAAATGGCTTTTCTTTACCCGGAATTGGTGTGATATTATATAACCAATCTTTGATTGGGCAAGAGAAGTCAAGACCTAAGAAACGAGCTCT
Source organism: Congzhengia sp. (assembly GCA_045587965.1). GTDB lineage: Bacteria > Bacillota > Clostridia > UBA1381 > UBA9506 > Congzhengia. Next base: position 25,306 of record JAZNDH010000009.1, read on the forward strand.
CTTCATATCAGGACCAAAGCCAGGAACTGTTGTTGTTAAAATACCGCCTTCGCCAAATGATGTGATATTTTTAACTTCGTGCATTGAGAATGCTGCAAAATCACCGATTGTACCGATTTTCTTGCCCTTATACATAGCACCAAAAGCGTGAGCTGCGTCTTCTAATACTAAGATGTCGTGCTTTTTAGCTAATTCCATAATTGGGTCCATATCAACAGGGTAACCACCGATGTGAACAGGAACAATCATCTTTGTTTTGTCTGTGATTTTTCTTGCAACGTCAGCCGGGTCCATATTAATTGTTCTTGGGTCAACATCTGCAAATACTAATTTACAGCCGATAGCTAAAGGATAAGCCATTGTAGCTACGAATGTGATTGCAGGAACGATAACTTCATCGCCTGCTTTTAAGTTTGCATATTTGTAAGCAATTTCGAAGCCTGCTGTAGCGTTTGTTACGAAGGTTGAAGTATCTGTACCTAAGTATTCGTTACAAGCAGCTTCAGCACGCTCTACCTGTGAAGCGAGTGATAATTTTCCAGGTGGTGTTGCTAATGGTTCTAACTTCTTAACCTGTTCCCAAACTGCTTCTAAGGCAGCATCGTATTCTTTACCTTCGCCCTGCATTAAAAAGCGAATAATTTCCATTAAATCGTGAACATTGTAGTTTTCACCTACTGCTGCCCACGGCACGCGTGTTGCACCTGTGTTATACCTGAAATCTGATGTTTGTTTTGCCATTTTTATTTCCTCCTTAAAGTTCTTATATATTTATAATATAAATTTATAAATTCTTACCGATTAAAATTCAGGCTCGTATGTCTGTATGTATTCTTCCCAATAGATTTTGCGTACTTCAATATCTTTAATTTTAAGCTTTGTGCAATAAGCGGAAAAGCCCAAGTGACCGCCTCTGATTGGTGTTGGGTCAATTAGCTCAGACACCAAACAATCGTCAACCACCATAAATGTATGACCGTTGATTGAGCCTGCTGTCATTCTGACCTCTGAGCCAGGCACATAAGTGTAGCAGGACGTGGTGGAATACGCACCTCTTTGGTCGCCACCTTCCTTGCTGCTGTCCAAAATTTTTTCGATACCTGATTTGTCTTCATACCACCCATTTAATCCGCAAACGTAGGATTCGCCTAAGTAGTCACGATTTTCATTCCAGTTCGCACAAAAAACCGCATTTACATCACGGGTTGCAGGAAGTACTGTTCCGATTGTAAATGAAAACATCACATCATCGGTAAAAAATTCCTTAGTCATTAGTATTCCGCCGAAGTTACCTGTTTCTTCGCCTATTAAATAACCGTTTTCGTGATGCCATTTGCCTGTCATTACGTCCCAGTACTGTTCCCAGTCGTCCGACGGATTATATGTAAAAATAACGGGCGATTTATCGCTTATTATTTTTTTACCCAATAAAAATATATCTTTCATAATTTCTCCTAATTTTTTGTGAATTTTCTCCATAGCGGAACAGCGCACATAGAAAAGCCAAACGATAAAGCCATCATAATTATCCACGAAATAATTGTCGCACTCCAACCGAAATTTTCAGCCAAGTATCCAAAAGCGATGTTCCCTGCAACAGCGCCAAATGCTGCAATAGCATTTATCGTTGCAGTAATACCGCCTGCTCGGTTGTATTTTGCAAAATGAGACGGTATAAAAACATTTATAAACTGGTGTCCCGCATACATCATTGTTGTTATTATTGTCAGTAGAGCAACCACTAATAAAACAGGGATTTTACCTGTTAACATAAGCATTATTGTAAACGGAATAGATATAAAAAAGCAGGTTGAATATGCTGTTACAGTATTTTTTATTTTCTTGGGGTATACCCATGAAGCATAAAAAACTCCCAGCAAATTCACAATCAGCAAGGCTGTGGTAAGAATGTTTGCAAAGCTTGGGGAAATCCCCTGATAGCTTTCTGTAATCATTGTTGGCACCCAGGATTTTACACCCAAATCAAGCGCCGAACGGAAAAAGCCCGTAAATAAAAGAAAAACTATTCCGCTTGATAATAGCAGCCTTTTATAGTTAAAGGCAATTTCTTGTGTCTCTGTTTTTTCCGATATAGCTTCCTGTTTTTCAATTACTTCTAAAACAGGAGCTGTCTTTTTAGAAAGATACAGCCAAACAAAAACTGTTATTATAAGAATGATTGTAAATACCCAAAAAATCATTGGCCATCTTGCAACATTTAACACCATTGCTGCTATTATATAATTTAAAAGACATCCTATGCAATACGAAAATGAAATATATACCATAGCACGGTTTTTGTGTTCAGGTAAAACATATTCTACCACAATTCTCAACGTTGCGGGCCATACCGCAAACTGCGAAAGTCCGCAAAAACTCCAGAAAAACAGCATTGCACCAAAGCTTTCTGATAACGCCATACCAATGGTTGAAATAATCGTTCCCAAAAGCGAAATTGTTATTAGCTTTATAGGTGAAACCTTATCTATAAATTTAATTCCTAAAAGTTGCGCTGCACCATAAAAAATATAAAAGCTTGCATTTATAAGGCCTGATTGAGATTTGTTAAAAAGTCCCTCGGCGGTAACAGATGCTATCGATGCAGCATAGCCGTTTCGTGCCATACTTGCAATGCTGTATGCAAAAAAAACGGCAACAAATAAAATCCAGCTTGCTTTTTCTTCTTTGGTAAATCGTGAAAACACTCTCTTTATCATATTAAAAAACCTTCTTAGTGTGGCATTTCTTCCATAAAAATAAATTCAAAGCCTGCTTCTTTTAAAATTTTTCCCATAGCAAAGATTTTTTCGGCATAATCAGGCTGATAAGCGAAATATTCGGGATAAAAATACTGCTCGTGGTCGCAAATTCCCACAAACTCACCATCTAAAAATGGTTTGAATGAAGCTTCTATACTTTCGAGAGTTTCAAGATTTAATGTTACGTCGCCGAATTTTCTCATACCTAAGTTGTATTTTTCATCAATCGCCAACTTAAACTTTTTATGAATTTCGCTTGCTGTTTTTGTTGAAATATGATTATATGAACAAATTGAACGAGCGATTGCAGTATCCTTGCTGTCTCTCATAAAAACCTTTGTTTCAGGCTTTCTGTTTTGCAAAAGTCTGCCCGCATGACCATAAGGAAGCGAGTCGGGATTTCCGTTAAATTCTTCTGTTTCGCCTATTGATACTTCTATAATCTTTATACCATTGTCACAAAGAGCACGAATGCCTTCTTCACTAATAGAAGCCCAATGAGGAAGCATTCCGTGTGAAAATGAGTTAATTCCTGCAAATCGTACAACTTCACTTTTAATAGCATTAAAATCGCGATTCATATCATCATACGAAATGTTTATGTAGGGATAATCAGGAAATTCCTGCTTCGCATGAAATGCAAACTTAAGCCAGTCAGAATTTTTTGTAAATTCTTCTTTATATGTATCAGGAACTTCCGAGAGCGTAAATTCATCGGCTCCGTAGTAAAAGTCAGTCCTGTAAAAAAGATTAAGCTGCACTTTAATTCCAAAATCTTCGTGAGCTTTTTTTAACATAGCAAAAAAAGGAATGTCAAATATTGATTCAGGACATTTTCTTGTTAAATCACGCAAAGTCCATATTACATCGTCTATATATAAAACTGCTTTTTTCATTTTTTTCACCTTTTCATCTATCAAATTTTTTATTATATCTATACTCCAGTAAATTATACCATTTATATAAGAAAAAGTCAATACATAAAGCTTGTTAGTTATATGTTAGAATAAAAAAATTTTTACATGTTTTTAGCTATTATTGACATTTATTTTTCTTAATGCTATAATTTATTTGAATTTCTATTGTATATAAGGCAAGGAGTAAAAAAATGACTCATTCTCTTACACAAAGCGAGGTTTTAGAAATAGCCACATCAATAGGCTATCACATATTGAAGAATGGCGGAGAAATCAGCCGTGTTGAAGATACAGCAGAACGTATAGGTAAAGCGTATGGTATGGATTCGGTGCACGTTTTTGCTATTTCTGCTACTATTGTTATTTCTGTTGAAAAGGACGGAGTTTCACTTTCGCAAACCCGCAGAGTTAAGGCTGTTACAATAAATCTTCATAAGGTTGAAAAATACAATGCACTCTCACGAAAAATTTGCGAAACGCTTCTGTCGTATGCTGAAATCAAGGAAGAATTAAAACAAATTAAAAGTATAAAACCATATTCACTGACGATTTCTTTCTTTTCCTACGCTTTAATCGGAGGGGCATTTTCTGTATTTTTTGGTGGCGGAATTTATGAATTTATAGCTGGCTTTTTAATAGGCCTGGCATTAAAGCTTATTATATTTTTAGCAAATTATTTACAATCTCCACCGTTTTTTATAAATGTGGCAGGCGCAGCACTTACAGTTACTTTGTCGCATCTTTCAAACTTCGTTTTTCCCGGTATTAATACCGAAACAATAAACATCGGCGTTTTGATGAATTTAGTTCCGGGTGTGCTTTTAACAAACTGTATCAGGGACTTTATAGCAACAGACTATGTAGCAGGCGTGGCAAAGGTTGTAGAAGCATTGCTTGTTGCCGTAGCAATAGCTTTGGGCGTTGCGGTTTCGGTTTTATGGAGGTAGAAAAATGTTAAAGGATTTTATAATTCCTGTAATTGCTTCATTTTTTGCAACTATGGGATTTGCACTTTTTTATAATATCCGCGGCAAAAATATATTGGTAGGCTCTGTATGCGGGGCACTTTCCTGGGCGGTATATCTGATTTGTCAGAGCTTTTCTGACTCCTTGTTTCTGCCTTATATGGCTGCAGGCATCGCTATTTCTGTTTATTCAGAAATTGGAGCAAATATTTTTAAAACTCCTGTAACCGTGTATCTGATTTTAGGAATAATTCCGCTTGTGCCGGGGCTCACTATTTTCAGAACGATGCAATCTTGTTTAAATGGCGACGTTACAGCTTTTGCCCAGGGGCTTATAACCACTTTAAAAATCGGCGGAGCAATAGTTGTGGGACTTATTTTAATGTCGTCAGTCATAAGACTTATTCGCTCGGGAATATATAAAATAAAACGCAAAAAAGAGACTATAGCTTAAGCTACAGCCAAATAGAAAGTTTTTAAGATAAGGCGTAACGCCTTGTCTTAATTTGTGCCACTGGCATCAGCACTCTGCGAAAATTTAGCTTTTATGCTCTGACAAAGGGGAAGGGGATTGTTGCGGCAATCCCTTTCCCCTTTATATCCCCTTTTCCTATCGCTTTTACGCTTGGTTTTGTAATTTTTTCGCCCAAAAACAAACTCGCGACATTCGCTCGAACACGTTTTTGGTAAATTGATGCGGGCAGCAAAGGAAAAGAATAAACGCATCAATTTACGGCAAAATTACAAAACCGTTTACATTGCTGCTATAATAAAATTTTATCTCCTATCATACTTTGGGTGCTTTTGCGCTTATAATACAGATAGGAGATAAAGTTTTGCAAATTGCAAAAGTATATAGGTCACAAGGATTTTATTGTAAAACGATTTATCGTTTTTAGAAAAAACGTGTTTGAGTGAAACGAGTTTGTTTTTTCTAAAATAAATTCCTTGTGACCAAGCGTAAGAGTTTTGGGGAAAGAGGGGGTTAAAGGGGGAGAAAGGGAACACTCGAAAAACTTTCCTTTCTCCCCCTTTAAAAAATAGCTTTTAATCTGTAGTTTAAAGAAGTACTGATACCAGTGGTAGTAAGCTGATTTTTTCAGCACTTTTACACAAAAATTAAAGACAGAGCAAAATGCTCTGTCTTTAATACTTCCCTATGTGACTGCAGCTTAAGCTACAGCCTCTTTTTGTTTATCATACTTTAATACGTTATAAAAATATTCTGTGTTTCGGGTACCCATTTAACATCACAACCCAGGCTCGTTGTAACTCCCCTTACAGGTATCATTGTAACACCATCGAGCAACACAGGAGCTGCTGACAACGCAGACGGAAGACCATTTACAAAACAGATCTTACTGCCTACTGTTACCATAATGTTACTGTTTTTAAACTTAATGCTTATTCTTTTTACTTCTTCGTTCCACGATATTGTTCCGCCCATATATTCAACCATATCACGAAGCGGTACCATTGTAACGCCATCAATAAGTGTTGGTGATAAAGATAATTTTTTGGCGTCAAGAAGCCTTAGAGCATACTTGCTTCCTATTTTCATGGAAATACATTTTTCATCTGCAGGAATTGTCGGGATATTTTCGATGTCAGCCACGTCAATTATCTCTTCGTATGTGCCTATTGTTGTGTCTTTTATTTCTTCGGTTGTTTGTGCAGGGTTTGAAGGGGTCACAACTCCTGTGTCAACTTTGTAAGATGTATCAAGCGTTAAAAAACCGTAAGTCATGCCGTCAACCGAAAAAAATGCACGTCCGTTTCTGTACTCGCCGCAATCGACAAAGGTCGGCGCAACAATTTGCTCACCTTGTTCGTTTATATATCCCCAAAGATTGTCCTTGAATACTCTTGCCGCACCATCTGTAAAGCTGTAGCAAAAATCGTAATCAAGCTTTATTATCCATTCGCCCTTTGAATTTATATAACCGCTGATATCCCCTTTTTTAGCAGGGAAACGCCCCTTATCATCGCAGGTGCCTATGTAGTCAAACGAAAAAGAAGATGTCCTTTCGCCGTTTTTATTTATAATTCCATATCCTGACGACAGCGAGCACACCGCAAAGCCACCGCTAAAATCACTTGCATAGGTGTATGTCGGTGTTACAACATACGCGCCTGCTGCTGTTATGTATCCCCACTTTTCGCCGAATTTTACAGCGGCAAGACCATCGTGAAAATCAAAGCCCATATCAAATTGCGGAGCTACAATAATATTGCCTTCCAAATCGCAATATCCGTATTTTCCGCCCATAACACCGCAAATTACACCTTCACTTGCTGTAAAGGAATAATCAAACGGCGAAACCAATGCTGTTTCCCCTGATTTATTTATGTAAGCATATTTATTTTCGGCAGTTAAAACACGAGCTAAGCCGTCGCTGAAATTTTCAGCCTTTTGAAACTGATAAGGAATTAAAGATTCGCCCTCAGAAGAAATATATCCCCATAAGCCGTTTTGTTTTGCAGGAATGTAGCCGTCAGTTATCTGACCCATAGCTTCCCATTTATAGCCTGTTATCGGATAACCGTTTGTATCGCAAATACCCCAGAGTGTATCCTTTGAAACCTTTGTTACTGTGCTGTAAAAAGAGTCCGCCATATTATAGACAGGCTCTCGCATAACTGTGTAGCCGCCCTCGGCCGATGCAGAATATATAGGTAAAATGAAAAATGCAAAAATTAATATCAAAGATAATATTTTCTTCATAAATTTTGCCCCTTTCGGTGTAAAATTTGTGAAAAAAGACTTAAAAAAATCAACCTTTTTTCATTCACATTATGTGACATTTATTATTTTATAACATTTTTATACAAAATTCAATAAAATATATAAAAAAAACTATGATTTTTTTGAATTTAGTGATATAATTAAATTGAGATATTATAGGTTTGGAGGAAATGCTTTGGATAAGGTTATAAAAATAACATCAAAGGAAGATTATAAAAAGCTTGATAAGCCTGCTAAGGCTTTACTTTCTGGCAAGCTTGTTGCATTTCCTACCGAAACTGTTTACGGGCTTGGAGCAAATGCCTTAGACGAAAAAGCTGTGGCGCAGATTTTTATTGCAAAGGGACGTCCGCAGGATAATCCGCTGATTGTGCATATCGCAAAAAAATCAGACATTCATAAACTTGTGAAATGTGTGACGGAAAACGCTCAAAAGGTGCTTGATAATTTGATGCCGGGACCTGTTACCATAGTTTTAGAAAAAAGCGACATCGTACCTGATGTTGTTACTGCAGGCGGAAGCACTGTTGCAATAAGAATTCCCGAGTCAGAAATAGCAAGAGAATTAATAGAGCGTGCATGCGTGCCTGTTGCCGCACCGTCTGCCAACACATCAGGAAAACCAAGTCCTACGAAAGCTTTGCACGTTGCCGAAGATTTAATTGACTCGGTAGAATATATTGTTGACGGCGGAGCGTGCTCGGTCGGACTTGAGTCAACAGTTTTGGATTTAACCGTCACACCACCGACAATTTTGCGACCAGGCGGAGTAACTCACGAAGAATTAACCGAATTACTCGGCGAGGTTGTTGGCTACAAAAAGGGTGAAAACGATGACTCTGCCCCAAAAAGCCCCGGTATGAAATATCGACACTATGCCCCAAAGGCGGAAATGACAGTTTTTCAGGGTGCAAGGTGCAGCGAAGAAATAAAAAAAGCAATAAATTCTCACTCAGGGGAAAAAATATATATTTTAACAGCAGGCGAAAATCTGTACGAAGGCGCAAAAACGATAAATTGCGGAAAAACACCCCAAGAATATTCAAAAAATCTTTTTGATGCATTGCGCACTGCCGACAACAAAAATGCAGACGTAATTTTTGCAGAGCTTCCGTTTTCGTCAGGCGGGATTGTTACCGCACTGCAAAACAGAATTTACAAATCCTGCGGAGGCAATGTTGTTTTATGCGAATAGTTGAGTTTAAAGACCATCATATTGCAGATATTTTAGATGTTGAGAACGAGTGTTTTAAAACGCCCTGGAATGAAAAAATGTTTAAAGAAGAAACCCAAGGCAGATTTTCTCACTACTATGTAGCAGAAGTAGATGACAAGGCTATAGGCTATATGGGTATGTGGAGCTTGTCAGGAGAAGGGCACATTACAAACGTTGCAATAGCCCGTGCGCACAGAAATAAAGGCTATGCAAAGGCACTCATTTCACATTTTATAGAAATTGCAAAAAAAGAGCAGCTTGAATTTTTAACCTTAGAAGTCAGGGAGTCAAACACACCTGCAATTTCACTTTATAAAAGCTTTGGCTTTACACAGGTCGGCATAAGGAAGAATTATTATGAAAACTCGGAAAACGCCCTGCTTTTAACTAAATTTTTTGGAGAGTAGCATTATGGAAAACCTTATTTTATCAATAGAATCATCATGCGACGAAACCTCTGCCGCAGTAGTTAAAAACGGCAGAACTGTTTTATCCAATGTGATTTCATCTCAGATAGATATTCATAAAAAATTCGGCGGAGTTGTGCCGGAAGTGGCATCAAGAAACCATATTTTAAACATTTCTTCTGTAGTAAGGGAAGCGATGGAAACAGCAAAGGTAGATTATTCTGATTTATCTGCCGTTGCAGTGACCTATGGTCCAGGGTTAATTGGTGCACTTTTGGTTGGCGTTTCCTACGCTAAGGGCATAGCCGCAGCACATAAGCTTCCGCTTGTAGCTGTAAACCACATTCACGGCCACATTGCAGCAAACTATATTACCCACCAACACTTAGAGCCGCCTTTTGTGTGTCTGGTTGCTTCAGGCGGTCACAGTCATATTCTTTATGTTAAAGACTATATGGATTTTGAAATTTTAGGCAGAACAAGGGACGATGCCGCAGGTGAAGCGTTTGATAAAATTGCACGTGTTATCGGTCTTGGCTATCCCGGCGGTCCGAAAATTGAAGCTTTAGCCAAAGAAGGTAACTCCGATGCCTTTAAATTTCCGAGAGTAGAATTTACAGATGCTCCTTATGATTTCAGCTTCAGCGGTGTTAAAACATCGGTTATTAATTATCTTCACAACGCTGAACAAAAGCATGAGTCATGGAAAGCTGCCGATATTGCCGCAAGCTTCCAGAAAGCCGTGACTGATGTACTTGTAAACCACACAATAAAAGCGTGTATTGATAAAAAAGTTGAAAAAGTAGTTTTAGCCGGCGGAGTAAGTGCTAATGGTGCTTTACGAAAGGCTTTTTCCGCTGCCGCTGATGAAAACAGCTTAGAGCTTTATTACCCGCAACCCATACTTTGCACCGACAACGCTGCAATGATTGGTTGTGCAGGTTATTATAAATTTTTAAAGGGAGAATTTGCCGACAGCAGTTTAAATGCTGTTGCCAATTTAAAGCTTTAAAACTTTCCCGAAAGGAAGTGCATTATGGAAAATAAGGTAAATTCGGAAAATATGGAAAAAGAAGCCGTTGTTTCTAAAATGGAAAACATTTTTGAGCAGGTTTCTGCCATAAAAGCAGAAGAAGAAAAAAATACTGTAAAAGAAGAAACAATCAGCGAAGAAACACCCGAAAATAGCACAACGGAAATTGAGCTGATTACCAGACAAACCTTAACGGAAGAGGAAAAAGAGCGTATTGACACAGCCGAAGAAAACGAAAGAAAACGAAAAAACCGCTCACTCTTGATAAGAGCCGTGCTCTCTGTTTTGGTAGTTGCCGTTGTTATGTTCGGCGGATATCTTTGTGTAGATTATATGCCTAAAAACGAGTCGGGCACAGTCGTTTTAACAATTCCAAAGGGCGCGGGAACTGTGCGGGTTGCAAAGGAATTAAAAAAGAACAATCTGATTCACTCAGAAATGTTTTTTAAAGTAATGTCACGCTTAACAGGAATGGACGGAAAATACAACTACGGCAAATTTGAAATAGCAAAATCAGGCGGTTATAATGCAATTTTTAAGGCGTTATCTGCTCCGGGCAATGTTATTGAAACTGTACGTGTTACAATTCCTGAGGGCTATGAAATTTACAAGGTTGCTGACGTTTTAGAGTCAAAGGGACTAATTGATAAAGACAAGTTCTACTATTTGATTGATAATGGTAACTTCGACTATGAATTTGTAAATCAGATTCCACAAAGAGAGTTTCGTCTGGAGGGCTATTTATTCCCCGACACCTACGAATTTGTGCCGAATGATGAATATGGTATTATAAACGAAATGTTAAGGCGTTTTGAAGAATTTTACTTAAAGTATAAATCGGATATTGACGCATCACCCTACTCGATGGACGAAATAATAACACTTGCTTCGATTATTGAGCGCGAAGCAGGCTCGGCGGACAAGCATATGGTGTCAAGCGTTTTCCACAACAGATTGAAAAGCAATATGTACCCATATTTACAGTCGTGCGCTACTGTTCAATATGTGTTAAGAGAAAGAAAGCCTGTTTTGTCGTTAGACGACACAAAAATCGACAGTCCTTATAACACCTATATAAACACAGGACTGCCAATAGGACCGATTGCATCTCCCGGCGAAGCTGCGATTGAAGCTGCACTTAACCCCGCTCAAACGAATTACTATTTCTTCGTTTTGGGCAGCGACGGACAACACCATTTTTCACAAACCTTTGATGAGCATATTAAAGAGAAAAACAACTAAATAAAAGGGGCTGTAGCGGTATGCTACAGCCCTTTTTTATGAATTTTTCAAAAATTCTTTTTCCATTTCTAAAATATCTTCAAGCCAGTAAATTCCGATATCCAAAGCCGACCACATACTTGTGCGCTCTGCCTTTTTAGTAAGTTTCGCGGAGCTTATATCATCGCCGTTTTTCTCTAAAAGCTCAATGACAATCTTTTTTGCCATATCTAAATCGTTTACCTTTTCAGATTCTAAAATTGTAAATCTTACTATGAAATTTTCGGAAAAATCGCCAAAGTATAATGTGTTACCATCGCGAAGCAAAGGCTTATCACGATATATTAACATTTCTCTTTCTGTAAGTGCTGCCATATTTTGCCTCCTATAAATCTTTTTCTAATTCTGCTAATGCTTTTGCATCAATTTCTTCTTTGTTTTGTGTTGTGCGATTCGCATTTTTAATTATCACTATATCGTCAACCTTAAACTCGTTTACCAATGTATCTTCCGAGTTCATTTTAACGGAAACAATACCCTTTAAAAGCTGCGACGAAATAACTGTACCACGTCCCATTGGTGTGTCAACCAAAGCACCGACGTTAGGTGTTTTTTCTAAAAGTGCTTCATAGGCCTCCTGTTCGTATTTTAAGCAACACATAAGTCTTCCGCAAAGACCGCTTATTTTAGTGGGGTTTAATGAAAGCCCCTGGGTTTTTGCCATTTTTATTGAAACCTTTTTAAAATCGCTCATACAGCTCGAACAGCAGCAAGGTCTGCCACAAAGAGCCAAGCCTCCAAGCAATCTCGTTTCATCTCTTATGCCGATTTGGCGCAATTCTATTCTAATTCTAAAAATAGAAGCGAGGTCTTTAACTAAATCGCGAAAATCTATTCTGCCGGGTGCGGTAAAATAGAAAATAACTTTGCTTCCCTCAAAAGTGTATTCAGCATTGATAAGCTTCATATCAAGCTTATGCTCAGCAACCTTTTGCGCGCAAATTTTTAAAGCCTCAGGCGCGTTTGCCTCGTTTTGTTTTAATCTTTCTTGATCGGCCTTTGTAGCCTTTCGAATAATAGGCTTTAACGGCTGAACGATTTCGCTATCATCAACCTCTTTAACCTCTATCGTAACCGTGCCGTATTCAACACCGCGAGCGGTTTCAACTATAACGCCGTCGCCCTTGGTAAATTTTTCTTTACCGGGAGAAAAATAATAAACCTTGGCAGTATTTTTAAATCTTATTCC
>JAZNDH010000010.1:0-2015 GCA_045587965.1 Congzhengia sp.
TTTGGGTTTCACCAATTCTCCTATCATTGCACCACCGATTATGCATATTGCACCGACAACTTGGATAAAGGTCATTTTTTCGCCAAGCAAAAGTGCTGCAAATACTACTGCAGATAGTGCCTCAAGGTAGCCACAAACAGCGACCGTCTGTACAGGCAATTTAGATAATGGCGAAAAATACAAGTAACATCCAATTCCTGTGTTTACAACACCTAAAATCAAAATCCAAGCCCACGCATCAGCCGGGATTGTTATATGTAATCCTTGCTTCATGCTTAAAAATATTGCTACTGTTATAAAACTCACTATAAGCTGAATTACCGCGTCTTCCATACCAACAATTTTCTTGGACTTTTTATTCAACGTTACCATAAAGAAATATGTAATTGCCGACATAATACCACAAAATAAACCCCAGACATTTGTGTTATTATCTGCAGTGTTTCCATTTACAAGAAAAATACCGACAAGTACAGTCAAAAAGCCAATTATTTTTGGTGCAGTTAATTTTTCTTTAAATATAAGCGGAGAGCAAATCATTACTATAACCGGTCCGCAATAATAAAGCAAAGATGCAAGACTGACACCAATCTGCTGATATGCTTCATACAAAAACATCCAGCTTGTTCCCATTGCAATACCTGAAAATACTACAAAGAGGAAATCCTTTTTACTTTCCCTGATATGAAATTTCCCTTTTCCAATCATAAACAAGCTAATCAAAAGAATACTCCCTATGAGTGTCCTCATAAAAACTATCTCATAACTGCTCATTGCTATATGACTTGCAACTATACCGTTAAGTCCAAACAGCAATAGTGCTGATATATATTTTATAAATGCTATTTTGTTCATATTGAATACACCTGTAAATTTTCTTATGTTATATACTATATTTCTCCAAATCTATCCTGCCGTTCGGCTCAAAAACGATGCCTTCTGATTCAAGCAACTGTCTTTGAATACCCTCACCGCCGAATGCAAAACCAGGGGCAACCCCGCCTTCACAATTCACCACTCTGTGACAGGGAATAATCCCCGGATAAGGGTTTACATGCAAAGCATACCCTACAACTCTTGCCCAGCGAGGATTGCCCGCTAAAAGCGCCACCTGACCGTAGGTTGCAACCTTACCTTCGGGAATGCTTTTCACGACCTCATATATCTTTTCAAATGTGTTCATAGATTTTACCTTATAAAAGATTTAATTATGTCCGTGACAGTTTCCGCCACAGCCGTGTTCACCGCAGGATGACCTTCACCATGCTCGTGGTCGTGGTGGTCGCATTTTGCTTCAGGGTCATACTCAAGTGCATTTTCTAAAAATGCCTCTACTGCTTTGTCGGCATTACCGCAAGCACCGCCGAACAATTTAATTCCTGCCTGAGCGAGAGCCATCTGTGCACCTCCGCCGATACCACCGCAGATAAGCACATCAATATCGAGGCTAGAGAGCATACCGGCAAGTGCTCCATGTCCACTACCGTTTGTATCTATCACTTTTGATGAAATTATTTTTCCATTTTCGGTTTCATATACCTTAAACTGTTTTGTGTGTCCAAAGTGTCCAAAAATTTCTCCGTTTTCGTAAGTTACTGCAATTTTCATAGTGTTTTGTCTCCTTTAACAATTTATTTTTTTGGCTGATAAAGCCCTACTGTTTCTTTATTTCTATACTCGTGCTTTTCGTAATAGCCGATTAGACTGCCGTCATCATCACGAAGAGCTACCATATACACATCCTTGTTTTCCTCATCATTGCGATATGTGTATATGATGTTATTATCCTTGCTTTCGCGAAACCAGGCAACCACTTTATCAATCTGCTCATTTGCTTTTGGCGGATGGCAGTCTTTAATACTTTTACCCGTCAAATCCTTGTGATACCGAGTAATCGCAGATGGATTCATATATACAATGATATCGTCTATATCGCAAACAACCACAGGGGCTGTGTCCTGTTCTAATACACTTTTTAGTAATTTATTTAACATTTTGTACCTCCGCTAATCTCT
>JAZNDH010000011.1:0-40788 GCA_045587965.1 Congzhengia sp.
AAGCAAAAAAGCGTTTCAAGGGGTTTTGGGGTTTGCTAAGGGGGAAAGGGGGAAATCGCAATCCCCCTTTCGCCCCTTGGCATAAAGCGATAAACTTAAAATTTAGTAAAACATTGATGCCCGTGGCACAAATTAAAAAAAAAAGAAATTAAGACAAAGCGTAACACCTTGTCTTAAAAACTTTTTATTTGGTTGTAGTTTACACTACAGCGTTTTTTATTCTTTGCTCTTCTTTATCATATATAAAGTGTATGGTAATCGAATAATTCCAAACAAAAACCTAAAAGGAAATATGATATATCTGAATTTTCGCATATAATGTGCATAGCGATAGCAAATAATTGTGCGCTTGTATTCGCCACACTCTTCGCATAAACTTAACTCATCATCCAGAATATATTTCCATTCTTTGTCATTTGTATTATTTTGTTTATTCCAGCATTCAAGACAAATCTAGCCCATTTACTTTTCCTTTCTTAACGTACGAATGTTCGTATATATTATATTTTAATACAATATACTATAATTGTCAAGAACAATTGTTGGTGGTGTATTATGAAACATATTTTAGCAGAACGCTTAAAACAATGCAGGCTGGAAAAGGGTTTAAAGCAATGGCAGGTAGCTGTATATTGTGACATTACTGAAAGAGCCTATCAAAATTATGA
The DNA here is from genome assembly GCA_045587965.1 of Congzhengia sp. GTDB lineage: Bacteria > Bacillota > Clostridia > UBA1381 > UBA9506 > Congzhengia. The sequence continues at coordinate 669 of JAZNDH010000011.1, forward strand.
GCTGATGACAAGAGAACCAAAAGTTGAAATATTGATTAGGATAGCAGATTTATATAATGTTTCTATAGACTATTTAGTAGGAAGAACCGACGTGAAATAAAAATCGCTGTAGCATAAACTACAGCGATTTTTTGTTTATTTAGTTATTCTTCTGTTGTTTCTTGTGTTTGTGTTGCTTCTGTTGATTCTTCGTTATCCAACGCTTCGTCTTCCTCTTCTTCGTCGGTTTTAGCCAGTGATACAACAGATACGCCGTCAGCAAGTCTCATTAAGCGAACGCCCTTTGTGAGTCTGCCGATTCTGCTGATTTCAGCTGTTTTCATTCTTATAATTATGCCTTCTGATGTAATAAGCATTACGTCGTCGGATTCATTAACAACTACAACGCCTGAAACCTTACCGGTTACATCTGAAATACGGTAGTTCGTAACGCCCTTGCCACCACGGGTTTGTGTTTTATATTCTTCTAATGATGTCTTTTTACCATAGCCGTTTTCTGTAACAACAAGTAAATCTTCGCCTTCTGACGCTACGCTCATACCAACAACGTAGTCGTCGCCAGTAAGCTTAATTCCACGAACACCGCGAGATACTCTGCCCATAGGACGAACGTCTGTTTCTAAGAATTTGATGCACATACCATTGTGGGTAGAAAGTGCTATTGAGTCGTTGCCGTCGGTTAGACGAACATTTATAAGCTCGTCGTCGTCATCTAACACTATGGCAGCAAGTCCGCCTTTTCGTGCTGTGTTATAAAGCATAAGGTCGGTCTTTTTAACAATACCCTTTTTAGTACCAAAGATAAGGTGCTTACCTTCTTCAAATTCGCGAAGTGTGATTGTAGCCGAAACCTTTTCGCCTGAATCAAGCTGTAAGAGATTTACAATTGCAGTACCTTTTGCCTGTCTTCCTGCTTCGGGGATTTCGTATGCCTTTAGGCGATACATTTTACCTTTTGTTGAGAAGAACAGAATGTGGTCGTGTGTGCTTGTTGTAAAGATTTTTTCAACAAAGTCTTCTTCCCTTGTTGTAATACCTGTAATACCTCTGCCGCCACGACGCTGTGATTTGTAGGTGGAAACAGGTAAACGCTTAACATAACCACGATTTGTAAGTGTTATTACAACGTCTTCTTCTTCGATTAAATCTTCGATATCTATTTCGTCAGCGTGGGCTGTGATTTCAGATAACCTTTCGTCGCCGAACTTATCTTTTATTGCGATAAGCTCTTCTTTGATGAGATTCATCAAAGCTGTGCGGTCAGAAAGCAGACGGTTAAACTCTGCGATTGCATCTTTTAATTCGTTATATTCTGCTTCAATCTTTTCGCCGTTTAGCTTTTGCAGCTGTGCAAGACGCATATCGAGTACGCTTTGTGCCTGGATTTCAGACAAACCGAAGCGTTCCATTAAGCGTTCTTTTGCATCGTCATAAGAGTTTCTGATTACTTCGATTATTTCATCAAGGTTAGCTAAAGCAATTCTTAAGCCCTCTAAAATGTGCATTCTTGCTTCTGCTTTATCGAGGTCGAATTTAATTCTTCTTGTAACAATTTCTTCCTGGAAAGAAATGAAGTTTTCAAGAATTTCTTTAAGCCCCATTGTTTTGGGTCTGCCGTCTTTTATGGCCAGCATATTGATTGAAAAGCTGTCCTGCAGTCTTGAATATTTATAGAGCTTGTTTAACACAACCTGTGGGTTTGCATCTCTTTTTAATGAAATTTCTACCCTTATACCTACACGATCGGATGAATGGTCTGCGATGTCTGATAAGCCCTCAACACGCTTTGTTTTAACAAGGTCTGCAATGCTTTCAACTAAAGCTTTTTTATTAACCTGATATGGAAGCTCTGTGATAATGATTGAAGATGTTCCGTCTTTATGTTCTTCAATTTCTGTTTTGGCACGGATTAAGATTTTGCCCTTTCCGGTGGTGTAGGCACTTCTTATGCCTGAAAGTCCCATAATTGTTGCTTTTGTGGGGAAGTCGGGGCCCTTTATGTATTCCATAAGCTCCTCGACTGTGATTTGGGGATTGTCAATCTGTGCTATAATGCCATTTAACACTTCCGTCAAGTTGTGTGGCGGAATGTTTGTTGCCATACCTACCGCGATACCTGATGAGCCGTTTATTAAAAGTGTAGGTATTCTTGTAGGTAAAACGGTTGGCTCACGTCTTTTTTCGTCAAAGTTGGGAACGAAGTCAACAGTGTCTTTTTCTATATTTTCTAACATAAGATTAGAAATTTTGCTCATTCTGGCTTCTGTATAACGGTAAGCAGCCGGGGGGTCGCCGTCAACAGAACCGAAGTTGCCGTGGCCATCAACAAGTGTGTATCTCATTGAGAAATCCTGAGCAAGTCTTACCATTGCATCATATACAGAAGCATCGCCATGTGGATGATATCTACCGATAACGTTACCTACGGTTGTAGCTGATTTAAAAAATGGTTTATCTGCTGTTAAGTGTTCTTCGTGCATAGAATAAAGAATTCTTCTGTGAACTGGTTTTAAACCGTCTCGCACATCAGGTAACGCACGGGAAACGATAACGCTCATAGCGTAGTCGATAAAGGCTTCGCGCATTCTTTTTTCTATATCTACATCAACTATAGTTTGAGTATCAAAGTATTCTTCAAAATGGGAATCTTCAAGTTTTTTATGTTTAGCCATTGTTTATTACCTCACTATACATCAAGATTGGTGACATACTGAGCATTTTCTTCGATGAATATTCTTCTGGGTTCAACATCGTCACCCATTAAAATTCTGAATGTTTCATCAGCTCTGATTGCGTCTTCTAATGTAACTTTTAAGAGTATTCTGTTTTTGGGGTCCATTGTTGTTTCCCACAATTCCGCTGCGTCCATTTCGCCAAGACCTTTATAACGACTGATGTCAACCTTGGCATTAGCGTCACCGTCTTTTAATTCTTCGCTTATGCGGTCTCTTTCTTCATCGCTGAAGGCAACCTGCGACTTTTTGCCGCGGGTCAGCTTGTAAAGAGGTGGTTTTGCAAGGTATACATGACCTGACTCAATTAAAGGTTTCATAAACCTAAAGAAGAATGTGAGGAGCAGAGTCTGGATATGGGCTCCGTCAACATCGGCATCGGCCATAATGATAACTTTATCATATCTCAATTTTTCAAGATTAAATTCAGTTGAAATACCTGTACCAAGTGCCTGAATAACAGGAGTTAATTTATCGTTGCCGTAAACTTTGTCTGCACGGACCTTTTCCACATTCAGCATCTTACCCCAAAGAGGAAGAATTGCCTGATATGTGCTGTCACGACCCTTTTTAGCTGAGCCGCCTGCAGAATCACCCTCGACAATATATACTTCGGTCTTTGTTGAATCCTTGCTTATACAATCGGTCAATTTGCCGGGGAGAGTTGAACTGGAAAGAGGGGTCTTTCTTTCTGCTTCACGAGCTTTTCTTGCTGCCTCGCGTGCTCTGGATGCTGTTAAAGCTTTTTCAATAATGGTTTTTGCAACAGGGGGATTTTCTTCTAAAAAGTCTGAAAGTTTTTCGCCTAATGCAGAAGATGTGATACCCTGAACTTCGCTGTTGCCGAGCTTTGTTTTTGTTTGTCCTTCAAACTGTGCCTCTAAAACCTTTACAGAAATAACTGCTGCCAGACCCTCACGAGTGTCTGAGCCTTCTAACTTTTTGTCGTTTTCTTTTATTATATTGTGTTTTTTTGCATAATCGTTTAATATACGCGTTAAGGCAGTTTTAAAGCCTGATTCGTGTGTACCGCCCTCGGTAGTGGAAATGTTGTTTGCAAAGCTTACCAGCATTTCGTTGTATGCGTCGGTGTACTGCATAGCAACTTCTAAAATAACATCGTTTTGCTCTGCTTCAAAATATATGATTTCTTCGTGGATTGGGTTTTTGCCTTTATTTAAGAATTCAACATATTCCTTAATACCGCCGTCGTACTTCATATCGGCAACTTTGCCCTCTTCTCGTTTATCGGTTAAAACGATTCGCAGTCCCTTGTTTAAAAATGCCTGTTCACGAAGACGTTTAAGTAAGATATCAAAGTCGTAAATTAAGGTTTCAAAAATCTCGCCGTCAGGCTTAAAGGTGACCTTTGTGCCTGTTATATCGGTATCGCCAATAACCTTCAGGGGACCGCAGGAATGACCACGCTCGTATCTTTGGAAATGCACGTGCTCGCCGTCTGAAACTTCAACCTCTAAATATTCAGAGAGTGCATTAACAACAGATGCACCAACGCCGTGCAAACCGCCCGATACCTTATATCCGCCACCGCCGAATTTACCGCCGGCATGGAGCACAGTAAATACAACCTCAACAGCAGGAAGCCCTGTTTGGGGCTGGATGCTTACAGGTATGCCACGGCCGTCGTCTATTACGGTTATTGAGTTATCTTCATTGATGTTTACATAGATGTTTTTACAGTAGCCTGCTAACGCTTCGTCGATACTGTTATCAACGATTTCATAAACCAAGTGGTGCAAGCCGCGCTCTGAGGTAGAACCTATGTACATACCCGGTCTTTTTCTTACAGCTTCAAGACCTTCCAAGACTTGAATTTGCGAGCCGTCATAGTTGGTATCTACTTTAATGTCCATACTTTTTAGCCTCCTAAAACTAAAAATATATTAAGTGTCATAAATTTCAAAATATCTTCAAAAAATGCACTATAATAATTATAACATAAAAACCACAAAAAATCAACTTTTAATTAAAAAAAGATTTAAAGATATTTTTTGGGGCAAAAAACAGCAATGTTACAAAAATATTACTAATCGGCAACAAAAAAAGACTCTTTACAATTTGTAAAAAGTCCTTTCCTATATTTATGCGTTTGGTGTTTCTTCTTCTATAAGGGCGGTCTGAAATTTTTCTAAAATTGACTGCTCCAATTCCGAGCGCATTTGTGAATTAATTGGGTGGGCAATGTCTTTGTATTCCCCCTCCGGTGTTTTTCTGCTTGGCATCGCCACAAAAAGCTTGTCTGCACCCTCGATGATTTTGATGTCGTGTACTGCCAATGAATTGTCAAAGGTAACCGACACAATCGCTTTCATTTTTGAGTCCTGATTGATTTTTCTGATTCTGATATCTGTAATATCCATATATGCTCTCCTTTTTGATGAAGTTTACGCTTATTTTTAGAAAAATAAGAAAAAATATACATTAAATCGAAAAAATACTTTTTTTTTGGATACAAATAGTATATAATAGTATCAATAAAAGCTTTGTTGGAAGGTTTTTTATGAACAATTTTAATTTACAAGAATTAAATAAAGAAAAAAACGTGTTTTTTATCGGCATTGGCGGTATCAGTATGAGTGCGCTTGCGCAAATACTAAAAAATGACGGGTATAAGGTCCAAGGCTCTGATTTTAAAGAAAGTGATACAGTAAAAGAGCTTGTTGCATCCGGAATACCTGTTACTATTGGCCACAAGGCTCAAAGTGTTGAGGGGGCAGGTGCGGTTATATATACTGCTGCAATCAAGGAAGATAACCCCGAGCTTAAAAGGGCAAAGGAATTGGGAATTCCTTGTGTTGAGCGTGCGGTACTTTTAGGTGCAATGATGAAAAATTATAAATACCCCGTTGCCGTTTCGGGAACACACGGAAAAACCACGGCTACATCAATGCTTTCTCACGTTTTATGTGAGAGTGATTTAGACCCGACAATATTAGTTGGCGGGGTTTTGCCTTTGATTGGCGGAAATATGCGTGACGGCGGCAAGGATTTTTTTGTTACGGAAGCGTGTGAATATTGTGCAAGCTTTCTGAAATTTTTTCCGCTTTACAGCATAATTTTAAATATTGAAGAGGACCATTTGGATTATTTTAAGGATATAGATGACATCATAGATTGCTTTTCGCAATTCGTTGCAAAAACGCCCAAAAATGGAGCTGTTATTGCAAATTTTGATGACCCCGAGGTTATTCGTGCCGTAAGTGGTGCGACCTCTGAGGTTGTGACATATTCTTTAAACAATAAAGATTGCGACTATACCGTTAAAAATTTAAGGTTTGATAAAAACGGACACTCTGAGTTTGATGTTTTATATAAGGGAAAAGAGTTTATATCTGTAAAATTAAACGTTCCAGGACTTCATAACGTTTCTAATTCTTTGGCAGTTATTGCTGTTGCCAAGCTTTTGGGTGTTTCTGAAGATGGCATTAAACGCGGTTTACTGTCTTTTAAAGGAACAAACAGACGCTTTGAATTTAAGGGAGAAGTAAATGGCGCTAAAATTTACGATGATTATGCTCATCATCCCACAGAAATTAAAGCGACCTTGTCTGCCGCCCGTGCTACAGGGGCAAAGAGAGTAAGGTGTGTTTTCCAGCCACATACCTACACCCGTTCGCTCGCTTTAAAGGATGAATTTGCAAAGAGCTTTTTTGATTGTGATGATTTGATAATTACTGATATTTTTGCAGCACGCGAGCCTGACACAGGTCTTATTCATTCCAAGGATTTGGTTTTGGCTGTGAATGAAAACAGCAAAAATGCCAGATATATGAAAGATTTTTCTGAAGTTGAAAAGTATTTTTGTGATACTGCCCAAGATGGTGATATAATATTTACTATGGGTGCAGGAGATGTATATAAAATCGGCGAAAGCATAATAAAAAGCGGCAAGTGATAAACTTCCGCTTTTTATATTATATATTTTTTGATTTCTTTTTTCAGCTTTTCTATTATTCTTTTTTCTAAGCGTGATATGTAGGATTGTGAAATCCCGAGCATATCTGCTACTTCTTTTTGAGTTTTTTCTTCGTTTCCCGATAGCCCAAAACGAAGGTTTAAGATTTCCTGCTCTCTTTCTGAGAGCTTTTTTACTGATGTTAATAAAAGGCTTTTATCTACAGCGTCCTCTATATTTTTGTAAATTTCGTCTGCATCTGTGCCTAAAATATCGGAAAGCAACAGCTCGTTTCCGTCCCAATCGGTGTTTAGGGGCTCATTTAATGAAATCTCGGTTCTTTGGTTGTGTATTTTTCTCAAAAACATTAGTATTTCGTTCTCAATGCATCTTGAAGCATAAGTTGCAAGCTTTATATTTTTATCGGTTTTAAATGTATTTATAGCTTTAATAAGTCCTATTGAACCTATAGAAACTAAGTCTTCCAAGTTGATGCCTGTATTTTCGAATTTTCTGGAAACATAAACAACTAATCGCAAATTATGTTCTATTAAAGTTTTTTTGGCAATTTCTCTGTTATGGGTTGATAAGAGTGATAAATAATATGTTTCATCATCTGTTGATAGAGGCGGAGGAAGCGCTTCGCCCGTTCCTATAAAATAACATTCGTCCGATAAGTAAAGTGCGAGCTTATATAAAAACAGGCGTATATTAAAAACAAATTGGTTTATAAGGGAAAACATCTTTATATCCTTTCTTAAAAAGTTTGAAGCTTTACGTCATTTGGCAGGAGCATATGAAAGCATCCGTCTTTATCAAGCAACATATCAGTAATTGCAACAAGCACCGGCTCTTGAAATTCTATTTCTTCCGATGTGACCTTATCAGGCGAAAATGCATACATACCCTTAGCCCCACCAAAGCTGTTACACCCTATATACACAAAATCCTTTGGGTTATTGACGATTGCCTTTGTGATTTCGTTTTCATCAAAAAGGCAGGATACGGTGTGCCACTCCGCTATAATCACGCTCTTTTGACTTATGGGCTCGCGTGTGAAATTTCCACTGTCAAATAAAGCTGTGTCATTTGCGATTTTTCCGTTTTTTTCAATAGTTACGTTGTAAAGATAAGCCGACTTGATGTTTTGCTTTTTTACATATCCTGTGGCTACGTGAATTACAGTAACACTCAATACAAACACAAAAAGCATAGTATAAGCATCAATATCGGCATAAAAAATCCCGTTATTCACGGCTATATTTGATGATTTTTTAAAGAATATTGTTGCAAAGGCTAACCCTGATGATGACACACTCACCAAATAAAAAATAGCCGTATTCTTCATTACTGCTGATGCTTTTTTTGCACCAAAGGAAACCATTACCATCAAAAAAGCAACAACAGCTGTAATGAGCAACGAAAAAAATGTGTTTAGCGAAATGAAGAACATAGTTGCAGAAAATAAGGCTCCTATTGTTGCTCCTGAGCACATTCTTAAAATGCCCGGGGATTTTTTTGCAAAAAATGATGTGACCGACAGAAGAATGTAGTCTATTATAAAATTAATTATAAAAAGAACATCCACGTAAATTTTTACCTCCATACGAACTCTCCTTTGAATTAAGTTAATTATACTATGCTTATGCAGGTTTAAAATGTCATATCGTGGTGTCGAAAGGGAAAAACTTTGCGACAAAAGATGTTCTATTTCTTTGTATTTCTCGTGAAATTTTGTAAAAAATGTTGTACGATGTACCTAATTGTATTAAAAGTAAAAGGATTAACTATTTTTTAAGGACTTGCAAACTGAAAAAAATTAAAGCATATAATCTACAAAAAAGCTTTGTGAGGTAGGTTATATGCTTTTATCATTTATGTTTGCTTTATCGTATTTTTTACAGTACGGACTATTTTTAGTTTCCTATGTTTCGGGACAGAATAATTTTTCAAAGCCACTTAATGCCGCAGAAGAAAAGCACTACTTAGAGCTTGCGGCTAAAGGGGATAAGATTGCAAAGGATGTTTTGGTTGAGAGAAATTTAAGGCTTGTTGCCCATATTGCCAAAAAGTACAATAAGGTTGCAGGGGCAGATGACGATGACTTGATTTCTATAGGTACAATCGGCTTAATTAAGGCGATTGCAACCTTTGACTACACAAAACAGGCAAGGCTTGCTACTTATGCGGCAAGGTGTATTGAGAACGAAATTTTAATGACTGTCAGGGGGAGCAAAAAACTGCGTCAGGAGGTTTCGCTGAACGAATGCTTAGGTCACGACAGCGATGGAAACGAGGTTACCTTTATGGATATTTTGCCTGCCTCGGATATAGAAATAGCAGACAAGGTAAGCACAGATACAGACATCGGAAAGTTGGGAAAATATATAAAGGAATGTTTATCTGAAAGAGAACAGGAAATTATAATAAAAAGGTATGGCTTAGGCAAAAAAAGCTACACTCAACAAGAAATAGCTGATGAATTAAAAATTTCTCGTTCGTACGTCTCGCGAATTGAGAAAAAAGCACTTGATGTTTTAAATCAATGCTATAAAGCAAAAAAATAACCAGAGCAAAAGCTCCGGTTATTTTTTTAATGTATTATTAATGTATTCATTATATGGTTCATATCCGAAGAAACATTTTTTGGGATATTGCCGTGGTATGTATAGGTCATTGTATAGACAACGCCGCTTTCTATACCCATATACACAAGAACCTTTGCAGAGTCATTTGGATTTTTGCTGACAATGTGTGGGTTGGTGTAATGAATTTTTATAAATGGCTCATTGACAATATGAGAAATTTCTGTTGAAATTAGGGTGCCTGATATTGTTTTAACCATACCCTCTGCCACGCTTTGCGCATAGGAGTCGGTCATTGGGTGTTCAGGACCTGTATATACATCTGCACGCACACTTAATAGGGCAAAATGGGTTTCTGATTCTGATAATATTTCAAAATCTGTGCCGTCGTTTGCGTTAATTCTTACTTCGTAATCGTCATAATAAGAAATGGAAAAATCTGATTTGATAGTTTCGCTCAAATCCTTTGAAGATTTGTAGGTTTTGATAGTTTCAAGGTGAGCAAGGTATTCTTTTGTAGATATTTTTACTGTGTTATTTTGTGCATCCCAGCTGACCTTTGCATTAAATGCTTCAACTGCTGCGCGCGCCGGGACTAATGTTCTGTCTGAAATAATCATAGGCGGAACATCAAGCTCTGTTTTTTCGCCGTTTATGAGCATTGTTTTGCTGTCGATTGTCATAATAACGGTTCGTCCGTTGAGCTTCGATATTACTGTTTTAGATGGCGCATCCCATACAACAGTTGCACCGATTTCTTCAAAGATTGCCCTTACAGGAACTAATACTCTTCCGTTGATATTAACTGGATTGGTATCGAATTCCAATTTGTTTGCATCAAGCTCTACTGATATGTTTTTTTCTGCAGAAACGTTCACGCACGTAAACAACATAAGCAAGCTGAGTGCAATACTTATTATTTTTTTCATACTGAATGTTTTCTCCTTTTCTGCTTTTACAAATAAAAATCAAGCTGACTTACGGAGAATTATACCATTATGTGGCTTATTTGTCAAGTTTTGGGCATTCTTAGCCATTTGACAAATGGCTAAAAGGGTGTAAAAAAAGTCTGCAGCAATACTGCAGACTTCTTATTCTTTACTATTTATTTTTTCTTTTTTTGTGATGAATTTTTTTCTTTTCTATTAAAACAGGGTGAGTTTTTAAGTAAATTGCTGTATAAACAGCGAAAACTACGAAATATACAAGCATTAAAATCAATGATATACCGATTGCTGTTTTTGTTGAATAAGAAGAGCTTGCAACAGCAGGAATTTTTGAAATATAAGAAACAAGCGCGCAGGGAATAAATGCGCCAAAAGGAATTGCTGAGTATTTTTTAAGCTTTGAGTTCTTCTTTACAAAACCAAAAACCAACATTAAAACGCCTAAAACGGCAAATACAATACCTAAAACGCTTAATACGCTTACAACCTGTGTAGGATAGCCCATACTGAAATTATAAACATAAAGCAAAAGCAATGCGCCTGCTAAAAGTAGAGCAAAGTTTAAAACTAATCTGTTGCTTACTTGTTCTTTTTGTTCTTTTGTGATAAATTTGTTTTCCATTTTTGTGACCTCTTTCTAATTTATTGTTATTTTAATTCATTAAATTCGTACATAACTGCGGTTAATACTGTGTGCCCCGCGGTTTCTGTCCGCAAAATTCTTTTGCCGAGTGTTACGGTTTTTATATTTGCTTCTTTAAAAAGCTCGATTTCTTTATCATCAAGACCGCCCTCAGGACCGATAAAAATGCCCACAGATTTTGGAGATTTGCCCGAAAGTACGGATTTTATTGAAACTTCCGTTTCACACTCATAAGCAGCAATGGTTAAATCCAAGTCTTTAGAAAAAGCTATTGCTTCTTTTACGCTCATAACATCCGAAACTACAGGAATTGTACCACGACCGCATTGTTTTACTGATTCATTTGCAATTTTTTGCCAACGCTCAAGCTTTTTGGCTTCGGACTTTTTATCGTCAATTTTTACAACAGAACGCTTTGTTTTAACAGGTACAATTCGCAAAACACCCAGCTCTGTGCATTTTTCTATTATGTAGTCCATTTTGCCTTGCTTTGGTAGTCCCTGAAACAACGTTACCGACACATTGGGTTCTGCTAAACATGGGGAAGTTTTTATGATGTCTAACGAAATACAATCCTTTTGACATTCGGTAACTTTTGCGGTAAAATCCGTTCCCTCTCCATCGCACAGCGTTAAAATTTCGCCGACTTCTGTTCGTAAAACCTTAGAAATATGGACAGCATCGCCACCTGTTATTTTGACCTTTTTATTATTTATAGCTTCTTTTTTTATGAAAAATTTAGGCATAAGATTGTCCTTTGAAAAAATAATACAAGCTAATTATAGCAAATATTTTACAGCATTTCAAGTTTTCTTACAATTTAATTGCAAAAGTTAAAAATTTGTTGACAAATAGGGCTTTTAAATATACAATTATTATTATAAATTTGAGATATTTCGAGAAAATATTACATTTTTTCAATTTTACACAGGAGGAATTGATATGGCGGCAATTCAGGAAATCTTCGGAACACTTGTGTTTGATGACAGAGTAATGAAAGAAAGATTACCCAAAGAAACCTATGAAGTGTTGAAAAAGACCATCTCTGTAGGAAAGCCTATTGACAAAAATATTGCAGATATTGTGGCTTCTGCTATGAAGGATTGGGCGGTTGAGCTTGGTGCTACACACTACACACATTGGTTTCAGCCGTTAACAGGTATTACTGCAGAAAAGCACGACAGCTTTATTTCGCCTGTGTCAGACGGAAGTGTAATTTTAGAATTTTCGGGAAAAGAATTAGTTCAGGGCGAGTCGGATGCTTCTTCATTCCCATCAGGCGGATTGAGAAATACATTCGAAGCACGCGGCTACACCGCATGGGACCCAACATCGTATGCCTTTATTAAAGAAGGTGTTTTGTGTATTCCGACAGCGTTTTATTCTTATGGCGGCGAAGTGCTTGACAAAAAAACACCGTTACTTCGCTCAATGGAAGCGTTAAATGTTCAGGTGTTAAGAATATTAAAGCTTTTTGGAAAAGACGTCAAGCGTGCTACATCAACAGTAGGCGCAGAGCAGGAATATTTTTTAGTTGAGCGTGATATGTTTGATGCACGAAAGGATTTAATCTTTACAGGCAGGACACTAATCGGTGCAAAGCCTCCCAAGGGTCAGGAAATGGACGACCATTATTTTGGCAATTTAAAGCCGAGAGTAAGTGCTTTTATGAAAGAACTTGACGAAGAGCTATGGAAATTGGGTGTAACAGCAAAAACAGAGCACAACGAAGGTGCCCCTGCACAACACGAATTAGCGCCAATATATGAAACAACAAATATCGCGGCAGACCACAATCAGCTCACAATGGAGGTTATGCAAAAGGTAGCTCACAAGCACGATTTGGTTTGTCTTTTACACGAAAAGCCTTTTGCTGGCGTAAACGGCAGCGGCAAGCATAACAACTGGTCTATTGCAACCGATACAGGTAAGAATTTATTTAATCCCGGCTCATCGCCTATGGATAACGCTCAGTTCTTAACATTTTTAACGGCTGTTATAAAGGCGGTTGATGAATATCAGGAATTATTAAGAATTTGCGTTGCAACTGCAGGTAACGACCACCGTTTAGGTGCGGCTGAAGCTCCGCCTGCTATAGTTTCAATGTTTTTAGGCGAAGATTTAGAGGCTGTTTTAGACGCTATTGTTAATGATGATGAAAATTACATACATAAGGGTAAGGAAGAATTTAATATAGGTGTTTCGGTGTTACCTAAAATCTCAAAGGATGCAACCGACAGAAACAGAACCTCGCCCTTTGCCTTTACAGGAAATAAGTTTGAATTCAGAATGGTTGGCGCAAATGACTCTATTTCTGATGCGAATGTAGTTTTAAACACCATTGTGGCAGAAGCGCTGTGTCAGTTTGCTGACAGGTTGGAAAAAAGTGATAATTTTGAAGATGATTTACATACACTCATTAAAGAAACTATTATAAAGCACAAGCGTATAATATTCAGTGGAAACAGTTATTCAAAGGAATGGGAAAAAGAAGCCGAAAGAAGAGGGCTTTGCAATTTTAAAACAACGGCTGATGCGCTTACGCATTTTCTTTCTGATAAAAATATTGCACTTTTTAGTAAGCACAATATTTTTACAGAGATTGAAATGCGCTCACGTCACGAAATTTTACTGGGCATTTACAACAAAACCATTCGTATTGAAGCACGTACAATAATTGATATGATAAAGCAGGATGTTGTGCCTGCAGCACTTTTGTATGTTAAGGATTTAACAGAAATTGCAGCCAACAAAAAGACACTAAGACTCAGTTCGCCTTTAGAATTAAGACTTATAAAGAAAATATCAGATATTTGCGACAAGCTATATACTAAGGTTTCGGAATTAGAAGCTCACAGGGCAGAGCTCAAAACAATCCACGACAGTGAAAAAGCTTCATTCTATAATAAGGATGTTATCTTAAATGATATGGCAATTATCCGTGGTTATGCTGATGAGCTGGAAAAGGTTGTTCCAAGTGCTTACTGGCCGTATCCTACTTATGCGGATTTGTTGTTTGGAGTAAAATAATTTTTATTGGGTGCTGATGTCAGCACCCAAACATTTTTTTTGGAGGATATATGTTAAGACAACTATTCGGCGGAAAAAGATATTGGAGTGCCGTGTTAAACATTGCGTTGCCTATTGCTATACAGAACTTGTTAATAAGCTCATTCGTTTTGGTTGACACGCTTATGGTAAGCAGCTTGGGCGATGTAAGTTTAGCGGCTGTTGGTATGGCAGGTCAATGGAGCTGGCTTTTAAATCTTGTGTTATTCGGATTTTCTTCGGGAGCGTCAGTATTTTTTTCGCAATATTATGGCGATGAAAACTTAGTCGGCATTAAAAAAACTTATAGTATTGTAATGCTTTTTGTGTGTCTTGCTGCTGCTTTATTTGCTGTGCTTGGAGCTTTTATACCAAAGCAGATAATAAATATTTTTAACAGAGATGCACAGGTTTTAGATATTGGTGTTAAGTATTTGCGTATTGCGGTTTTTTCGTATCCCGCTATTGTTATAAATCAGATTATCGGTGCTCTTTTGCGTTCAACAGGCAGGGCAAAGCTTCCTATGTACGTTGCTGCATTTACTACGGTTTTAAATGCTTTTATGGATTACGCACTTATTTTTGGCAAATTCGGATTTCCGAATTTAGGTGTTGAGGGTGCGGCTATTGCTACTTGTATTTCTGCCTGGGCAGGACCTGTAATAATTTTAGCTGTTATGTTTTATCAAAATGACGAAATTGTATGTGCGCCAATATCGGAGCTTCTTAGTTTTAACAGAGAAGATGTAAAAATATTTTTCTCACGGGCATTGCCTGTTTTGATTAATGAAGTATTATGGGGCTTGGGCACATTTACTTTAAATGTTGTATATTCAAACCTCGGATATGAAAATTATGCCGCTGTTACAATACTAAAAACATTTGATAATATAATTTTTGCATTTTTTGTTGGTATAAATAATTCTTGTTGTATTATGGTAGGGCAGGAAATTGGCGGTGGTCAGATAAAAACAGGGCTTGCTGATGCCAAAAGATTTGCTCTCATTGTTCCGCTATTGGGGATAATTACTTCAACACTTGCTATGATATTCAGAAATGATTTAATCAGTATATTCAACACGGCAGGCACAATAACAGAGCTTACCCTTGCAACAGCCCGCTCAATAATGGTCGTTTATTGCCTTGCGTTCCCGTTAAGGAGCTTTTTATATGTTGTAATTACAGGGATATTCCGCTCAGGTGGGGATACTAAAACAGGTATGAAATATGACCTTTCGTGTCTTTGGGGAATTTCTGTTCCGGTATCAATAGTAACGGCATATGTTTTTAAAATGCCGTTTGTCTTGGTATATGCTTTTAGTATGATTTTTGAAGACATACTGAAATTTTTGCTGTGTATCTGTCATCTTTTCTCTAAAAGATGGGTGAAGCCTGTTACGGAAACAGGTAGATTGGCTTATGAAGAATATAAAAATGAGCTAAAGTGTTAATAAAGTGCTTTAATTTGTTGACACCTAAGCCCTTATATGATAAAATATCTATGATAATCTTTAGGCAAGAATGCCGACAAGGTTTTAATTTGGATTATGTTTTTTAGGATTTAGGCCTTGTTATCAACAAGGCCTTTCTATTTGCGTTTTTACATTCAGGAGTGTGATTTTTTGAGTTATTTATTAAAGGGTGCAAAAAGCTGGAATGGTGATAAAGAAGATGTTTTGATAGAATCATGCGGTAGTGAAGAAATTTTAAATTTTGACGGCTGTGTTGTTTTTCCGTCTTTTTGTGATGTTCACGTTCATTTTCGTGAGCCAGGCTTTGAGTATAAAGAAACAATTGCATCAGGCAGTATGGCAGCTGCAGCAGGTGGTTACACTGATGTTTTAACTATGCCTAACCTTTCGCCTTGTCCTGACAGCTTAGACAACCTAAAAATTCAGCTGGATAAAATAGAGAAAACCGCAAAAATAAATATTCATCCCTATGGCACAATCACAAAAGGTCAAATGGGGAATGAGCTTTCCGATATGAAAGCTATAGCACCTTTCGTAATAGCATTTACCGATGACGGCAGGGGCGTGCAGTCGGATAGCTTAATGGAAGAAGCAATGATAAAGGCAAAGTCGTTGGATAAGATGATTGTTGCACATTGTGAAGTAAATGAGCTTTTGCGCGGTGGATATATTCACGATGGCGAATATGCAAAGCTCCACGGTCATAGGGGGATTTGCTCAGAGAGTGAATACTTACAGATTGCCCGTGATATTGAGCTTGTTAAAAAAACGGGTGTAGCGTATCACGTTTGTCATATTTCAACTGCCGAAAGCGTTGAAATTATAAGAAAAGCTAAAGCCCAAGGCGTTGATATCACTTGCGAAACAGCACCCCATTATTTAGTGTACAACGATATGGATATAAAAGAAGATGCTCGTTTTAAAATGAATCCGCCTATTCGTGCAGAGCGTGACAGACAGGCACTTATTGAAGGCTTGTGCGACGGAACGATTGATATGATAGCAACAGACCACGCACCGCACAGCAAAGAAGAAAAAGGCAAAGGCTTAGAAAAAAGCCTAATGGGTGTTGTGGGGTTAGAAACTGCATTTGCCGTTATGTACACTCATCTGGTTAAAACAGGAATTATTTCATTAGAAAAGCTTGTTGAGGTTATGGCAATAAACCCAAGAAAAAGGTTTAAAATCAAAAAAACCGATGGTGATTTAACTGTGTTTGACTTAAATCACGAGTATAAAATTAATCCCTGCGATTTTGAGTCGATGGGAAGAAGCACACCATTTGCTGATACGGAAGTCTTTGGAAAATGTATGGCAACCTTTAAGGATGGCAAGCTCGTTTGGAGGAATAAGTAATGACAAGTGGTTTTTATAAAATAATTGAAAATACAGCTCTTACCAGTGCTGTGTATAAAATGGTGCTGTCGGGAGATACGTCAGCTATAACTGCCCCCGGGCAATTTATAAATATAAAATTAGATGGGTTCTTTTTGCGTCGTCCGATTTCGATTTATGATTGGAACGATACAACACTTACAATAATTTATAAGGTTGTAGGTCAGGGAACAGAAGCTATGGCAGAAATTATGCCAGGTGCAATTCTTGACTGTTTAGTTGGGTTAGGAAACGGCTTCGATACATCTCTTAGTGGCGAAAATCCTGTTTTAATTGGTGGCGGTGTTGGTATTCCGCCGATGTATGGCTTGGCAAAAAAGCTCATAAGTGAAGGCAAAAACCCCATTGTTATTTTAGGATTTAACACAAAAGACGAAATTTTTGCAGAAGAAGAATTTAAAAATATTTGCGACTCTGTATATGTTACAACAGTTGACGGAAGCTACGGAACAAAAGGGTATGTTACCGACGTTTTGTGTAATCTTTCATATACATATTTTTACACCTGCGGTCCTATGCCTATGTTTAATGCTATCGAGAAGACAGCGGTTGGCTCAGGTCAGTTCAGCTTTGAAGAGAGAATGGGCTGTGGTTTTGGTGCCTGTATGGGTTGCACCTGCAAAACGAAATACGGAAACAAAAGAATTTGTAAAGACGGTCCGGTTTTAGTAAGGGAGGAAATAATATGGTAAATACAAAAGTAAATTTATCAGGTATTGAGCTTTGTAACCCAATTATTCCTGCCAGCGGAACATTTGGTTTTGGCTATGAATTTGCAGAGCTTTATGATATAAATATGTTGGGTACATTCTCTTTTAAGGGAACAACAAAAGATGCTCGTTTCGGAAATCCTACACCAAGAATTGCTGAATGCAGAGAAGGTATGATAAATTCTGTAGGCTTGCAAAACCCTGGGGTTCACAAGGTCATAGAAGAAGAACTGCCGAAGTTAAAGGAATGCTTTCACAAGCCTGTTATGGCAAATGTAAGCGGATTTTCTGTTGATGAATATGTTTACACTTGTGAGCTTTTAGATAAAGAACCGCAGGTTGGCTGGCTCGAAGTTAATATTTCTTGCCCTAATGTGCACAACGGCGGTATGGCGTTTGGCACATCACCTGATGCGGCACACAGTGTTGTTAAGGCTGTAAGGGAAGTAACTAAAAAACCTTTGTATATTAAGCTTTCACCTAATGTTACGGATATTGTTTCTATTGCAAAATCTTGTGAAGATGCAGGTGCTGACGGCATAAGCCTAATTAACACACTCTTGGGAATGAAAATAGATTTAAAAACAAAAAAACCTGTAGTTGCTAACAAAATGGGCGGTTTTTCAGGGCGTGCGATTTTTCCTGTGGCTGTTCGTATGGTTTATCAGGTTTATGAGGCGGTAAAAATTCCAATCATCGGTATGGGTGGCGTGGCAACTGCTGAAGATGTTATTGAAATGATGCTGGCAGGTGCAACGGCTGTAGAAGTGGGTGCTGAAAATTTAATTAACCCCTACGCTTGTCGTGATATTATTGAGAATTTGCCTGCTGTTATGCAAAAGTATGGAATAAATAATTTAGAAGATATTATAGGAGGCGCACACTAATGGGTAAAGATGTAATTATTGCTTGCGATTTTGCAAGCAAGGCAGATGTTTTAACATTTTTGGACAAGTTTACAGAAGAAAAACCCTTTGTTAAAATCGGTATGGAGTTATTCTACGCCGAGGGACCTGAAATTGTAAGGGAAATAAAGGCTCGTGGGCATAAAATCTTTTTGGACTTAAAGCTTCACGATATACCAAACACAGTTAAAAAATCTATGGCGGTTTTATCTCGTTTAGATGTAGATATGTGTAATCTTCACGCTGCAGGAACTAAAGCTATGATGACGGCAGCAATCGAAGGCTTAACTCGCGATGACGGCACAAGACCACTACTTATTGCTGTAACTCAGCTTACATCAACAAGTCAGGAAAGAATGGAGTCGGATATTTTAATTGAGAAGCCTATTGATGAAGTTGTTATGAGCTATGCAAAAAGTGCTTGTGATGCAGGACTCGACGGCGTTGTTTGCTCACCGCTTGAGGCAGGCAAGGTACACGAAACCTGTGGAAACGACTTTTTAACAGTAACACCTGGGGTGCGCTTTGCAGATGGAGATATAGGCGACCAGGTGCGTGTTATGACACCTGCTCAGGCTAAAGAAATCGGCTCTGACTACATTGTTGTGGGTCGTCCGATTACGGCAGCAAGTGACCCTGTTGAAGCGTACAGAAGATGCGTAAAAGAATTTATAGATTAGGAGATACAAAATGGAAAAATTGATTGCTAAAGGATTATTGGAAATTAAGGCGGTATTTTTACGTCCTGAAGACCCGTTTACCTGGGCAAGCGGAATAAAAAGCCCGATTTACTGCGACAACAGATTAACACTTACAGCACCCGCTGTTCGTAACGATGTGGAAAACGGTCTTGTTGCAAAAATTCGTGAAAACTACCCCGATGTTGAAGTTTTAATGGGTACATCAACAGCAGGTATTGCCCATGCTGCTATTTGCGGTCATATTATGGGTATTCCTATGGGCTATGTTCGTTCGGGCAACAAGGACCACGGAAGACAGAATAAAATCGAAGGAAAGCTTGAAAAAGGTCAAAAGGTAGTTGTTGTCGAAGATTTAATTTCAACAGGTGGCAGCGTTATTGAAGTTGTAGAATCTTTGCGTGATGCCGGTGCTGAAGTTTTAGGTATTGTAAGCATATTTACTTATGGTATGAAAAAAGGCTTGGAAAGATTAGCTGCTGCTAATGTTAAAAATGTAAGTCTTTCTAATTTTGATGCAGTAGTTGAAGTTGCGGCAGAAACAGGCTATATAAAGCCCGAAGATGTAGCACGGCTAATTGCTTTTCGTAACAATCCATCCGATGAATCCTGGATAAAATAATAAAAGGAGAATTTACAATGAAGCATGTAATTGATATTCTCGACCTTTCAAAAGGTGAAATTGATGAGCTTATTGATGTTGCTCAGGACATAATAAAAAATCCTGAAAAATATAATGAGATATGTAAACACAAAAAGCTCGCAACGTTATTCTTTGAGCCGTCAACGCGTACAAGGCTCAGTTTTGAGGCCGCTATGTATGAGTTGGGCGGTCAGGTTTTAGGATTTTCTGAGGCTCAGAGCTCATCTGCAGCAAAGGGCGAAAGTGTAAGCGACACAATTCGTGTTGTAAGCTGCTATGCAGATATCATCGCTATGCGACATCCAAAAGAGGGTGCTGCTATGGTTGGCTCAATGTCGACAGGTGTTCCGATAATTAATGCAGGTGATGGTGGTCACAATCATCCCACACAGACCTTAACCGACCTTTTAACAATCTACAGAGAAAAAGGCACACTTGATAATTTAACAATCGGTCTTTGTGGAGATTTAAAGTTTGGAAGAACTGTTCATTCCTTAATCAGCGCAATGACAAGGTATAAAAATATTAAGCTGATTTTGATTTCCCCTGATGAGTTAAAGCTTCCTGATTATATAATTGAAGATGTTATCGTGAAAAATGGTATGGAATATGTTGAAACAACGTCTTTAGATGAAGCAATGGATAAGCTTGATATTCTTTATATGACACGAGTTCAAAAAGAAAGATTTTTTAACGAACAAGACTACATACGCCTAAAAGACAGCTACATATTAACGCCTGAAAAACTAAAAGAGGCTAAGAGTGATATGTCAATTCTACATCCGCTGCCGCGTGTTAATGAAATATCTAAGGAAGTAGATTCTGACCCCAGAGCGTGTTACTTTAGACAGGCTTTAAATGGTAAGTACATTCGAATGGCACTTATATTAAAGCTTTTAAGGGAGGCAGGCAAATGATTATAGGACAGATTAAAGACGGTATCGTTTTAGACCACATTACTGCAGGCTGTTGTATGGAAATTTATGCAGCATTAGAGCTTGATAAATTAGATTGTCAGGTGGCAATTATAAAAAATGCCGACAGCAAAAAGTATGGCAAAAAGGATATTATTAAAATTGACAGGGCGATTGATGTTGATTTAGATGTTTTAGGTTATTTGGATGAGCGCATTACAGTAAACGTTATTAAAGACGGAAAGCTTTTTAAACGTGAGCATATACAGGCGCCTGCCGAAATAAAAAATATTATTAAGTGCAAAAACCCAAGATGCATTACAACGTGTGAGCAGGAACTTCCCCATGTGTTTAAATTGACAGACAGAGAGAAAAAGACATATCGTTGTATTTATTGTGAAAGTCTGGGAGAAAAATAAAATAAAAGAAAAGGAATAAAAAAATGGAAAATAAGGTTTTAGCTAATGTTGGGGGCAACCCAATTTATCAGAACGAAGTTGAAGAAATCATAAAAGCGTATGCTTCCCGTGGTCAGAATTTTGATTCAGAGCAGGGAAGAGCTATGATTTTAGACCAGTTAATAGGCAAAAAGCTCTTGGTTTTAGACGCTAAGAAAAACTTAATGGAGCACAATGCTGAATTTAAAGCAGAGCTTGAAAAGATGAAAAACGAAATGCTTGCAAACTTTAACATTGCCAAGGTTTTGGAAAAGGTTTCAGTAAAAGATGAAGAATTAAAAGTGTACTATGATGAAAACAAAGCACAGTTTGTTAGTCCGGAGTCAGTTGCAGCAAGCCACATTTTAGTAGATAGTGAAGAAAAAGCAAATGAAATTTTAGCTGATATTGAAGCAGGAAAGGTTTCTTTTGAAGATGCAGCGCGCAAAAACAGCAGTTGTCCTTCAGGTCAGAACGGCGGCGCTTTGGGAGAATTTACAAAGGGTCAGATGGTACCTGAATTTGACAAGGCAGTGTTCGAAATGACAGTCGGCGAAATCAGTAAGCCTGTTAAAACACAGTTCGGTTATCATATAATTAAGCTTACAGCCAAAAATGAAGCCGGCGAAATGGCTTTTGAAGATATTAAAGGACAGATTGCAAACAGTCTTATTCAGGAAAAACGCCAGCAGGCTTATGACTCAAAAATCAATCAATTAAAGATTGTATTCCCTGTAGATAAATTCTAAAATAAAAAAGCAAAGGGACTGTAGCGTTACGCTACAGTCCCTTATTATTTGCTTATTAAATACAATATGCTTTGCGTATCATCTTCCTGGTCTAATAAGACTTTGGCATTACTATAGCCTGTGAGCTTTAAGACTTCTTCTAAGCTTTCTTCTGTGTTCATCCACTTTTTGATGGAGAGTACGAATTTATCATTATTTTTAAGCTCTTCATCGGTTGATAATATGTTTTTCTGCTTATCATCGTAAAGATTTATAATAAGAGTTTTATTATAAATTGTCATTTCGGGCACTGAATTTAAGTGTGTGAAATAGTTATCGTAAACATAAACATAATTTAAGTCCTTGTGTTCTTCGGCTACCTTCAGATAGTTGTTATATCCACGATACAGATAACTCGGTGTTGAAGTCAAAAATCCTGTAATTGTCACAACTAAAACTAAAGCATATATAAATATTTGTTTTCCGCGTTTGGTAAAAACATTGACCGCTTCTAAAAGCTTTTCAATCAATACAACGAAGCAGATTGCCATTAGCGGTAAAACAGGTGTTATATATCTTATCATTGTTTTGGCATCAAGATTAGGCGAAAGCTTTGCCACTCCCAATATATATAGAATAATCGGTGCAACAAACAAGAAAATATTAAAAAGCTTTGCACTTTTAACGCTCTTTTCATCATTCTTTTCAATGCATCTTATAAAGATATAGGAAATTATTACAAGGTATATTAAAACACCAACAAAGCGATGAATTGAAAATGCATAGGAAATTCTTTCTATCATAACTTCTAATTGGTCAAAAAACGGTAATCCTCTTGTGCTTCCTATTCCGCGTGATGAGTTAAAAATGTGGTCCCATGCACTTGGGAATAATAAAAGACCAATTGCTGCGCTTAAAATATGGTAAATTGTATATTTTAGGGCAGGTTTATTATTTTTGAGTTTTAACATTCTCAGTACAACAAGCAAGAAAACAGGAACAATAAATATGCAGAAATAGTACTGAGTTAAAAATCCTAAAACTGTTGTTATAATTAGCGCCGCAGCTGTTTTTTTGTTAATTTGAAAATCATTTTTCGTTATTTTTAATGTAATGTAGAAATATGCCATTACGAAGAATGTAAGAATTGAGTACATTCTTAAAAACATTACCATTGAAATTGCGCCCATACTAAAGCCGTATAAAATGGTTGCAGGGACAACAAGCTCTTCTCGATTATATAGCTTTAAAATTTTTCTGAGTATTAAGCAGGTTAAGAGCATAAAAACTAAGTTTATAGCAAATATTGTGTATTTTGAAAATGTGCCTGCAAAAAGCGAACAAACGAAGTGCACTAAAAAGTAAAACAGCGGTGGGTGCACATCACGGGTTTGGTTGTAGTAAGGTGAGATGTAGTTTGTTTTTTCATCTTCTGAAACTACTAAGTATTCCTTTGCTTCTTCGGGTGTTTTCCATACAGGTGTTTCCGCTTTTACTTCAGCCTGTTGTAGTGCATCAAATTCCTGCGGGTTTTTGCGATAATACATAAAGTTTTGGAAGGTGGTTTTAAAATCTTCCGCTATTATGTATTCTGCTACAACGCGATTTGTTGCATCGCGGTCGCCTGATGCGTAGAAAATGTCATTATATTTATAATTTGATGAGCCGTAGGAATAAATTTCGTCTTCGTGGAAGCCTTCCTTTTTACCTATAAAGCAAAACATAGTAGCCGTAATCAGAATAAGGCAGAGTATAAACAACCACGTATTCATTTTATTGGAAAGTTTTTTATTCATTAAAAAGCTCCTTTTTATAAATTTTCATTTGTTTCGCGCTCGTCGTTGTATTCATCAACCAAATAGAGCGGTCTGTGTTTGGATTCGTTAAAAATTCTGCCTAAATATTCGCCTATAATTCCAAAAAGCATAATATTTATTCCTGAGAAGAAAAGCAAAAGCAGTATGGTTGCCTGAAAGGCGTGGATTTCTCCTTGGATTGTTATTGCTTTTATGATTACATAAATAAAGTAAATAACTAAAGCTAAAAAAGTGGGAATTGCTAAAATTGTGGAAATTCTAAGTGGAGAGGTTGTAAAGGATGTTATACCGTCAATCGCCAAATCGAGCAAACGCTTATAATTCCATTTTGTTTGACCTGCAACTCGCGGGTCGCGATCGTATAAAACTTCTTTTTTCTTATATCCAATCCAACTGAACATCGACTTCGAGTTTCTGCCTGTTTCACGCATTTTTCTTAAAACATTGACACAGCGCTTGTCGAGTAAGCGAAAATCTCCCGTATCCTTTTGGATTTCGACAGATGTGAGGCTTTGTAACACCCTGTAGTACATAGTAGATGTCCACTTTTTGAGCCAGGTTTCGCCACTTCTTGAGTTTCTTTTTGCATAAACGTCATCATACCCCTGTTCCCACCAGTAGATAAGCTCAGGTATAACTTCAGGAGGGTCTTGAAGGTCAGCATCAATAAAGATGACAGCATCACCTGTGGCATAATCGAGTCCTGCAATCATAGCAGTTTCTTTACCGAAATTACGTGCGAAATTTACATAAGAAAAACGTTTATCAATCGCACGTTGTGCTTTAATCAGCTCTAAGGTTTTGTCCTTTGAGCCGTCATCCACAAAGAGTACCTCGAACTCATAATTCGTCATTGAGTCAATTAATGAAATAATACGTGGAAAAAGTATCGGCAATGATTCTTCTTCGTTATATGCAGGAACAATAATTGTTATTTTTTTCATTTTTTACCTCCTGAAAATAGGTACATACACAAAATATTATATCATATTGTGCAAAATTTGTCTATAACAATAAAAGAAAAAGAGCCAAAAGGCTCTTTTTAAACTATTTTTTTAAATAAATTCCGCAAACAGGACCTATGTGCGAAGCAATAAGGGGTCCAACCTTATATTCTAAAATTTCGCTTTGGGGGAATTTTTCTAAAATAAGTGATCTTATTTCATTGGCTTCGGCATCTAAATTGCCATTTGCAATAATAAAGGTTGAGCTGTCAAATTCAGTGTGGTGGGATAGTGCATAATCAACCAGTTTTTTAGCGATTTTTTTTCTGCCACGCACTTTTCCTACGGCGGCAACTAAGCCGTCAATCAAAGATAAAACAGGCACAATATCCAGCATATTGCCAAAAACCAAGGAAGCTTTATTTATTCTTCCGCCTTTTTCTAAGTATTCTAAAGTGCTTGGAATAAAGTATGCTGTATAGCTTTCCATAAGCTTGACTGATTTTTCTTTGATTTCTTCTATATTTGCTCCGTTTGTAGCCAGCTTTGCAGCTTCAACTACAGCTAAACCGTAGGTGTAGGAAAAACGCTGGGTGTCAATAATTTCAATAACTGCATTTTCGTTTTCTTCCAAAATCATAGCTTTTGCAAGGTTTGCATTGTTATTTAAACCGCTTGCAGAAGATGAAAGTGTAAGCATTAAAATTTGAGTGCCTTTATCTGTATATTTTTTAAATGTATTATAAAGCTCTTCTGTTGTAGGCTGTGACGTTTTAGGAAAGTCATTTAATGTTTCTAAAATGGCATAAAAGTCATCTGAAAAGGTGTCAACCCCAGCCAAGTATTCCTTGCCATCGGCATAAATTCTTAGCGGGACAACTTCTATATCATATTCTTTTTGCTGTTTTTGTGTTAAGTCTGCACCTGCATCTGTAATGATTTTAATGTCAGCCATAAATATATATCCTTTCTTGTTAGCTGTAATTTAAAATATATGTTTTTCTTCGCACAGAAAGTATGAGTCCCATACTTAAGCTCATAGATAAAAGTGAAGAACCGCCATAGCTTATAAAAGGAAGCGGTATTCCTGTTACAGGCAAAAGCCCTAAGGTCATACCGATATTTTCAACAACGTGAAATGTAAGCATTGAAGAAAGTGCGGTTGCAATAAGCTTTCCATGGATATCACTTGCTGTTTCTGCTATAAAAAAACATTTAATAATTAAAGTTGAAAATAATAACGCTAAAAATGTTGTACCAAAAAAACCGAACTCTTCGCCGATTACGGAAAAAATAAAGTCAGTTTCCTTTTCAGGCAGGTACGACAAGGCATTAACTGCACCGTTTGTGTAGCCTTGACCGAAAAGCGTGCCTGAAGAAAGAGCAAGCTTGGCTAAATGGACCTGATAGCCTGCATCAGACAAATCAGCAGTAGGGTTTAAAAAAACCATAATTCTGTTTTTTTGGTAATCTGCTAAAAACAGCCATATTACAGGAATTAAAACGATAATCATACCTAAAAATATTAAAATATATTTTTTAGAAATGCCTGAAATATATAGTGTTATTAAAAGCATAAATACAAACACCATTGCTGTGCCTGTATCGTTCTGTAAAATGACTAAGCCTATAATAAGTGAGCATTTTAGCAAAAAAATTAAGAGCTCTTTTAAATTGTTAAGTGTTTTTGCTTCAATTTTTTTTGACAGCTCGCAGGAAAGGTACAAAGCAAAGGAAAGCTTTACAAATTCTGATGGCTGGATACCTATTGAGCCAAAACGCAGCCAGCTTATTGCCCCTGTTTCTTCTTTTCCTATTCCAAAAGGGAAAACTATCAAAAGAAAAAATAAGCTAATAAAATATAGGTGGTTGCTTTTGCCAAAAATTGCGTGATAATCCCAAAATGAAAGGATTAACATAAAAACAAAGCCTACAGACATACATAAAAGCTGTACTGTGAGTCTTCTTTCGTTATCTGTAGCGGATGTAATCGCTACAAAACCCGACAGCATAAGCAAAAGCACTATAAAAACTATAGAAAAATCTATTGATAAAATATGCTTTTTCAATATAACACACCTATTGTATCACAAAGTTTTGAATAAATCAAATTTATTCTATGCAATTTTATAAAAAAATAAACTCTCATTACGAGAGTTTATTTTTAATGCTTATTTATAATACTTTTTAGCTGAGTTAAACAGATTCATTTCGTAAATGCCGTCAACGTTTTTATAAAGTCCTGAACCGATACGTTCGCTATGTCCCATTTTACCTAAAACCCTGCCGTCAGGAGAGAGTATTCCTTCGATAGCGTAGTCTGAGTTATTTGGGTTGAAGCTAACGTCGTTTGTTGGATTGCCTGATAAATCTACATACTGTGTGGCGATCTGTCCGTTTTCAGCCAGTTTTTTAATCAAATCGTCCGGTGCTATAAATCTGCCCTCGCCGTGTGAAATCGGAACTGTGTAAATTTCGCCCGGCTTTGTTTCGGCAAGCCATGGAGATTTATTGGAAGCGATTTTTGTTCTTACCAATCTTGACTGGTGGCGTCCTATTGTGTTGTAGGTAAGTGTCGGGCAGTTTTCATCGGTATCGATAATTTCGCCGTAAGGAACGAGTCCTAATTTAATCAACGCCTGAAAACCGTTACATATACCACACATTAAGCCGTCACGATTTTTCAAGAGTTCGTGAACCTTATCTTTAATTGTTGCATTTCTGAAGAATGCTGTTATGAATTTACCTGAACCATCAGGCTCGTCGCCCCCTGAAAAACCACCAGGAATAAAGATGATTTGTGAAGAGTCAATTCTTTTTGCAAAGTATTCAACTGACTCTGAAATTCCTGAAGCAGTTAAGTTTTTAATAACTACAATTTCAGGCTCAAGTCCTGCACGGGCAGCAGCTTTGGCTGAATCGTATTCGCAGTTTGTACCTGGGAAAACAGGAATTAAAACTCGTGGCTTTGCAACCTTAATTGAAGCGCTGCTTATCTTTGTGTCAGGGTATGAAAGGTCAGGTAAGGTTTTTACTTCTTTTGTGATATTGCAGGAATAAACAGGCTCAAGCTTGTTTTCGTAAATTTCTAATAATTCGCACAAAGAAAGCTTGTTTTTCTTATAGACAATAGCTTTTTCTTCTGTTGTTGTACCTAATTTTATGCCTGTGTTTATATCTTCTGTTAACTCTAAAATAAATGAGCCGTAAAGATATGAGAAGATGTTCGCATAATCTGTGCTGTCTTCATATTTAAAGCCTAATTTATTACCGAAGCACATTTTCATAACCGCTTCAGCAACGCCACCGTAGGTTGGTGTGTAG
The DNA here is from genome assembly GCA_045587965.1 of Congzhengia sp. Taxonomy (GTDB): domain Bacteria; phylum Bacillota; class Clostridia; order UBA1381; family UBA9506; genus Congzhengia. The sequence continues at coordinate 28,527 of JAZNDH010000011.1, forward strand.
GCTGAAAGAACTTTACCTTCGCGGACAAGCTTTGAAACAACAGCATAAATCTCTTTTACAGAAGAAGCTACAGGTAAGCCGTTTTCATCGTACTCAGGCTTTAGCAAAACAACCTTACTGTTTGTCTTTTTAAATTCAGGTGAGATTATATTTTCAATATTATCAGTTGTAACGGCGAATGAAACAAGTGTTGGTGGAACGTCGATATCTTCGAATGTACCGCTCATTGAGTCCTTGCCGCCGATTGATGCGATTTCATAATCCATCTGCGCACGGAATGCTCCAAGTAGTGCTGCCATTGGTTTACCCCAACGCTTGCCGTCCTTTTGTGGCTTTTCAAAATACTCCTGGAATGTTAAATAAACATCTTCAAATGAAGCGCCCGTTGCAATTAATTTTGAAACTGATTCAACAACAGCTAAATATGCACTGTGGTATGGGCTTTTTTCCGCTATAAATGGGTTATAGCCCCAAGCCATAAGTGAAACTGTTTTGGTGTCCTTTTGCTCTACGGAAATTTTATTTACCATAGCCTGAACAGGTGTTAACTGGTGTTTGCCACCGAATGGCATAAGCACTGAGCCTGCGCCGATTGTGGAGTCAAAACGCTCAGACAAGCCACGCTTTGAACAGATGTTTAAATCATCTGCAATCTTTTTATATTCTTTTGTGAAATCATCTGAATATTGTTTTTTAAACTGTTGGGGAGCAGCAGGTGTAATGTCAATATGCTTTTCTGCACCGTTTGAATTTAAAAATTCTCTTTTGATGTCGCAGATTTTTTTGCCGTTCCAGGTCATTGTAAGACGAGCGTCTTCCTTAACTTTAGCGACAACCGTTGCTTCTAAGTTTTCTTTTTCGGCTAATTTCATAAACTTTTCAACATCGGAAGCTTCAACCACAACAGCCATACGCTCCTGCGATTCTGATATTGCAAGCTCTGTGCCGTCTAAGCCGTCGTATTTTTTAGGAACTGCGTTTAAGTCGATATCAAGACCGTCGGCAAGCTCACCGATAGCAACCGAAACACCGCCTGCACCAAAGTCGTTACAACGCTTGATAAGGCGTGAAGCGTCTTTGTTTCTGAATAATCTCTGGAGCTTTCTTTCTTCAGGTGCATTACCCTTTTGTACTTCAGCGCCACACTCGTCTAAGGAATCTAAGGTGTGAGATTTTGATGAGCCTGTTGCACCACCGCAACCGTCTCTGCCTGTTCTACCACCGAGTAAAATTACAACATCACCAGGTTCTGGCACTTCACGGCGAACATTTTCAGCAGGGGCAGCACCAACAACGGCACCAATTTCCATACGCTTTGCAACATAGCCGTCGTGGTAGATTTCGTCAACCTGACCTGTAGCAAGACCGATTTGGTTACCATAAGATCTGTAGCCTGCAGCGGCTGTTGTAACGAGCTTTCTTTGTGGGAGCTTGCCCTTCATTGTTTCTGAAATTGGTTTTAACGGGTCAGCCGCACCTGTTACACGCATAGCAGAGTAAACATAAGCTCTTCCTGATAACGGGTCACGTATAGCACCGCCGATACAGGTTGCTGCACCGCCAAATGGCTCGATTTCTGTTGGGTGGTTGTGAGTTTCGTTTTTAAACAAAAGTAACCATTTTTCTGTTTTACCTTCTATTTCTACATCAATTTTAACTGTGCAGGCATTGATTTCTTCGGATTCGTCAATTTTAGGTAATTTGCCTGTTGCCTTTAGGTATCTTGTAGAGATTGTAGCTAAGTCCATTAAGTTAACAGGTTTTGTTCTGCCTAAGCTATTGCGGACTGCTATGTAGTCATCATATGCCTTTTGTAATAATTCATCATCGAACTTCACGCTGTCAATCGTTGTTAAAAAGGTTGTGTGACGGCAATGGTCAGACCAGTATGTATCAATCATTCTGATTTCTGTTATTGTTGGGTCACGTTTTTCTTCTATAAAATATTTCTGGCAGAATTTAATGTCATCAAAGTCCATAGCAAGACCGAAGTCTTTTATAAATGCCTTTAAGCCGTTGTCGTCTAACTCTGTAAAGCCATCTAAGGTTTTAACCTCTGTTGGGATTTCATAATCCACCTTTAAGGTTTTAAAGGTGTCAAGCGTTGCTTCCCTTGATTCAACAGGGTTTATAACATATTTTTTGAACGCTTCGATGTCAGCATCGGTTAATGCACCTTCTAAAATATACACACGAGCTGTACGAACTGTTGGACGTTCGCCCTGTGAAATAATCTGGATACACTGTGAAGCAGAGTCAGCTCTTTGGTCAAACTGGCCAGGGAGATACTCTGTTGCAAAAACGTATGCGTTATTTGGGTTTTCTATAGCTTCTGATACGATATCTAACTGTGGCTCTGAAAAAACTGTTTTTACCGCATAGTCAAAAAGGTCCTTTTCAATGTTTTCAACATCGTAGCGATTTAATAAACGGACATTTTCCAAGCTCTTAATACCAAGAAGTGTAACGGCATCGTGAAGAAGCGCACGTGCTTCATTGGCAAGCTCTTTTTTCTTTTCTACATATATTCTGTAAACCATAGTATTTTTGCCTTTCTTTTATTATTTTAATGCTGATAGGGCACGAGCACCTATATCTTTTCTGTAAAAAGCATTTTCAAAGTAGACTTTTTCTGTTTCCTGATAAGCTTTCTGTACGGCTAATTTTAAGTCATCAGCTGTTGCTGTAACACCTAAGACTCTGCCGCCTGAGGTTAAGAGCTTTCCGTTGTTTAAGGTTGCACCGGCAACAAAAACATCGGCTTCAATGTTATTATCTATTGTGATTTCAAAACCCTTTTCGTAGTGTTCTGGGTAGCCTTTTGACGCCATAACCACGCAACAAGCCGCGCCAGAAGAAAATTTAATATCCAAATCAGCAAGTGTTTCTGATTCTACGGCTTGCATAATTGTTAAAAGGTCGGTTTCGAGTAACGGTAGCACAACCTGTGTTTCGGGGTCACCAAAACGGCAGTTGTATTCTATGACCTTTGGACCATTAGGTGTGAGCATAAGTCCGAAATATAAGCAGCCTTTAAACTTTCTGTTTTCAGCTTTCATTGCTTCAATTGTCGGAATGAAGATTTTTTCCATACATTCCTTTGCGATTTCTTCAGTGTAGTAGGGGTTAGGGGCAATAGTACCCATACCGCCTGTGTTTAGTCCGCAATCACCGTCTAAAGCACGCTTGTGGTCCATTGATGAAACCATTGGAACAACAACGTTTCCATCTGTGAATGAAAGGACAGAAACCTCAGGGCCTGTTAAAAACTCTTCAATTACTATACGAGAGCCTGATGTGCCGAAGACCTTATCTTCCATCATGGACTTAACCGCAGAAATTGCCTGCTCTTTGGTTTCGGCAATTATTACGCCTTTACCTAAAGCTAAACCGTCTGCTTTGATTACTGTTGGGATTGGGGCTGTTTCTAAATATGAAAGAGCCTTATCCATATCGGTAAACACTTCGTATGACGCTGTGGGAATGTTATATTTTTTCATGAGATTTTTAGAAAAAACCTTGCTGCCTTCGATTTCGGCTGCACACTTTTTTGGACCAAAGCAAGGAATACCGATTTTATTAAGCTCGTCAACCGCCCCTAAAACCAAGGGGTCATCAGGTGCAACTACACAAAAATCGATAGCGTTGTTTTTTGCAAATTCCACAATAGAAGGAATGTCTTTAGCGCCAATGTCAACACATGTGGCATCCATAGCAATTCCGCCGTTTCCGGGTAGTGCGAAAATTTCTGAAACGTCAGGGTTTTTTCTTAAAGATTTTATAATTGTATGTTCGCGACCGCCGCCGCCTACAACCATTATTTTCATAAATTATACCGTTGCCTTTCGTATTTTAGTAAATGGGGTATTTTTCACAAAGCTCAACAACTTCTTTTGTAACAATTTCCTTGTTTACTTCAAAGTCTTCGGCAATAATCTTAATCCAGTGAGCGATTTTTTTCATTTCTTCTTCCTTAAAGCCACGTGTTGTAACAGCTGGTGTACCAATTCTTATACCGCTTGTAACGAATGGGCTTTGTGGGTCGTTGGGGATTGTGTTTTTATTTACTGTAATATGGACTTCATCCAAGCGATGCTCCATTTCCTTGCCTGTTATATTAAAGGCACGTAAATCTAAAAGCATCAAGTGATTGTCAGTTCCGCCTGAAACAATACTGAAGCCTTCAGATATCAAAGCATTTGCTAAAGTGTCGGCATTTTTTATAACCTGTTTTTGATAAGCTTTAAATTCATCTGTTAGTGCTTCGCCTAATGCTACAGCCTTTGCAGCAATAATATGCATCAGTGGTCCGCCCTGAATACCAGGGAAAATTGCCTTATCAATTTTTGCCGCCAACTCTTCCTTACATAAAATCATACCGCCACGGGGACCACGTAATGTTTTGTGGGTTGTTGTTGTAACAACATCGGCATAGGGCACAGGACTTGGGTGTAAGCCTGCTGCAACTAAGCCTGCAATGTGGGCAATATCTACCATCATATAAGCGCCGACTTCATCACAGATTTTTCTTATGCGAGCAAAATCGATTGTACGGGAATAAGCCGAAGCGCCTGAAACGATAAGCTTTGGCTTACATTCTTTTGCTATTCTTTCCATCTCGTCGTAGTCTATCATTCCTGTGTTATCATCTACGCCGTAGGGCACAATATTAAAGTATTTACCTGAAATATTAACAGGGCTGCCGTGGGATAAATGGCCACCATGGGCAAGGTTCATACCCATTACTGTGTCGCCGGGTGTTAAAAGCGCAAAAAATACTGCTAAGTTAGCGTTAGCACCACTGTGTGGCTGAACATTGGCATGCTCTGCGCCAAATAGCTTACACGCACGCTTTCGCGCTAATTCTTCAACTTCATCTACGTGGATACAGCCGCCGTAGTAACGCTTGTTCGGATAGCCTTCAGCATATTTATTGGTTAAGACACCGCCTGCTGCAAGTAGCACAGCTTCTGAAACGATATTTTCAGAAGCTATTAGCTCAATGTTGTGCTGCTGACGAGCTAATTCTCTGCCTGAAGCTTCAAAAACTTCAATATCGTAGTCTTTTAGTTTATCAAAAAAGTTTGCCATAGTTTCCCTCCTGAATTAATGATGGAAAAGGCGCATTCCTGTGAATGCCATTGCCATTTTATAATTGTTGCAGGTTTCTATTACATTGTCATCACGGATAGAGCCTCCTGGTTGAGCAATATATGAAACGCCGCTTTTTGCAGCACGCTCAACGTTATCACCAAAGGGGAAGAAAGCATCACTTCCTACTGATACGCCAGAAATGCCGTCAAGATATGCTCTTTTTTCTTCCTTGGTAAAAGCGGCAGGCTTTTCTGTGAAGAAATTCTGCCATTTACCCTCTGCTAAAACGTCTTCAGCATCGGTGTCGGAAATATATAAATCGATACAGTTATCTCTATCTGCTCGCTTGATGTCAGCCTTAAACGGCAAATTTAATACCTTATCGCTCTGGCGCAGGTGCCAGTTATCAGCCTTTTGACCGGCTAACCTTGTGCAATGAATTCTTGATTGCTGACCTGCGCCAACGCCGATAGCCTGACCGTCAACAGCGAAGCAAACTGAGTTTGACTGTGTGTATTTTAGAGTTATTAAAGAAATTATTAAGTCACGGATTGCTTCTTCGGGTAAATTTTTGTTTTCTGTAACTACATTTTCTAAGAGTTCTTTATTTATTGTGAAATTATTTCTGCCCTGTTCAAAAGTAATACCGAAAACCTGTTTACGTTCGATTTCTTCAGGAATGTAGTTTTTGTCGATTTTTACGATGTTGTATGCGCCCTTTTTCTTGCCCTTTAAAATTTCCAGAGCTTCAGGCTCGTAATCTGGCGCGATAACTCCATCGGATACTTCTCGTGCTATGATTTTTGCAGTTGTAACATCACAGGTGTCAGACAGTGCAATCCAGTCGCCGAATGAACTCATTCTGTCGGTTCCTCTTGCTCTTGCATAAGCTAATGCCAATGGAGAATCGTCTAAGCCTTCGATATCATCAACAAAGCAGGATTTTTTAAGCTTTTCGCTCATAGGAAGTCCTAAAGCCGCAGATGTAGGGGAAACGTGCTTAAAGGATGTAGCGCAAGGAATTCCTAACGCTTCTTTTAATTCACGAACCAGCTGCCAGCTGTTAAAGGCATCCAAGAAGTTAATGTAACCCGGTCTGCCGTTTATAATTTCTATAGGAAGTTCTCCGTTTTCTGCATAAATTTTTGATGGCTTCTGGTTGGGGTTACAACCGTATTTTAATTCAAACTCTTTCATCAGACTAACTCCTTTCCGTTAATCATTCTGTTTTGGGTTTCGCCTGTTTTTATATTGATATAGCGGACATACAGAGAAATTTTATTGTCACAATTTAAGTTTTCCCAAATCATATTTGTAAACTCATCAATATCGTTTAAAATTTCAACTCGCTCAGGCTCTCCTGTGAAGGTTGGAATAGGGTTGCCGTCACAGTTGTAGGTGTGAATGAAGTGGCCTAAGCCTGAAATTGAGTTGTAGCAGTAGGTGTATCTGTTACAAGCACTACCATCGGCATCGGCACTTTTTAAAATACTCATTTTGTAGGTATATGTGTCTTTAAATGTAAGCTCACCGCTGATGCGTGGTGTAAAATTGGGGCAGTCAGGCTCAAATTCACGGATATTAAGCGCTTCTTCAAAGGTTTTGCCATTACACAAAAAGTCGTAAATCGTATCTGTCTGGTCGCCGTTTGTAACTATTGTTTTGTTTTTATACACCTTAATTGGCGAATAAATTATTAAAGACGGGTCTTCTACTTTTGAAGCATCAAAGGGATAAATGGTTACATTTTCGCCTTCTTCTTTGAAAATTCTGTTTCTTGAATTCTCACTTCTGCCCATTATAAAGTAGGCAATTGCGGCATTTTTACCATCAGGTGTTGTGCCTATTACAATGCCACGCCCAGGATATGTATTGTTGCTTAAAATGTTCTTTAATGATTCTATTTCATATACATTCATTATTGTTTCTCCTTAGTGATTTTTTTGCAAATCATTTCTGTGGCCTCGGGCAAAATCTGCCACTCAGCCTGTTCCATTACACGCTTTTGTAAAATTTCAGGGGTGTCGCCTTCTTCTACATAAACTGCCCTTTGCATAATGATGTTTCCGCCATCAGGGATTTCGTTCACAAAGTGGACTGTTGCACCTGTTACCTTAACGCCGTATGAGAGTGCTTCTTCGTGAACCTTTAAGCCGTAAAAACCCTTACCGCAAAATGACGGGATTAAAGACGGATGAACATTTATAATCCTGTTTTCGTAAGTGCTTGTAAAATCAGCACTTAAGATTTTCATAAAGCCTGCAAGCACAATTAAGTCGATGTGGTTTTCTGCTAAAACTTCTTTTAGCTGTGCTTCAAAGTCAGGTGCTTTTGACGGAATATAGGCTGTTTTTATGTTGTTGTTGTGGGCTCTTTTTAAGGCGTAGGCATTTTCGTTGTTGGAAACAACCAATGAGATTTCGCCGCTTTTGATAATGCCTGACTTCTCGGCATCAATAATAGCCTGAAGATTTGTTCCGCCGCCTGAAACTAAAACAGCAACCTTTGCTCTTACCATAGGATTACACCTTCATCGCCTTTTACTACTTCGCCGATGATATAGGCATCTTCGCCGTTTGCCTGTAACACAGATAATGCTTTTTCAGCGTCTTCTTTTGCCACAACAACGCTCATACCAACGCCCATATTGTAGGTGTTGAACATATCACGCTCAGGGATATTGCCTGTGCGCGCCAAAAGGTCAAAAATAGGTAAAATTCTGATTTTTGATTTTTCAATTTTTGCACTGTAGCCCTCAGGAAGTGAGCGTGGAATATTTTCGTAAAAGCCGCCGCCTGTGATGTGTGATACAGCTTTAACCTGTACTTCGTCAAAAAGTGCAAGCATTGGTTTTACATAAATTTTTGTAGGTGTTAAAAGCGTTTCGCCGATTGATTTGCCGCCTAATTCAGCGAGAGGTGTTTTGATATCGGCGGACTCTACATCAAAAACTTTTCTTACCAAAGAAAAACCGTTTGAATGTACACCTGATGACGGAAGAGCGATAATTACGTCGCCTTCTGTAACTTTTTTGTTATCAACTATTTTTTCTTTATCAACTATACCAACAGAAAAACCTGCTAAATCGTATTCATCAATCGGGTAAAATCCCGGCATTTCTGCTGTTTCGCCACCGATTAGTGCAGCGCCTGACTGAACACAGCCCTCTGCTACACCTGCTACGATGTCGGCAATTTTTTCAGGAACGTTTTTGCCGCAGGCAATATAATCTAAGAAAAATAATGGCTTTGCACCACAGCAAATAATATCGTTTACACACATTGCGACACAGTCGATACCCACAGTGTCATGCTTGTCCATTAAAAAGGCAAGCTTTAATTTTGTGCCTACACCGTCTGTTCCGCTGACTAAAACAGGCTCTTTCATTCCTGTAAGGTTTGGTAAAAACAAACCACCAAAGCCGCCGATGTCGGTCATAACTCCGTCGTTCATTGTTCTTTCTACGTGCTTTTTCATTAGTTTTACAGCGTTGTAGCCTGCGGTAATATCAACACCTGCTGCTGCGTAGCTGTCTGATTTTGAATTGTTATGCATAATACTTTATCCTTTCTATTCTTTTCCGTTCCAACAGTATGTGCAAAGCTTGCATTTATCTAAACCTATTGCTTCAATGAGTCCGTCTAATGACTGGAAGTCAAGGGAAGCAAAGTTAAGCTTTTTACAAATTGCTTCTCTTAGTGCTTTGCCGCGTTCTGTTGCTCCGTCGCTATATTCGTCTAAGTGGTTAAGTCCTTCTTCGCCCTCAAGCTCCAACACTGTACGTCTTGCAATAAGGTCTGTTTCGTTTTTGACATTGGTAAAGTCAAGATATTTGCACTTGTGCATAATAGGGGGACAAGCAGAGCGCATATGAACTGATTTTGCACCGTTGTCATAAAGGAAATCAACGGTTTCTTTTAATTGTGTGCCACGAACTATTGAGTCGTCAACAAAAAGCAGGTTCTTACCCTCAATCAGCTCGTGAACAGGAATTTGCTTCATTTTTGCTATTTTATTTCTGTCAGCCTGCGAGGGTGGCAGAAAGCTTCTTGGCCAGGTTGGTGTGTATTTGATAAACGGGCGTGCAAACGGAATGCCTGATTCGTTTGCATAGCCTATGGCGTGAGGTGTGCCTGAATCGGGAACACCGCTCGCGTAGTCAATGTTTTCAGCATTTTTACGAGCCTTGTCAGTTTTTGCCAAAATCCGACCGTTGTTGTATCTCATAATTTCAACGTTGATTCCCTCGTAATTTGAAGTTGGATAGCCGTAGTAGCTCCATAAAAATGCACAGATTTTCATTTCTTCATTTGGTGGTGAAAGCTCGCTGAGTGAATCACAGGTAAGCTCTACAATTTCGCCAGGACCTAATTCCTTGTAGTCAGCATAGTCAAGCTTTTTATATGCAAAGGATTCAAAGGATACAGCAAAGCCGTCGTCGTTTTTGCCTATTTGCACAGGGTGTCTGCCAAATTTGTCACGTGCTGCAATTATATTGCCGTTATCCTTTAAAATTAAAATTGAGGCAGAGCCAACAATAACGCTCTGTGCAAATTTTATGCCTTCTACGAAATTTTCCTTTTGATTTATCAATGAAGCCACAAGTTCAACGGAATTTACCTTGCCGCCTGTCATTACACCGAAGTGACCGCCGTCTGTTAAAAGATATTTTTCGATTAAATCTTCGGCATTATTTACTATGCCTACAAGAGCAATAGCGTAGGTGCCTATATTTGAGCGTATTAAAAGTGGCTGTGGGTCGTTTCCGCTGATGCAGCCTATGGCAGAATTGCCTTTCATTTCGTCAAACACATCGTGGAATTTTGTACGGAAAGGTGTGTTTTCTATATTATGGATATCACGCTGAAGACCTATTTCTTCGTTATAAGCTGCGATACCGCCACGTTTTGTTCCTAAGTGTGAGTGGTAGTCAGTTCCAAAAAACACGTCGCCAATGGCAGAATGCTTACTGACTGCTCCAAAAAAACCGCCCATTAGTTTTCTCCTTTCGGTTTTTTATTTATTGTATTTTGCTGAAATTTCTTCGTTTTTTGCCAGAACTTTTTCGGCTCCTGCTTTTCTTTGAGCATCAAGCTTTTGAGCTAAACTACTATCTTCAACTGCTAAAATTTGAATAGCCAACATTGCAGCGTTTGCTGCACCATTTATGGCAACTGTTGCAACAGGAATACCTGTGGGCATCTGGACTGTTGATAAAAGTGCGTCCATACCCTCTAAGTTAGATGACTTAACAGGAATACCGATTACAGGCAATGTGGTGTTTGCTGCCATTGCACCTGCTAAATGTGCTGCCATACCTGCTGCACAAATTAAAGCACCATAGCCGTTTTTGCGGGCGTTTGTTGCTAAATCGTGAGCTTCATCAGGTGTTCTGTGAGCAGAGAGCACGTGAACTGTAAATGGAACGTCAAAGTCAGATAAAGTGTTTATCGCTTTTTCAACTACCGGCAGGTCGCTGTCGCTTCCCATAATTATTGCTACTTTTTTCATATACCATCAAGCCTTTCATAAATAAAATACTAAAATAAATGCAAAAATGGACAGACCTATATACACACTTGTAGATAGGCTGCCCAGACGGTCGACATTTTCAAAATTTTTCTGCTCCCAGGCAGTGAACTCTGCCAATCCGTCAGTCGCAAAAAAATGTCCTAAATTCTATACCTATAGTATATAAAAAAATGTCTGTAAAGTCAATGTTAATTTGTCAAAAAAAGTAACAATATTTTGGTTTTTTACAAAATTTTTATAGTGGTATTTCTGTAAATTTGCCGTTTTTAAAAATTGTGGTGGATAAAAAGCCGGTTTCTTTTAAAATTGTGCAGGCTTCTGTAAAGCAAAAATCCAGGTGTTCTTTGTTGTGACAATCTGATGTGATGATTATTTTTGCTCCCTTTTCTTTCAGCCTTTTTAAAATCGGTACGGATGGGTAAGGCATTTTTCTGTATCCGCGGGAAATTGCACCTGTGTTTAATTCAAAAAGGTTGCATTTTGGTAGCAGTGTATCTATTGCACAAAACGCTGAATCAAGATATTTTTTGTCGTTTTCATTGAAGTACTTATTGCCTTCGTTAAACTTTGTAATTAAGTCGAAATGACCTATAATATCGGGCGAAATCAAGGAAAGCTTTGATACCTGTTCAAAATAACTTTCGGCATATTTTAAGTAGTTGCCTGAAAAGTTTTCTTCCACATTTTTTTTCGTAATTTCTGCGGTGTCATCAACTGAAATATAGCCGTTTTTTGTAGGCACATAGTGGCAGGAGCCTATTATGTATTCATAAGAATTTTTATCAAATTCGGACAGTAAATCTGCCTCTAACCCCAGATAAATTTCAATTTTTTTCTTGTACTTTTCTTTTAACGAGTTGATTTCTTCAATGTATTTTTGTGTGTTTTTTTGGCTCATACAAAATGACGAGTCAAAGGGAGTGTAGCCATGACCTGAAAAGCCCACAGAGAAAAAGCCCAAAGAAATGGCCTGTTCAACCATTTCTTCAGGGGAGTTTTTGCCGTCGCAATATTTTGTGTGGGTGTGTAGGTTTGACATTATCATTTTGTCATTTTCTCCTGTTTTACCTTGTGTTCAATTATGTCACGAGATGCAAGCTCTGATTCTACATCAGAAACAGTAATGCCCATTTCAACCATTAAAACCAATGAGTGATACATTAAATCAGCAAGCTCATAGATGGTTTCAGACTTGTCGTTGCCTTTTGAGGCCACTATAACTTCTGTTGACTCTTCGCCGATTTTCTTTAAAATTTTATCAATGCCTTTTTCAAAAAGGTAGGTTGTGTATGAGCCTTCAGGCATTTGCTCCTTGCGACTTTTTAACTTTTTATATAGTGCTGATATGCTAAAATCGGTTGGTGCATTGCCGAAAAATGTGTTATTAAAGCAAGAGTCCGCACCTGTATGACAAGCAGGACCGTCTTTTTTAACCATTACAACTAAGGCATCGTTGTCACAATCTGCTGTTATTGACTGTATGTACTGGTAGTTTCCTGATGTTTCGCCCTTGCGCCAAAGCTCCTGACGAGAGCGTGACCAGAAGCAGGTTTTTCCCTCTGCCATGCTTATTTCAAGGCTTTCTTTATTCATATAGGCAAGTGTTAAAACTTTTTTTGTTTCTGCATCAACTACG
>JAZNDH010000012.1:0-45230 GCA_045587965.1 Congzhengia sp.
TCTTAAAAGCTGCTCAGGACTATAACTTTGATAATTTAGTATGGCTGATTGATGATGGCTTCACAGGAACAAACTTCGACCGACCTGATTTTCAAAAAGGGATGAAGTTAATAGAAGAAGGTCGAGTTAAGAACTTTATTACAAAGGATTTATCAAGACTCGGCAGAAACTATCTTCAGGTAGGAATGTACACTGATGTCATCTTTCCGAAATACAATGTTCGATTTATTGCCGTGCAGGACAATTACGATTCCAATAATGTTGAGAGCAATGATATGGCTCCGATTGTGAATCTGTTTAACGAATGGCATCCCAAGGAAACATCAAAGAAGGTTCGTGCAGTTTTCAGAGCCAAAGCGGAGCGTGGCGAACGAGTAAGCTCACAAGTGCCATATGGTTATGCGAGAGATGAAAGCACACCCATAGGTTCTAAAAAATCAATCAAGCTTGTAATAGATGAAGAAGCTGCAACAGTTGTAAGGGAAATCTACAGATTATGTGCAAGCGGACTTGGTCCTACATATATTGCCCATAACCTGAAAGAGAGAAAAATCCTTAAACCATCAATATATAGCTATGAGAAAAATGGCAAGTATGGTGCTGTTACAGATGTAACCGATCCTTATGGATGGAACGACAGAACAGTTGCAGGGATTCTTGACAATGAGGTTTATATTGGAAATACGATAAACCTCAAAGCAACAACAGTTTCATACAAGAACAAGCGAAAGATACAAAGACCTGAAGAAGAATGGATTAGGGTTGAAGGTACTCATGAAGCAATCATTGATACGGATACTTGGGAAATTGTTCGCAGAGTTCGTGAAGGTAAACGCAGAAGAGATTCGATGGATGGAATTAATAAGTACAGCGGTCTTCTGCATTGTGCAGATTGCGGACAAAAGCTTTACTTTGTAAGAGGTAAAACCATAAAGCCTGAAGCGTTCAACTTCATCTGCAGCAGGTATAGAAAACACAAAGGCGAAGAACAATGTACACCTCATTCGATACGAGAGATTGTTCTGGATGAAATTATCCTTGAAGAAATCAGGAGAATTACATACTACGCCAGAACAAAGACTAAAGAGTTCGCAGAGTTCATAAACCAAAAAACCTCCGCCGAGAGCCGAAAAGAATTATCGGCAAAGTCAGCAGAGCTTGGAAGACTCAAAAAGCGAAAGAATGAGTTGGAATCTTTGTTCAAACGACTGTATGAAGATAATGTGCTGGGACGAATTACAGATGACCAATTCCATATGTTATCGGGCGGCTACACATCAGAGCAAAAGGATGTAGAATTGAGGATACCTGAGTTGGAAGATGAAATCGAAGCACTCAAATCTGCTGTCACAAATACGGACAAGTTCATTGCACTGGCTAAGAAGTATATTCACATCAAAGAACTTACACCAGAAGTATTATTGACCTTCGTATCCAAAATCGTTATACACGAACGAAGTGAAAAACGGTCGAAAAGCGCAACACAGCAAATCGATATATATTTCACTCACATAGGAAATGCAGGTCAAATTTAAGGCAAAGGAAAAGGGTGAACAGCCTAAACTGTTCACCCAACTTCCGCACCGTTACAAGTATTTCACTAAACATCCCTTAGAGAAATACCCGAACGGCGGTGCTTTTTTCATTATATATTTAATTTACCAAAGCTGTGCATATAGCATTTCAATGTCCTTTAAAGATGGAACCTTTGGGTTTGTCTTTGTGCAAGTGTCTTCAAGAGCAGCTTCTGCCATTGCAGGAATCTGGGCAAAGTACTCAGATTCAGTGCATACACCTGTTTCAGAAATAGAAAGAGGCATATCCATCTCTTTCATCATAAACTGGCACCAGTTCGAAAGGGCTCTTACTGTAGTTACAATGTTAAAGTTCTGTAGACCAAGTGTTCTGGCAACGGTAGCGTATTTCCGAACGTGTTTAGGATAATCGGTCTTAAGACGTGAATATTTGTCAATTTCACTGTTATATTCAATAATGTGCGGAAGAAGCATAGCATTTGCCCTGCCGTGCGGAATATGAAATGCTGCGCCGAGCTGATGCGCCATGCTGTGATTTATTCCTAAAGAAGCTGTATTGAATGCAAGACCTGCCAAACAAGATGCAATATGCATTTTCTGGCGGGCGTGTGTGTCGTTATTATCAAGGTAAGAGCGAAGCAAGAAGGAACCTGTGATTTCTATCGCCTTTTCAGCAAGAGCGGCAGAAAATTCGTTGTTATTCGTGCTGACATACGATTCAAGCGCGTGTGTAAATACATCCATGCCCGTGTCTGCTGTGATTGTAGGCGGCACGCTTTTAACAAGCTCTGCATCAAGAATTGCCTCATCAGGAAGCAATGCGTCATTTGCAAGAGGAATTTTTTTGTGGTTTTTTGTGTCGCTGATAACAGAGAAAGATGTAACTTCGCTACCTGTACCGCTTGTGGTAGGAATTGCAATAAGGGCAGGACGCGAATATGATTGGTCTGCATTAGATGCAACCTCACGGATGGCTTTTGCGGAGTCGATTGCAGAACCGCCGCCAATCGCAATCAAAACATCTGCCTTAGCAGAAAGAACAGCTGAAACGCCAGCAGAGATTTTTTCTATTGGTGGGTCAGGAATTACATCATCAAAAACTTGCCATTCAATCTGTGCTTGTTGCAAACGTGATGTTACAAGATGTATCATACCGCTTTTTACAACATAAGGGTCAGAAATGATGAGTGCTTTTTTATATGGAAGTTCAGAGATACGATCTAAAGACTTCTCTCCAAAGTATATGTGCGTTTTAATGTCAAAATAATTCACTTTTAAAGCCGCTTCCTTTCATCTTAGATATAATTTAGTATAACATAAATAAACACACTTTTCAAGAAATATTTTCACAAAAATATATTGTGTTCTATATGGATTTATAGTATAATTGACACATATAGAATTTTATAAAATAAAACTCAATAAGCCGTTGGCTTTTTGCGCGTTTGACCGCTGTATTAATTGACAGCTGCGTAGAAGCTATCGAAGGAAGTGTTTGAATTTGAGAGAAACGAAAAATGTTTTACTTATAATGAATCCTTGCGCAGGCACAAAAAAGGCAAATAAATATTTAACCGACATTTTAGTACTGTTCGGCAAAAACGGATACAACAACACAGTCTATATGACCGAGGCTTGCGGCGATGCTAAAAAGTATGTAAAGCAAAATGCAAAAAACTTTGATTTAATTGTAGCAATAGGGGGAGACGGCACCTTTAACGAGGTTGTTGCGGGAGTTTTAAAATCAGGAGCTGATGTAGAAATTGGCTACATCCCCGCAGGCAGTACAAACGATTTTGCAAACAGCTTAAAATTATCAAAAAACATCTTAAAGGCTGCAGACGACATAATAAAAGGCACAGCTATGCCGATAGATATAGGCTCATTTAACGGAAGATTTTTCTCTTATGTGGCGTCATTTGGGGCTTTTACCGAGGCTTCGTATAAAACGCCGCAAAATGTTAAAAACACGCTCGGACACTTGGCTTATGCATTTGAAGGCATTAAAGATATTGCAAATTTAAAAAGCAAGCATCTTCGCATTACAGCAGACGATGTTGTGATTGAGGATGATTTTATTTTCGGTGCAATATGTAATTCTACCTCTGTAGGAGGTGTAATTAACCTTGACCCCAAAATAGTTAATTTTAGCGACGGTATGTTTGAGCTATTGCTTATAAGACTGCCCAAAGACCTTTTTGAGCTTAACGAAATCGTTATTGCGTTAAGCACTAAAAAATATAACACAAAAATGATAACATTTGTAAGTGCAAACAGTATTACTATTGAAACGACGGAGAATATTAATTGGACTTTAGACGGCGAGTATGCTTATGGCGAAGAAAAAATCAAGGTGGAAAATCTTAATAAAGCAATCAGGATTATTATAAATAAAGGCAATGAGAAATAAGATTTCGAATCAGATATAAACTTTAAAAATGAGGTATAAAAATGACAGTGAAAGAAGTTATAGGGCAGATATTCGGATTATTCGGACTGATAATATTTGTTTTGTCATTCCAATGTAAAAACAGCAAAAAACTTGTTTTTACACAGGGAATAGGTGGGATGATGTTTTTTATAAACTTTCTTTTAATAGGTGCATACGGCGGAGCACTTTTTAATCTAACTGTTTTAGTAAGAGGCTTGCTGTATACAAAGAAAAGTAAAAAACTATGGAAACCTATTTTGGTAGAGCTGTTATTTACAGTTGCATATATTTATTCGCTTACTTTAGTTAAGGGAGACATTACCCAGATTATATTAACAACACTCCCTTATATTTCACTTTTGATAATGAGTATATTTATGTGGAATGAAAATGGCAAATTAATAAGATATCTTCAGGTGGGAATGCTTTCGCCCGCATGGTTAATACACAATATTTTCAATTTCACATTGGGCGGAATTCTGGCAGAATTGTTTAATATGATATCTGCTATAGTTTCACTCGTAAGATTCAGAAACGAAAGAAAATTATTAAAAGATGAATAAACTACAGTGTCTCGTCGTGGGTTGATTTGCTTATAAATTGATTTTTTACCCGACTTGACACGAAAATTGTTAAATATTATTTAGATGAATATAAAGGAGAATTAATTATGAAAAAAATCAAAGCAGAACAAATTACACATGAAAATTTTGCACCATTCGGACAGTTTTACGCAATGGACAAACCAGAAGGATATGGTCTTTCGGGCGAAATTCACACCTTTTACCCAGACCGTTTGACTGCTGACTGTTGTCACAGAGTAGGATATTCTCCTATAACGGTTAAAAAACCGGAAAAAATTATTATTACTCAGCAGGAATATCACACAACTACATGGGAAATGATTCTTCCCTTAAATGATGATATGATTCTTCACGTTGCTCCTGCATCTGCAGGAACTCCTGTTACTGAACATGCAAAAGCTTTCATAGTGCCAAAAAACACGTTAGTTAAAATAAATGCTGCTATCTGGCATCTTGCACCGCTTCCTGCAAATGAAAATGAGCTTAATGCAATTATAATTCTTCCTGAATGTACATACGCAAATGACTGCACGGTTGTTGATTTAGGGGAAAATGAGCAGTTTCAGATTGAATAAAAAGTAAGATACAAAAGATTATACAATCCATAAGAATGACTTGTTTGTGAACATGGGGTGATATCTATTAAAAGGATAGGAATAATAGGGCTTGGAGTAATATCAAAGTATTATAAAAAGGCGTTAGAAGTTTCGCCGTTTTTAAGTCTTTGTGCGGTCTGTGATGTTAACACTCAGGCTGTGTCAAAGGATGTCTACAGTGAATACCCTTTTTATACCGATTATATACAGATGATAGAAAAAGAAAAATTACAGTATGTTGTAATTGCAACTCAACCCATTATACATTATGAAATTGCCAAGGAGTGTATAAATAGAGGAGTTTCTGTTATTGTGGAAAAACCTGCATCAATATATGCCAATGAATATGAAGAATTAATTGCTTTGGCAAAAGAAAAGGATGTTGTATTTGATGTCTTATATCACTTTCAGACCGCACCGGAAATGATTGGGTTTAATGAAATGTTTGATGCTCAAAAGATATCTTCTGTGGATATCCAAATCAGTGACCCGTATAGTTTTGATGGCGAAAACATAGTAATAGATAGGCAAAGTCTTTGTGGGGCATGGCTCGATAGCGGAGTTAATGCAATTAGCATGTTAAAGAGTTGGTTCCCCTTCGAAAATGTACAGCTTATAAGTACCGATGTAAAAAGGTGTAAAGCCACTAAAAATCCTATCTATGTAAAAGTAATTTTGGCTGTAGATGGGGTAGATGTTAATATTGTAGTAGACTGGCGAAAGCAAATCAATAATAAAACTACATTTTTGGTCTATGATGGTAAGCCTATGATTCTCAACAGCAGTGAGCAAAAAATAGTATATGAGAGAAAAGAGTACAATTTTGCAAAAATGGATAGACTACAGGCGCACTATTATAATTATTTCAAGAATTACGAAGGGGAAGGGAATGAGCAAAATAACAAAAAGATAAATGACATTTTGCTTTTTGTAAATGAAAAATTATGAATAAACTAAAGAAAATGATTGTTTCTTTGTGTTGGTTTTTGAACTCGCAAAGGACAAGCAAATATATTATTAATATGGTCTTGTGCATTTTGATACTCGTTTTATTTGAGACCATTGGTAAAAGTGTCACAGATGATGTTATAAGCTTTTTTCTTGGGTTTTTAATGAGTAATCTGGTAATTGGTATGATTCAGGTTTTGTTTCGGAGTGTTGAGGATAATGCAAAGGTTACTGATGACACCGACCAATTAGTGAGAATTTACCGAAATGACGACATAGAAAGAGGAATTTGGTTGGGAGAAGATACGGCTGCTAAATTTGCATATAAGCCGCTTTTCTGTAATGATGGCAGCCCTATTATTGTGGAAGATAACGGGGGAAAAACCTTTGAACCTGATGGATTTATTTCGGATAATTATCAGACCTTGTTTGCGGCACATCGGATGAGTAAAAAGGAAAATTTTGTCACCGTAAGACTTGATGATTTTAAATATGAAAATGGAGAAGCGAAGTTTTATTTGAGCAGAAGTAATTATTATTATCATCTGGTTACAAATCGCGCCATAGACTATCGCATAGATGATGAGCTGTCTCTTCGTACATATTATGACAACGGCCCGTCTTTGTGTCCCCTTAGAGAATCATTTATGTCAAATCATATAGGTATCAATGCACTTGTCTTTTTGAAAGATGGTGAGTTGCTTCTTCCAAGAAGAAGCGGAAGTTCTACAATTTCTAAGAATCTTATTACGTCAAGTATTGCTATAATGCTCACAATGCCTACGGATAACAAGATTACGGCGAGCTATCTTTTTAAAGATTGCATATACGAAGGCCTTATTTCCAGAACAAAAATGAGACATGAGTGGATTAATGAAAACGAAATTGATATTGAATTTCTGGGCTTTGGACAAAATCCCTATGAGGGGGGCAAACCACAGTTTTATTATGCTGTAAAAATGAAGAATATTGATAAGGAAATGTATATCAAAGAGTTGTGCAGATTACAAAAAGAAAGTAAGAAAAACAAAAAAAGACGAGCTCAAAGCAATGAACAAATTAAGCGAGAAGATATAAAACCGAGCAATCTTTCTTTGAATTATACTGTGCCAAAAGAAAAAATCACAACAGTTTATTCGGAAAATAGTCACAGGGGAGTGGAGAGTGTTTTTTCTGAGTTGAAAAACAAAAAGGCTATTGACCCGGATAAGTATATTTATGTGGTAGAAACTGAAAAAATGAGGTTTAACAAAGAAGGATATCTTGTGATTGAGCACAATCATGGATTCATTAAAGATGGTAACTCTCATATAAAACCAGGCAAGGCGGTTGTTGGTTATGAGAAATCATTTCTTGCGAATTTATGGCATTATAAGTTGTCACAAAAATCTAAAACAGAATAACTATATTATAAAGTTAACTGCATACTCCTAAGGAGAAAAATATGAAAAAAATTTTAAGCAGATTGCGTGCTGCAATCGATGATTACAATATGATACAGGAAGGCGACAGAATAGCAGTAGGGGTATCAGGCGGAAAAGACTCGCTTGTAGCGTTGCTTGCTATGAAAAATCTTCAAAGATTTTATCCTAAGAAGTTTGATTTAGAAGCTGTAACAATAGATTTAGGCTTTCCTGATATGGATTATAGTCTAATTCAAAAGCTGTGCACAGAGCAGGAAATTCCTTATCATATTGAAAGAACCGACATAAAGCAAATAGTGTTTGACATACGAAAAGAAGAAAACCCGTGTTCGTTGTGCTCAAAACTCCGCAGAGGAGCAATGTGTTCGGCAGTTAAGGAAAGAAATATAGATAAAATAGTTTACGGACATCACCTTGATGACGTTTTAAACACATATTTTTTAAGCCTTATTTACGAAGGGAGAATTAACACGTTTTCGCCGATAACATATTTAGAGAGAATGAATGTTACAGTTATTCGTCCCTTTATTTATACTGAAGAAGCTGAAATAAGAAGATATGCAGAAAAAATGAATTTACCTGTCGTAAAAAATTCTTGCCCTGCCGATAAAAACACAAAGCGTCAGTACGCTCACGATTTAGTGTGGAAATTAGAGCGTGAAAATTACGGATTTCGCAATCGCTTATTTACGGCAATTCAAAAGTCGGAAATCAGTGGTTTTAAGTATTTTGATTAGGAGAAAATGATGAAAAAAATAGTATGTTTATTAGTTTCGCTTATATTGTTGACGTCTACAGCTGCCGCTGTTCCTGTAATTGACATAACACAGGAAAAAACGCTGATTTCAGGCGTTTTATATAAAAATATCAAAGGCTTATATCCGTCTGGCTGGCAGGATATACATATTGTTACGGCTGATTTAACAAAAGAACATTTAGCATTAGAAGTTTTAAAAAGTCCTAAAGGCGAAAGCTATATGGAAACAACGCAGACGGCTGCTAAAAACAGCGATGCAGTTGTAGCGGTAAACGGAGATTTTTTTGCTGCAAAAAAAGGTGAAAGTGGTCGTGGAAGTGCAGTAGGCGTTGAAATTCGTAACGGAAAGCTTTACTCATCTGCTTCTGTTTTGGAGTCTATGAACACGCTCTATAAGGCTTTTGATGAAACAGGCTTTATGGTAGATGCTTTTACCTTTGATATAACATTAACTGCCCAAAACGGTATGCAGGACAAAATTAAGCTCATAAATAAATATGATGACTTAACAGGTATAGTTATGTACACATCAGACTGGAATGATAAATCAGTGGGTTCTTTGGGCGGAATTATTGAGGTTTCTGTTGATAAAAACGGCTATGTGACAGAAAAAGTTACAGAACAAGAGCCGATAACAATTCCCGAAGATGGCTATGTTTTATCTGCTCATATGTCGTACAACACATTCTTATTAGACAACGTAAATGTTGGAGATAAATTAAAAATTGACATTGCATCAACACCTGACTACAAAAAAATACAAACAGCAGTCGGCGGCGGTGGTGTTTTAGTTCGTGATGGTGTTGTGCAAACAGAGTTTTCGCATAACATAGGTGGTAAAAATCCAAGAACAGCTGTAGGTCTTGATGAAACAGGGACAAAGCTTACATTTGTCGTTTTAGATGGCAGACGGACAGCAGCCAAAGGTATGACACAGCCTGAGCTTGCAGAATTAATGCAGGAGCTTGGATGCTACACTGCACTTAACTTTGACGGCGGCGGCTCGTCTGTAATGGTTGTAGAAAATCAAGGGGAAAAACAAGTGATGAATACCCCGTCGAACGGAAATGTCCGTTATGTTACCAACTCAATAGGTATCACAACCACAGCGCCTAAAACACATAAACTTAAAAGTATAAAGATAATTGCACCCCAATATGCTTTTTCAGGTTTTAAAACAGAAATAAAAGCATTGGGAATCGATACCTATCAGCGTGAGTTTGAGCTTTCGGGAAAATTAACCTACAAAACTGATAACGGAACGATTAAAAACGGTATTTTGGTTGCTGATAATAAGGGAACAGCAACCGTTACAGTAACGAAAGACGGAAAAACACAAAAAGCAACAATCAAAATTTTAGATACTCCTGCAGAGCTTTATTTTTCTCGTGATAAGTACGAAATAAAATCAGGCGAAAAAATAGTGCCTGTTTTAATGGCTAAGGATAAAGATGGTAAGATAGCCACCATAGACTTAACTGATGTAAGTTTAACATCTTCCAATGAATATGTAAGCGTTGATAATGGTTTGGTTAAGGGAGTGTCTAAGGGCGCAGCTCACATAACTGCCGAAATTAATAAAGTTACTGCAAACGCTCAGGTTTTAGTCGATGGTGCTGGGAGTATTGGCACAATAGATAATATCAAAATCAATGACGCTCAAAATAAAGCATCTGAGTTAAAAGACGGCGGATATCGCTTTTCAATATTCGGAAACACAAAGAACAATGATGTTTTATTTGATATGTTCGTTATGAACAATGCAACTCTTAAAATGAAGAAAACGAGTGATTTTCAGTTTTTCTTAGGTGCAGATGTAAATGAAAAAACACTCGCGTATCTTGACGGCACATACCAAACTGCAAAACAATATAGCTGTATAAATAAAAATGGCGACACATTTATTACATTGCCGAATGTAGGCAGCCAGATTTATACAAACGACATATCAATATGGACAAAATTTTCAGAAGACGTTAAAAAATCAAAAGGGAATTTATTCGTATTTTTAGATAGAAATTTCATTTCGGAAAACGAAACAGAAGTTTTAATGTTTAAAAAGCTCTTGGAAGAACAAGCTTCGCAAAAAAACGTTTATGTTTTTGGCGGCGGCTTTGTAAATAATTCAACAGTAGAAAACGGTGTAAGATACGTAAATACTGCGGGCTTTTTCCCGAGTGTAAAAATTGACGGAACAGATGTTTCTTATGTAAAATATGTGCTTGTAACTGTGAATGGAAACGATGTAACATACGAGTATAAACAGGCGGTGAAATGATGACAAAAAAGGAAAAGGTATTAAAAATTAAAGAATATCTTGATAAAACCTATGGTGATGCCCCCTGTACTCTTGATTATAAAGACCCGTTTCAGCTGCTTGTTGCAACAGTTTTAGCGGCTCAATGCACAGATGCAAGGGTAAATTTAGTAACACCTGCACTGTTTTTAAAATATCCAACGGTAGAAAGCTTTGCAAATGCTAATGAAAGTGATGTAGAAAAGCTTATATATTCCACAGGCTTTTACAGAAATAAGGCAAAAAACATTGTAGCTTGTGCAAAGACCTTAATGGAAAAGCACTCAGGAAAAGTTCCCGATACAATGGAAGAGTTGCTGGCACTTCCCGGTGTTGGCAGAAAAATTGCAAATCTGTTGCTCGGGGATGTTTTTGGAAAACCCTGTATTGTGGTGGATACCCATTGTAAAAGAATTACAAACCTTTTGGGACTTACAAAAAATACCGACCCAACAAAAATAGAAATGGATTTACGAAAAATAATTCCGCCTGAGTATGGTGCACTCTTTTGTCATCAGATAGTAGAGCACGGCAGAGCAATTTGTGTTGCCCGCCGACCGAACTGCTCAGAATGCGGAATGAATACAGTATGTGATTATTATAAAAAAGGACTGAAGAAAATTGGCAAAAATAAGGCTTGACAATTTCATACTAGATGCAGGGCTCGCCCCAAGCCGTGAAAAAGCAAAGGCATTAATTATGGCGGGTGTAGTTTATGTTGACAATCAAAAGGTAGATAAAGCAGGTACCTTTATAACAGAAGAGCAAAAGATCGAAGTTCGTGGTGGAGAGCAAAAATATGTAAGCCGTGGCGGACTGAAGCTTGAAAAGGCAATGAGCTCATTTGATATCGCATTAGATGATAAAGTGTGTATGGATATCGGAGCGTCAACAGGCGGTTTTACAGATTGTATGCTTCAAAATGGAGCGTCTAAGGTTTTTTCGGTAGATGTAGGCTATGGTCAGCTTGCATGGAAGCTAAGGTGCGATGAGCGTGTTGTTAATATGGAGCGTACAAACATACGATATGTAACACAGGAAAGCATAAAAGAGCCCTTGGATTTTGCTTCTGTTGATGTTGCCTTTATATCACTTAGATTAGTTTTACCTGTTGCATATAATCTTTTGAAGGAAGACGGGGAAGTGGTGGCACTGATAAAGCCCCAGTTTGAAGCAGGAAAAGAAAAGGTCGGCAAAAAAGGTGTTGTAAAAGACATATCTGTTCACAAAGAAGTTGTAGCAGGAATATATGATTTTGTGTGCGATAACGGCTTTGGTGTTTTAGGACTTGATTTTTCGCCAATCAAAGGCCCTGAGGGAAATATTGAGTATTTAATTCATATAAAGAAAAACGCAAAAACCAACATAAACAGAGAAGAAGTTGAAGAGATTGTAATAAAATCTCACGAAAATTTAGATAAAAAGGCATAAATTTTCCAAAAATAATAAAAAAACACTTGATTTTTTGAAAATCTTGTATTATAATCTATTGATGTGAAATATTGCACATAAGCAATTTATGTATTACGGGCGGTCCTCTGGTAAAAATTTACGAATGAACGTCTTAGATGGGGAGGAGGAAACTCATAATGGATTTAATTAAGGATTTAACCAAAGACCAGTTAAGAACTGACTTACCTGAATTAGAAGTAGGTTCAACTGTAAAGGTTCACGTTAAGGTTAAGGAAGGTAACCGTGAGAGAATTCAGATTTTTGAAGGTACAATCATCAAAATTCAGCACGGCGGAATTCAGAAAACATTTACTGTAAGACGTTTATCTTACGGTATCGGTGTTGAAAGAACATTCCCTGTTAACTCACCTAAAATCGCTAAGATTGAAGTAGTTAGAAAGGGTAAAGTAAGAAGAGCACGCTTGTTCTACTTAAGAGACAGAGTTGGTAAAG
This sequence comes from Congzhengia sp., assembly GCA_045587965.1. Classification (GTDB taxonomy): domain Bacteria; phylum Bacillota; class Clostridia; order UBA1381; family UBA9506; genus Congzhengia. Next base: position 12,477 of record JAZNDH010000012.1, read on the forward strand.
CCGCTAAGGTTAAAGAAAGACTCTAATATTGTTAAAAAATAGTAATGGCAGGAGTAGACTCTACTTCCTGCCATTTAAACTATTTAAAGGATGTGAAATTATGGAAGAAAAAAACAAACCACAAAATGGCGAAAATATAGATGAGCTTTCTTATGACGACGGAGCTTTTACAGAAGAAAAAGAAATTGTATTTAAAGAAAGCGAAAATAAAAAAAATATTGCAAAAGAAATTTACGAATGGGTGTCATCACTTGCAGCAGCGGTGGTGCTTGCATTTTTAATTAATACATTTTTGTTTTCCCTGGTACAGGTTGACGGGGACTCAATGGTGCCGACATTACATCATCAGGAACGTTTGATTGTGAGAAAAATAGCATACACACCAAAAAACAGTGATGTTGTAATTGTAAAATCTGAGCCTTTGCAAAAGTTTATTGTGAAGAGAGTTATAGCAACTCCTATGCAAAAAATAAGCTTTGACGACGAATTAAACGTAACTATCGACGAAAAAAATATAGACGAGCCTTATATAGAAGCAAAGCAAATAACTCAGGGATATTTATATGATTATCCGCTTATTGTTCCAAAAAAAGGCGAAATTGCAGATATTGGTATAATTTTAGCTGAAAAAAGCTGTATGCCAAATATCGTTAAAATTGAGCAGGCAGACGGAAAAATATTCGTATATGGAAGTAGATTCATAGAAGATGGCGAATTTAAAGTAGGCGAAACAAAATACACACAAAACGGATACTTTGTTTTAGGTGACAACAGAAACAACTCAGCCGACAGCAGAGTTTTTGGCGTAGTGCCCGAAGATGAAATAGTAGGCGAAGCTGTTTTCAGATTTTATCCGTTTGATGTAATAGGACTAATAAAATAATAATTCGGCAAAGTGGTAACGCTTTGCCGTTTTATAAATAGAAAGGGGCATTTTATGAACATACAATGGTTTCCGGGACATATGGCAAAAACCCGCAGGCAAATCGAAGAAAAGCTAAAGCTTATAGATGTGGTCGTTGAAGTTTTAGACGCCAGAATACCTATGTCGTCTAAAAACCCGGACATTTCTGAAATGACCAGACAAAAACCGAGAATTATAGTTTTAAATAAAGCGGATTTGGCAGATGATGAAATAACAAAAAAATGGATTGAATACTATAAAAAAGCAGGAATTTCAGCCTGTACCGCCGATTGTTCTAAGGGAAAGGGTGTAGCAGAGTCTATAAACCTTGTTAAAAAGGTTATTGCTGATAAAATAGCTCAGAATCAGGAAAAAGGTATGAACAGAGCAATTAAAATTTTAGTTGCCGGTGTTCCTAATGCAGGAAAATCTTCTTACATTAACCGATTGGCAGGCAGGGCAAGTGCAACCGTAGGGGACAGACCGGGCGTAACGCGCGGTCAGCAATGGATAAGACTAAAATCGGGTATTGAGCTTTTAGACACCCCCGGAATTTTGTGGCCAAAATTTGAAGATGAAAAGGTTGGACTTCATTTGGCTTTTACAGGTGCTGTTAAAGATGAAATTATGGATATAGAGCTCTTGGCTTGTAAATTGGCAGAATTTTTAAATGAAAACTATCGCGAGCTTTTGTGTGCCCGCTACAAGCTTGAAAATACGGATGGAATGCAAGGCTATGAGCTTGTTGAATATATAGGAAAAAAACGCGGCTTTGTGGTTTCAGGCGGAGAAATTGACTTTCTTCGTGCATCAAACATCTTACTTGATGAGTTTCGTTCAACGAAAATCGGCAAAATCAGTATAGAAAAACCGGAGGAAATCTGATGACACTCCACGAATTTGATATAGAAAAAATTAAAGAAAAAAACGTAGAGCATTTAGCAGGTGTTGACGAAGCAGGTCGCGGACCACTTGCAGGACCTGTGTGTGCTGCTGCGGTTATTTTGCCGAAAGATTTTTATATGGAGGAAATAAACGACTCTAAAAAGCTTACAGAAAAAAAGAGAGAAAAGCTTTATGATGTAATTATAAATAATGCTAAAGACTACGCAATAGCCTTTGCAGATGTTGACTATATTGAAAAAAATAATATACTTCAAGCTACGTTTTATGCAATGAAAACAGCAGTAGAAAGCTTAAAAATCACACCTGACTATGTGCTGATTGACGGAAATCGCACACAGGGAATAAATATCCCTACAGAATGTGTTGTAGGCGGAGATGCTAAAAGTCAGTCAATAGCGGCAGCTTCAATTTTAGCAAAAGTGACAAGAGACAGATATTGCCTTGAGGTTTTAGACAAGAAATATCCTGAATATCAGTTTTTTAAGCATAAAGGCTACGGAACAAAGCTACACACTGAAAAAATATTGGAGCTTGGACCGTGCAAGGAGCATAGAATGTCATTTTTAAAGAAAATTTTGGGTGATAAAAAATGATTTTTAACAGCGGAACAGCAGGAGAAAATGCAGCAGTTAAATTTTTAAAGAAGAATGGCTACATAATCCTTGAAAGAAACTACAGAAAAACCTATGGTGAAATTGACATAATAGCAAAATGCGGCGAAAACATAGCCTTTGTGGAGGTAAAAACCAGAAAGAGTGATTTATATGGCTCGCCTGCGGAATTTGTGACGAAGAAAAAGCAACAAAAAATAATAAAGGCGGCATATTCATACATTCAAAAGCATAATTTAGATGCAGAATTTACTTTTGATATTATTGAAGTATATATAAAAGGGTTAAAAATAGAAACTATAAACCACATCAAAAATGCATTTTATGTTTAGGAGTGTAGCTATGTATTCACTGATTGATACCCATTGTGACACGATGTCTGAGCTTTTGGATAAAAACGAAACGTTAGAAAAAAACAGCTGTATGATAAACCTTTCCCATATGGAGGGGTTTAATTTTTATGTGCAGTTTTTTGCAGCATTCGTGAGTAAAAAATATAAAAATCCAATGCTTAGGGCTGTGGAAATTTTAGATAAAGCAAAGCAGGAAATCAAAAAAAATAATATAAATTTAATTTTGAATTCTGTTGATTTGGAAAAAACCATAAAGGAAAACTCACGTGGTGGAATACTCGCAATTGAGAATGCAAGAGCTCTATGCGGAAAAATTTCTTCTTTAAGGTTTTTTTATGACTACGGAGTGAGGGCAATAACATTAGCGTGGAACGATGACAATGAAGTAACAGATGGTGCTGATTCTTTAAAAAACACAGGTCTTACGGCATTCGGTAAAAGTGTGGTTAAGGAAATGAACAGATTAGGTATGATTGTCGATGTTTCGCACATCAGTGAAAGGGGATTTTATGATGTTTTAAACGAAAGCACCGCACCTGTAATGGCATCGCATTCAAATTGTTATTCAATTTGTAATCACAGAAGAAATTTAAAGGATGAGCAAATAAAAGCGATAATTGAAAATGATGGTATAATGTGTATAAACATCTATCCGCCGTTTTTAGAAGAAAATCCCGACGATGCCACAGTTGACAGCGTAATTAAACACATTGATTATGCATTATCATTAGGTGCTGAGAACCATTTGGGTTTGGGCTCTGATTTTGACGGAATAGATAAAACACCAAAAAAAATAAACAATTTAGGCGATTACGAAAATATATTTGAAAAAATGGTTAAAATAGGTTATAATATAGAATTAATAAACAAAATCACTTATAATAACGTCAAATCTTTTATAAAAAAGGTAGAAAAATGAAAATTAAACAGCATATCGTTGCTTTTTTCGATAAAATATATTAAAATAAAGTAAATTAAAATAAAGTAAAAAGTTCTGTCTTTTTATAAAAAAGAATTTATTGAAAGGAACACATAAATGTACATCTCAGAAAAAATTTGCAAAATAACGCCATCGGCAACTCTGGCGATTGATTCGAAATTTAAGGCTATGAAAGCGGAGGGTATCGATGTAGTAGGCTTTGGTACAGGAGAGCCTGACTTTGATACACCGCAATATATAAAAGATGCAGCAATTAAAGCGATAAATGAAGGTGTAACAAAATATACACCTGCAGCAGGAACAATGGAGCTGCGCAAAACCGTTTGTAAAAAATTTAAGGATGAAAACGGACTCAATTATGAGCCTGAGCAAATAATTATTACAAATGGCGCAAAGCACGCCTTAGTAAATGCATTTATGGCAATTTTAAATCCGGGGGACGAAGTTTTAATCCCAACACCATACTGGGTAAGTTATCCTGAAATGGTAAAAATAGCCGACGGTGTTCCTGTAACTTTAGAAACAAAAGAGGAAGACAATTTCAAATTCACAGCAGAAGAGTTTGAAAATGCTATAGGCGAAAAAACCCGTGCAATAGTTTTAAACAGTCCATCAAACCCAACAGGTATGGTTTATACTGAAAGCGAACTTCGTGCTATTGCAGATGTTGCGGTTAAAAATAATATTTATGTTATTTCCGACGAAATTTATGAACACTTGATTTATGAAGGTAGCCATATTAGTATAGCATCGTTTAATGATAAAATAAAAGATCTTACAATTATAATAAATGGCGTTTCAAAAACATACGCTATGACAGGATGGAGAATAGGCTATAGCGCATCTAATAAAGAAATTGCAAAGCTTATGGCAAGTCTTCAGTCACACGCAACATCAAACCCTAACTCAATAGCACAGGCAGCGGCTGTTGCGGCTTTATCAGGCGGAAAAGAAGAAATAGAAGAAATGAGAAAAGAATTTGAAAAGCGTCGCAATTATATGGTTCATAGAATAAACGGTATTGATGGCGTGTCGTGCATAATGCCACACGGCGCATTTTATGTTTTGATGAATATGTCATCGCTTAAAGGAAAAACACTCTCAGGCAAAAAAATCACGACAGCTTCTGATTTGGCAGAAATACTTTTAGAAAAAGCGCGTTTAGCGTTAGTACCATGTGAAGGCTTTGGTGCAGGCGATTATTTGAGATGGTCATACGCAACAAGTATGGAAAATATAAAAGAAGGGCTCAACCGATTGGAAAAATTCTTAAAAGAATAAGGATATAAGGAGAAGAAAATGAAAAGTTTGTCACTTAATTATGCAAATCTTTGCGGTTTAGTAACCGATGAAGAAATCGAATCAATGGTTAGTGCTGTTAAAAAGGCTCATAACACCTTGACTGACGGAACGGGCGAAGGAAATGACTTTTTAGGCTGGCTTAATCTGCCGTTTGATTACGATAAGGAAGAATTTGCAAGAATTAAAAAATCAGCAGAAAAAATAAAAAAAGATTCCGATGTTTTAATTGTTATCGGTATCGGCGGTTCATATTTGGGCGCTAAGGCGGCTATTGATATGCTTTCAAACAATTTTTATAATTTGTTATCAAAGGACGATAGAAAAACACCCCAAATCCTTTTTGCAGGTAACTCAATCAGCGGTTCATATTTAGCTCAGCTTGTTGAATTCGTACGTGACAAGGACTTTTCTGTAAATGTAATATCAAAATCGGGCACAACAACAGAGCCTGCAATCGCTTTTCGCGTATTTAAAAGCTTATTGGAAGAAAAGTACGGAAAAGAAATTGCTAAAGAAAGAATTTATGCAACAACAGATAAATCCCGTGGAGCCTTAAAAAATCTTTCCGATGAAGAAGGCTACGAAACATTTGTAGTTCCTGATGATGTTGGTGGCAGATTTTCTGTTTTAACGGCTGTTGGACTTCTTCCTATTGCTGTTAGCGGAGCAGATATTGATAAGCTTATGGAAGGCGCTAAAAAAGCGGCAGAAAACTATAAAGAATGTGACATTTATAATAATGATTGCTATATGTATGCAGCAATACGTAACATTCTTTTAAATAAGGGCAAATCAACAGAAATTATGGTAAACTATGAGCCAAGACTTCACTATTTTGCTGAATGGTGGAAGCAACTCTTTGGCGAAAGTGAAGGAAAAGACGGCAAGGGAATTTTTCCGGCTAGCGTTGATTTTTCAACAGATTTACACTCAATGGGTCAGTACATTCAGGACGGCAGACGTGTTTTATTTGAAACAGTTTTAAATGTAGAAAAAACTGATGATGATGTTATTATAAATGAAACACCTGACAATATTGACGGTCTTAATTTCTTAGCGGGAAAAACAATGAGCTTCGTAAACAGCAGAGCCTTTTTAGGAACATTACTTGCTCATAACGACGGCGGAGTTCCGAACTTAATTGTAAATATTCCCGAAATAAATGAGTATTATTTAGGACAACTGATTTATTTCTTTGAAAAGGCTTGTGGTATTTCAGGCTATATTTTAGATGTTAATCCGTTTAATCAGCCTGGTGTTGAAGCATATAAAAAGAATATGTTTGCACTTTTAGGAAAACCTGGATATGAAGAAGAAAAAGATATACTTGAAAAACGCTTAAATTTGTGATATAATTAACACATTCGGAAAAATCCGGATGTGTTTTTTATAATAGGTAAAATTCTTTGGAGGTAACGACATGCAATTTAAAAGTACAAGAGATACAAGTGTTAGTGTTTCGTCAGCAATGGCAATAAAAACAGGTCTGTCTTCTGACGGTGGCCTTTTCTTGCCGGAAACAATTCCGCACGTCGATTTAAATACAATAGAATCACTTGCTTCTGTATCATATAATGAAAGAGCAAAAAAAATCTTAGGTCTTTTCTTAACTGATTTTACAGACGAAGAACTCACGGAATGTGTAAATAAAGCATACAACCGTGAAAAATTCGAAACAGAAGAAATTGCACCTGTATATAAAACAAACGATGGAACATACTTTTTAGAATTATGGCATGGTCCTACCTGTGCATTCAAGGATATGGCTCTGCAGATTTTACCGCATCTTTTGTCAAAGTCTATAAATAAAACAGGCGAAACAAAAGAGGTTGTAATTTTAGTAGCTACATCAGGTGATACAGGAAAAGCGGCATTAGAGGGCTTTAAAGACGTTTCGGGTACAAGAATTATTGTGTTCTACCCAGCAGAAGGTGTAAGTGATATTCAAAAACGCCAGATGGTTACCCAAGAAGGAAATAACGTTGATGTTGCAGCAGTTGTGGGTAATTTTGATGATGCCCAAAGTGGTGTTAAGAAAATATTTACAGATAAAGAATACAGCGATATGCTTGCGCAGAACAACTTTATGCTGTCAAGTGCAAACTCAATCAACTGGGGACGACTTGTTCCGCAGATTGTTTACTATTTCTCAGCTTATGCTAATTTGCTTAAAAATTCAGAAATAACCTTAGGCGAAAAGGTAAATTTTGTAGTTCCTACAGGTAATTTCGGTAACATTTTAGCAGGCTATTATGCTAAGGAAATGGGACTTCCTGTTAATAAGCTAATTTGTGCATCTAACGAAAATAACGTTTTAACGGACTTTATAAAAACAGGTGTCTATGATAAAGAAAGAGCATTTAAAACAACAATTTCTCCATCAATGGATATCCTTATTTCAAGCAATTTAGAAAGACTCTTGTTTATTGCTACAAACGGCGATGATAAACAAGTTTCTCTTTGGATGGATGAATTGAAAAATAACGGTAAATACGAAGTTTCTGCCGATGTAAAGAATGTAATTAATTCAACATTTGTTGCGGGCTGTTGCTCCGATGCTGAAACATTAAATGAAATCAAGAAAGTCGGAGAAGAGCAGAGCTATGTGATGGATACACATACAGCTGTTGCTAAAAAGGTTTACAGCGACTATAAAAAAGAAACACGCGATGAAACAAAGACAGTTATAGTTTCAACTGCAAGCCCATTCAAGTTTGCAGATAGTGTTTTGTCGGCTTTAAAAGATGAAATAACATCAAACAACGAATTTGAAATGCTTGATGAATTATCAGAAGCATCAGACCTTGCTATTCCAAAGCCATTAGCAGAGCTTTCAAATAAGCCTGTAATTTTCACAACAACCTGTGAAAAAGAAGAAATGTACGATGTAGTAAGCCAAATGTTAAATTTGGCGTAGGAGGAAAAAATGGACTGGATTAAGCTTTCAATTTCTACAACCACAGAGGGAATAGAAGCTGTTTGTGCTGTTTTAATGGAGCAGGGCATACAGGGTGTGGAAATTGATGACAGCACAGATTTTCACAACTTTTTAGAAAATAACCGTGACAAGTGGGATTACGTAGATGAAGATTTACTAAAGGCTCACGAGTCAGGCTCTTATGTAAGCTTTTACGTTACTGATGATGCTGATGGTAAAGAAACCTTAGCATTAGTAAAATCTGCACTTATGAACTTAAAATTGCAGGATGTTAATAGCGAATACGGCACTTTGGAACTAAGTGGCACAAATATGAAGGAAGAAGACTGGTCAGAAAAATGGAAGCAGTATTTTAAGCCTTTAAATGTAGGGGATAAAATTTTAATTCTTCCTGAGTGGGAAACTATAGATAAACCAACCGACAGAACAGTTTTTACAGTAAACCCTGGTATGAGCTTCGGCACAGGTGCTCATCACACAACACAGCTGTGCATAAAAGCTATGGAAAAGCACTTAGAAAACGGAATGACAGTTTTGGATTTAGGCTGTGGAAGCGGAATACTTTCAATTATTTCGTTGCTTTTGGGTGCTGAGCATGCAACTGCAGTTGATATTGATGAACAGGCTGTAAAAATAGCGGTTGAAAATGCTGAAAAAAACAATGTTGACCTGTCAAAATATCGCACAATGGCAGGAAATGTCACCTGCGATAAAGAACTGTTTACAAAAATTGCTGACAGAAAATATGATATAGTTTTAGCAAATATAGTTGCAGATGTTATCATTGGCATTCGTGATATAGTGCCTGACTTTTTAAAGGACAACGGCATATTTATAACATCAGGCATCATAGAAGAAAGATTACCTGATGTGCTTAAAGTTTATGATAATTCCACGCTTACTCAAGTAGCCAAAGAGCATCAGGGCGGTTGGGTATCATTAGTTTATAAAAAATAATACTACACTCCCGAGCGTATGCTTGGGAGTTGTTTTGAATATGGGGGAGAGTAATGAAAAGAGCAAGCGGAGTGCTGATGCACATTTCATCATTATATGGAGAATACGGAATAGGAAGCTTCGGAAAAGAAGCTAAAGAATTTGTCGATTTTTTAGTTCGTGGCGGTTTTTCTTATTGGCAGGTTTTGCCATTTTGCGTTATAGATGAGTGCAATTCCCCATATAAATCATATTCTGCCTTTGGCGGAAATCCATACTTTATAGATTTGCCGACATTATATGAAGAAGAACTGATAACAAAAGAAGAATTAGACGAAGCAAAACAAAAAACACCCTACACAGCAGAATTTGACGAATTAACCGAGAATAGAGTAAATTTATTATCAAAAGCGTCTAAAAGGGTAAAAAATCGCAGTAATATAGAGTCTTTTATTGATTCTGACAGGCACCTTTTGGATTTTTGCAGATTTATGAGCTTAAAATCACAAAACAATCAAAAAGCCTGGTACGATTGGGAGACTGAAACAGTAGATGAAGATGTACTTTTTACATGGAAATTTATTCAGTACAAATTCTTTGAGCAATGGAGTAAAATAAAAGCTTATGCTAATGAAAAGGGAATAAAAATCATAGGCGATATACCCATTTACGTTGCGCACGATAGCGCAGATGTTTGGGGAAATAGGGAACAATTTCTGTTAAATGAAAATGTACCGGTAAGTGTTGCCGGTGTTCCGCCTGATTATTTTTGTCCTGATGGTCAGCTTTGGGGAAACCCTTTGTATAATTGGAACGAAATGAAAAAAGATGGCTATAGCTGGTGGATAGAAAGAATTAAACACAACTTTTCTATGTTTGATGGTGTAAGAATTGACCATTTTCGTGCTTTAGAATCCTACTGGGCTGTACCATACGCTGCAAAAACTGCAAAAGAAGGCGAATGGCAAAAGGGCCCCGGTATGGACTTTATAAGAAAAATTTGGGATTTTACTGGCGAAAACTTCATAATTGCCGAAGATTTGGGAGATATTACAAAGGAAGTTGAAAAGTTAGTGGAAGAAAGCGGTTTCCCCGGTATGCGGGTTTTTCAGTTTGCTTTTGTTAACGATGAAAACAATCCGCATCTGCCGCATAATTATACTAATAATTCTATAGCCTACACAGGCACTCACGATAACAACACACTATTGGGGTATCTTTGGGAGACTGAAGAAAACACAAAAAGAAAAATGCTTGAATATTGCGGATATACCGACAGTAATTGGGAAGCAGGATATGACTCTATTTTACGCACGATGTATGCAAGCAATGCCGGTATTGTGATTTTACCCATACAGGATTTATTAGGCTACGGTTGTGACACGCGACTGAACACCCCCGGCACAAGTGAAGGGAATTGGGAGTATCGTGTAACTAAAGAGCAAATAGAGTCAATAGATATAAACAAATTCAGGAGATTTAACGAGCTTTATAAGCGAATTTAATGGGAGAAACAGATGGACAGAACAATTCTTCATTGCGATTGCAACGGCTTTTTTGCATCGTGTGAATGTGCCGAAAATCCACAACTTAAAAATGTTCCCATGGCGGTAGGCGGCTCGGTAGATGCACGACACGGCATAATATTAGCTAAAAACGAGCTTGCTAAAAATTACAATATAAAAACTGCCGAAACTATCTGGCAGGCAAAAAGGAAATGCCCTGGGCTTGTCATTGTTCCGCCGCGTCACGATTTATACGAAGAATATTCAAAAAAAGTAAATGCTGTATACAAAGAATATACTGATTTGGTAGAGCCTTTCGGGATTGACGAATCATGGCTTGATGTTACGGGCAGCAAAGCTCTTTTTGGCGATGGAAAAACAATCGCTGATGCTTTGAGAAGCCGCATAAAAGAAGAGCTCGGAATAACAATTTCTGTTGGTGTGAGCTTTAATAAGGTTTTTGCAAAGCTTGGGAGTGACTACAAAAAGCCTGATGCAACAACAGTCATAACGCGTGAAAATTTTAAAGATATTGTTTATCCTTTGCCTGTTTGTGATATGCTTTTTGCGGGAAAAAAAACAGCGGCATTGCTTAAAAAATTAAATATAAAGACAATAGGCGATTTAGCAAATGCCGATAAACAGCAAATATTAAAGTTGCTTGGTAAAAATGGAGAAACACTTTACAAATATGCCTGCGGGGAAGACGATACTCCTGTAAAGGCAGTATGTGACAAGCGTGAACTCAAATCTGTTGGAAATGGCATTACATTCCGTCATGATTTAATCGGCGAAGAGCAGGTAAAACAGGGAATACACCTTTTAAGCGAAAGCGTAGCAACCCGAATGAAGCGGTATGGAGTAAAATGCAATACAATCAGAATACAAATAAAGGGTGCGGATTTTAAAACAGTGTCACGCCAGCGAACAATGAAAACACCTACCAATTTAGAGAAAAACTTACGCGATATTTCCTATGAGCTGTTTTGTGAAATTTGGGATTTTACTAAATCTGTCCGGGCTATTACCATAACAGGCGCAAATCTTTTGTATGATAACAGCGGTATGCAAATGTCCCTATTTGATGATACAGATGAAGAAAAAAGAGAAAATCTTGAAACAACAATACAAAACTTGAGAAAAAAATATGGTTTTAACGCTGTTAAAACCGCCGATGTTATAGAAAATGAGATAATAGTGACAGAAACACATGTTGCAAATAATGAAAAGGAGCTGTAGTATTTTACTACAGCCCCTTATTTTATTAATTTGTGTTGAGTAAGCCTGTAAGCCGGGTTCTGTATTAGATGATTATCTGTCTAGGCCATATATTACTATATGGCTCAAGCCACCGCCAAACACAAGCACATCGGGCAGATTTAGCCTGTGTGAGCCAATACGGTGTTGCTTCGAGTGGGGTTTACATGGCCGCTGCGTTACCGACAGCGCCGGTGTGCTCTTACCTCGCCTTTCCACCATCGCCAAAAACTTGGCAGTCTATTTCTGTTGCACTATCCTTAGAGTCGCCTCCACCGGGAGTTACCCGGCACCCTTGCCCTGTGAAGCCCGGACTTTCCTCGTGAATAAAATTCCCGCAATCATCTGGCTTACTCAACTAAGTTATTTTAGCATTATTACATTGATTTGTCAATGCATCTTATTTTATGAAATTTTCATTATAGTATTTTGAATTTAACCCCAATAGCCTGTCAAACTCTGAAAATCCCATTTCTTCAACCAAAGTTTTTTTATCAGAAAAGAGATTTGTTCCGAGTCCCAAACGCTCGCCTGGTATTTTACAACCCATTGAAGCCAAGGTTGTGGGGAACATATCTAAAGATGTGAATTCTCTGTTTTTGTAGTTGTTGCCAGCTGCAGCGGAGTTGATAATACAATTATAAACTCTCTGGTCAAAGCCGTTTTCAACATTTCTGCTGATATATTGAGAATCCATTGTTAAATGGTCGCCAACGACAACTATTGTTGTGTCCTTATAAAAGCTCTGTCTTTTAAGCCACTTAATAAAACTTGCAATCTGCTTGCTTGAACAAGCTATAACATTTTCGTATTGCTCGTCGTATTTGTTATCGCAACGCTTGCATACATAACCGTTTGTGAAGTGAGTGTCAACAGTTAACATCGTAAAAGCAAAGGGCTGGTCTTTCTTTGCTATTTTTGGCAATTCACGCTTTGCGTATTCGAAAAGATTTTCATCCTCCATACCCCACCAAACATGATATCCTTCGGGGACTATTTCATCTTTTTGAGCTGTATATAAATCATACACTTTGTCAACGCTGTGATTTTTATAGTAAACATCACGGTTAGCAAAGCCTGAGTCCGAGCCGACCATCAGCGCCTGATAGTATCCGTTTTTGTTAAGCACATCGCCGAGTGTTGTCAAACCCGGTAAAAAACTGTCTTTTCCGTAGGTGTTACGCTCAAAAGACGGAGGAGACTTTAAGGGGACTCCGGATGAATGAGCTGTCATAGCAGCAACTGTCCAGGTTGTTCCGCTTGGTGTTAAAAAACCGCCAATGCCGTTATTATGTGAAAAATTGATGTTTTTATCGGCTAAATCGTACAATTCAGGTACGATGGAATAATCAAGTCCGCCACCTTGCTCTTTGGAAAAGTACGTTGTTTCCATCGATTCCAAAAAGATGTATATAAGATTACGTTTTTCTTCAGGAAATTCAATATTAACATCATCAGGATTAACATATTCATCTTCAAAAATTGTAGAAATAGTTGTTAAACCGTGAATATACTCGCCAAACCCTGATGCAGACGAAGCTGAAAACAGGAGAAGAGCAGAGAGTAATAAAGAGATTGTAACTGAACACCAATGCTTAACGGGTAAAATATTTAAATTGAGTTTTTTAAATTTTAAATTAAATCTTTTATTTTCAGGAAATGAAAAAAGCAAAAACACGCAAACGGTAAAAACAATAATTACAGGAAGTAAAGCTCTTATTAAAAAGCTTATAACAAGGTCTTTCGACTGAGCACCGCCTGTTTCGGAAAAGAGTGTAAATAAAATTGAGTCAAAGCCTGTGTCTCCAAAGCTTTGAATATACCAATTTGCAGCAAAAAATAACAGAATTGCAAAAAATAGCAATGCTGAGCACATAATTTTTGATAGAGTATGCTTATTTTTCTTTGGAATAACAACCTGATTTAACGCCGTTTGTGGGGTATTCATTAGAAATTTCTCCTTTATAAAAACTAAAAAAATTATAATATAATCTAAAAAAAAAGTCAAGTTTTGCGAAAAAAATGTCGAAAAAATTTAATAAATGGAAAGGCATAAAAAAACAGAAGACACCCAAAAGGATGTCTTCTATTTTGGTGCGAGTGACGGGACTTGCCCGCCTGCGGGCGGTGCTGTGGTCGGCTCTGATTGCCACTGGCAATCATTCACTCCCGACCCTTCAAGTCCCTCCATATCGTTGAATAAAAAAACACGAGACACCAAAAAGGTATCTCGTGTTCTTTGGTGCGAGTGACGGGACTTGAACCCGTACGTCATAAACACACGCCCCTCAAACGTGCCTGTCTGCCAGTTCCAGCACACTCGCTAACAAAAATAAATTATAACATCGTATCAAGTAAATGTCAAGTGATTTTTTAACTTTTTTAGAAAAGATAAAAATAATACTTCTATTAATAAAAAGATAGAAAGTCTTTATTATTAATACAGCAATTTAATTTATAATTTTTTTCAAAAAAACCTTTATTATTTTGAAAAAATCTGCTATAATATATAATAACGATAAATGTGCGGAAATTTTAATATGGAGGATTAATAGTGGCAAAAAATCAAAAATTGAAAATCATACCATTGGGAGGCCTGAATGAAATCGGAAAAAACATGACGGTCTTTGAGTACGAAAATGACATATTTGTGCTTGATTGCGGTATGGCTTTTCCGGATGAAAGTATGCCGGGTATAGATATTGTAATACCTGACATTTCGTATCTTGTAAAAAATAAGCATAAGATACGCGGTATAGTAATCACTCATGGTCATGAGGACCACATTGGTGCTATACCTTACTTCCTAAAAGAACTGAATGTGCCAATATACGGAACAAGATTGACACTCGGACTTGTAGAAGTAAAATTAAAAGAATTTAATATGTTATCAAAAACAAAGCTTCATCGTGTAAAGGCGGGGGATATTGTAAAGCTTGGAAACTTTAAAATCGAGTTTATCCATACAAACCATTCCATAGCAGGAGCAGTTGCTTTAGCTATCCATACGCCTTTAGGAACAGTTGTTCATACAGGCGACTTTAAGGTCGACAGCACCCCAATAGAAGGCGAAATGATAGATTTAGCCCGTTTTGGAGAATTGGGCAGACGCGGCGTTTTGGCGTTGATGTCAGACAGCACAAACGTTGAGCGTTCAGGCTTTACGATGTCGGAACGAACAGTTGGCGACACTTTAGACGAATATTTCAGAAATTGTCATTCAAGAATTATCGTTGCAACCTTTGCTTCTAATATTCATCGTGTTCAGCAGATTATAAATTGTGCAAGCCGATACAACAGAAAGGTTGCAATTTCAGGCAGAAGTATGGAAAATGTAGTTGAAGTTGCTGCAACCTTAGGATATATGAAAGTTCCTGAAAAGATTTTAATATCTATAGATGATATTAAAAAATATAAGCCGCACCAGCTTGTAATCATTACAACAGGCAGTCAGGGCGAAGCTATGTCGGCACTTTCCCGAATGGCATTTTCAGACCATCGAAAAGTGGAAATAGCAAAAGGAGATTTGGTTATTGTTTCGGCATCTCCAATACCAGGAAATGAAAAAGCAATTTCAACAGTTATAAATGAGCTTTTCAAAAAGGGTGCAGACGTTGTTTACAAATCCTTAGAAAACATCCACGTTTCAGGTCACGCCTGTCAGGAGGAATTAAAGCTTATTTTATCGCTTGTAAAACCAAAATATTTTATTCCTGTTCATGGCGAATTCAGACACCTAAAGCAACACGCAGCCCTAGCTGAAAAAATGGGAATGAAAGCTAAAAATATAATTGTGGGTGACATTGGTAAAACAATTGAAATCACTCAGAACAGCTGCAAATTAGGAACACCTGTGCCGTCGGGCGCTGTTTTAATTGACGGACTCGGCGTTGGAGATGTAGGAAACATCGTCTTGCGTGACAGAAAGCACTTAGCGGAGGATGGTATTATAGTTGTGGTAGTAACAATGTCGAAAATTGATGGTTCAATCCTGTCAGGACCAGACGTTATATCCCGTGGATTTGTGTATGTCAGAGAATCTGTAGATTTAATGGATGAAGCAAAAACAGTAGCAAAACAGGCGCTCGAAAGATGTGCTGATAACAACAAAAAAGATTGGGCGAGCTTGAAATCAAGCTTAAAATCATCAATGGGCGATTTTGTATATGCAAAAACAAAGAGAAAACCTATGGTATTACCAATAATAATGGAAGTATAAATACGAAAGATTATTAGGAGAGAAGAAAAATGGCATTTAAACTTTTTACATCAGAATCTGTAACAGAGGGACATCCTGACAAAATGGCAGATATTTTGTCGGATGCTGTGTTAGATGAAATTTATAAACAAGACCCGCAGGGCAGAGTTGCCTGTGAAGTAACAGTAACAACAGGTTTAGTTTTAGTTGTAGGAGAAATTTCTACAACTACATATGTTGACATTCCAAAAACAGTAAGAGAATGTGTAAGAGAAATTGGTTACGACAGAGCGAAATATGGCTTTGACTGTGACACCTGTGCAGTAATTACAGCAATAGATGAACAGTCCGCTGATATTGCCTTAGGTGTTGATAAATCATTAGAAGCAAAGCAGGGCGCAGATGACATCGACTCAATCGGTGCGGGCGACCAGGGTATGATGTTTGGTTATGCTTGTAATGAAACAGAAGAATATATGCCTTTAGCTATCAGCCTTGCACATAAGCTTACAAGAAAACTGACAGACGTAAGAAAATCAGGCGAACTTACATACTTAAGACCTGACGGTAAATCACAGGTAACAGTTGCTTATGATGAAAACGGAAAACCTGCATTTATTGATACTGTTGTAATTTCAACACAGCACGGCGAAGAAGCGACACACGATATGATAAAAAAAGATATGATTGAAAAGGTTATAAAACCTACAATCCCTGCTGAATTATTAAATGAAAATACGAAATTTTATATAAACCCAACAGGCAGATTTGTAGTTGGCGGACCAAATGGTGATTCAGGCCACACAGGCAGAAAAATCATTGTTGATACTTATGGTGGTTATGCGCGTCATGGTGGCGGTGCTTTTTCGGGCAAAGACCCCACGAAGGTTGACAGAAGCGCAGCCTATGCCGGCAGATACGTTGCCAAAAACATAGTTGCTGCAGGTCTTTGTGATAAATGTGAGGTGCAGATTGCTTATGCTATCGGTGTAGCAGAACCTGTATCAGTTTCAGTTGAAACATTTAAAACGGCTCATGTTGATGAAGCTAAAATCATTGATATTATCAAAAAGTGCTTTGATTTGCGTCCTGCTGGTATCATTAAAATGTTGGATTTGCGCAGACCGATTTACAAGCAAACAGCAGCATATGGTCATTTCGGAAGAACAGATATTGAGCTTCCTTGGGAAAAGCTGGATAAGGTAGAAGAAATAAAAGCGTCACTTTAATTTTACATAATTTTGAATGGAGGATTATCCATGAAAATACTTATAGTTGATGATGAAAAACTTCTTGTTAAGGGAATAAAGTACAATTTTGAACAGGACGGATATACTGTACTTTGTGCATACGATGGCGAAGAAGCGATAAAAATGGCTTACGACAAAAGCATTGACCTGATTATTTTAGATTTAATGCTTCCTAAAATTGACGGCTATGAGGTTTGCCAGAAGGTGCGTGAATTTTCAAATGTTCCTATCGTAATGCTTACGGCAAAGAATGAGGATATGGATAAAATTTTAGGCTTGGAATATGGTGCTGATGACTATTTAACAAAGCCATTTAACATTTTAGAGTTAAAGGCAAGAGTAAAGGCTGTTTTGCGCCGTATGACACCGGTTGATAACACATCTAAAAAAGAATCTTCTGTTACTGTTGGCAGTGTAACATTAGATTACAATTTAAGACGTGTTGCAATAGGAGAAAAAATCATTGAGCTTACAGCTAAGGAATTTGATCTTATTGACCTTTTTGTGTGCAACGGAGGCAGGGTATATTCAAGAGAAAACCTTTTGGATATTGTTTGGGGATATGACTATCCTGGCGATATAAGAACTGTTGATGTTCATGTAAGACGTCTTCGTGAAAAAATAGAAGAAAACCCCGCTGAACCTCGTTTTATTCATACAAAATGGGGGGTAGGTTACTATTTTAAAGAAGTTTAAAGAAAATTTATTCAGTATAAAGCATAAAATTGTTGCAACATATTTAATAATTGCTGCGCTCGTTTTGATAATTTTGGCAACCTATAGCATAAACACGTTAAGAACATACCTCCTAGAGCAAAAAAAATTAGAGGTTTTGATGCGTGCAAATATTGTAGCGAGTATCGATATAGATACGTTTGACGAATACAAAATCGCCGAAAAAATGGAAACTATGGCAATAGAGAGTGGTTTTCGTGTTGTTATTACCGACAGTCAGACAAAGGCATATTACGATTCCTTTAACGAAGAAAACTATACTGGTAAGCTACTTGTTTATGAACCTATCACAGAGGTTTTGGTAAATAATAAGAATATATCTTCATATCATTTAAGAAACAATGAAATGGTAATCGAAGCTGCAGTTCCTATAGTTAAGGACCAAAAAACAATAGGTTCTGTATGGGTTTCAGCATCAGGTGAAGACATCGATGAAATTGTAAATCGTGTTACATTTTCAATACTTATTTTTGGTGCAGTTGTTACAGTTTTTGTTTTCCTGTTGGGCGTATTTATTGCAACACTTTTAACAAAGCCTATCATAAAACTTACAACATTTATTAAGGATATGCCAAAGGATAAATTGCAGAAATGTGATTTAACAAGTAAGGACGAAGTAGGCGATTTGGTGCAGGCGTTTAATGAGCTTATTGAAAGGGTAGATGAATTAGAAGAAAAGCGTAGGGCGTTTGTGTCGGATGCTTCTCACGAACTTAAAACGCCGCTTTCCATAATAAAGCTTTTATCAGACTCATTAATTCAAACGCCAAACCCCGACCCGAAATTTGTTCGTGATTTTTTAGGGGATATAGGCGCTGAGGTTGAAAGACTTACAAGAATAGTACAAAGACTTTTGGATTTAACAAAGATGGACCAGACCAGTCAATTAAAAATTGATATGGTTTCAATCGGGGAAATTGTAACAGAAGTTTTTGAAAAGCTTGAGCCATTGGCTGAAAGTAAGGAAATATCATTTACTCTTACAAAGCCCGAAGAAGACGTTTTGGTTCCCGTTGACCGCGACAGCATAACAGAAGCAATTTATAATATTACAGATAATTCTATTAAATATACTGAAAATAGCGGAGCAGTTAAAATGGAGCTTATGCGTGATTTGGGTAATATTTTAATCAGAATTACCGATACGGGCATAGGTATTCCTAAAGATGAAATTCAAAAAATATTTGATAGATTTTATCGTGTAGATAAAGCTCGTGCAAGAGATACAGGTGGTACAGGCTTAGGACTTTCAATCGCTATGGATGCAGTTAAACTTCATGGTGGATATATTGAAGTATCAAGCGAAGAAGAAAAGGGAAGTACATTCACAGTAGTTTTACCATATAACTCCGACGCTTCGCCAATAGCAGGGGATATGCAAGAAAAAATAGGAAACCTCTTGACAGAAGAGTAAAATAGTGCTAAAATTTAATTGTTAACAGGGGAGTCGGTGTTGCTGACTGAGATGAAGTAATCGAACTTCGACCCTTATAACCTGATTTGGGTAATGCCAACGAAGGGAGTTACTTTTTACTTTCGTATTTTAGGTGCAATCCAAGTTGGGTTGCACCTTTTTTGCGCGAAAAAGAGAAAAATATGAAAGGTAATGAAAATATGAATATTAAAAAAATGACACTATCTGCAGTTATGATAGCACTTTCTGCAGTTTTATCTATGGTTAAGGTGTACCAGTTGCCATTAGGTGGCTCAATTACGCTTTTAAGTATGTTGCCTGTTGCGGCGGTTGCAATTTGTTACGGAACAAAAACAGGCCTTTTTGCATCTTTACTTTATGCCTGTGTGCAAATCGCCCTTGATTTAGGCGCTTTAATGGGTTATGGTATGACGCCTGCAACCTGGCTGGGCTGCTTGCTTTTTGATTACATATTAGCTTATGGAATACTGGGAATTTCAGGGTTTTTTAGAAAAAATGGAACAATAGGAATGTGTGTGGGAATTTCTATTGCTTGCATTGGAAGATTTATTTCACATTTTATTTCAGGAGCTATTGTATTTTCTGTTTGGTGCCCTGAAGGCTGGAACGTATATTGGTATTCCGTAGTTTACAACGGTAGTTATATGCTCCCTGAACTTATTATAACTGTAATTGGGGCAGCATTTTTATTCCGTATGCCCGCAATTAAAAAAATAATTGAAAGCAGATAATAATTAAAGGGTGCAATATGCACCCTTTAATTATTATCCTTTTTATACTGAAGCGGAGTTGTGTTTGTATATTTTTTAAAAAACGCAGTAAAGTAATTTGATGATGAAAAGTTCATAGCCTCTGAGATTTCTGATACTGATAAACCTTGTTTTAATAAGTCCTGCGCTTTGGCTAACCGCAAATTATTATAATATACTTTTGGACTAATACCAGCATAACGATAAAAAAGAGATTTTATATAGCTTACGCTTATAAAGCATTTCTTTGCAAAATCCTCTAAGGAGAGATTGTTCATCACATTATGATTCATAAGTTCAACAAGAGTTTTATATGTCATAGCTGATGTGCTGTTTGAAGTGTTAGAAGTCGTTTTTTTATTGTTGCAAATTTGTATTATAAAGTTAGAAAGCATATTGCCTGCTTCTTGACCAACATATAAAGAAGTGTCCTGACCTGTTACATAGTCATTAACCTTATGAACTATTTTTAAAAATTCATCCTTTTCGGTGTCGTTCAAGCTAAAAAAACCATCACTTAGGCTTTTAGGAGGATTGCCGCTTATTTTAAAAGATATATTTATAAGATGCGGAGCGGCGTTTTTCTCGACGTTTAATTTGTGGAATTCCATTGGTGCGTGGAAAATAATGTCGCCTGACTTTAGTATATAAACATTTTCTTCTTCGGTGATTTCAAGCTGTTTGCTTACTACGTATTCAATTTCCCAGAAATTGTGTTTTTCTCCTGTAAACTCATATCCTTTAGGCAAAAGTCTGTTAAATACCGATTGATAAAAGCCAACTATATCAAATTCATTGTCTATATTTATAAATTTTGACAACAAAATCATCCTTTCTATCTAAAAACATACTTTTTGTATCTTTTTTTATATTGAAATATGTTTTTAAGTAATATATAATCATACTAACAAATTAACTTTAAAATGTCAATATGAAAGGAACATTATTATGAAAAAAACAAGAATAGGCTACATAGGTGTAGGCAGAAGAGGTTTTTCTGTATTAAGAGACTGTTTTAGTCAAATGAAAGATGTAGAAGTAGTAACAATTTGTGATAAGTGCGAAGAGTTTTTAGAAGATGCTCAAAAAATATTAAAGGAAAATGGTGGATACGAAGCAAAGTTAACAAAAGATGCAAATGACATACTAACTGATGAAACCATTGATGCTGTTGTAATTATGACAGGCTGGGACGATAGAATAGATTTAGTTATCGAGTCTATGCGTGCTGGAAAATATACAGCATTTGAAGTAGGTTGCGCAATTAAACTTGAAGACTGCTACAAGCTTTTAGAGGCTTATAAAGAAACAAAGGTTCCTGCTATGATGTTAGAAAACTGCTGTTATGGTCGTCGTGAAATGATGGCTTTAAATGTAGCAGAACAAGGACTTTTTGGAGAAGTAGTTCATTGTGACGGCGGATACCATCACTATTTGAACGATTGCGAATTATTAATTGAAGAATTAGAAAAAGGAAAAGAGAGAAATATCTTCAATACAATACATCACTATAGAATAGAGCATTATATTGCAAGGAATTGCGAAAACTATCCAACACACGAATTAGGCCCGATATCGAAGCTTTTAAAAATCAATCGTGGTAACAGAATGGTAAGGTTAAATTCTATTGCATCAAAGGCTTCAGGTATTAAGGCTTTTGCTAAAAAGCATTTAGGCGAGGATAACAAATATGCAAATATAGATTATGCACAAGCTGATATAGTAGATACAATTATCACTTGTGAAAACGGAGAAACAATTAAAATAACATTAGATACAACACTTCCACGTGCATACTATAGCCGTAATTTTACAGTTCGTGGTACAGAAGGTATGTATTCTGAAGAAAGACGTGTTCTTTATTTTGATGATATGAAGGAAGGCGTTGAAAACAACGAAAAAGAAATGTATGAAAAATATGACCATCCATTACATAGCGAATATGTAGCATTAGGTGAAGCTGCAGGTCACGGCGGTATGGATTGGCTCGTTTGCAGAGCGTTTATAGAGAGTGTTAAAAACGGAACAGATACACCTATTGACATTTACGACGCAGTTTTATGGTTATCTATTGGACCTTTGAGTGAGCAATCAATCAAAATGAATGGTGCACCTGTAGAAATTCCAGACTTTACTGAAGGCAAGTGGAAAAATCGTGAGCCGATTGTAGAAGGTAAATATTGCTTAGATAAGGTTTGTGTTGACAAAACAGTAGAAATTTATCCTGAAGGAAAATAAATATAAAAATAAAATGCGGAAAGCAGAAGCTTTCCGCATTTTTTATTTTAGAACAATATTTTAAGTGCTGAGTCAACATTTTTAGCAAATAAAACATCTAAGTCATTTGGTATGTTCAAACCTTTTTTATTGGAATAAGGAACAATACACTTTTTAAAACCAAGCTTTGAAAGCTCGCATAAACGCTTTTCTAACTGAACAACGGCCCTTATTTCCCCTGTTAATCCAACTTCTCCAATCAGAGCAATATCAGGGGAGATTTCTCTATTTTTAAAGGCAGAAGCAATAGCACAAATAATGCCCAAATCAGCAGCGGGCTCTGAAATTTTAATGCCGCCAACCATATTAACGTAAATATCCTGATTAGAAAGATTTAATCCTACACGTTTTTCTAAAACGGCAATCAGCATATTTACTCTGTTAAAATCAGCACCTGTCATCATTCTGCGCGGAGCAGGGAAGAATGTTTGTGCAACTAATGACTGTACTTCGGCAAGAAGTGGTCTTGTTCCTTCAAGCGTACATATAACAGTTGAGCCTGATGTTTTATCAGGTCTGCCTTCTAACATCATAGAAGACGGATTTTTAACTTCTATTAATCCTTCGCCTGTCATTTCAAAAACGCCTATTTCATTGGTAGAGCCAAAACGATTTTTAACAGCTCTCAATATTCTGTGACTCTGGTGGCGTTCACCCTCAAAATGTAAAACGCAGTCAACCATGTGTTCTAAAACCTTAGGACCTGCTAAATTACCGTCTTTTGTAACGTGACCTACAATGAATACGGCAACAGAATTTTCCTTGGCATATTTCATTAATGAAAGTGTTACATCACGCACCTGACTCACTGTTCCTGGTGCTGATGCAATATCAGGATTAAACATAGTCTGAACGGAATCAATAATTAAAATATCGGGCTTTAAATTCTCGGCATTCTTAATTACTGAGTTTATGTCAGTTTCTGTAAGCAGATAAAAATCCTGCGAAATATCAAGTCTGTCTGCTCTCATTTTTAATTGCTTTTCGGATTCTTCTCCTGAAACATAGAAAAAGCTTGTGTCTTTTTCTAAAGACTTAATAAGCTGTAGTAAAATTGTAGATTTTCCTATACCAGGCTCGCCACCAACTAAAACCAGTGACCCCTGCACAATTCCGCCACCTAAAACCCTGTCAAGCTCTCCTATTCCACAAGGGATACGGGCATCTTTTGTGGTACTTACGGCTGAAAGCTTAACGGGAGAAGAGTAGGACTGAGTGACTTTTTTTGACGTTTTAGAAGTTAGCATAACTTCTTCGGCAAATGTATTCCAACCGCCACAATCAGGACATTTCCCAATCCATTTTGCCGACTCGTATCCACATTCTGAGCAAATATATACAACCTTTGATTTCATCTTTTGTTAACCACCTTTATTCAATAGGAGCTTCGCCAATATCAACTTCGCCGACTGTATCGGTTGGCGTCTCAATGCTTGGTGCTTCTGGTGTTTCTGTTTCAGGAACAACAGGTACTTCTACCTTTTTAGTTCCGTGAATTTCAACTCTGTCTTTTCCTGCGTATGTGCTCTTTGCTAAAAGAGTTCTTGAAATTTGCTTTCCGTTTTCATATACTACCTTGTATGAAATGTAGGAGCTTCCGTTTGTACCTTCGCTTTCAACTTTAATTTCTCCTTCTGGGAGTTCAGCATCTTTTTTTATTACTAACTTAGGTGACGATGTTCCTGTTCTTTCTGTTTCAATTTTAATTGTTTTTTCAGGGTTTTCATCAGTTCCAAGTATTTTTATTGTATTTATCCCGTTTTCAGCAAGTGCAATAATTTCAATAGGCATACCTGTGTTGTTTTTGAATTTAAAATCTGTTGCACCATAAGATACTGTTGCGTCTCTGCCCATTGGAACGTAAGAAACGGGGAGGGTATGATTTCTTCTTGCTGTAATTTCCAAATCAGCAAAAACAACGCTGTTATACATTGTTGAAGAAACCTGACAAATACCGCCACCAATACCAGGCTGAACAGTATTGCCTACATAAACATTAGCAACACGGAAGCCGCGCTCAACAGTTCTTGGACCAACAACGTCATTATATGAAAATTCTTCGCCTGGTGCTAAAACATAGCCGTTTATTTTTTCGCAGGCAAGCTTTATGTTATAGGCTCTGTCGTTGCTTGAGGACGAGTAATCAGAAGAAAATTTTCCAAGCTCGTGAGCTAAAAGCTTGCTTCTTAATTGTTCCGATGTAATTTTTGGTTGCTCAATTTCAGCAGGAATAGTAATCACATTACCATCAGAACTTTTTATAGCCTTTTGCAAATCGGACTCTGTAAGAGTTACACCAGGTTGACTTTCTCTGAACTCAATTCTGTGATTTTCTATTCTGTAGTCTGCGTGTATTGGTTGAGTTGATGTATAACGAAGTATATAGTCATAAGTGATTTCTTCCGGTTCTATATATTTAAAATCAACGTTTGCAACACTTCTGTCTTTTAAAATGCAGTCTTCGATAGCACTTTTAACTTCGTCAAATAAAACACCATAACCCGCCTCGCCACAGGTTACAATTAAAGAGTTTTCCCCGTATTCTATGCTATTTGGTATTGCTGTTACGTCTAAAGGGGCAGTTGCTTTATCAATCAGTTTTATTAATTCACTATCATTAAATGTGAGCAAAAACGGAAAATCAAGAGGCTCTTTTTTAAGACTGTTAATTTCACGAAGTCTTGAAAAGATGTTTGTATTTCTTCCGTATCCGTAAACCATTGTGCTCATTTTTTCTACATCAATAGCAGGTGATAGCGTTAATGTGTCAAATGAATATTCTGTGTTGTCGATTTTCAATGTTATATCTTTAGATAAACGTTTATCAAAAATCTCAGGTATTTTAGCCGACAACTCATCTTTAGTAAGACCTGAAACATCAACATTGTTAATTGTTATGCCCTGGTATACCTTGTTATATGTAAGCGTTTTAACAAACGAACCTATAAGTATAACTAAAACTATTGCCACGCAGGCAAGTATGGCAAGGAAAATTTTCCTGTTTTTATAGATTGTTTTATTTTTATGTGTCGATGAAACTGACATTTTATCACCTCATGTAACTATATATTTAAAAACCAAACACCAAAATTAAGATAAGCGGCATAAACTAAAAATAATAAATAGGGAATTAGAAGTATGCCCGCTGGTTTTCTTTCTTTATAGAAGGTTGATACTGTAATTGCAACAAAAACAAAAAGTATAACAAGCTCAATAAAAGCTACTAAAAACATTCTGAAATTAAAAAATATAATAGACCAGAAAAAGTTTAAAAGGAGCTGAAATGCAAAAACAGTAATACCATTAATAACAGCATCGCTATTTGCAGCAGAATTAATAAACAGATAAAGTGCAATGCCCATAGTTAGGTACAAAATTCCCCATACAACTGAAAAGAGATTTGCAGGTAAAGCAAAGGGCGGCTTAATTAAAACGTCGTAAATAAATACGTTATTTCGTATTAAAAAGCCTGAGAGTGCACCGACAACTAATGGAATAGCAATAATAAAAACTGCTTTTAGTATTTTTTTCATAAATATACCTCATTTTTTAAAATATGGTATATTATATTGCTTTTATATAAAAATATACTAATGCAATTTTTTAAAACAAAGGTGCGGAAAAGCATTCCACACCTTTGTTTTTTTATTATCTGCTGTTGTTTCTGTTTGCACGGATAGCATCTGCTGTTTTTACAAGTTCGTCTTCTAAAGCACGTAAAACATCGTCAGCATACTGATTAGCACCTAATCTTATTTCTCTTGAGTTCTGCTGAGCGCTGTCAATAATCTGGTTTGCCTTAGCATAGGCTTGCTGTGTAATATCATGTTCATTAACCATTGCAGCGATTTTTTCTTCTGTAGCCTTAATCATGGCTGCAGCTTCTTTTTGAGCATCGCTGATAATTCGTTGACGTTCTTCCTTTACCCATTTTGCCTGTTTCATTTCTTCGGGGAATTTGTTTTTCATTTCCTGAATCATATCTAAGATTTCTTCTTTATCAATGATTCCGCGTCCCCAAAAAGGAATAGTTCTGCAACTGTCGATTTTTTCCTCGATTTCATTCATGATTTGTTCAATATCCATGATTAACACTCCTTCTCGATTTTATCCTTAATATCATTAATGATTTCATTTGGTATGAGCCCTTCGGCGTTTCCGCCGAAATGACAAATTTCTTTAACTACACTTGAGCTGATATATAAACAGTTTAAGTTTGTAACCATAAACACAGTTTCAACATCAGGAGCGAGCTTTTTATTTAAAAGTGCAAGCTGGAATTCGTACTCAAAATCAGATATAGCACGAAGACCACGAATAACGCTATGTGCACTAACTTCATGAGCAAAATCAACTAAAAGACCGCTAAATGAACTAACTTCGCAGTTTTCTATGTTGCCTGTGCATTTTTTTATAAACTCAACACGTTCTTCAACGGAGAATAGTGGTTTTTTTTCGCTGTTGTTTAAAACAGCTACAATAACCTTGTCGAAGAGCTTACAGCTACGCTTTATTATGTCTAAATGACCGCAGGTAATAGGGTCAAAACTTCCGGGATAAACTGCTATTTTCAAAGCTCTCACTCTCTCATTATCAGAATTTTTACCCTGCCATACTTTTTGTCCTTTATAATTTCAAAGCCGTCAGTATCAAAATTCGGTGTGATTTCTAAGTCGTATTCTAAAATAATCAAACCGTTTTCGGCTAAAATTCCTCTTTCACGGATTTTATCGAGTGAAAGAAAGTAAAAGTCAGACTCATACGGTGGGTCGATAAAAATTATGTCGTACTTTTCGTTTGTTTTACTTATATAATCTATACTGTCGGAATTTATAACAGTAGATAAGCTGTCTAAACGGGTGGCTTCTAAATTTTTTTTTGTAACTTTTGCCGATTTTTCTGAAATATCTATAAATGTGCAGCTTTCGGCACCACGGCTCAAAGCCTCAATACCTAAAGCGCCGCTTCCTGAGAACAAATCTAAAACGTGAGCACCTGGTAAGTTAAAGGCAATCATATTAAAAATAGATTCTTTAACTCTATCCAGTGTTGGGCGTATATCCATACCTTCAACACAAAGGAGTTTTTTTCCGCGTGCACTACCTGAAATAACCCGCAAAACGATACCCCCCTATTTAGACTTATTATCACTTTATATTTTATAACAAATAAAAATAATGTCAAGTATATTCTAAAAAAGTCAACTAAATGTAACCTTAGCGTTAAAAAGCTTTAATATTTCGTTCTTAATTGTCACATTTTCAGGATTTTTAAGATGCCTGTCGTTTTCTAAGAGTTCTTTTACAGCGGCACCTGTTTCTGAAAGCAAGTCGGTATCACAATAAATATTTGCGATTTTAAATGCCAAAAGCCCATGCTGACGAGCACCGAAAAATTCTCCCGGACCACGAAGTCGTAAGTCTTCTTCGGCGATTTTAAAGCCATCCGAGCTGTTTTTCATAATTTCCATTCTTGGACTTTCTTTTGAAAAATTCTCTCCGGGGAAGAGTATGCAATAGGCTTTGTCGCAGCCACGACCGACTCTGCCACGGAGCTGATGTAATTGTGAAAGCCCGAAACGTGCAGCATTTTCGATTATCATAACAGAAGCGTTAGGCACATTCACACCAACTTCAATTACAGTTGTTGAAACCAATATTTTAATCTCGCCGTCTTTAAAGCGAGCCATAATACTGTCTTTCTCTTTGGGGCTCATTTTACCATGTAAATATTCTACATTTTTTGAGCCAAATATCTTTTTAAGCTCTTTACTGTGACTTACAACATCACGCACGCCTGTAATCTCAGAAGCCTCAACAGCAGGACAAACCGCATAGGCTTGCCTGCCTGAATTAATTTCTTTTTTTAAAAAATCATATATTCGTACGCGCATATCATCGCTTACCACAAAGGTGTCAATTTTTTTTCTGCCCGGTGGAAGCTCGTCGATAACAGAAATATCTAAATCTCCGTAAAGAATTAAAGCCAGTGTCCTTGGAATTGGTGTAGCTGTCATAATGAGCGTGTGTGGGTTTTTCCCCTTTTGTTCAAGTGATTTACGCTGTGACACACCGAATCTGTGCTGTTCATCGGTAATAATCAGCCCCAGATTTCCAAGCTCTGTTTTTTCGCTTATTAAAGCGTGAGTTCCGACAATTACATTTATTTTTCCTGCTTTTATATCTTCTTTAACCATTCGCCTTTCTTTTTCTGTCATTGAACCTGTTATTAATGCAACCTGAATGTTAAAAGGTTTAAAGAGTTTAGTCAGCGTTTCGTAGTGCTGAGTTGCTAAAATTTCAGTAGGAGCCATCATAGCAGAAGTGTAGCCTGAATTTGCACAAACAAACATAGCGGCCGCAGCAATCATAGTTTTACCGCAACCAACATCACCCTGCACAAGTCGGCTCATGGGTGTTTTCTTTTTTATATCGTTGCAGATTTCTTCAATTACTCTTTTTTGTGCTTTTGTAAGCGGATAGGGAAGTGAAGCAATAAAATCATTAACACACTCTGTGTTATTTAAGGGAACAGAAACAGATGAACTTCTGTCTTCCCTTAAAAATCTTAAAGCGGCCTGAAAAATGAATAATTCTTCAAAAGCAAGTCGCCTTTTTGCGATAGATAAAGCTTCAGAATCCTTTGGAAAATGTATGTTTCTTATAGCATAGGGAAGTGAGCAAAGCTTGTACTTTTCGCGCACTTTTGCAGGTAAGGTTTCTTCGGGCTCTCCTGCACGAATAGCGCCTACGACCGCTGCACCTATGTTTTTTTGAGTTAGCCCTGATGTCTGGCTATAAACAGGAAAAATTCTGCCTGTTAGCTGCTGATTTTCTGCTTCTTCAAAAATAGGAGAATGCATCTGCATTCTGTTTGAATATGTAGCTTTACCGTAGAAAATATATTCTTTTTTTATGTCAAACATATTTTTAATGTATCGATTATTAAACCAAACGATTTCTATAAAGCCTGTGCCGTCAGAAACTTTAACCGAGCACAGATACATATTTTTACGAACAAAGTTTTCACGGAGTGGAGAAACGGCACGTGCGCGAATACAAATTGTGTCGCCGTCTTTGATTTCTGCTATTTTTTTAACGTTAGTTCTATCTTCGTAGGTACGCGGATAAAAGTGAAGTAAATCATTTAACGTAAAAACACCAAGCGTGCGGAAATTTTCCGCACGCTTTTGTCCGATTCCATTTAAAGTTGTAATAGCTTGATTTAAAACATCATTTGGCATAAAATCACACCTTAATTTCGCCGTTTTAGGCGAATTTAGATTGCTTTGTTTCGTCTACTCAACAGAGTAAATAAAGTCATACAAAGGCTGTCCGCCCATATAAACTAAAACGTCTAAATCGGGGTATAATTTTTCTAAATCTTCCTGAATAGCTTCTAATTGTTCTTCTTTAACATCTCCGCCTAAATAGATGCTGATAATTGTACTATCATCATCAACAGCGTTTTCTAAAAGCTTCTTTAAAACGTCAAGTGAGTCATCGCCTACAACTGTTATTTTGCCTTCGGCGAGTCCCATAATTGTGTTTTCAGGGTATTCTTTGCCGTCGAATGTAAAGTGTCTTACTGAATATGTTACAGAACCTGTTTTTGTATTGGCAATAGCTTCGTTCATTGCTTCTAAATTATCTTCAACAGATAAATCAGGGTCAAAAGCAAGACGCGCAGAAATACCTGCAGGAACAGAGCGTGTTTCTAAAACAACAACATTTGTTTCTGTTAGGTCAACAACCTGTTTAGCTGCCATAATAATATTTTTGTTATTAGGCAGAATATAAACGGTTTTTGCATTAACCGCTTCAACAGCGGACAAAATATCATCAGTTGATGGGTTCATTGTCTGACCACCGCAAATTACCTGGTCAACTCCCATATCTAAAAAGATGCTTTCTAATCCATCACCTGCAGCAACGGCGGCAAAGCCGTATTCTTTGGCAGGTTCTTTTGGTGCTGCTGCAGCTTCGTTTTCGTCGTGTTGATATTTCATATTATCAATTTTAATATTAATAAGCTCGCCGATTTTTAAAGCTTCTTCAATAACAAAGCCTGGGTTGTTTGTATGAATGTGAACCTTAACAACGTCGTCATCATCAATAACAACCATGCAATCGCCTTTTTTCTCAATTCTGTCACGGAAAAGGGCAACAGATGATGGGGCGTTTGACTTGTTAATTAAAAATTCTGTGCAATATAAAAACTTGATATTAGCATCAATAACCTTTTTATCGACAACTGTGTTTACACTTACCTGACTTTCGTTAAGCTCAATAATTTTGCCGGTTTCTAAGTATTCTAAGGCACCTTCTAAAATGTAAACCAAGCCCTGACCACCTGAGTCAACAACACCGGCAGCCTTAAGCTGCGGTAAAAGCTCTGGTGTGCGGGCAAGACTTTCCTGGCCTGCAACTGTAGCAGCACGTACAATTTCTACAATATCGCCTGTTGTTTCAAGGGCGTTGATTGCTGCATCTGCTGCATCTCTTGCTACTGATAAAATAGTTCCCTCCATAGGTTTCATAACAGCCTTGTATGCGGATTCAACACCGCCGCGGAAACATTCTGCAATGTCGGTAGCATCAGCTGTTGAAAGACCAGAAAGTCTGCGTGACATACCACGGAACACCTGTGATAAAATAACACCTGAGTTACCACGTGCACCACGAAGTGAAGCGGAAGCAATAGCCGACATCATTTTATCAACAGTGGTGTAATCGTTTGATAAAACGTCCTTTGCTGCTGCTGAAATAGTCATGGACATATTTGAACCTGTATCGCCATCGGGAACAGGGAATACGTTTAAATCATTTAAAATAATTTTATTATTACAAAGCTTGTTAGCGCCTGATAAAAACGCACGACACAAGCTTTCGTAATCAGCTGTGTATAACAAATTAGCGCACCTCCGAATTAACTGACTCTAATGCCATCAACATTGACATTAACATTACCAACTTTAAATCCTGTAGCATCTTCAACGGCATACTTAACCTGTTCTACAATACTTTCGCAAGTAACATTTATGTTTACGCCGTATTCAACAATGATGTGTAAATCAACATTAATTTTTTCTTCAATAGTGGAAACTTTTATACCCTTTGTAATTGAATCCCATTTTAATAATGATGCGATACTGTCGGTGGCATTTTTATAAGCCATACCCACAACACCGTAGCAATTAGATGCAGCTACGCCTGCAATTCTTGCGATAACGTTGTCAGATAAAACAATAGCGCCGTTTTCGTTTTCGGTTTTAATAGCCATAATATAACCCGAACCTTTCTGCCTGTAATATATTAAGCGCCGATATGTACAGGCACATACCAACACGTTATGTATATACGAACATAAATATACACACGTATTATATCATAAAGTTTTGCAAAATGGAAGTGTTATTTTAAAAAAAACGCAAAATATTACAGCACAGCCGAAGCTGTGCTGTAATATTAAAAGTTAGCGCTCTGATGGAAGAACTTTGTCTTTAAAAAGCAGAGTAATTGCCCAAAGTCCTGCTAAACCAACAAGAGCAAAAATTATTCTGCTTGCCATAGATAATTGACCGCCGAAAATAAAACCTACAAAGTCAAAACCAAAAAGTCCGATAGACCCCCAGTTCAACGCTCCGATGATAACTAAAATAAGACTCAAGTTATCTAAAAATTTCATAGTATCAACCTTTCTCCCGTAAATTATATTAAAGAAGGCAACGGGTAAACCTTCTTTTTATGACGTTAGTTTTTACTGCTTACACACATATTATTCAAACACTTTAAATAATATATTAAAAAGATATTATAGGAGAGTGGAAAATATGCAAAGAGCAGGGGAATTAAGACAAAAAGAGGTAATAAACATAAATAATGCAAATAGACTCGGATATGTTTGTGACGTTGAAGTGAGCCTTTGTAAAGGTGAAATTGAAGCTATTGTGGTGCCTGGAAAAGTAAAGCTTTTAAATTTTAACAAAAAGGACGATATTGTAATTCCTTGGTGCAAGGTAAAAGTTATAGGCGATGTAATTTTGGTAGATATTCCATGCGGATGTGATTAAAAGGGCTGTAGCAAAATGCGCAGACCTCGCAAAACAAGAAAATGCCTATTTAAAGTGATTTTACAAAGATATAAATTATGAAAACATAGAAAATGATGTTGTAAAAATTCGCGGATTTGCGAATTTTATATTAAATTTATGTTTTGCGATATGAACAAACTTCACCTCTCAGCGTACCATCGTACGCTTTCGGGTAACCCCTTCGGGTTCAGTTTGTCCATTCTGCATCATTTTCCCGCCAGCCAAAAAAGACCTGCTAAATAAAGTCAAGTAGAAATTTAAAAAATATTTAGCTACAAAAATTGCATGAGAAACAGACCGGCATTGAAAAGTGTCGGTCTAAATTTTTGCAAAAACATCCTTAAGAATTTGAGTAAACTTCTTTA
>JAZNDH010000013.1:0-66571 GCA_045587965.1 Congzhengia sp.
CAGTCTTTATCGCGGATGCGAAATCCAAGGGGCTGTACGTCAGACCATTTCATCTCTTATTATAAAAAAATAAGTGCAAGCAATCAACTATATCAGTAGTTAATTTACTTACACTTTTATTGTACCAGGGGCTGTAGCATACCGCTACAACACCTTTATTTTTCGATATATTCTTTTAATTTTTCAAAAGTTTTTTCGCTTATATCGTGCTCTATTTTACAGGCGTCTTCTTTGGCGGTAATTTCGTCAACACCGATAGACATTAAGGCTTTAGTAATAATCTGATGACGCGCATAAACACGCTCAGCAACGGCTAAACCCTTGTCGGTAAGTGAGATGCTTCCGTCTGAGTCGACTGCAATATAACCATCTTCACGGAAGTGCTTCATAGCAACAGAAACACTTGGCTTTGATACCATAAGCTCGTGGGCTATGTCGATACTTCTTACATTACCTTTTTTATTTTTTAAAACAAGTATAGCTTCTAAATAGTTCTCGGCAGATTCTTTAATTATCAATATCTACACCTCATAAAAAACATTTTACTCATTTTAGCACATTTTTACAATTTAGTCAATAACCTCATAACCCTGTGATATTACTGCATCCTTTAAAAGAGAAACATCAACTTCCTCTGTGAGTTTTATTGCCGCAGTCTTGTCTTTGTGAGAAGGAATAACCTCCAAAACGCCGTCAATCGCTTCTAATGCTGATTTTACCCTTGCTTCACAATGCGGACACATCATACCTTCAATTTTAAGTGTTAATTCCATTTTCTTTTTCTCCTTTTTGGATTTTACAGTTTTTGTGTTTTTATTGGAATAAATATTTTTAAAATTCAGTCTTAAAGCATTAGTAACAACACAAAAGCTCGACAAACTCATAGCAGCAGCTGCAAACATAGGGTTTAACTGAATTGAAAAGGCGGGGATTAATACACCTGCAGCAACAGGAATACCGATGCAATTATATAAAAACGCCCAGAACAGATTTTGATATATGTTTTTTAATGCAAACCTGCTCAATCTTATTGCGGCGGGAACATCGGAAATTGTATTTTTCATTAAAACGATATCGGCTGCATCTATTGCAATGTCAGTTCCTGCACCTATTGCAATACCGATGTCAGCAGAGGTCAAAGCAGGGGCATCGTTAATACCGTCTCCAACCATTGCGACGTTTTCTGTCTTTTTTAGTTCTCTTATAACTTTTTCTTTTTCTGCCGGAGTTACATTTGCTATTACCTCATCAACACCGACCTGTAATTTCACGGCATTTGCGGTTGTTTCGTTGTCGCCTGTTAGCATCACAACACGAATTCCCATGGATTTCAGTTCTTTTATAGCTTCGGCACTGTCTTCTTTTATTGTGTCAGCTACGGAAATTATTCCTAAAAACTCATCGTTTTTAGTGAAAAATAAAGGTGTTTTGCCCTCTTCGGCAAGCTTTTCATAAGCTATAACAAGATTTCCCGGAACTGCAGAGTTTTTTGAAATAAACCTTAAATTACCGCCCGCAATATGATTTCCATTAATGTTGGCTTCTAAACCATTACCTGATAAAACTGAAAAATCTTCACTTTCTAATGGTATTAAATTTTCTTCTTCAGCTTTTTTTACAATAGCACGAGCTAAAGGGTGTTCACTTTTATATTCTAATGAATACGCTAAAAGTAGCAAATCGTTTACACCATCACACTCTAAAATATCTGTAACAGTAGGCTCGCCTTTTGTTATTGTTCCCGTTTTATCAAGTGCTGCAACTGTGATTTTTCCTGCCTGCTCGATTGATGCTGCATTTTTAAATAATATACCATTTTTAGCACCTACACCACTTGAAACCATAATAGCAACAGGAGTAGCAAGCCCCAATGCGCAAGGGCAACTTATAACTAAAACAGAGATGCCGCGTGCAATGGAAAAACCGAAAGTCTGGCCAAAGACTAACCAGGCAATAATTGTAATTACAGAAATTAAAATAACAGCAGGCACAAAAATCCCTGACACCTTATCAGCAGCCTTTGCTATAGGAGCTTTTGTGGCAGATGCATCACTAACGAGCTTTATAATCTGCGAAAGGGTAGTGTCATCGCCAGTTTTTTCGGCACGGCAACGAACATAACCTGATTTATTTATAGTAGCCGATGAAATTCTGTCTCCCATTTCTTTATCAACGGGTATGCTTTCGCCTGTTAAAGCTGACTCATCAACTGCACAATGACCTGATAAAACAATCCCGTCGGCAGGAAAGCTCATACCCGATTTAACTATAAAAATATCGCCTTTTTTGATGTCTTTTGCAGGAATTTCTTTTTCTTTTCCTGAATGTTCAATAATTGCAGTTTTTGGAGCTAAGTTCATCAAGCTTTTAAGTGCACTTGTAGTTTTGCCCTTGGAGTTGGCTTCCAACATCTTACCTACTGTAATTAAAGCTAAAATCATAGCGGCAGATTCAAAATATAATTCGTGTAGGTATTTATGCGGTTCACTTGCTGCTGTCATTAAAAAAAGAGCATAAGTGCTGTAACAAAATGCAGCACCTGAGCCCAGGGCAACCAAAGAATCCATATTCGGCGAGAGTTTCACAACCGAAGAAAAACCATTCACAAAAAACTTTTTATTTATAAACATAACACAAATTGTGAGAAGCAACTGTAAAATTCCAACTGCTACATAATTATTTTCAAAAAAACGGGGTAGTGGAAAGCCCCACATTGTGTGCCCCATAGAAACATACATAAGCACCACTAAAAAAACCAAAGAAGAAATCAAACGTTTTTTAAGAACAGGAGTTTCTCTGTCGGTAAAAGCGTCGTCTTCATCGGGTATTTTTAAGTTGCCGCCTTTTGGTGAAACACCATAGCCTGCATCAGTTACGGCAGAAATTATATCTTTTGTATCGGCTGTGCCTGAAACAGACATAGAATTTGTCAAAAGATTTACGGAGCATTCCGTAACACCTGGTAAAGCTGAAACGACCTTTTCAACTTTTGCAGAACAAGCTGCACAACTCATACCTGTTATATCAAATTGTTCCAAAGTATCACCTGCTTTTTTAAAAGCTTTAAATCTGTAGTAAAGTGAGACTAACTATCTCATTCTGTCTTTTAAGACTCTGTCTATGTTTCTTTTTGCATCTCTTTCGGCAATGGCTTCACGTTTATCATAGGCCTTTTTACCGCGGGCAAGACCAAGCTCAATTTTTACTTTATTTCCTAAAAAATAAACACATAAAGGAATTAAAGAAATACCTGTTTCTTTTGTTTTTCCGATTAATTTCATAATTTCTTTTTTATGAAGCAAAAGTCTTCTCGGACGAAGCGGGTCCTTGTTAAAAATATTTCCCTTTTCATACGGACTTATGTGCATACCAAGTAAAATTGCCTCTCCCGTTTTTACAGAAACATAGCTGTCCTTTAAATTAACCTGACCTGCACGTATAGATTTGACTTCTGTACCGAAAAGCTCAATTCCTGCTTCAAATTTTTCGTCAATGAAATAGTCGTGAAATGCTTTTTTGTTGTTGCTTATAATCTTTTTTGAGCGAGTTTCCATATATACTCCTTATATTCAAAAAAATGTGCCGTCGATTGACCGACGGCACTGGTATATTAGTCGATTTCGATTAAACCGTAACCGCCTTTTTTTCTGCGGTAAACAAGGTTTTTGTCACCCGTTTTATCATTTGTGAAGATAAAGAATTCGTGACCGATAAGGTCGAGCTGTAATACTGCTTCTTCAGGAGACATCGGTTTTGTTTCGATAGCCTTAACTCTGACAATCTTAGTATCTTCAACATCTGTTGGAAGCTCTGGAATTTTATCGAAAATAACCGTTTCGGTAAATTCTCTTTTCATTTTCTTTTCTAATCTTGTTTTATTTTTACGAAGCTGACGTTCTAAAACATCAACCGACGTATCGATAGATACATACATATCGGGAGTTGATTCTTCTACACGGATTATCAGATTGCCTGAACGGATTGTAGCTTCTACTATTTGCTCGTCACGCTGAACGCTTAATGTAACTAAAGCTTCTGTCTCTTTAGAAAAGTACTTATCAAGCTTTGTATAGGCTTCTTCAACTCTTGCTTTAAGACCATCTGTTAAATCAATCTGCTTACCTGTAATTGTGATTTTCATAACCGTCACTCCTTTTCTTTTTAGAGAGAATATTCTCCCTCTTTGTGTATATTATACCATAGCTTTTAAAAAAAGCAAAGCTTTTTTTGTAAATGTAACAAATAATTAATTAATTTCTCACATATAATTTAGTAAATATTCACGGAGGTAATAGCTTTGAAGCGTATTTGTTGTTTGATTTTAACAGGATTTATTTTACTTAACGCCCCTAAAAATGTAAGTGCAATATCTGTGTCGGCTGAATGTGCATGTGTGATAGATATGTCAACAGGGCGTGTTATTTACGAAAAAAATATGCATAAAACACACACTATGGCAAGCACTACAAAAATTATGACAGCGCTGATTGCTTTAGAAAATTCAAATCTTACTGACGTAGTAACCGTATCAAATAATGCTGCAGGAGAAGAGGGTACAAGTCTTTATTTAAAAGTAAATCAAAAAGCTACAATGGAAGATTTATTATATGGTCTTATGCTTCAATCGGGAAATGATGCTGCTATTGCCATTGCTGAAGGAGTAGCAGGCTCGGTTGAAAAATTTGCCACTATGATGACAGAACGTGCGAAGAAATTAGGAGCACAAAGCACGTCATTTAAAAATCCTAACGGACTTGACGAAGAAGGACATTACACAACTGCATACGATTTGGCTCTTATTACGCATGAAGCGATGAAAAACGAAAATTTCGCAAAAATTGTATCAACAAAATCAAAGCAAATCTTAGACGGTACACAAACAGTCTCAAACCACAATAAAATGCTAAGACAGTACGATGGTTGCATTGGTGTAAAAACAGGCTTTACAAAAAAATCGGGAAGATGCTTGGTAACGGCGGCAGAGCGTGGGGGAGTATCGGTAATTGCGGTTACACTAAATGCTCCGAATGATTGGAATGACCACACAAATATGCTTGATTATGCATTTTCTGTTACCGATTATTTCCCTGTTATTTTATCAGGTATGACAGTAAATACAGTTACTGTAAAAAATGGCTCATCAAATACTGTTGAACTTACGGCAAAAGAGGATTTTTACATATCTGAAAATAAGGATGACAAGTTCAAAAATATAACTGTAAAATGTGACATCCCAAAAGAAGTTACAGCACCTGTGAAAAAAGGCGATAAAATGGGAACTCTTACTGTATTTTATAAAGATGCTATACAAAAAACAATAAACCTTGTTGCTTCGGTAGATGTGGCTTATCAGGAAAATAAAAATTGTATATTCTGGGAAAATTTCAAAAAATTGCTTACTTATAGTTGCGAAGGCTAAATTTTTGTAGTAAAATGAGTGTATCAAAATTTTACGGAGGGGAATATGGCAAAACCCGAAAGATTACAAAAATTTATGGCTCGTTGCGGTGTTGCATCTCGCAGAGAAGCAGAAAACATTATTTTATCAGGCAGAGTCAGGGTTAATAAAAAGGTTGTTACAGAATTGGGAACCAAAATAGACGAAGACAACGATAAGGTTTTTTTAGATGGTGAACTCATACTTCCCGAAAAAAAGCTTTATTATATTATGCTCAATAAACCAAAAGGCTATATAACAACAGCTAAAGACGAATTTGACAGAAAAACAGTTTTAGAGCTTGTTTCTGATATTGAAGCAAGACTTTATCCTGTTGGAAGACTTGATTATGAAAGCGAAGGCTTGCTGCTTTTAACCAACGATGGCGATTTTGCATACAAAATGACACACCCCACACAGCATATACCTAAAAAGTATCACGCTGTTGTTGAGGGTACGGCAGATTTGGGACATGTTATGAAGCTGCGCCAGGGTGTTGAAATTGATGGTTATTTAACAAAGCCTGCCAAGGTTGAAATTGCCGACACAAGAGAGCGTACAACGCAGCTTAATATTACAATTTCAGAGGGTAAAAACCGACAGATAAGAAGAATGTGCGAAGCGGTAGGACTGCCTGTTATAAAGCTTACTCGTGTTAGTGTTGGTGCTGTTTCGCTCGGCAATCTTCCAAAGGGCAAGTGGCGTCACTTAACAGAAGCTGAAGTTAATCTACTAAACGGTGGTGAAAAAAGTGCTGACAATAAAAAAAGAAGAACTAAACGATAAATTAAGTGATTTTTTAAACGAAATAAATATAGCAGAAAATTTGCAGGGAAAAATCATAATGTGCGCTAAAGACGGAGAAGAATATCTGGGAGTTGGCACGCTTGAGCTTAGGATAGACAAGGTGTATTTAAACCTTGTAAAAACTAAAGAAGACGATTTGGTTTTAAAATTAGCCATTATAAAATCTTTGTTAAACCTTGCAGACCTGCGCGATATAAAAACAATTTACGGAGATAACAATGAGCTGCAAAGTCTTTATAAAATGGCAAAGTTTACGAAAGAAAACGACGGATACAGCCTTAATTTAGAAGGCTACTTTACCTGCGGGTGTTAGGAGAAAATTATGGCAGATTTACTTTGCGAGAACTGTGTTAATTACACTTATGACGAAGAATATGAAGATTACATTTGCGATGTAAATGTTGATGAAGATGAGATGATGAGAATTTTGTCATCAAAGTATAAAAAATGTCCGTATTTTCGTGATGGGGACGACTATAAAATTGTAAAAAAACAAAATTAAAGGTAGCAGATGCTACCTTTAATTTTTTCCATAAAAGAAAAATGATGAAATTCTTTTTAACATACCAAATGGGTTTTTCGCCTTTATATCTTCTTTTGCAACAATATCACATTTTCCTACTGACTGGCCATTTGAAAAAAATTCAACAGAGCCTACTTTGTGATTTTTGGCTATCGGTGCATTTACACTTTCGTGAAGTGTGATTTTTTTCTCCATGTTTGCAATTTCAGCTTTTTTCATAAGCAGAGAAAATCCCTCTGAAAGACCGATGCTTACAGTATCTTTAACACCCTTCTGAACAGGTAATGGCTTTAGTTCATCATCCTTAATCAATGAGTTGCATATTCCGTAATTTGCAAAGCCGTAGTCTAACATTTTTGTAGCATCTGCAAATCTTTCTTTCGATGTTGGAGAGCCCATAACAACGGCAATTAAATCCATTCCGTCACGCTTGGCTGTAGCTGAAATGCAAAATCCTGCAACGCTTGTCGAGCCTGTTTTTAAGCCTGTTGCACCCTGATAAAACCGTACTAATTTATTCGTATTCACAAGACCAAATGCCCCGTCACGCAGAGAGTCCATCCATATTGTTGTATATTCAAAAATTTTCGGATGCTTCATTATTTCGCGTGACATAACTGCAATGTCGTGAGCAGATGTAACGTGGCCGTCTTCATCTAAACCATTACAATTAATAAAATTTGTATCATTCATTCCAAGTTGTTTTGCGCGTTCGTTCATTTTTGCCACAAAGCCTTCGTGTGAACCTGCTGTAAATTCAGCTAAAGCGACTGCTGCGTCATTTCCTGATGCAACGGCAACAGCCTTTAACATATCGTGAACGGACATTTGTTCGTTTGGCTCCAAGAATACCTGTGAACCGCCCATAGAAGCTGCAAGCTCTGAAACAGTTACCATATCATCTAATGTGTACTGTCCGTTGTCAAGTGCTTCCATAACTAAAAGCATAGTCATAATTTTAGTTACACTTGCAGGCGGTAACGGCTCGTGTGAAGCTTTTTCGTGGAGTATTGTGCCTGTTGACCTCTCCATTAAAATTGCTGATTTTGCGGAAAGCTCTAAAGGGGCTTCGGCAGAAACATTTACCGACAAGCAAAAAAACAAGCACAAAAATAAAGATAACAACCTTTTCATAAAAAATCCCTTTCAAAATAGTCGGTTGTTATCTATATTATTATTAAAATTAATAAAACATTCCGCGTATTGCACGTTTTGCTGAAACGCCCTTTTTAAGAGCAACTGCAATAGCAACTGCAAATTCATGAGTAACCCCTGCGCCCTTTGCTGTGATAAAGTTTTTGTCGCATACAACTTTTTTATGCGAAAGCTTAGCGTGAAACAGACGTGCTTCAAAACCGGGGTAGCAGGTGGCTTTAATGCCTGCAAGTAAGCCTAAAACACCTGGAATTTTTGGCGCTGCACAAATTGCTGCAATCAACTTTTTGTCCTTTGCAGATTTTTCAACTAAATCTGTTACAAATTTGCAATTTTCCAAGTTATCAGCACCAGGCATACCACCCGGAAGCACAATGGCTTCTAAATCGTCATAATTTACATCTTCTGTTTTAATATCAGCTAAAACCTTAATTCCGTGTGTGCCGCATACTTCGTGTGTTTCGTTAATTGAAACAGTTTTAACGCAGATATCGCTGCGGCGTAAAATATCGACTGTAGCTAAAGCTTCAATTTCCTCAAAACCATCTGCTAAAAATACATATACCATATAAAAACCCCCTTGTTGATTTTTTGAAAATATGATAAAATAATTATAAAATCAGTGAACAATTTAGATGTCACAAAATCATTTTACCAGGAGTAAAAATGCTTGCTTGCTTGCAAGGGCATTTTTGCGACGCCGTCAATTGACACAGTGCTTGAAGGAGCACAAAAGAGCGTTGCTCTTGAGAATTTTATGAAATAAAATTCTATATGTGTTAATTATACTATATTTTTATTATGAAAACAAGGAGAAATTATGGCAATAATTATCGACAAACGATATCTGGATATTGCAAAAAAAGTATTGGGAAAAAATCATAAAATTTTTCCTTCTTTTTATCATACCGGTTTACAAATCCCGGTATCTTCTCACACAGATATGACGCTAACCAAAATAGATGATATTTTTGTTTGCGCTCCTGAAAGCTATGAACATTATAAAGAAATTTTGGGAAATAAGGTGATTAAGGGTAAAACCAGGCTTTCTTATCACTACCCGAATGATATCGCATATAATGTAGTGGTTTATAAAAATATAGCACTTGGAAAGCCTGAGTATGTTGATGCAATGGTTTTACAGGAAATAAACAAAAGAAATATAAAGTTTTTAGGCGTGTCACAGGGATATGCAAAATGCTCCTGTTGTGTGGCAAAAAACGGCATTATAACAGCAGATGAGAGAATTTATAATGCACTCAAAGAAAACGTGGTAAATGCTTTAAAAATAACTCAGGGTTACGTTGAGCTTCCGGGTTTTGAATACGGTTTTATCGGCGGTGCATCGGGAATAATCAACGGAAAACTTACCTTTTTCGGCGACATCACAAAACACCCTGATTATCTGAAAATTAAGGAGTTTTGCGACTTTGACTACATAAAAGAAATACCATTAACAGATGTAGGCACAATATTTTGTATTTAATTAAAAAAACAGCAGATAATATTTTCGTAATAAAGTTTAAGAGGTGAAATTTTTGAATGACCATATAATGGTAGGCTTCAGAAATGATAAACGCTTAAAGCGTGAGCGAATAATCTCCGAAAGAGAATTTCCTGTAACAAATATTTTTTATGATAAAAGTCATACCTATACAGTTGTTGATTTGAGCGATAAAAATATATTTACAAAATATATAAAGGCACTGACTAACTTTATTGTAGATAAATATGAGTCAAAAATTTTAAAACGAATAATTAATAAAAACTATCCTGAAATACCAAATATAACAGTAAGTGAGATAATAAAGCAAAAGGAACACGAAGATTCCGAAGAGAGAAAAAACATAATAGAGAGAGTTTTAAAAGGCTATTTTTTGGAGAATAAAACTGCGAGTGTTGAAGGGATTGTAAATTTTCGACTGGCAGAGTATAAGCAAAAGCTTAACAATTTAGCAGAAGACTTAGTTGACATTTTTTATTTAAATCGCGAATATGAAGATTTCATTGAGCTTTTAAGATATTTTGTAAGCGTTCAGAAATGTCGTCCAAAGGTAATATATATCAAAGTTAACGAAATGGCTATGTATACTGTGTTAGACGAAGAAAAACACGATATTACAAAAGAGGCACTGATAGAAATAATATCTCTGGAAGATGCAGAAAATGTAGCTTATGACGATTTGTTAATAAGTGTATTAATAAGCTTAGCACCTGAAAAAATAGTAGTAGAGAATAAAGAAAATATCAGGAACAAACAGCTCTTTGAAACAATTGAGAAAGTTTTTGAATATGTAGAATATAAATAAGCGAAAGCTTTGGCCACCGCCTTATCTGGTGGTGGCCAAAGCTTTCGCTTATTTTATTATAATTGGCGATGTTTTATAGTCCAATCCTGCAGGCTTGTTTGTAAGAATGGAATAAATATCTGTTGCCAAAATGTCCTTTACAAGCATTGAATTAAATTCGAAACTTTCTGATTTTGCATCGGCAAGCTTTGTAATAACAGGTATTTGCGATGTTTTTTTCATTGCAGATAAAAGCTCTCTGCCCTTACTGTTAAAAGCTAAAACACGGGCGTATTGTGGTTCTGATTTTGTGTCGGAATCCTTA
This sequence comes from Congzhengia sp., assembly GCA_045587965.1. Classification (GTDB taxonomy): domain Bacteria; phylum Bacillota; class Clostridia; order UBA1381; family UBA9506; genus Congzhengia. The sequence goes on from JAZNDH010000013.1 coordinate 10,536, forward strand.
ATACCAAGTAAAGAATTTACAATGATTCTGTCTATTCTTGTACGTGTATAGCGTTTCGACTTTACAGACTCTGCTAAGTCGTTACAACTGATTGCAGTCCGTAAAGCTACTTTAAATTTGTTCTCCAAGCCTTCCGTCATATCGCATATCTGTTGTAAAGCTTTTGTGCTTTCCTTTGCAAAATGAAAGAGAACAAGGTTGTCATAAGCTTTGGTATCATAAGTCGCGTGCATTTCTGTTGGTGTTAATCTGTCAATACTTTCATTATTTGCGATTTTTTCACGAATAGCAGAAGCAGATGCAAAGTCCATATCTCTGCAAATTGTTTTAGGCTGTATTTTACTTTTGATGCTTTTTAAGGCATTTAAATATTCTATTGAAAGTATATTGTTAGGGGAGTTAACGAGAGTTTGGTCTATATGAGAAAAATTTTCTTTCAAAACTTCTGTCCGTGCTGATGGATAACTGATGCCAGTTTTAAGTTTTTCACAAAGCACAGCATTAAATTTATCAGAATATATTATATCAGCACAAGTCTTAAGTTTTTCTATATCCCCGCATTCACTTCCGAATGACAAAAAATCAACTATACCTAATTTGTCTAAAAGCTTAACAGCACCTGTGGCAAACCTTTGCGCAGATTGGGCAGAGTAGACAACGGGAAGTTCTAATACCAAATCGGCACCATTTTTTATGGCATCTTGTGCTCTTGTCCATTTGTCATAAATAGCAGGTGCTCCCCTTTGCACAAAACTACCGCTCATAAGGCAAATAACGCTATCTGCCCCCAACTCTTTCTTATGCTGAGTCAACTGATATCTATGCCCATTGTGAAAGGGGTTGTATTCACATATAACAGCCATTGTTTTCATAGAAAAACTCCTTATACAAAAAATCTCCGGAAGAGTATTCCGGAGATTATAATGCAGTTTAAAATCAAAATTATTTAACCATATTTGCAACTTCTTCAGCGAAATTGTCTTCTTTCTTTTCGATACCTTCGCCCTTTTCAAATCTAACGAAGTTTGTAATTTTGATTTCTGTACCTAAATCTTTTGCTACTTTGTTTGTGTAAGCGGCAACTGTTAATTCGTCATCCTTAATGAATGCCTGGTCAACAAGACAAATTTCCTTGAAATACTTGTTAATTCTTCCTGCAACCATTTTTTCAGCAATGTTAGCAGGCTTGCCTTCGTTCATAGCCTGAGCCATTAAGATTTCTGTTTCTTTAGCAACAACGTCAGCAGGAACTGCATCGCGGTCTAAGTATGCAGCGTTAAATGCAGCAATCTGCATTGCAACGTCACGGGCGAATTCCTTAAATTCAGGAGCTTCTGCTTTAGCGCTGTCAGCAACATCGAAAGATACCATAACACCAATTTTACCGCCGGCATGGATGTATGTTTCAACTGTTCCTTCGTAACGAGCAAATCTTCTTATTGACATATTTTCGCCGATTGTAGCAATTTTATTAACTAAAGCATCGCGAACTGTACCTTCGCCTGCGATAAACTTTTCTTCTAAAAGTGCATCAACGTCAGCAGGATTGTTTGTGTTAATCTGCTTAGCAACGTCAGCAACGAATTGTAAGAATTCGTCATTTTTAGCAACGAAGTCTGTTTCAGAGTTTACTTCTAAAACAACACCAACATTGTTTTCAACGTTAGCATAAACGATACCGTCAGCAGCAACTCTGCCTGATTTTTTCTCAGCAGTAGCTAAGCCTTTTTCTCTTAAAAATTCTATAGCTTTTTCCTGGTCACCGTCTGTAGCAGATAAAGCTTTTTTGCAATCCATCATACCGCAGCCTGTGATTTCTCTTAAAGTCTTAACATCAGCAGCTGTAAAAGCCATTTTTGTTTTCCTCCAATCAATTATTCGCTGATTTCTTCAGCTGTTTCTTCTTCTGTTGCAGCAGGTAAAGCGTCAACGCCCTGTCTGCCTTCAATAATAGCATTAGCGATTGTAGAAGCGATTAATTTAACGGCACGAATAGCATCGTCGTTACCTGGGATTACGTAATCAACATCTTCAGGGTCACAGTTTGTATCTACGATAGCTACAACTGGAATACCGAGCTTTTTAGCTTCTTCAATAGCGATTTTTTCTTTTCTTGGGTCAACAACAAATAAAGCGCCTGGAAGCTTTTTCATATCCTTGATACCGCCAAGGTATTTTTCAAGCTTTTCACGTTCAGCCTTTAAGTTGATAACTTCTTTTTTAGGGAGAAGGTCGAAAGTGCCGTCTTCTTCCATTTTTGTAAGCTGTTCTAATCTTTCGATTCTCTTTTTGATGGTTTTAAAGTTTGTCATCATACCACCGAGCCAACGAGCGTTAACCCAGTACATACCAACACGTTCAGCTTCTTCTTTGATAGAGTCCTGAGCCTGTTTTTTTGTACCAACGAAGAGAACTTCCTTACCTGATTCAGCTACTTCCTTAACGAAAGCATAAGCTTCTTCGATTTTTTTAACGGTTTTCTGCAAATCGATAATGTAGATACCGTTTCTTTCTGTGAAGATGTATTCAGCCATTTTTGGGTTCCATCTTCTTGTTTGATGTCCGAAATGGACGCCTGCTTCAAGCAGTTGTTTCATTGAAATTACTGACATTTAAGTCACCTCCGGTTTTATTTGCAATCCTCCACACAAGTCACATTGTGTAAGAACTCTAAACAGAGCACCGCTTACACAATCATTGCGTGTGCGTATTTTTGCCTTAAATACTATACCACATAATTTTTAAAATTTCAAGTACTTTTTTTAAAAAAATAAAAAAACTGGAAAAAGCTCATAAAAACAGCGTTTTTTGGAAACTTTGGGGTGGTATTTTATTGACATTTAGTAAGGAATATATTATAATATATAGAATAATTAATATAAATTAAGGAATTTTGTGCGATGGAAACTGCAAAGAAAACAGTAAAAACTGCCGGATTTATGGTTGTTGCAACGCTTTTGGCTAAGTTTATGGGAATGTACAGAGATATTCTTTTTGCAGCCCTTTATGGTACTACTGATGCTGCAATAGCATATCAGACAGCCTCAAGAATACCGCTTTTGTTTTTTGATATAGCTTTAGGAAGTGCTATATCTTCTTCGTTCATACCTGTTTTTAACGAGTATCTGGGAAAAAATGAAAAAGAAAAAGCAATAGAGTTTTCAAACAGCTTTTTAAATATTATATTTTTAATTACAGCTTTAATTTGTGCTTTGGGCATAGTATTCCGTGTGCAAATCGTAGGCCTAATCGGAAGCGGACTGGCAGATAATGTTAAACTGCTTTCATCTGGGCTTGTTGCAATTATGTTTCCGTCTATGATATTTACGGCACTGGCATATTCATTAACGGGTGTTTTACAATCGTATGGCGAATTTAATGCACCTGCTGCTATAAGCTTGGTTTCTAACGGTATTATGGTGGTTTATTTGCTTGTTGCTAAGGATACATTAGGAATTCACGGCGTGTCTTTGGCAATGCTTATTGCCTGGGTGTTTCAGCTTGTGGTGTTAATACCATCACTAATCAGGAAGAAATACACCTACAGACCAAAAATAAATTTTAAAAATGAAGGTTTACAAAAAGCTCTGAAGCTTGCAATCCCAATTTTAATCAGCTCCTGGGTGCAGCCGATTAATACGATGGTAAATATGTTTTTAGCGTCGTTTTTAAACGAAGGACAAGCTGTTTCAGCACTTGATTATGCAAATAAGCTGTATATAATATTTGTTGGTGTAATAACCTATGCCGTATCGAATTTAATATTTCCGTCGATTTCAAGACTTGCTGCTGAAAAGAATAAAAAAGATGAACTCACACGTGTTTTAAAAACAGCGGTTGGAAGTGTGCTGTTTATTTTAGTTCCTATAATGCTTGTGTTTGTGTTAGAAAGAACAGAAATTATAAGATTGGTTTATGAGCGCGGTGCATTCGGTAAAGAGCAAACGGAGCTGACCTCAACAGCACTTTTATGGTACTCCTTTGGTATGTTAGGGTATGGTATGCAGGAAATGCTAACTAAGGCGTTTTATGCAGAGCAAAACGGCAAAACACCGATGAGAGTGTCTGTGGTTGGTATTGCCCTTAACATAACCCTGAGCTTCGTTTTTGTAAGAGTTTTACACACGGGAATTGCAGGGTTGCCTGCAGCAGCATCTTTGGCATCTTTATTTATGTCATTTACTCTTTCAGTACTTTTGAGTAAAAGATATAAAATTTTTAATAAAAAATTCAATTTAAACATTTTAAAAATTTTAATAGCAGGCGCTTCAATGGCATTAGTTATGATTATGCTTTCAGGCGTTTCATTTTCTGATGACTTTTTAGGAAAATTTTTGGCGCTTTTAGTTCCATCTTTTGCAGGAGTGGTTGTTTATATAGTTACTTGCTTTGTTTTGAAAACAGAAGAAACAAGTATGGTTTTAAATATTATCAGAAAAAGGAGTGATAGTGATGAACAGTAAAGTAGTCGGAATTTTTGTAAAATTCTTATCGTGGTTAAATGCCTGCTATCAGGAAAGCTTTTTCGGAAAAGCATTTAATAAAATGTGGAAAAGCTTAGGCAAAGCCTTTTCGGGTTCTTTTATATATCGCTTTTTTTCTGACGACAAACCAGAAAAAAACATCTGGGAAAACAGCATTTTCGGAAAAATCATAAATTTACCTAAAAAGCTTTTATTATTTCTGCAAAAAAAGCTTGCACCTTTTATAAGTAAGCAGAAGAATAACAGTAAGCTTTTAAGAATTATTTCTTCGTGGAATATAGTTTCTGTAAGAATTTACGGTGTAACAATTATTGCGTTTTCATTGTTTACAACGCTATTCAGGGAAAATTCAAAATTCACCTTGGCATTGCTTGTTGCAGCAGAAATTTTAGGGTTATTTATGGTTTTGGTGAATAAAAGTGTAAATCAGTTAGTGTCGGGAAGTAAATTTTTAAATGCAATAGGTGGATTTTTTACTGAAATTCCCGAAAATGAATATACAACTAAAGCTGTAAAAAAGCGTCATTATGTTATATCTTGTTTGATTGGAATTTTAATGTCTTTAATATGCATTTATTCAGGCATTGAGAATTTGATTGTAATAGTCGGTGCGATATGTGCTTATGCATTCTTAATGAAATATTTGTCGCTCGGCGTATTTTTAACAGTTGCATTATCACCTATACTTCCAACAATGGTGCTCGTTGGCTTAAGCTTTATATGCGCTTTTGTTTTTATAATTCACGTATTGGCTAACGAAGAATTTAAGCTTTTTAAAAGTCATTTTAATGTAGTGGTCGTATTTTTTGTGATTGCGCTTATTTTAGGAGTTTTAAACTCTTTTGCTAAGACGTCATCGTTAAAACAGGTTATGGTTCACGGCTCGTTTATACTTTTTTATTTTGTTTTGGTAAATGTAATAAGAACAAAAAAACAATGGATGGCATTAATTAAGTTATTTATTGCATCAGCATTTGTTGTTGCGCTGTATGGGGTTTTCCAAAACTTCTTTGGTGCTGCTGTTACTGAAAGCTGGATAGACGAGGATATGTTTGAAGATATAAAGCTTCGTGTATATTCGTTTTTTAATAATCCTAATGTTTTAGGAGAATTTTTGGTGCTTACCATTCCTGTTTCTGTTGCACTTTTGTGGAACAGGGTAAAGGATACTCACAGAATTTTATTTGCAATTATCTTAATGTGTATGGTTGCCTGTATGATTTTTACATGGTCAAGGGGGGCCTGGCTTGGTATGTTAATAGCTGTTGCATTGTTTTTGGTAATTGCCGACAGACGATGGATGATAGCAGGAGTTTTATGTCTTTTACTAATTCCTGTTGTGCTGTATATTAGCGGAAATATGGCAATTATAGAAAGATTTATAAGCATAGGCAACACATCTGACACATCAACGGCTTATCGAGTGTCTATTTGGCAGGCGTCAATAAAAATGATTGGCGATTTCTGGCTTGGTGGCATAGGCATTGGTTCTGATGCTTATACAACAATTTATCCGTTCTATGCATTACCAGGTGCTAAATTTGCACTGCATTCTCACAACCTGTATTTACAGTTCTGGGTTGAAACAGGCGTTGTTGGTATATCTTCGCTGCTCGCTGTGCTTTTAGGATTTTTAAAGACTGTATTTGCAACGAGCGTAATAAGGAAAATAAAAACATCAGATATGGCAAAACTTATTGTAGCATTAGGCACAGGCTTTGTAGGCTTTATGTTCCAGGGACTTACAGACTATGTCTGGTATAACTATAAAATTTTGATGATTTTCTGGATAGTAATTGCCCTTGGCATTTCAGGCTCGGCAATTTTAAAAGAAAAGACGGAGGTGTCTTTCGATGATTAAAGTTTGCCAGGTTGTTTCCGATACAAATATCGGTGGCGCAGGAAGATATTTATTAAATTATTTAAAATATTTTGACAGAGAAAACTTTAAGGTTTCTGTAATTCTTCCCCAAAACAGCGCGTTGTTAGAGTTTATAGCCGTGTATCAGGATGTTGATATTTACGAAATGCCGTATATGGCGGATAAATCGTACGATAAACGGTGTGTAAAGGCATTAACTGAGCTGTTAAAAAAAGAAAATTTTGATATTATTCACACGCATGCATCATTATCTGCCCGTATAGCAGGAAGAAAAGCAAAAATTAAAACAATAATATCAACTCGTCATTGTATTGAACCGGTCGGAAAGTTTCCGATGTCGTATGTAAAAAGCTTTTTAAATAATAAACTGTGTGATTATTATATTGCTGTTTCTGATGCAGTTGCAGAAAACTTGAAAGCCTGCGGAATAACTCGCAAAAAAATAAAAAAGGTATTTAACGGCGTTGAACCGCAAAAAAGTCTTAGCGAAGAAAAGAAAAAAGAGATAAAAGAAAAATATAATATAGGCGATGGAAAAGTCTTTTCAATATTTGCAAGGCTTGAAGAAATAAAAGGGCATAAGTACTTTATAGAAGCAGCAAAGAAATATCTTGCAAGCGGTAATAAGGGAACGTTCTTAATAGTTGGCGAGGGCTCTTTAAAAGATGAATTAAAGGATATGGCAAAAAACGTTCCTGAAATAATATTCACAGGATATGTAAAAAACACAGAAGAGCTTTTAAATGTAACAGACGTAAATGTAATAGCTTCTGCTTCAGAGGCGATGAGCCTGGCTATATTAGAAGCGATGAGCTTAGGAAAGCCTACAATTGCTACAAATGTAGGTGGAAATCCACAGCTTGTAAAGAATAAAGAAACAGGCATACTCGTTGAATATGGAAATGCGGAAGAACTCTCTATGGCATTTACGGAAATTTCAACTGATGAAAAGCTTTATCGTGAATGCTCAGAAAATGCAAGCGGAAAATTTTATTCAGAATTTAAAGCAGAAATAATGGTTAAAAATCTTCAAAAACTTTATTGGGAGGTTTCAAATGGAAAACATTAGAAAAAAAATAAACATCATTGATTTAATTTGTATAGTTATTTTAATAGCTATAGTAATATTTGGCGCCTTTAAGCTATCATCTATCAGAGTGACTAATGATGACTCAACCGTAACTAAGGTTTCTTATGTGGTTGAAGTAAAAAATCAAACATCCAACATTTTAGACTATATAGCGATTGATGATAAGGTTTACGAAGATGAAAGTCTTAAATTTATGGGTACGGTTACAGATGTAACATACAGACCATATAAGCTTAATACAGAAGATTCGCTCAATAAGAAAGCACTTATAAAAGAAGTTCCCAATAAAATAAGTGTTGATATTAAAATTGAAGCAGAAGCAATTAAAAACGGAAACAGTATGAGCGTTGATTCTGTTAATATTTTAGTTGGAAAAACAATCAGCTTAAACGTGGGCGATTCGTTTGTAGAAGGTGTAATTACCGCTGTAGAAGACATAAATGAAATTAAGGAGGCGCAGGAATAATGTTAATTGATAACAAAGGAAAGCTATTCGGCAAAGTAAGCATTGTAGATATCTGCGTTGTACTTATATTAATTGTTGGTATTGTAGGCGGATATTTTGCTGTTTCTACTGTAACAGGCGGGGATACAGGCAAAAATTCAAAGCTCGTTTTAAGTTCTTCTACACCTGTTTTAGATGCTATGGTTACCTTTGAATTAAAAGGTGTGCGAGATGTTACTCGTGATTCTTTAAGAGAAGGCGATGAAGTTTTTGAAACGGAAGATAATAAGCTTATAGGCACAATAAGGGAAGTAACGTATAAAACAGCAACAAAAGAATATATTGCGAGCGATGGTTCGGTATATATCGCAGAAATTCCCGAGCATTATGATGTAACTCTTGTTGTGGATGCTAAAGGAAAGAGTGCAGAAAACGGATTTTTAACAGAAAGTGATTTGCAAATTCTTTACGGAAAAGAAATAGAAATTAAAACGTCATCTGTAAAAACAAAACCAAAAGTTACGGGTATAGAAATTAAAAACAGCGGAGAATAAAAATGGATAGAAAAAGAGTTGTAATAAAAGTAGGAACATCGTCCCTAACCTACGATACGGGAAAAATAAATATAAGACAAATTGAACTCTTAGCGCAAGTCATATCTGACCTTTGCCATAGCGGCTGTGAGGTTGCACTTGTTACAAGCGGTGCTATTGCTGTTGGAATGAGTAAGCTTGGCTTTAAAGAAAGACCAAAGGCAACACCTGAAAAACAGGCTGCATCTGCTGTTGGGCAGAGTGAATTGATGAGTCTTTATGCTAAGTTTTTCTCACAATACGGAAAAGATGTAGCTCAGCTTTTGTTAACTAAAAATATTTTAGATAACGAAGAGCGTAAGAAAAACGCAATAAATGCATTCAATACGCTTTTTGACTGGGGCGTTGTACCGATTATTAATGAAAACGACGTAATATCAACAGCCGAAATTAAATTTGGCGATAACGATACATTATCTGATGTTGTAGCTGAATTAATTGATGCTGATATTTTAATTTTATTATCCGACATTAACGGACTTTACGACAAAAACCCTGCAAAATACGATGATGCAAAACTAATAAACGAAGTTAATGAAATAACAGATGAGATTATGGAGTCTGCAGGTGGAGAAGGAACGTCACGAGGTACAGGCGGTATGGTAACAAAGCTTATTGCGGCCCGTCATGCAATGGATGCAGGAATTGAAATGGTAATTGCAAACGGAAAAAATCCAAAAATAATTTACGATATTTTAGATGGCACAGCGGTGTGCACAAGATTTAAACCACAAAATAAAGAGGTATAAAAATGTATGACTTAATTTCAATAGGCAAAAAAGCAAAAAAAGCAAGCTTTGACCTAATGACTTTAAAAAGTGATTTAAAGTCCCGTGCGATGCTCGCGATTGCTGATGAGCTTATAAAAAATACCGATGAAATATTAAAGGAAAATGAAAAGGACTTAGAGGCGTTGCTTAAAAATAAAGAAAAAGCAAGCTTTTATGACAGATTAAAATTAACAAAAGAGCGCATTGAACAAATAGCAGAGGGTGTGCGTCAGGTTAATTTATTGCCCGACCCTGTTGGAGAAGTTACAGAAATGGTAAAGCGTCCCAATGGATTGGTTATTGGCAGAAAACGTGTGCCTTTGGGTGTAATAGGCATAATATATGAAGCTCGTCCTAATGTTACTGTTGATGCTGCTGTGCTTTGTTTAAAAACATCAAACGCCTGCATTCTGCGTGGCGGCAGTGAAGCCATTAATTCTAATAAAATTTTAGTAAATATTATGAAAAAAGCACTCATAAGTGTTGGTGTAACAGATAGTGCCGTTTCTTTAATTGAAGATACATCACGTGAAATTGCAGCCGAAATGATGCGATTAAACGAATATATTGATGTTTTAATTCCAAGAGGCGGAGCAGGACTTATTAAAACTGTTGTAAATACAGCAACTGTACCTGTTATTGAAACAGGAACGGGAAATTGTCATATATATGTTGAAGAAAGTGCCGATATTAATATGGCAGCAAGTATTATTGAAAATGCAAAAACTACGAGAGTTTCAGTATGTAATGCCTGTGAATCGTTGCTGATTGATGAAAAAATAGCGGCTTTAGCTTTGCCTTTAATTTATGAAAAATTAAAAGCACATAACGTTGAAATCTTCGGTTGTGAAAAAACCTGTAAAATTTTAAGTGATGCAATATTGGCAACAGAAGATGATTACAAAAGAGAATATTTAGATTATAAAATTTCGGTAAAAATTGTGAAAGATACAGATGAAGCAATTAAGCATATTAATCATTACAGCACAAAACATTCCGAAAGTATTATAACCTCAAACTATGAAAAATCTCAAAAGTTTTTAGAAGAAGTTGATTCTGCGGCAGTTTATGTTAATGCATCAACCCGTTTTACCGACGGATTTGAGTTTGGATTTGGTGCAGAAATCGGCATCAGTACACAAAAGCTTCACGCTCGTGGACCTTTAGGACTTCGTGAGCTCACAACTTCTAAATATATAATTTACGGCAACGGACAGATTAGGTGATTAAATGTTAAAAACAGAAAACTTATTTTATTCTTATGACAACGGAGTAAAAAAGATAGACACAGTTTTAGACAATTTAAATTTGAATATAAAAAAAGGCGAGTTTGTAGCTGTTTTAGGGCACAACGGATGTGGAAAATCAACGCTTGCAAAGCATTTTAACGGACTTTTGCTTCCTTTGGGTGGGAATGTTTATGTAAATAATGTCAACACAAAGGATGAAGATAAAATCTGGGAAATAAGGCGTCAGGTTGGTATGATTTTTCAAAATCCTGATAATCAGATTGTAGCAAATGTTGTTGAAGAAGACGTGGCGTTTGCACCTGAAAATTTAGGAGTTCCCTCTGATGAAATACGAAAAAGGGTAGATGAAGCGCTAAAAACCGTTGATATGTACCACTACAGAAAGCACGCACCCCATCTTTTATCAGGCGGTCAAAAACAAAGGGTTGCTATTGCAGGTGCTATTGCTATGCACCCTGAGTGTATTGTTATGGACGAGCCTACGGCAATGCTCGACCCAATGGGAAGAAAAGAAGTTATGGAAACAATTCTAAAGCTTAAAGCTCAGGAAAATATGACAGTCGTTTTAATTACTCATTATATGGACGAAGCCGCAATGGCTGACCGTGTAATTGTTATGGACGACGGAAAAATAGTGCTTGATGATACACCGCATAAGGTTTTTTCACAGGTTGAAAAGCTAAAAACCTTAGGACTTGATGTTCCGCAGGTTACTGAGTTTGCTTACGAATTAAATAAAGAAGGAATAGATATTGACTACGATGTCTTGACTGTTACGGAATGTGCGGACAAGCTCATAGAATGCGTTAGGAGAATAAAAAGTGGCAATTAAAATAGAAAATCTTGACCATATTTATATGGCAGGAAGCCCATTTGAAAAAAAGTCTTTAGACAATGTAAATATCGAAATAAAAGATGGCGAGTTTGTAGGTTTAATAGGCCACACAGGCTCAGGAAAATCTACGTTGGTGCAGCATTTAAACGGACTCATAAAGCCACAATCGGGTACTGTTTTGGTTAATGGAAGAGATACATCATCAAAGGGAGAAGAATTAAAGAAGCTTCGCTTTGACGTGGGTCTTGTATTTCAATATCCCGAGCATCAGCTTTTTGAAGAAACGGTTTACAAAGATATCGCCTTTGGACCAACAAATTTAGGACTCACAAAAAACGAAATAGATGAACGAGTAAAAGATGCAGTACGTTGTGTAGGCTTAACAGAAGATGTTTTAGATAAGTCACCATTTGATTTGTCAGGCGGTCAGAAAAGGCGTGTTGCAATAGCAGGTGTAATTTCTATGCGCCCGCGTGTTTTGGTGCTTGATGAACCAACGGCCGGCTTAGACCCTGCCGGAAGAGAAGAAATTCTTGCACAAATCAAAGCAATTCATAACGAGGGCAATATGACAGTTATCCTTGTATCTCATTCTATGGAAGATGTTGCAAGACTGGTTGACAGATTAATAGTTATGAATGAAGGCAGAGTATTTGCCGACGGCACAATAGAAGAAGTATTTTCACGTGGAAAGGAACTCAGAAATATAGGACTTAACGTTCCGCAAATCAGCGTGTTGATTGATGAGCTTATTTCAAGGGGACTCACTATAAATAAAAATATTTACACTATTGATGCTGCAAAAGCGGAAATACTCTCGTATTTAAAAAAAATAAAGGGGGACAAGGAAAATGCTTAAAGATATAACCTTAGGACAGTATTTCCCCATAGATTCCTTCCTGCATAAATTAGACCCAAGAACGAAAATATTGATTTTTATTTTAGACATTGTCGCAATTTTTGTGGCACAAACTGTAAAGGGCTACGCTTTATTAATAGGCTTTACATTTTTAATAATGATAATTTCAAAAGTACCTGTAAAAATGTATTTAAAAGGCTTAAAACCAATACTTTACATTATAATTTTTACTGCACTTTTAAATCTCTTTTTAACAGACGGACAGGATTTGCCTGTTTTTGGGTATTCAGTAGGTATAACAGTAGAAGGTGCAATTATAGCGGTAAAAATGGCTGTAAGATTGATTCTTTTGATAATAGGAAGCAGTGTGCTTACCTATACCACATCGCCTATGGCGCTGACAGACGGCATAGAAAAGTTGTTAAAACCATTGTCGAAAATCGGTTTTCCGACACACGAACTTGCTATGATGATGAGTATAGCAATTAAATTCGTGCCAACTTTAATCGAAGAAACAGACAAAATCATAAAAGCACAACAGGCAAGGGGAGCCTCATTTGATACAGGTTCAATAATCAAAAGAGCAAAAGCTTTAATACCCATGCTTGTGCCACTCTTTATAAGTGCTTTCAGGCGTGCAGACGATTTGGCAATCGCTATGGAAAGCCGATGCTACACAGGTGGAGATGGCAGAACAAGGCTTCGTGAAATCAGATTTACACGTACAGATATAATAGGCTGGATTATATTTTTAGTGTTTTTTGCCTGTGTGATTTTGCTGGATTTTGTGTTTTAATTGGAGGATATATGAATCAAAATCATAAAATAACTCTTATGTATAATGGTGCTGATTTTTCAGGCTGGCAAATTCAAAAAAATGCTGTAACAGTTCAGGAAGAAGTTGAAAAAGCGTTTTCTGTAATTTTACGACAGCCCGTAGAAATTGTAGGTGCAAGTCGTACAGATGCGGGTGTTCACGCCTTAAATTACGTTGCACATTCTTTTTTCGATACAGATATCGAAAATGAACGTATTATGCTTGGAGTTAATGCTATTTTGCCTGATGGAATAAGAATTAAATCAATAGAAAACTGCGATGATGATTTCCATTCACGCTACAGTGCAAAATCAAAGACATATATTTACAGAATTGATGTTTCAAAATTTGGCGATGTTTTTAAAAGACCTTACGTCTGGCGCTTTAAATATCCACTCAATTATGAAGAGATGGAAAAGTGTCCGCAATATTTTTTAGGCAAACATGATTTTTCAGCATTTATGTCAAAGGGCGGACAGGCAAAGACATTTGAGCGCACTATATATGAGTGCACATTAACAAAAGAAGACGAAATCATAACAATGAAAATCAAAGGCGACGGATTTTTGTACAATATGGTAAGAATAATTGCAGGAACTATGCTTAGCGTCGGCAGGGGATATTTTAAAGCTTGTGATATTCCTGAAATTATAAAGTCAAAGGAAAGAAAAAAAGCAGGCATAACAGCACCGCCTGAGGGGCTTATGTTGTATGAAATCGAATATTAAGAAAGTGAGGAAAATATGCGAAACGATATTATAAAAAAAATAGTAATAGCCGTTATAATTGTTATAACGATACTTGTTATGTTGTTTATAGGAAAAGAAATAGCAATAAGATTTTTTGGAATGAAAACACCCTCGCTTTCAAAAAGTGCTTCGGTTAACGCCAATAAAATTGATATAACTTTAAAAACTGATACAACCTATGTTCATACCATAAGCGATAAGTACATATATTTTGTAACGACTGACAGTGTAATTATTGTAGACGAAAGCGGAAATAAAAAGGCAGAGCTTTCGATTTCTGTTGAAAATCCTTTTGTGAGCTCGGCAGGAAAGTATGTTATCATAGGCGATGTAGGTAAAAACAACATTTACATAATAGACGGAACTGAAATTAAAAAGGAAGTAGTTACTCAAAAACCGATTAAAAACGTTTCAATAAACACATCAGGTTATGCCGTAGCCGTAACAGAAGGCAATATGCACAAAAGAGACGTTATTTTATATAACACACGTGGAGAAGAGCTTTTTGTTTGGACATCGGGCACTAAATTGGTTTTTGATGCAGTTGTTGCAAATAACAATAAAAATGTTATTATATCGTCGTTAGATACACAAACAAAAGCACTGGGGACGACATTAAGTTTTTATAACATTTCCAAAGAAGAGCCTGTAAAAACAATAGATTATGAAAATGATTTGGCAGTCGATTTGAACGTATATGATAATTATATTTATTGTATAGCTGAGTCGAAAACTGAAATATACACAGCAACAGGCGATAAAAAAGGAGAAATACCATACAGCACAAAAAGCCTGCTTTCTTATGAACTTACGAAAAATGGAGCAGTTATGTCGTTTGCTGAGAGCACAGTATCGAGCAAAAGATACAATATTTCTGTATTTTCAGAAAACGGAAATATTAAAGCCACACACGATAACGACTATGTGGCTAAATATCTGGATGCATCAGGCAACTATATTGCGACAGGACGAAAAGGCCTTATAAGTATTTTAGATTACAACGGAAGAGAATTAAAGCTTTTAGACCCCGGTATTGACGTTGAAGACCTGCGCTTTATAGGAAATACAAATAAGCTTGTTGCTTTTACGGCGCACGGAGCTTATATCATAGGTATATAAGGAGTGTGTTTTATGGGAGATATTATAATCCTTTTAATACTTGTACTTTTAACCGTTTTAGGCTATAAAAAAGGCTTTTTAAGAACCCTGACAGGCGTTGTATCAATTATACTTTCTTTTGTTATAGCATTAACATTTTCTTCGCAAATCGAGGGCTTTATAAAAACCACACCTGTGTATGATGTTATATATGAAAAAATAGAAAATACCATTTCTCCACAGGATGAACAGGTTGAAAATAATGACCACAATACAGCAAAGCTTAATATGCCACGTGGTATGATTGAAAATATAAAGGAAGATATCGAAGGAACAAAAAAAGAAATTGCAACAAGTCTGACTGAAAAAATAGTTGGCATTTCTGTTAAAATATTGAGTATAATACTAATTTTTTTAACTGTACGCCTTGTAATATGGCTTCTTTTAAGCGGTTTTGGACTTATAAGAAAGCTGCCGCTGATTGGGTGGTTTGATAAGCTTTTAGGCGCACTTTTTGGCTTTTTGAAAGGCTTTTTGATAGTGTATTTGCTTTTGGTGGTTGTAACGCTGTGTACAGCACTAAATACTGAAAACAAGCTCATAAAAGAAATAAATCACTCGGAATTTGCTAAAGTTATGTATAATAATAACGTTTTTTTGGATTTTATTTATAAAGATTGACATAAAACAAGAAATATGTTACAATTTTACTTGAATTTTTTGGAGGCGATAAAAAATGGAAATTACAGTAACTAAAACAACAAATCCTAAAGAAAAGCCGTCTTCTTCCGGATTAGGATTTGGTAAAATTTTCACAGACCATATGTTCGTTATGGACTACAGTGTTGATAAGGGTTGGCATGATGCAAGGATTATACCTTACGGTCCTTTTGAAATTGAACCATCCTGCACAACACTTCACTATGGTCAGGCAATTTTTGAAGGCTTAAAGGCATATAAAGGCGAAAACGGCGAAATTTTCCTTTACAGACCTGAAAAGAATATGGCAAGAATTAACCAGTCAAACGACAGACTTTGTATTCCGCAGATTGATGAAGAATTTGCAGTTGAAGCTATTAAGCAGTTAGTATTGGTTGACCAGGACTGGATTCCTGAAGGCGAGGGCACATCACTTTATATTCGTCCTTTTATATTCGGTACAGATAACGCATTGGGCGTTCATCCATCACAAACATATAAGTTTGTAGTTATTTTAAGTCCTGTTGGCTCTTACTACAAAGATGGTTTAGCACCTGTTAAAATCTGGGTTGAAGACGATTATGTACGTGCAGTACGTGGTGGTATGGGTTATGCAAAAACTGCCGGTAACTACGCTGCAAGCTTAAAGGCTCAGGCAGTTTCAGAACAAAAAGGATATTCACAGGTTTTATGGCTTGATGGTGTAGAAAGAAAATATATCGAAGAAGTTGGCGCTATGAACATCTTCTTTAAAATTGGTGATGAAATCGTTACACCTGAATTAAACGGAAGTATTTTGCCTGGTATTACACGTGATTCTGTTTTACAGGTTTTAAAGGCTTACGGATACAATGCAACAGAAAGACGTGTATCAATCGATGAAGTAGTTGATGCGTATAAAAATGGCGAGCTTTTAGAAGTATTCGGAACAGGTACAGCAGCAGTTATTTCTCCTGTAGGCGAGCTTTGCTATAAGGGCGAAAAAATGGTTATCAACAACAATGAAATCGGTGAGATTTCACAGTTCTTGTATGACACAATCACAGGTATCCAAAAGGGTACAGTTGAAGATAAACTCAATTTTACATACAGAATTAAATAATTTATGTCTTTTTATACCGCAGCGCATTTGCGCTGCGGTAACTTTAACTTTTTATATTCTTACAAATTTCCCCAAATTATCTAAAATTTTATTCAGGAGGTATTCTATGGATTTATCATCTAAAAAAATTCAGGAATTACGCGAAATTGCAAAAAAACTTGAAATTAAAAATGCATCAAAGCTTAAAAAAGATGAGCTTATTTTAGAAATTAAGAATAAAAATTCTCAAAAAACAGAAAATAAAAATGCACAGGAACTGACAATAAACGACGGCGACAATTTAGTTTCCGGTGTGTTAGAAGTACTCCCTGAAAACGGTTTTGGATTTTTGCGTGGAGAAAACTATTTGTCAACGCCAAAAGATGTGTATGTTTCGCCCACACAAATAAGAAGATTTAACTTAAAAACGGGCGATAAGGTGTCAGGTATTGCGAGGGCGCCCAAGGAAGAAGAAAAGTTTCCGGCACTGATTTTTGTTCAGCACGTTAATGATGACACGCCGGACAAAGCAATAAAGAGAAAACCCTTTGAATATTTAACGCCGATTTTTCCAGATGAAAGAATACACTTAACATCAAAGCAACAAGATTTTGCTATGCGTTTGGTTGATTTATTGGCACCAATAGGAAAAGGTCAAAGAGGGTTGATTGTAGCACCGCCAAAGGCAGGTAAAACAACACTTTTAAAGAACATTGCCAACAATATAGAAGAAAACCATCCGGAAATTACATTGATTGTTTTATTGATTGATGAAAGACCGGAAGAAGTAACAGATTTGAAGCGTTCTATAAAAGGCGATGTTGTATATTCGACCTTTGACCAGGTTCCCGAACATCATGCAAAGGTGACAGAAATAGTTTTAGAGAGAGCACAAAGGTTAGTTGAACAGAATAAGGATGTAGTAGTTTTACTTGATTCAATTACAAGACTTGCACGTGCTTATAACTTAATTGTACCACCATCAGGAAGAACATTATCAGGTGGTTTAGACCCTGCAGCACTTCATAAGCCAAAGAAATTTTTTGGTGCAGCGCGAAACATCGAAAACGGCGGAAGTTTAACCATTTTAGCAACTGCTTTAATTGAAACAGGAAGCCGTATGGATGACGTTATTTATGAAGAATTTAAGGGTACAGGTAATATGGAGCTTCACTTAGACAGAAAACTTCAGGAAAAGAGAATTTTCCCTGCTATTGATATTAATAAGTCAGGAACAAGAAAAGAAGAACTCTTACAAACACAAAAAGAACTTGAAGCCGTTTGGAGTATAAGAAAAGAGCTTTCCAATATTACAACAGCAGATGTAATGGAAAATCTTATTAACAGTCTCATGAGAACAAAGACAAACGACGATTTTATTAACATCTTAGCTTTAGGCGATAAAAAATAAAACTGAATAAAAAAATGTTTTGGAGAAATAATATTTTTGTGAGCAAAAGCTCATTAAAATGTTAAAGTTTGTGGAGGATACTATGGAAAACAGAAATCAGAACAATAACAACCAGAACAACAACCAGAATAACAATCAGAACAAAAACAACCAGAATAATAACCAAAACAACAACCAAAACAAAAACAATAACAACAATCAGAATAAGTTTGACAACAAAAACAACTAATAAAAAGGGCTGTAGCAACTGCTACAGCCTCTTTTTTGTATAAGAAACCGCATATTATATAAAGATGTTTATTCTTTTTACATATATTAAGGAAAAAAACCTTTACAAAATTTAAAATATGTAGTATTTTAATATATAGGTGATAATTATTATGGATAACCTTAATGAAAAAATAGAAATTTCAAATATAGATTACTGGCTGTGGTTGTCAACAAAGAGATTGATGACAGCTGAGAAAATGCAGAGAATTTTAAAGTATTTTAATTCTCCTAAAGAAGTTTTTTATGCAACAAAAGAAAAACTTTCATCAATTAAGGCGTTTGATAGGCGAACTGTTTTAGCGTTATCTGATAAAGGGCTTGAAAAAGTAAACATAATAAGAAAGCGTTGTCAAACGTACAACATTAAAGTTGTTACGTTTGACAGTCCGCATTATCCTGAAAATCTCAAAAATATAGATGCGCCACCTTATGTTTTATATACAAGAAGTTCAAAGCGTATAAATTTGAATGAATATATAAGAATAGCTATGGTTGGAAACAGAGTAGCTACAGAATATGGAAAAAGCACAGCATATAAATTAGCCTATGACTTAGCTAATAACGGAATAGTAGTTGTAAGCGGCATGGCTAAAGGAGTTGATGCAGCATCACACCGCGGAGCTATTGAAGCGGGCGGTATAACTGTTGCTGTTATGGGTTGTGGATTAGATATGGTTTATCCTAAAGAAAATAAAGACCTTATGGCAAAAATTATTGAAACAGGTCTTGCAATTTCTGAGTATCCACCTGGAGAAAGACCGCTTAACTGGCATTTTCCTGAAAGAAACAGAATAATCAGTGGAATTTCACAAGGTACTGTAGTTGTTGAAGCACCTGAAAGAAGTGGTTCTTTGATTACTGCAAATTATGCAATAGACCAGGATAAAGTTCTGTTTGCAGTTCCTGGGGATGTAACTCGTGAGCATAGTGTAGGCACAAATAACTTATTAAAGGAATATGCATATCCCGTAACATCAGCGCGTGATATTTATGAATATACATCATTTAACTATTCAGAGGTTGCTGCAATCAAAGAGCTTCAAAAGAAAAAAGGAATAGAAGAACAAAAAGAATATAAAGAAAAAACAATAGATAAAAATGAATTTTATAAGGATTTAACAGATGAAGAAAAGCATATAATAACTAAGCTTTCGTCTGAACCTGTAAGCTTTGAAAAGCTATTACAAGCAACAGGCATATCTGCAGATAAGCTTACATCACAAATTACAATGCTTGAAATAAAAGGTAAAATAAAAACCCATCCGGGAAAAAACTTTACTTTAAATATGTAAAGAATAGGAGTAAGTAAATGGCAAACAATCTTGTTATAGTGGACTCGCCTGCAAAGGCTAAAACAATAAAGCAATATCTTGGAAAAACCTATAATGTTATCGCGTCTATGGGACACGTAAGAGATTTACCTAAGAGTCAGTTAGGTATTGATGTTGAACATAATTTTGAACCTAAGTATATAACAATCAGGGGTAAGGGGGATTTACTTTCAAAGCTCAAAAAAGATGCAAAGCTTGCTAAAAAAGTTTATCTTGCAACCGACCCTGACCGTGAAGGAGAAGCGATATCGTGGCATCTGGCACAGCTTTTGGAAATTGATGAAACATCAAATTGCAGAATTACTTTCAATGAAATTACAAAAAATGCGGTAACACAGGCAATTAAAGAGCCAAGACCGATAGACATCGACTTGGTAAACTCTCAACAGGCTCGTCGCGCTTTAGACCGTATTGTAGGTTATAAAATAAGTCCTATTTTATGGCGTAAGGTTAAAAAAGGTTTGTCTGCCGGCAGAGTTCAATCTGTTGCAACAAGAATGATTGTAGACAGAGAAAGAGAAATAGAAGGCTTTAATCCTGAAGAATTCTGGACAGTAGGTGCTGTATTGAAAAACAGTACGAATGCGCAGTTTGAAGCGTCTTTAATATCGAAGTGCGGAAAAAAATTAAAACCGTCTTCAGAAACTGAAGTTACAAAAATTGCCAACGAATTAAAAGGCGAAGCTTTCATAGTTGAAGATGTTAAAACAGGGGAGAAAAAAAGAAATCCTGCACCGCCGTTTACCACAAGTACACTGCAGCAGGAGGCGTCGCGTAAGCTTAACTACACAGTTAAGAAGACTATGGTGGCAGCTCAAAGACTTTATGAAGGTGTATCTATTCAGGGCCACGGAACAATAGGTCTTATCACATATATGAGAACAGACTCACTTCGTATTTCAGCAGATGCACTTTCTGATGTAAGAAGATTAATAGCCGATAAATACGGAAAAAATCTTTTACCTGAAAAGGCAAATATTTATAAAACAAAAAATTCAGCACAAGATGCACACGAAGCAATAAGACCAACTTATGTTTCCATTACACCTGCAGAAATAAAAGACCAGGTGCCGACAGATATGTACAAAACATACAAGCTTATATGGGAACGCTTTGTAGCATCTCAAATGATGCCTGCAGTTTACGAAACAGCAACAGTAGATATTAAAGCAGGTGCTTATGGTCTCCGCGAAAGTGGTTCAAAGCTTCTATTTAAAGGCTATATGAGCGTTTATGTTGAAGGCAGAGATGATGATGTAGCAGAAAAAGATAATATCTTACCGCCTTTAACAAAAGGGGAAGAGCTGACTTTAGTTGATTTAAAAAAGGAACAGCATTTTACACAACCACCGCAGCGCTACACAGAAGCTACATTAATCAAAGCTTTAGAAGAAAAGGGTATAGGCAGACCAAGTACCTATGCGCCTACAATAACAACGATAACAACACGCGGTTATGTGGGAAGAGATAAAAAACAACTCGTTCCAACAGAATTAGGTACAGTTGTAACAGATATTATGATAGAGCATTTTCCTGATGTTGCAGGTGCGGAATTCACTGCAGAAATGGAAGAAAGACTCGATAAAATCGAAAGTGGCGATATGAACTGGGTAGATATTTTAGCCGATTTTTACGGACCGTTTGAGAAAAATATCAAAAAAGCAGATGAAGCTATAGGTAAGGTAAAGATTGCTGATGAAGAATCTGATGTGGTTTGTGAAAAATGCGGTAGAAAAATGGTTTATAAAATGGGCAGATTCGGAAAATTTTTAGCATGTCCCGGATTCCCAGAGTGCAGAAATGCTAAGCCTATTGTAAAGGAAACAGGCGTTGATTGCCCTAAATGCGGTAAAAAAATATTAGAGAAAAAATCAAAAACAGGTAAAATTTATTATGGCTGTGAAAACAATCCAACCTGTGACTTTATGATATGGGATACACCCGTTAAGGGAGAAAAGTGTCCTGATTGCGGAAGTATATTGGTAAAGAAAAAAGGCAAGAAAGCATCTAAGGTTTGTATTAATCCTGAATGCGGATACAAAAAATAATAAAAAGGAGTGAGATTATGGATAACTTAGTTTTAAAACTTAAAAATGACCATAATCTTACAGACGAAGAGTTAAAATTTCTTATTCAAACTGATAAATATGATAAAGAACTCTTTTCAGAAGCAGATAAAGTACGGCGTGAAAACTACGGAAATTCCGTATATATCAGAGGTTTAATTGAGTTTACAAGCTATTGTAAGCGTAATTGCTTTTACTGTGGCTTACGACGTGATAATGAAAAAGCTCTGCGGTACAGATTGACAAAAAACGAAATTTTAGAGTGCTGTGAAGAGGGCTACACCTTAGGTCTTCGCACCTTTGTTTTACAAGGTGGGGAAGATGAATATTTTACCGATGACTTAATCTGTGAAATAGTGAGTGAAATCAAGTCAAAATATACTGATTGCGCTGTTACGTTGTCGGTAGGCGAAAGGGATTTTGAAAGCTATAAAAAATTCAGGGAAGCAGGGGCAGACAGATATCTGCTTCGTCACGAAACTGCAGATGAAGAGCACTACAAAAAGCTTCATCCTAAAAGTGCCAGTTTAAAAAACAGAAAAAAATGTCTTTTTAATTTAAAAGAATTAGGCTTTCAGGTCGGTTCAGGCTTTATGGTGGGCTCGCCTTATCAGACAATCAAAAATTTAATTTCCGACATCAGATTTTTACAGGAATTAAAGCCTGATATGATAGGAATTGGCCCTTATATATCACATAAAGACACGCCCTTTTCAAATCAGAAATCGGGCGACTTTTTGCTTACACTTCGATTGCTTTCTGTGTTAAGGCTTATGTTTCCAACTGTATTAATCCCTGCAACAACTGCATTGGGAACAATAAAAGAAGACGGCAGGGAAATGGGACTGTCAGTTGGTGCAAACGTAGTTATGCCGAATTTATCACCGATAAGCGTAAGAAAAAAATACTTAATATATGACAATAAAATTTGTACTGATGAAGAATCTGCAGAAGGTATAGAAAAGTTGAAAAAGAAAGTAAGAGCCATAGGCTATGAGATTGTAACAGATATAGGTAATGCGAAATCATATTTAAAAACAGGAGTATAAAATGCTTAAAAAGATATTTATTATAATAATTTCTTGTGCGATGCTTATTTTTTGCACTGCTTGTGCTAACAAGGTAAATGATAAAGAGTCTGTATCTGTAGAAAAATTAGATGGTTATGGCGATTATACCTTTAACCATGAGACCTTATCTCAAGAAATTGCTTTTGAAAAAAACGCTGTCAGCGTTGTTTTCAAAGAAATTTTATATGAAGAAGTAATAACAAAATTATTTTTCCAGATAAATAATCAAACAGAGAATAATTTAAAAATAATTTCAACTGATTTGGCTGTAAATAATTTTATGTGCACCGATTCTTTAATAACAGATATTCCTCTAAAATCCAGGCAGGATGCATATATTGAAATAAGCAATGAATGGTTTTTTAAACATGACATACAAGCAATAAAAAACATCGAATACGTTATAAGAGTTTTAGATGAAAACTCAAACGAAATGTTTAAGTCAGATGTCATAACGGCAAAAACAAATGCGCCAAACACAGCTTATACACAAATGCAACATACAGGCTTTTCTGTTTATAATAATGACGGTATTGTTTTTTTAGCACGCGAGCTTAAAAAAAGCAAGTTTTCTAATGATTTTGAACTTGATTTTTATATAGAAAATAATACGGAAAAAACTTTTTCTGTTATGTCAGAAAACGTTAAAATAAACGGAAAGGATATCACACCTACCTTTTTAATAACAGTTGGTGCAAATAAAAAAGCCATAGACTCAATGCTTTTTGAAGAAGTTGACCTAAAAGCGATTAAAGAAAATGAAATTAAAACTTTTGAAGCTTCTTTTAAAGCATTTAATGATAAAATGGAAAATGTATTTGAAACCGATATTATACAAATCCCTGTCAAATAACATATAAGGCTTTGCCAAAGCATAAAATGAAATTAGCATTTATGCGGGGGCAATGATATGAAACGAAAAAAACAATTTATAAAAAATGCTGTCATACTCACCGCGGTGTCGCTTTTTATGCGTGCGGTGAGTTTTTCTTTTAATGTGTATGCTGCCAATAAAATCGGAGCATCGGGTATGGGACTGTTTGCTCTTATTATGTCAGTATATAATTTTGGTGTGACGTTTGCTGCATCTGGTATAAATTTAGCATCAACAAAGGTTATAGCAGAAGAAACAGCTTTAGGAAAAAGTTTAAAAGCAGCTGTTAAAAAATGTGTGGCTTATGCGCTGTTTTTCGGCATATCAGCGCTAGTACTCATATTCTTTGGTGCGGGATTTTTTGCAGAAAAAATCGTAGGAGATATGCGGATTGAAATCCCGCTTAAAATACTTTCTGTATCACTTCCTTGTGTTGCTGTTTCCTTTGCTTTAGGCGGATATTTTACGGCTGTCGGCAAGGTATATAAAAATTCATTCGTGCAGGTGGCAGAGCAGATTGTAAAAATTTTTATGGCTGTTATGCTTTTAAATGTATTAGGAACAAAAAGTGCAGAGTATGCCTGTATTTCGCTCGTTGCGGCAGGCACAGCTGCCGAAATTGTTTCTTTTTTAATGCTTTTGGTGGTGTACGTTTTTGATGTAAAATCTGAAAATAAAAAAGCATCTCACGATTTAAGAAAAAGAGTTTTGCGATACGGTATTCCTGTGGCGTTAAGCGCATATTTACGCTCTGCTCTCACAACACTTGAACATACATTAATTCCGAAATCCTTAGAAAAGTTCAGCGGTTTAAAGGAAATGGCGCTGTCTGCCTATGGTGTTGTTCATGGTATGGTAATGCCTATGATTTTTTTACCGTCAGGTGTTGTTGCTTCCGTTTCTACACTTTTAGTTCCCGAAATCACAAGACTTAACAAGTTAAAAGATTATAAACAAATAGACCGCATAATCGAAAAAACGCTTTCACTTACACTTTCGTTTTCTATTGGTGCTGCGGGTATTTTATTCTTCTTTTCAAAGGAGCTGGGTATGCTTTTTTATAATGATAATGAGGTGGTGTATTATCTCAAATTGGTAGCACCTATAGCTGTCATTATGTATGCTGATGGTGTTGTGGATGCAGTTTTAAAGGGGCTGAACCAAGAAATATATGCAATGCGATACGACATAGTGCTTTCGGCTGCTTCAATACTTTTAATTATTACACTCATACCCCAAAAGGGAGTTTTGGGCTATATTGCGATAATATATATTTCCGAAATGATAAATGCATACCTTAGCATTAGCAGACTAATGGATGTTTCTGATTTTAATATAAAACCGCTTTCCTGGACAATAGTGCCTGCTGTAGCCATCTTTACTGCAAGCTATTTTGCAAAAAGTATATTTAACAACGGAATAATTGCTGTTTTGTGCGCTGTTTGTATATATGCCTTTATAATTATTATTTATAGAGAAAAATCCTGTACTTTACAAAATAAGAGAGCTATGATAAAATTAAAACTATAGTTTATACATACAAAGGAGAGAGTTTTAGTGGCAACGAAATGGACAGATGAACAGCAGTCTGCTATTGAATCCAAGGGTCAGAATTTGCTTCTTTCTGCTGCAGCAGGAAGCGGTAAAACTGCAGTTTTGGTCGAAAGAATTATAAAAAGAATAACTGACGCAGAACGCCCCGTTGATGCGGACAAGCTCTTGGTTGTGACGTTTACAAATGCTGCTGCAAATGAAATGCGCGAGCGCATTATTGCAGCTTTAGAAAAATGCCACATAAAAAATCCTAAGGACAAAAATATTGCCCGCCAGTTAACTTTAGTAAAGCGTGCACAAATTACAACAATTGACTCTTTTTGCATAGACATTTTAAGAAACTTCTTTGTTGAAGCGGATATCTCACCCGATTTTACTGTGGCAGACCCTACTGAATGTAAGGTTATGTTAGAAGATACACTCAATGATGTTATAAACGAAATGTATGATGATAAAAATTTCGGTAAGGACTTTCTTAACTTTATGGAGTCATACACAAATTCCAAGGCAAACGACACAAACTTAAGAGAATTGCTTATATCCATATATTATTTTTCTCAAAGCTTACCATATCCTGAAGAATGGCTCGATAAATCTGCCAAAAAGTTTAAATTAAATGGCGATTTTAATAATAGTGAATACAAAAATATTGTAATAGCAGAATCACACGCTGAGTGCGTGAGAATAGTTTCTGAGTATAATTTAATGATAGAGCTCTCAGAAAAAGACGGGCTTTATGATTATGTTAGTCTTTTTAATGAAGAAAAATGTTTTTTTGAAGACTGCTTAAAGATTTCTGATTATGACAAATTAAAACAAATGTTAGATGGCTACAACTTTAGCAGAAGACCAACTGTTCCCAAAAAGCTGCAGCCAATATATATTGATACAATAAAGGATATGCGCAAAAAAATCACAGAGCGCAGAATGGGTAAGCTGTGTGAAAAATTACTGAATTTAACTGCAGTTCAGCAAGAAAGCGCAATTAAAAAGATGTATCCTTTAATGATGTGTTTATCAGAAACAATAAAAAGATTATCTTTAAAATTTTTAGAAATGAAGCTTTCTAAAAATATGCTTGACTTTTCGGATTGTGAACACTATTGCCTGAATATTTTAGAAAATAGTGAAATTGCAGAAATAGTGAAAAATCGCTATGATGAAATTTACATAGACGAATATCAGGACACATCAAAGCTTCAGGAAGCTATATTTTCGAAGATAAAAAAAGAAAATAATCTTTTTATGGTTGGCGATATCAAGCAAAGCATTTATCGCTTCAGAAATACTGACCCTTTGCTATTTAAAACAAAAAGAGATGAATTTTCAAAAGATGTGGATGTAGAAAACCGCAAAATTATTCTTTCTAAAAATTTCAGAAGCAGAAAAAATATTTTAGATTCAGTAAATTATATTTTTGAAAGAATAATGTCGGCAGACTCCGGAGAAATCGATTACAATGATGATGAAAAGCTTTATTTAGGTGCAGACTATCCTGATAACAGCGTAAATCCACTAAATTACGAAACAGAAGTTGCCATAATAGATACAAATAAAATATCGGAAGAAGAAGGCGAAGATTTAGATAAAATTGAACTTCAGGCAAAATACTGCGCAAAGCGAATTGCAGAAATAATTGACAGCGGAGCACAGGTATTTGACGGTGGCAGCTACAGAAAAATTACATATAGGGACATTTGCATAATTTCCCGAAATGTAAAGGATAATGCTGTTATTTTGAATGCTGTTTTTTCAGATTACGGCATTCCTTGCTATGCCGACAACACGGGCTCTTACTTTAACAGCAGAGAAGTAGAGCTAATGCTATCGATGCTTGCGGTCATTGATAATCCTTATCAGGACTTGCCGCTTTTATCTGTTTTGCGTTCAGTAATATTTAATATTACATCAGAAGAATTGGCAAAAATCAGAAGCTATAATAAGAAAAAATCATACTATGATGCCATGATTGATTGCAGCAAAACAGAAACCGATGAAGGTAAGCTTTGTCAGGGAATTATAAACGCGCTTCAAAGCTTTAATGAAAAATCAAAGCGCATGAGCGTGAGCGAGCTTATTTTAGATATTTACAATACAACCGGCTATTTTGATGCACAACAAACAATGCCAAATGGTATTATTCGCTGTGCCAACTTAAGACTTTTGTATAACAGAGCTAAAATTTATGAAAGCACTGGCTTGCGTGGTCTTTACAGCTTTGTTAAATTTATAAATGATTTTAAAGAAACAGGTAACGACTTAGAAGCAGCTCGAATTGCTGCAGAGCAGAACGATGCTGTAAGAATTATGAGCATCCATAAAAGCAAAGGATTGGAATTTCCTGTTGTAATTTTGTTTGCCGCAGAGCATCAATTTAATTTAAAGGATTTGCGACGTGGCGTTTTATATCATGCAGAATTAGGCTTTGGACCAAAATTTGTGGACACAGATTTGCGAATAACATACAATTTTGCACCAAGAGCGTCCTTAGAAAGCGTTTTATACCGTGAAAGCATAGCGGAAGAAATGCGAATTTTATATGTTGCATTGACTCGTGCAAAGGAAAAGCTCATAATAGTTGGTTCTGATAAGAATATTAAAAAGAAAATATCAGCCTGCCTTTCGGGAGAGTATGGAAAAAGGATTAATGGTTCATTGGTATCTGAGCACATATCCTATCTTGACTGGGTAATTATGGCTTTAGTTGACCATAAGGACGGAAATACTCTGCGAAGCCTTTTAGATACCGATAGAGATACATACATTTTAGACGATGAGAGTAATTTTTCTATTCAAATAATAAAAGATTACAGTGAGCTTGAAGGCATAAACTCAGAGCCAGACCAGGAAAAAGTAAATAAAGCAACAGATGAAGAAAAAATTCTATCTTTAATAAACTTCAATTATCCGAATATTGACGACACAAAGTTTCCGTCGAAAATCACAGTAAGTGAGTTAAAAAAACGAAAAGAAACAGAGGTTTTATCAGAAGGCTATGAGATTTTCAAAAAGAGAAGCACCATAAAGGAAAAAACATCAGGCTTAACATCTGCTGAAATCGGCATTGCTTACCATACTGTTTTGCAAAAATATGATTTAAAAACAAAGATTGAAACAAAAGAAGATGTTAAAAATCAAATAGAAGAAATAAAAAGCCGAGGCTTTTTAACCGAAGAAGAAGCAGGAGTTGTAAATCCTGAAAAAATACTTAAGTTCTTTAAATCAGGTGCGGGAAGAATGATGCTTTCGGCAAAAGAAGTCAAGCGCGAGTATATGTTTGGAGTATCAATTCCTGCAAAGAATTTTATAACAACGACAAACAGCGAAGAAAATATTATGCTTCAGGGTGTAATTGATTGCCTTTTAATAACAGACGATGGAATTGTAATTATAGATTACAAAACAGACAGGAGCTTTGATGCTCAAGACACCGTAGAAAAATATAGAATTCAGCTTGATTGTTATAAATATGCGGCAGAAATTATATTTAAAAAACCCGTAATAAGAAAAATTTTGTATATGTTTGAATCGGATATGGGTATGAACTTATAAAAGACGGTGGCTTAGCCACCGTCTTTTATTTATATATTCTCGGTAAAAAAATCTTCATCGTACGCTAATTTAATTGCATCAAAAGTTTCGACATCTACAATACCCGTAGGGTTAATGTTTCGTTCCTGTTGAAAAACTTTCACGCGCTCGGTTGTCTGAGAACCAAAAATTCCGTCGGGAATACCAGGTAAATCCTTGTCGGCGTTAATGATTCTTAACATATATTGAATTGAGTAAACAGGACGACCTGTTAATTCGTCGGTTGAAATTGCAATACCACGAATTTCATCAACCATACCTTCTTCCAAATCAAAGCCTGGATATTGCCCAAATTGAGCGTTAGAGCCTTTTATAACGTTCTGCCTCATTCTTTCTATGCTATCCCAGGTATTTTCATCTACGACACCGTTTGGCGTTAAATTCATACGGTTCTGAAGCTCTGATACAACATTTTTTGTATTAGGTCCATAATTTCCTGTTGCATTAACAGGCGAAATTTGTGAAAAAACAGGCACGATGTCATTAATATGATTTTGCAGAGTCATAACAGCGTTGCCCCTTGCACCCATTGAAAGCGGCATTCCGGGGTATCGTGCAAATGCAGGAGCGGTTGTAAATTCTGCTGACCTTCCTGTTGCAATATAAATCCCCTTTATTGCATTATACATACTTTCCCAGGTCAGCGGTCCGACAACACCATCAACAGGCAGCCCGTAAACACGTTGAAAAGCAGCAACTGCACTTGTGGTAGATGGCCCGTAAACACCATCTTCTGCAACCTGCGGAACTGTGTCGTAATATGAAGCTAAAACGTTTAACATAAGCTGCAATGTATAAACACCCTGACCTGTGTCACCCTCTTGCAGCGCTTCGGGATATTCTAAAGACAATCCGAATATAACATCTCCGCGGGCGTTTAGTTCATTTAAACGATTTATTCCGGTAAACAAGTTAACAAGTTTATACCAGGTAGCCCTGCCTACAACACCATCAGGGGTCAGGTTAAAAATTCTTTGAAATGTTCTTACTGCATTTTCGGTCGATTCGCCGAAAACAGCGCCTGTAGGTACTTTGGGAATAGCAGGGTAGTTGGTAGAAATAGCGTTTAGTAATATTTGCACCCGTAACACGTCAGTTCCTACGTCTCCTAATCTTATAGGTGTGCCCGGATAAGATTCGCCTACTGATTCAACAGGCACGTTTGATATGATATTTACGTCATCACCATAGTAGTAACGAATTATTTGAAAGGGGAGATACCCATCGTTTGCAAGTGAAACAGTACCCCATTGAGAAAGTCCGTTGCAGGTCACTGTTGTGCCGTTACAAAATTGTGCGGCTAACGGTTCAATAGCGCCATTTCTGCGAAGATACGAATCAAAAATATCATCTACAATATCAGAAATATCTGAAAAAATATCTCGCCCTAAAACAAATGCCTGGTCGAACTGAGTTGTGTTTGTAATGTCAAAATCATAGCCGCGACTTCTGTAAAATTCTGTGTATATTTTGTTTAATGCAAAAGAAATTTGAGCATAAATATTAGCCCTTAGCGCATTTTCAGGCCAAGTTGGGTAAATTTCACTTGATGCAACATTTTTTATATAATCGATAAACGGAACTGTTACATTAGGGGCGTTAGATGAAGGTGCACCTAAGTGCACAGTTATAAATTCCGGGATTACTGGTATAGTATCTGGCACAATATTACCTCCTTACAGGTTTTGATTAGGAATAATTACGATTTTTGTTGTTTCTCCATTCGGTAGTTCAGGGATTGGTACTAAATTCACAGGCAACTGTGAGAGTATTCCGCCAAAAATTTGTACGTTTTCAACTACAGCATCAAAAAAATCAGGATGCTTTATTGTTACTCTGTATTGTGCAAACGGTAAAGATGCAGTGGGCTCTTGAGAAGCCGTAGCAGATGGTGCAGGCAGAGTGAATGTTGTGGTTCTGCCGCTTCTGTCGGTAACAGATGTGCCTAAAACTTCACGATTTTCTCCATTTTCTGTGTCAACTGTAACGTCAGCACCGACAACAGGGTAAATATTACTTGCCGTAAAAACACTTACAACCAACTGACCATTACTGTTGTTTGGCATAACAGGTTCTGTGTTTGACTGTAGTTCTTCCTGCACTTGTTGCTGCATGGGTGGCACATCAGGATTTACAGGCTGTGCAGGCCTTGGTTCTTCTGTTGTTTGGTTTTCATAATAATTATTTGGCATAGTTAATTCCTCTCTATAATTATTCTTGATAATTTATATGATGAGTGCTTTCCAAAAATTACAATATGATTTTTGGGAACTATTTTAATAATTTTTCGTTTAAAGTACTGTAAGCAAAAGCTTGCGACATACTGGGGCGATAAGCTCCATAAAAAATATAAGCACCACTTAAGACAGCTAAGGTAACGACTTAAAAACAAAATTTTAAGGAGGAAATCTTAAATGTTTAGTGCAAAAAAATTGACCTCATTCATTCTTTCATTAGTTATGCTCTTAGGTATCAGCGTAACATCATTTGCAAATGTCGCTAAAGACACAAGTGACTCTGCCTACAAAGAAGCGATTGAGCTTTTAGGCGCGTTAGAAATTATGGTAGGCGACAAAGACACAGGAGCATTCAGACCAAACGACACAATCAAACGTTCAGAATTTGCAAAGGTTGCAGTAACTTCAATGGGTATGGGCGATGTAGCAGAAGGCTTTAACCATCCTACACAGTTCCCTGACGTTGTAGAAAACCATTGGGCAAACGGCTATATTAATGTAGCTGCAAATCAAGGTATTGTTATCGGTGATGACCAGGGCAATTTCCGTCCTGATGACACAATCACTTATGCCGAAGCTGTAACAGTTTTAGTTCGTTTAATCGGACATACACCTGCAGCTGAAAAAAAGGGTGGTTTCCCAACAGGTTATGTAACAGTGGCAACACAGACAGGTATCACAAAAAATGCTGTTGCAAGCAATAATTCAGCAGTATTACGTGGTATGGTAGCACAGCTTTGTGCAAACACATTAGTAACAAAGAAAATGGAACAGACAAGCTTTGGTTCAGACGAAGCATATCAGGTTGTAGATAAAACTTTACTTGGCGATGAATTATCAACAGAAATCATATACGACCAGGTAACAGCTGTTGGCGTAAGTTCAATTTCAGGCAGCAGCACATTAAAAAACAATGAAATCAAAATTAAAAATGAAGTTTATGAAGTAGCCGACAAAGCACTTTCACAGGCAAGAAACCTTTTAGGCTTTAATGTAGAAGCTTATGTACAGGAAGGCGAAAACGGCGATAAAACTTTAATCTTAGCAAGAGAGCAGAAGGGAAAAAATGCTTCTGTAAAAATCAATGCTCAAAATATTGAAAAAGTATCAGATGATACAAAAATAACAGTTGAATACTGGGAAAATAAAGAATCAGATAAAGATACAAAAGAAGCAATCATTTCAAGTGAAGCTAAGTACCTTTACAACGGTCAGGCAATCAGCTACAACAGCGAAGAATTAAAACCTGAAGCAGGTTCTCTAACACTTTTAGACTTAAATCGTGATGACGTTTATGATGTAGTGTTTATTGAAGAATATGAAAACTATGTTGTAGAAGAAGTAATAGCATCTTCAAACAGAATTACAGATAAATACGGAAAATCTTCATTAGTTTTAGATTCAAAAGATGAAACAGTAAAATTTGTTATCACACGTGCAGGTCAGGAAATTAAAATCACTGACTTAAACGAATGGGATGTATTATCAGTAGCTAAAAGTAAGGATTCTTCTATCGTAATAGTAGAAGTAACATCTGAAAAGGTTACAGGTAAAATCACAGAAAAACACGGCGATAAATTTGTAATTGACGGCAAAGAATACGGTGTTGCAGCAAATTATAAAGAAGAGATAAAGCTTAATGACGAAGGCACATTCTACCTTGATAAAGATGGCAACATCGCAGCAGTAGATGCCGAAAGCTCATTATCTTCTAACTATGCATACCTCACAGATGCAGATGTAACAACAGGCTTTGATAAAAAATTAACAATAAAAGTATTTGATAAAAATGGCGAAATCAAGGTGTTAAATTCAGCAGATAAAATCAGATTTAACAATACACCAAACAAAACTCCTGAAGAAGTTTTAACAGCTTTAAAGAATGATGGAAGTGTTACACCTGCACTTATCACTTATGAAGTAAATTCAGAAGGCGTAATAACAAAGATAAACACAGCAACAGATAAAACATCTGGTGGCATTGATAAAAACATCTTTGCGCTTAATGCAAAAGGCACATTAAAGTATCGTGAATCATCTAAAAAGCTTGGTAACTACAATGTAAATAAAGATACAATCGTATTCGATATACCTGCAGGCGAAAAGGATGCTAAAAAGTATTCAATCGCAGACTACAAGCTCTTCGAAGATAACACAGATTACGACGTTTTAGTATATGATGTAAAAGAAGACTTAACAGCAGGTGTTGTAATTGTCACAAATTCAACAGGTATTGCAAATCTTGAAGCATCAGCAGTAGTTGTAGAAAAAATTTCAACATTCTTAAATGATGAAGATGAAAAGGTAGAAAAGCTCTACGCGTTTGTTGATGGTGAAAGAAAAACATTTGTAACAACAGCTGAAGGCATTTTAGTAAATGGCGAAGGCATACAGCTAAAAGCCGGCGATATCGTACAGTTAAAAGCAGATGCAAAAGGAGAAATTGAAAGCATCAGAGTATTGTTTGAAGCTGCAAATAAGGCTACAGAAGCAAAAACAACCATAAGCGAAGACTTAATCACAGTTTATGGTAAGGTAACAAAGAAATTTGCAAATTCAATCAATGTATCTGTAAACGGTGGAGCAGTAGAAAACTATTCAACAGACGGTGCAGTTGTTTATGAATTTGATTCAACAAGAACTGCAAATCCTGTAAGAGTAGCAGAAGCAGGCGACATCACACAGTATGATGAACTCGACGTTAGCCGAGTATTTATAAGAATTTACAAGGGCGAAGTAAAGGAAATCGTTATTGTAAGATAATTCAGCCGACCAAAGATAAAAATATAAAGACACATCACACTTCGCACAAAAAAAGAGCAGTAGCAAATATTTGCTACTGCTCTTTGTCTTCGTCTATTACAGGTATAAAATGCTTTGCAAAGTCGCCCTTGCCACGATTTTTTATATAGAAAAAACCGATAACACTAAACAGCAATGCGCCTATAAAATTTACAAGTAAATCTTTCATTGTGTCAAAAAGACCAATATCTAAATAACCGCTGATTCCTAAATCAGTATTACCTGCAACAGTTTTTGAAATATCATTAATAATTACGGGTATATTTTCACCTGATGGATTCAACTTCACAGAAGATATAGTGTTTATAATAAAATCTTTTTGCATATCTGTGCCGAGTATTAAATCGCATCCGAATTCGAAAAATTCCCACAAAACACCGATAGTCATTGAAAAGCAGAATGCAACCAAGGCAAGATAAAACGGAGATAACTGAAATTTAAACCTTGAGTTTCTGTTCATAATATCTAAAAGAGAAAATCCCACAGCAGCAAATAAAAAACCGTTTATGGTGTGTAAAATGGTGTCCCAGGCAGGAACTTTAGTATAATAATTATGTATTTCACCTAAAATTTCTGCTGAGAATACGAAAAGTAAAATGATAATTTCTAATGTTGACGGCAAATCAATTTTTAACTTTTTTTCAATGATTGTGGGCGCTAAAAACAATGCGAGTGATAAAATACAAACAAATGCATTTTCATATTCAGCTCTTGAAATTGCCATAATTAAAGATGTAATGACAAAAAGACGCAAAAATAAATAAACAACAAATTTAACCTTGTGTTCAAGTATTTCATTCCTTGCGGATTTTAAAAAGTTTTCTCTTTTGTTAGTCATATTATCACCTCTGTTATTATGGATTTTATAATAAATAATATGTATAATCAAGAAAAAATGCTAAAATTTTCAAATTGTTAAAAATAAACAGGCTGTTACCAAAGCTACAGCCTGTTTATGTATTTAAATTTATATCCTGAATTTTCTTTTAAAAATACGTTTGATTAAAATAAAACCTAAACAGAAAATACATACAACTCCGCAGAAAATGATTAAAGAGTAGAACACTGAATTCCATCCGTGATTTTCTGCAATAAAACCGAGTCCGTAAGAGCTGATTGTACTTCCTAAATAACAAAATGAATTTAAAATACCTGCGCACATTCCGGAATTTATTTTATCGCGCATAAACATAGGGTATATACTCGTTATCAAGCTGTTGAGACTTGAAGCTAAAAAGCTTGCAAGACTCAGACAAATAATCATTATTATAGCCTGCTTTAAGAAAAGACTTCCAATAATTATTCCAATAACACCTGCAATTGCCAAAAATATAACTAAGCAATGTGTTACATAATCGGGCACTTTTTTATGTACTGTTAAAGCATAAGTATTTCCGAATATCGCAACGATAGGCAAGAGGAGTGTTAATAAAATAGATAAAGAGTCGGTTATAGAATATTCATCCTTTAAAATAGATGGTACCCAGGTTGTTAATCCGTCTTTAACCAAGTTTACACATATTCCGCAAAGGCAAAGTACACAAATCGAGATAATGAGTAAATGATCCTCTTGATGTGCTGAGTGATTTTTTTCAGTTGCAGTTTTTTGTATATTTTGAGATATGTCTTCTGCATCTTTTTCGCTTTTTGCTAAACTAAACGCTTTGTTATAAGATACATACCAAAAAAATGCAACTGCTATTCCTGCAAAACCTGCGGTATAAAATGCAAGCTTGAAGCTGTCGAAAATAGCGAAAACAGAGCTTAGCCCGTAAATGATAAGTGTGCCAATGGCAACCGTAGTACCAAGTATAACACTTGATTTTCCCAAGTCTTTTTTAGGCAAAGATTCTGACATCAATCTTACGATTGTCGGCCAGAGAATAGATAAAGTAAATCCATTTATAAGCCAAAGCCACTTGACGATTGCAAAGTTTGAGGTTATGGCAATTATAAGGTTAATTATTCCGGAAAGAAAAAGACTGCCGAAAATCGCTGTTTTCATATTATATCTTTTGCAGAGAATACCATTAACAGCCTGACCTATTCCGTACCCGAAAAATAAAAATGTGGGCGGTAAGCCGGCTTCGGGCTTGGTTACATTGTAAAAATCAATTATTTGAGTTATATTGGCAGAGTAGTTAAGCTTGCCAAGATAAGATGTTGTGTATACCAGCCAGCCTAAAAATATCAAAAAACCGGTTTTGGTTCTTTTGTTACTGATTTCCATTTTTTAAATCCCTTCTTTTATGAAGAATGTGCATTAAAGTTCAATAGGCAGTTTGATTTTTTCGGATAAAACTTCAGCAGTAATGCGGACAGCGTTATGACAGGTTCTTCCTTCTCTTACGATTTCAGGACCTACACCACAGAAGAAAGAGCTCTTCATACCGTTTATTTCAATCGTTCCATCTTCCCATATTGTAACAATGGCATGAATAGGGTCGTTATAAACTAAAGCGTTGTCAGCACCTGGATGTGCTTCGTGATATTCCTTTGGATATAATTTATGCGCAGGACCCTGGTACATCATTGCAGAGTTAACATCAAAATAACAAACATGCTCGTAAATTCTCATATAGTCAACATGGAAATGACCATTTAAACACATAAGAACACGTTTTTTATTTTTGTGTGCTTTTCTTAAAATGTTCTGGAAATCTTCGCGGTTCTTTAAAGCATCCCCGCCCATATCGTCATCAAGAGCAAGATTGTTATGGCTAAATACAATAACAGGGTAAGGTGATGTCATAACAACATCTTCAAACCAAACCAACTGCTCTTTTGAAATGTAATCGCGATATTGTGGGAATTTATAATAATTTCCCTTAGAATATGCAACATCTGTGCCGTCTTCTAAACGATAGTAATTAGAATTTAATGCAACAAAACGAAAACCATTTTTATCAAAATAGTAATATTCTGCAGGCATATTGTAATGTTTGATTATTTCTTCTAATTCTACGGCGTCCATATCGTGGTTTCCTAAACAGTGATATGTAGGGATTTCAAAGTTGTTATATTTTTCTATAACATCAGGAACTGTGTATGGGCTTTGACAAAAATCTCCGCAATGAATAATAAAATCAACATTTTCTTTTTTAGCTCTTTCCAAAATAAAGTCTAAGCGTTCCTTGTAGTCAGGAGAAAACGCAGGACTGCAATGTAAATCTGAAAATACAGAAAATTTTACCTTATTCATAGTAAATACCTCTCTTATTTGAAATTTATAGTACCTTGTTTTAAAAGAATCATTTTATAGAATGTAGGTATTCTATATTATTCAAAAGAATTTTTTCTTCCGTTTCATCCACCATCATACATTCTAATGATATACAGCCTGTATAGCCCATATCAGATAATACCTTGCAGGATTTTTCGAGCTCTGCATCGCCCTCGCCAAGACTGCAATCAATCAAATGATTGCCTCCGCGGGTTGTGTAAGTGCCGTTTTTGCATATTTTAAAATCCTTTACATGGGCGTGGTAGATTCTACCCTTTAGTTCGGGAATAAAGTTGTGTGCAAGCTCATCTACAAACATAATATTACCCAAATCTGCAACAACGCCTATGTCTCGGTCTACCACGTTTAAAAACTTATTAAATCTTTCGCTTCCGTTAAATATAAAGCCTTGCTCTTCACACATGGTTTTTATACCGATTTTTTCGGCATAATCGTAAATCTCACGAACTGCAAGTATGCCTCTTTCAAAGAACACATCTTCATAAGGCAGAACATTGTCAGGGTTTTCAAATTCGAATACTATAGTATGGTGAAGATACGGAGAACCTAAAACTTTTGCAATATCTGCAAATTTTTTAACTTTTTCTATATTTTCTTCTCTGTCTTCTCCAACTAAATTTATGCCAACAGATACACAGCATATATTTATTCCCTTGCTGTCTGCATATTTTCGCAGTTCTTTGGCAAGCTCTATATTCGGTTCTGAAAAATCCAGTATGTTTAATGTTTCTAAATTTTTTATTCCATATTTTTCAGCAAGGTCTACCATCTCAAAATAAGATTTTATATTTTTGAATGGTGGTGTATAGAGGGATAGTTGGTTTTCCATTTTTTTCTCCTATAAAATATGAATTATTTAATCTGCGCTCCACCAACACTTGCGATTTCATCCAAAACAAGGTTAACAGATTTAACTGCTTCAGACAATGGTGCAATTTCAAGCTCTTCGCCTGCGTTTAATTTTTCAACAAAGTACTTAAGTTCGTTATAATATCCACCTAAACTTGAAAGATTACCGCCGATGTTGTTATCGCCAACAAATGCAGGTTTAATTTCAGGATTGAAGGAGCCACCGTCTTTTTCGTAAACTGTAATAACGCCTTTATCATAAACAACGGTCGCCTTTTCGAATTTTACGCGATATCCTGCATCAAACGGGAAATCCTTTGGATAATCAAGACACGCTTCAATAGAAACTACTGCCTTGCCATATTTAAATGTTGTATAAATTTGTTGGATTGTGCCGTTTGTGTCTCTTTCAGCGTATGATGTAAAGCTATCAGGTTCGCCCATCAAATATCTCATAAAGTCAACATCATGAACATGTAAATCAAGTGCCATTGAACCGCTTCTTTCAGGGTCGTCAAGCCAACCTTCCCATGCCCAGTCAGCAGGAGCGCTCAAACGCTTAAAAACAGCGGTACGGATTTTTCCGTATTCGTTTTTCTCTGCAAATTCTTTGAGCCATACATATTCGTCCCAAAGTCTTATAACCTGACCTACCTGAATCTTAGCACCTGTTTCTTTTTGAGTTTTTAATAACAGCTCGCCTTCTTCTTTTGTAAGCGATACAGGCTTTTCAATAAATACGTTTCTTCCTTTTTTCATAGCTAAAACAGCATGTTCTGTATGCAGATATGTTGGTAAACAAATGTCAATAACATCAACATCTGCATTTTCAATTAATTCTTTACCTGTTGCATAAATTTTTGCACCATGAGTATTTGCTGCTGCTTCTGCTTTTTCAGGTCTTATATCTGCAACTGCAACAACCTGAACACCTTCAATAACATTATAGCATGCTGAGTGCATACCGCCCATAAATCCACAACCGATTAAACCTACTTTTAACATAATAATTTCCTCCTACTTTCTTCCTAAAATTTTATCCATTGAATATGATGTGTTGTATAAAATTGCTTCAGGGTATTGCTTATAAGGCGGAATCATTTCTGCAGTTACCCAGTTGTCATATCCTGCTTTTTCAAATGCGGACATAACGCCTTTGTAATCAACATCGCCTGCTAAAATATCAACAAAGCCATCTAAACCGCCAACGCTCTTTCTATAATCCTTGAAGTGAACTTTTTTAATTCTTTTGCCTAAAATTTTGATCCAGTGTTCAGGATATCCACAGTAAACTACATTACCTACATCAAAGTATGAGCCTACGAAATCTGAACCGATTTCATCTATGAAATTGCGCATTTCCAAAGGAGAGAGTAAAAACTTATTCCAAACATTTTCAACGCCGATAGACACCTTTAGTTCTTCAGCAAAAGGAGCAAGTTCTTTTAAGGCTTCCTGTGCTCTTTCGTATGCTACATCGTAGTCAACAATTTCACCATCTGCTTCAAAAGCAACATTTACAGCACCTGGAACAACCAAAATTGTATCACATCCGAGCCATGAAGCAACCTGTAATTGTTTTTTTGTAATTTCTTTTGCCTTTTTTCTGTTTTCAGGGTTTTCTGATGTGTAGTTGTAAGTCCAATAAAGACCACTTGCCACACTGTACAACTCAATACCGATTTCTTCTGCCATTTTTTTAACAGCAAGAATATCTTCTTTTGTTGATTCTAAAGACACAGGACCTGTTTCGTCTAATGCTACTTCTACGCCGTCGAAGCCTGCGTCTTTTGCCAATTCAAAGCATTTTTTTAAGTCTGTTTCTGCAAATGACCAAATACTGATTCCTTTTTTCATAAAACATCATAACCTTTCTGCTTTTCAGCTTGATTTTTAGTTAATTATATGATATCATAATATTAAAATTATTGGAATATATTTTTTTATTCTAAAAGTATAATTTTGTAAACGGGGAATGTGGAATGAAATCAAATTATATAAAACACAAAATAGTTAATATGATAAACATTAATAAGATTGTAACGATACATTATCACGAGCTTGATAAGAATTTCAGCTTTGATGGAGAATCGCATAATTTCTGGGAAATGGTTTATGTTGATGCAGGCGAAGTAGAAATTGATACGGACGAATGTTCATATCTTTTAAAGCAGGGAGAAATGATTTTTCACAAGCCGAATGAATTCCATACTTTAAAGGCAAACAAAAGGAATGCATCGAATGTTTTTGTTATTTCGTTTGTGTGCTCATCTGAAATAATGAGTTTTTTTGAAAATAAGGTTATATCTTTATCGCAAAAACTGAAAAAATATATTGCAAATATACTTGAAGAATACGACCAGACCTTTAAGTATATGGCTTCAAAAGATGTTAAGCTTGAATTAAAGGAAAACTCTTTAATAGGCGGACAACAGATGATAAAAACATATTTAGAACAGCTTTTGATAATGCTTATTCGTGCAGAGCAGGGTAATAGCAATATGCAGGTTTTTTCATCGAAAGGAAATATGGAGAATCACATTGTTTCCGAAATTGTCGAAATCATCCAAAAAAATATATATGAAAAAATTTATGTTGAAGAAATTTGCAAGGAGTTAAATTATTCAAGGGCATACCTTTCAAGACTTTTTAAAGCAACCACAGGATATACTATATTAGAGTATATTTTAATCTGCAAAATAAAAGAAGCAAAAAAACTTATCAGGGGAAATAACTACAACTTTACGCAGATTTCTGCTATGCTTTCTTTTGACAATCCGCACTACTTTTCTATTGTTTTTAAAAGAATAACAGGCATTACACCTACGAATTATAAAAATTCTGTTGGAAAAATATAAATTATTGTTTAACGTCTATTGAGAAAATATAAAAAACAGGTTATAATTGATACAAACAGAATTTTATTGTATAAAATTCTTAAGAGCTGATGCTCTTTGTGCTCTTTTGAGCACTGTGGTAATCTAAGACTTATGATTATTTATAATAATTACTTGCACTCAAAAAACAGAAGGATGTAGATTTTTATGATGAATGAGTTTATCTCAGAAAAAGACAAAACTAATAATATAATTCGTTCAATTATTGCGCTTACATTGCGCTCGACGGCACTTTTGTGCGCAACGGGAGCATTGATGCAAACCTTTTTAAAGGTTATAGGCTTTGAAGCTCAGTTAATCTATATATTTTCGACGGTAACACAAGCATCAAACGTGATAACGATTATGGTGTGCTCAAGGTGGGCTGATAAGGGTAATATAATCAAAAGGTCGGCGTATACATTTATTCCTACAGGAGTTTTATTCTTATTCTACATACCTTTTTGTATAGTTAAATCAGCATCATTAAATGCTTATGTTTTAATATTGCTTGTAGGCGTTTTCCAATCTGCAACAATTGGTTTAAGCACAGTATGTGAATATAAAATACCATATTATATTTACGACAGTAACGATTACGGTCGTATAAGCGGTGTAACAGGTTTTATTTCATCGGTTGTAACATTAGGTGTAAGTGCATATATTTCCACTTTGGTTAGCTATTACGAATATGAAAAAGTGATGAAATATGCATTCTTATTTTCTGCAATAGCATTTTTGTTTGCTGCTGTTATAACATTATACTATAAGTCGTTATTAAAATTTGAAGAGATTCCCGAGAAAAAAGAACAAGTACCATTAATGGAAATTTTTAAACATCCTGTATTTTATAAGTTGCTTATTCCTAATTTATTCAGGGGCTTTTCAGCAGGAGTAATCTCTGTTATAGCTACGATAGCACTTGATATAGGTCATAGTGAATCAACGGCTGCATCAACTACAACAATACAGGTTGCTGCAACTTTACTTTGTTGTTTGATTTTTGTAGTAATCCCGAAAAATACTAACTATAAGCGGTTAATATTAATAGGTAACATATTTGGCATTTTACTGCCGTTGCTAATTATTAAAAACAGTATTTGGTTTCTGTTTTTGACAGGCGTAATAATTTTTGGCAGGTCAATTGCTGACTACGCTATTCCTGCGTTTCTAATAAAAGAAGTTCCGCTAAAAATTTCAGGACCGTATCATGCGTGGAGAATGATTCTGTATAACGTCGGAACAATAATGGCTACACTGAGTGCTTCTGTAGTTCCAATCCCTGTTTTGTTGTTAATTGCATCAATTTTAGGACTTATATCAGGTATAATGTATTTTTGTGTAAATTTAAACAATGGCTGATTTTTAATATTTAACTTAATGTTTATTGCCATTAACATTAACATAAATTTGCTGTGTGAGGAGGATTTTGATGAACATTTTAACTGAAATCAAATTTTATAAGGCTTTGGCTGAAAAATGGCCGACACAAAAAGATGTTGCCTCTGAAATTATCAATCTGCAGGCTATTCTTAGCCTTCCTAAGGGAACTGAGCATTTTATAAGCGACATTCACGGTGAGCACGAACATTTTACTCATATCTTAAGAACAGCATCAGGCGTTATAAGAGCTAAGGTTTATGATGTTTATAAAAATGAACTTTCCCAGGAAGAACAGGTAAGACTTTCAAATTTAATTTATTATCCCGAAAAAGTTTTAAGTGTAGCAAAAAAGAACAAAGAGTGGTATGAAATAAATCTTTTGCGTCTGATTGAAATATGTAAGATAATCTGCGGAAAATATACACGCTCTAAGGTAAGAAAGGCTTTGCCTGCTAAGTACGCATACATAATAGATGAACTCCTAAATTGTGATTCTAAAAATATTAACAAGGAAAACTACTATAATAAAATCATTGAAACAATAATAGATATGGGTTGTATTGAAGATTTTATTACAGAAATTGCCAAAGTAATAAGAAATCTTTCTATTGACCATTTGCATATCAATGGCGACATATTCGATAGAGGTCCAAGAGCCGATATCGTTTTAGAAACGCTTATGGAATGCAATTCTTTAGATATTCAATGGGGTAATCACGACATTGTATGGATGGGAGCAATGTGCGGAAGTGAAGTTTGTATAGCGGTTGCAATAGCTAATAGCTTAAAATACGGAAACACTATATTTTTAGAAGAAGGATATGGTGTAAGCTTAAGACAGCTTGAGCATTTTGCTGATAAAACCTATTCTGGTGACGATATTTTAACAAAAATGTTCAAGGCTATATCTGTTATACGCTTTAAGCTTGAGGATAAGGTTATTCTTCGTAATGAAGAGTTTAATATGAAGGAAAATACAAAGCTTGACAAAATTAATTTAAAAGAAATGACCTGGCATGGTTATAACCTTAACACAACAGAATTTCCTACTGTTGATGAAAATAATCCCATTGTGTTAACAAAAGAAGAACAAGAAGTTATAGAAGGACTTAAGCAAAGCTTTTTACATAGTGAAAAAATGCAAAGACATTTGAAATTTTTATTTTCAAAGGGAAGTATGTACCTTTGCTATAATGGAAATTTGCTTTATCACGGCTGCATACCGCTTGATGAAAACGGAGAATTTTCTGAAATATGCATTGATGGAAAAAAATATTCGGGCAAACGATATATGGACTACTGTGAAAAAAGATTGAGAAAGGCAAATGACAACAGAAGTGAAAAGAATCTTGACTTTTTCTGGTATATGTGGTGCTCACCCGATTCTCCGTTGTTTGGAAAAAACAAAATGGCAACTTTTGAAAGAATGTATGTAAATGACACCGAAA
Source organism: Congzhengia sp. (assembly GCA_045587965.1). Taxonomy (GTDB): domain Bacteria; phylum Bacillota; class Clostridia; order UBA1381; family UBA9506; genus Congzhengia. Next base: position 54,194 of record JAZNDH010000013.1, read on the forward strand.
CGCACGTTGAAGAAAAACAACCATATTTTAATTTGCAGGACAGTGAAGAAATCTGCATTAAAATTTTAGAAGAATTCGATTTAGAAAGCAAAAACGGACATATTGTAAATGGTCATATTCCCGTTAAATTCAAAAGTGGAGAACAGCCTGTTAAAGCAAATGGAAAGCTTGTTTTAATAGATGGCGGAATGTCAACCACATACAGAAAGATAACAGGTATTGCAGGATATACGCTAACGTTTAACTCCTACGGTTTAGCTATTACTTCACATTCGCCATTTGAAGGTGTTGATTTTATAGTTGAGAACAATGTGGATACAACGTCTCAAAAGTTCATAGTTGAGAAAGTAACAAAAAGAATTTTAGTTATTGATACCGATAAGGGTGCAAAAATGTTAGAAGATATTGAAGATTTAAAAAATCTTATGTTTTTATATAAAACAGGGGCTATAGCGGAAGATTTATCTAATTAATTACATATTTAGCTGGACAAAATTAAAAAAATATGATAAATTTATAAATGATATAAAAAATAAATAAAATCTCTTATAAGGTTTTGTTGAAAGAAAGGAAAATGCGATTAATATGAGCACAAGATACGAATCAGCAAAAGAAATTTATAAAAAACTCGGAGTAGACACGGACGCTGCTATTGAAAAATTAAAGCAAATCCCTACAACACTTCATTGTTGGCAGGGTGATGACGTTATAGGCTTTGACCATGAAGGTCCTTTAACAGGCGGAATTCAGACAACAGGTAACTATCCAGGTAAGGCAACTAATCCTGAACAGCTGCTTGCAGACATGGATAAAGCAATGTCATTAATGCCTGGTAAGAAAAAAATCAATGTTCACGCGTGCTACGCTATTTTTGAAAACGGCGAATTTGCTGACCGTGATAAATTAGAACCAAAACACTTTAAAAAATGGGTAGAGTTTGCAAAGGAAAGAAATATGGGTTTAGATTTTAATCCCACATTCTTTTCACATGATAAGGTAAAAGACGGCTTAACACTTTCAAGCCCTGATGAAGAAATAAGAAAATTCTGGATTGAACACGGTAAGGCATGTATTAGAATTTCTGAATATTTTGCTCGTGAAACAGGCGTTCCATGTGTTATGAATATCTGGACAGGTGACGGCTATAAGGACGTTCCGGCAGACCGCTTAGGACCAAGAATGAGATATAAAGAATCTATCGAGGCGATTTTGTCTGAGCCGTTTGATAAGGGTTTAGTTAAGCCTTGTGTAGAATCTAAGGTGTTTGGTATTGGCGTTGAGTCTTATACATCAGGCAGTGCAGAATTCACACTTACATTTGCAGCAACTCATGATGGTTGCTTGCCGCTAATGGACAATGGACATTACCATCCTACAGAAGTAGTATCTGATAAAATTTCAACATTACTTTGCTATTTCCCTGAAATCGCACTACATATTACTCGTGGTATCCGTTGGGATAGTGACCACGTTCTGATATTCGATGATGAAACAAAGGAAATCGCGAAAGAAATTGTTCGTTGCGATGCTTTAGACAGAGTACATATGGCACTTGATTACTTTGATGCATCAATCAACAGAATTTCAGCTTGGGTAGTAGGCTTCAGGAGCTGGCAGAAGGCGTTGCTTTATGCATTGTGTGAACCGAATGTGTTACTCAAAAAACTACAGGATGAAAACCGTCTAACTGAGCTTATGGTAATGCATGAAGAAGTAAAAACATTACCGTTCGGCGATGTCTGGGCAGAGTATTGCAAACAATCAGGAGTTGCGGCAGATTCAGAATGGTTCCGTGAAGTTGAAAAATACGAAAAAGAAGTTTTATTAAAAAGATAAATACAACATAAAGGACTGTAGCATTTTGCTACAGTCCTTTATTATTAAATATATTTTTGCCCTAATTTACTAAAATATACAAAAAAACAAAAAAATATTTTTCGCATTATACACAAAAAACACCTTGACTTTAAAAAAACACTATGTTATACTTGATACTATAGTATGAGTATAAGTGTATTTATGCTCTTTTTTGGGGGTAAACTATGAAATTAAAAGAAGGTTTTATGTTAAAAAAAATACTTGATGATTACATAGTTGTGCCGACAGGGGATAACATAGTAGACTTTGCCGTTGCTGTATCTTTAAATGAAACAGGTGCGTTTTTGTGGAAAGAATTAGAATCTGAAAAAACATTTGAAGAATTAGTACAGGCATTGGCTGATGAATATGAAATTAAAAATGATGATGTCAATGAGGATGTAAAAGAATTTGTTGAGCTTTTAAAATCTCATAATTTCTTAGAGTAACCAACATAAGAGAAAGACGTGTTTTAATGGAAAAGAAAAAATCCGAAACAGGCAAATGGATTTTCAAGCGTATCCGCGCCTTTATTCCATATTTGCTGCTGCTTATAGCTTTAGTCATTATTATTGCTTATATTAATGTTCAATTCTCTTTAGTTTCAAAAAATCTTATTGATATTGCAACAAAACAGTTATCGGGCAACTTGAAAACGAGTGCAATAAAACTTGTGGTTTTGCTTGTATCACAGTTGATTTTGCAAATAATTTATATAAGAATTCACGTTTCTGTAAGCGGGAAGCTTGCAATGAAAATACGCTCAGAGCTTTTTTACAAAATGCTCTCAAAGGACTATAGTGAAATTTCAAAAATTCATTCAGGTGAAATACTTAACCGATTAATAAGCGATGTTTCGCTTTTGGCTGAACAATCAACTCAAATTATCCCCAATGTTTTTGCATTGGCTTCAACAATTATTTTCAGCTTCACAGCGCTTTATCAACTTGATAGACCATTTGCACTTTTTTGCTTGTGTTTTGGTCCTGTAATATTGTTGGCAGCGTACATATATAAAAAGAAGATAAAAACACTGCATATAAAATGTCGCGAGAGTGACGGCTTAACGCGTTCTCATATTCAGGAAACAGTTCAAAACTTCATCGTGGTTAAGGCTTTTGGCAAGGAAATTTTGATGAAAAAAAAGTCAGAAAAACTACAGTATGAGAATTATCGCTTAAATGTTAAGCGTTCAGTTATAGGTATTTTATCCAATGTATTGTTCTTTTTAGCAATGACAGCAGGATACTATGCCGCATTAGGCTGGGGAGTGTACAGGTTAAGCGTAGGCACGATAACCTTTGGTACAGTAACGGCAATGCTTGCACTTGTAGGGCAAATACAATCTCCGTTTCGTGAGGTTGCATCATTACTTCCGCATTGCTATATGGTATTAGCTTCAACAGAAAGGCTCATCGAGCTCGACAATATAAAAGACGATAGTACATATCATGAATTATCACAAAGGGAAATTGATAATTTACAGGAAATTACTTTCGATAACGTTCACTTTTCATACGGAGAAGTAGAGGTGCTAAAGGATATTAGCTTTACTGTGAAAAAAGGCGAGTTCGTTGCCTTGTGCGGTATTTCGGGAGCAGGAAAGAGTACACTTTCGAAAATTATGCTTTCGGTAATAAATCCCAAAAGCGGTAAGGCAGTAGTCATAGCAGATAATAAAGAAATTGAATTTTCATCAGGAACAAGAAAGCTTTTTTCTTACGTTCCGCAGGGAAATCTTATATTATCAGGTACAATTCGTGATAATATAACATTTTGTGATGAAAATGCTGATGAAGAAAAGCTGATTCGTGCAGCAACGGCTGCTCAGATTATAGATGATATTAGTGAAATGCCCAATGGCTTTGATACGATTTTGGGAGAAAAAGGTCACGGTATGTCCGAAGGTCAGGTGCAACGCTTAGCAATTGCAAGGGCTCTTTACTACGATGCGCCTGTACTTTTATTGGATGAGGCCACATCGTCTTTAGACATCGCTACAGAAGATAAGCTCTTAAAAGCGATAAGGTCTATGACAGATAAAACCTGTATAATAATTTCTCACAGACGGGAAGTTATGCAGGCTTGCGACAAAACTTACATTTTGCAGAATGGCTCACTTAACGAGCTTGATAATACCCCCCCGGACTATTATTGATTCAATCCAAAAATGAAGGAGGAAAAAAAATGGCAAAAAATAATGTATTTAAGAAAGCTGTTGCTTTAGTTGCAGCTATTATGTTGGTTGTATGTTTTGCCGTTAGTGCTTCTGCTGTTAATGTTCAAACAACAACAACATACGCAGGAAATGATGTTCATGTTGATGTAACAGTTACAGGTGTTGCTGCAAATTCTAATGTAACATATTATGCTACAAGAGTAATCGAAGGCGTAAACACACCTGTTCATATCGATCAGACACAGGCAGAAGGAACAACAGCTCATTTCGAATTTAACACAGACGCTGCAAACTTAATGAGTGCAGTTAAGGTTGGTTCTGTTGATGCAGCTGCGGCTACAGATTCTATCGAAGGTTACACAGTAACATACAATGGCGATGGAAAAATCGTTCCTAATGGTGAAAGTTCATATTCACTTACATTCGATTACGAAGGAACACCTAACTACGAATTTAAAGAAGCAACAGCTGCACCTGCTGAAAATGTAACAGGTTTCTCAGCATCTCAGGATGGTGAATACATCACATTTACATTTACAGCTATCACAGGCGACATTACAATTACATCTACTGAAGAAGAAGTTCCAGTTGGCACAGTTACAGCTGAAGCTACAGCTTTAGAAGCAGCAGGTCTTGTTGTAAAAGCTTACGCTGGTGATATCGAAGATTACGAACACGAAATTAAGTGGGACGGCACAATCGTAGATGGCGAAACAGTATGGACTGAAGATGCTAATGCTGAAAAAGTAAACGACAGAAAGATTACAGTAATCGGTAAAGTTGCACAGGCTACAGAATATGGCGTTATCGTAACAAAAGATGCCATCACAGAAGGTGCAATTTCTGCTAATGCTTTTAAGGCTTTAGAGGATGCTAACAAGACATATGCAGGTGCAACAATAGGTGATGATGGCATATTTGCTGTTCAGCTTATTGATACATCTGATATTACTGCTCCAGCATTCATCGAAGCTGGCACATACAATACAGCGATTTATGCAAAAGATGCAAATGGTGCATATGTAATCTCAGGCGTTAAAGAAGCCGTTGTAGAATAATAGGGAGGTAGAGATATGATGAAAATTTACACAAAACCGAGCGTTAATGTAATCGAATTACAGCTCAACGAAAATATCGCTGCTGTTCCTACAACAGTATATAAAGGCTCAACAAGAGCAGATGCAGTAGCTGAACAGAAGACATTTAATTTAGCACTTTCTGCAGAAGGCTCTGGTTTAGTTAATAGCGACTATACAGTTAGCTAATGAGGTTATTATGACGTATCGTATTGCAAACAATTTAATCGCGATTAAAGGTTTACAAAACGAGTATTTAGAGCATAGATTAAGTGCGTATCTGGCAACAGATACGCACGCTATGCCAGATATTACTGTAACCTTTAAGTATAATGAAGAAATTACAGTACCCGACGGCAGAGATTTTAACCGTATGGATACTTGGTATTGGATTGACAGAGAAGATAAGGGTTACTCTGCCATTAAACAAAGTTCACAGAATCGTTTAACCCTGAACCGTATGGATTTTGATAAATCCTGCAAAAATGTTACCATCGAATATTTCGATATTGATGGAATTTTTATTGATTTTTCGACAGACCGTATGCTGCATCACATTTTAGGAGATGCTTTTTCTTTTTGCCAAACTGTAAAGGGAAATATGCTCCTGCATTCTGCAGCTACTTCATATAAAGGACAGGCAATTTTATTTTCTGCGCCATCAGGAACGGGAAAATCAACCCACACAGCATTGTGGCAGAAATATTATCCTGATGATGTTGTTTTATTTAATGACGATACACCGATTCTTTTAAAAGAGGGAGATGAGCTTTTTGCTGCAGGGACACCCTGGAGTGGAAAAACAGAGATTAATGAAAATCTTATTCTTCCTCTAAAAGCCATTGTTTTTCTAAAGCAAGGAGAGCAAAATTCTATCCGTAAGCTCCCTACTATAGAATCGGTAGTTAAGCTCTTAAACGAAACACGAAAGCCTGTGTTTGAAAATTTAATGGAAAAACACATGGACTTTATAAATAATGTAATAAAAAGCATACCAATCTATGAGCTTACCTGCAACATTTCAAAGGAAGCTGTTGATTTGGTTAAAAGCACAATATTTACCCAAGAAATGTAAGTCGTGAATTACGACGGATTGGAGTTTTATATGAAAAAAATTATTTCATTACTTTTATGTATTTGTATGATTTTGTCCATTTCATTCTGCGTTAGTGCTACAGGCTTTAATGATTTAGATGCAAACCATTGGGCGTATAACAGCATTATGAACTTAGTAAACGAAGGTACAATTAACGGTTATGAAGATGGTACATTTAAGCCTTCAAAATCAGTTACACGTGCCGAGTTTGTTAAAATGATTGGCAAATGGAATCAGAAGTTTGACGGAAAATACGACGATTTAAACACTAACCATTGGGCGTATGAATATATTATGTGGTCAGGCTTGGAAGCTTCAGGAACAAATATATATCCTGATATGGAAATCAAACGTTCTGATGTAATAAATCTTATATGGAAAAGAAATGGTTCACCAAAGCACAATTTAGCTCCAAACGTAATAAGCTCGCAGGGCACAAATGCTGATGCAACATCGTGGGCATATACAATCGGTCTTATGAAAGGTGATGATGGTCTTAATTTAAGACTCGACAGCTCATTAACACGTGCAGAGGCCGCAACACTCATTATCCGTTCCAGAGAAATGGTTGCAAAGAATTCAAAAAATAATTTTATCGATGTTATAAGTGAAGATATTTTATCTGCAACTTACAATTCACTTAATTTGCTGGGTGATACATATAATGCAAATAAAAAGTTGACTTATGGTGAAATCGCAAGAATGTCACTGCTATTTGCAGCTGATGGTAAGAATTTGAATTTTGTCGGCAGTGATACAATAGATAACAACAATAAATTAATAAAGCCTCTTGACCACAAATATTACAACGACGTGTTTGTATTGGCTAAAAAAGTATGGGGCGAAGATTACTATACACTTGCAAAAATTGATGAAAACGTAACGAAGCAGGATGCAATTTCTGCAATAATGTATGGTTATATGAGAAGAGGTACATTGCCACTGAATTTCGGTCAAACAAATCTTTATTACTTAGATTGCAAAGATGCGAATAGCACACAACTTGAAAATATGTTTTTGTCTTATGCAAATATAAATGGTATAAGGCTTAAGGCAACAGGAAATTTGGGTGCTCAGGAGACTTTAACAGTTAAAGAATATTCAGCCATAATGGTACAGCTTAATGAACTTATAGGACTTAGTGTAGGTTACTTAAACGGCGAAAAAGAAAACGCTAAAATAAACACTAACTTAGCAGTTATGCCTGCTAATTATAAGGATTTTAAATCCACAATTAAAGGAGTTCCTACAGCACTCTACAATTTGAAAAATGATAATGTAAATGCAAGAAATGATTATCAAAGCATAAATCTGCTTTCTTCCACATATAACGGATATTTAAGTGAAGTAGCAGGACTTGCTAAAAAAAATACAGGATACACAATGGACTATACGTTCTATCCGTCTTTGTCATATAAACAGAATGGAAGAGTAGTATTCGCTGCAAAATTCGTTGTTACCGAAAAAACTGGTGTTACAGTTGAGATTTCTGTAGATGAGCTTTTAAGTAGTGTACTTAAAAAAACAACAACAGGCTATACTGTACAACCTAAAGAAGAATTTTATGTTGTATTTGAAACCTATGGTCCGATTATGGATGTATACATGCCATATACTGAGGCATACGCAAAGGCTGTATTTGTAAATTAGATTATAGAAATATACTTTAAATTAGGGAGATATTCAATTGGACAGACAAATTAATGTAATGGATATACTGAAATTATATATGAAGCGCTGGTGGTACTTGCTGTTAGCACTAATAATAGGCGGTATTATTGCGGGAGTTTATACCATGTTATTTATAACACCACAATACACATCATACTGCACTTTATATACAGAAAACTCGACAGATATAGTGAGTCAGAATGTTACAGAAGTTAACTTAAGTACAGTAATGGTACGTAAAGAATTAGTTCAAACCTATGCCGAAATATTGTCAAGTAATACATTTTTAGTTAAGGTTGCTGAAGAAAGTGACTTGGGTTATACGGGTGCAGAAATTTTACGTATGATTTCTATGACAGATAAAAATGATACGGAAATACTTATTATTTCTGTAACAACACCAAACCCCAATCACTCGCATATTATAGCACAAAAAATAGTTGACCTTGCTCCCGGATTTGTAAGCGATATAGTAGAAGGCGGTAATGTTAAGCCTTTAGATCAGCCTGTATATTCAAATGTACCATCTTCGCCTAACACATCCAGGAATATTGAAATAGGTATGATTATCGGTTTGTTGTTGAGTTTGATTATTGTGTTTGCTGTTGAAATGCTCGATAATAAGGTAAAGGATGCAGATGCTATAGCAGAGACATTTAACTATCCTATTTTAGGTGAAGTTCCTTATTTTGCAGCGGTAACAAAAAAAGAACTTATCAAAAAACGAAAGAAAGAAATGCAACAAAACGAAAGCGAAATTGCGTAAAAGGTAGTAAAAATCGAACAAAATTGAGGGATATATATGTTTTTTAAAAATTTACTTGTAACTGATGACCCGAGACAAGCCAGTGACGTCAAACGAGTTTCTGAAAGTTTCAAAAATATAAGAGCAAACCTTATGTTTGCATTAGCTGGTACAAAAGACGAAACGAAGGTAATTCTTGTTACCAGTGCAGAACAGGGTGATGGCAAAAGCACAGCTTGTATAAATGTGGCGGCTGCTTATGCTGATTCTAATGCCAAAGTTTTGGTAATAGATGCTGACTTAAGAAGACCAAAAATTGCACGCTACACAAATTCAGATAGAAAAGCAATAGGTCTTTCCGATTATCTCGGCGGCTTTTGTACATTAGATGAAATTATTGTAAGACCGGAAGGTTTGAATTTTGATTGTATCTTTTCAGGCAGAGTTCCGCCAAACCCTTCTGAGCTTTTAATGATTGATGCGGTTGAAGAAACTATAAAAAAGCTTTCTGAAAAATATGATTATATTTTCATTGATACACCACCTGTTGGTATTGTTTCAGAAACAATTTATCTTACACAGTTTGTTACAGGTGTTGTAGTTGTTATTAAAAAAGACAGCTCGCACTTTAATGCTGTAAGAGAATCAATTTCATTGCTTGAATTCGCTAAAACTAATATTTTAGGTTTTATAATTAATGATGCTTTTGATGCTAAGTCAAGAAAGTATTATTACAGAAGAAGAAGATATTATTATTACGAATAATATAATAAGCCGCACATCATGTGCGGCTTATTTAGTATAAAGGAGTGCTTATGGGTAAGAAATTTTTTCTATGGACAGCAGTTCTTCTTACATCAGTTATGATTTTTTCCTTTTCTTCAAAAAGTGGAAGTGATTCGAAAAAAATCAGCGAAAAAATAACAGATAAAGTTGTAAACATATCAGAAGAGGCTAATAATAATGATGAAATTAGAGCTGAAATAACCGCATCTGAATCGTATAAAAGTGTGCATAAGCTTATAAGAAAAATAGCTCACATTTTCGAATTTTCACTACTTGGAGCTTTTACTTTTCTTTTGGCAAACAGCTATAAACTTTCACTTAAAAATTCCATTTTGATATCATTAGGATATTGCTTGATTTTTGCTGTGAGTGATGAAATACATCAGCTGTTTGTTGATGGGCGAGCCGGAAGAGCGATTGATGTTTTAATTGATTTTGTCGGAAGCTCTATAGGTGTGGGCTTTTCTTGGTTTAAAAAGGGAAAAATAACAACAAAATAGTATGTTTTTTAACAATTTGTTCATATCAGTGTAAAAAATATAGTTTATTATATTAATAGATTATTTAAGGAGGGATATTTGGTGGACGAATTTAAAAATAACTATAAAGATGATATTTACGAAGAAAGGAACGAAGCGGATTATCTTCCAAAAGCGGAGATTGCACACGATTACACTTGGTACGATGATGAATACAATGCTGCAATGCGTGGGACTGTGTCTGGGGAAAACGCCCTTTCGATATACAAACCAAAAATTAAAAAACTAAAAAAGCACAGACCGCTCTTGGCTGCTGTTGTAAGCTCAATAGTGACAACTGCAATATGTTGCAGCATATTTGCAGCTGTGCTATTTAATAGTGATATAGCAAAGGAAAACGCATCACCTTCGGCAAGTACATTGTCAGTTTCTCAAAATAATGGAGAAATTGTGCAAACGGCACTATCAGGAACTGATGCAAAGGCACTTTCTATTCCTGATATCTATACAAAAGCATCTGGGTCAGTTGTCAGCATTATTTGCACATCAACAAATGGTTTTAATAGTAGTACCAGTAGCGGTTCAGGTGTTATTCTTACCAAGGATGGCTATATTGCAACAAATAACCACGTAATTAACGGAGCTTCTATTATTACGGTAAAAACTATCGCAGGTCAAAGTCTGGATGCCCAATTAGTAGGCAAGGACGAAAGAACGGATTTGGCGGTTTTAAAAGTTTCTCCTGAAAAGGATTTACCAAGTGCAGAGATTGGAAACTCTGCAAACATTCGTGTAGGTGATTTGGCGGTCGCCATTGGTAATCCTTTGCAGGAAGAGTTGGTAAGCACTCTTACTGTGGGCTACATCAGTGCTATTGACAGAACAATGATAATCGACGAACGTCAGATGACAATGCTACAGACAGATGCTGCTATTAACCCCGGAAATTCGGGTGGTGCACTTATCAATATATATGGTCAGGTAATAGGCATAACAACTGCAAAATCCACAGGCTATGATATTGAGGGCTTAGGGTTTGCTATTCCAATGAACGAAGCTATTCCTGTGCTTGAATCTATCATTAAAAATGGATATGTTACAGGCAGACCGCTAATAGGAATTACAGGTATTGATATAACACAGAGTATAGCACAGGCGAATGATTTGCCTGTTGGCGTTTATGTAAATTCTGTAAATCCAGGAGGTTCAGCAGATAAAGCAGGAATTAAAAATGGCGATGTAATAATCGAATGCGAGGGCCAAAAAATTGAAAGTGTGGACGATATTAACGCCATAAGGGACACACATAAGGTTGGCGATACAATTAAGTTTGTAATAGTCAGAAATGGTAAAAAACAGAAAGTCAGTGTTATATTGCAGGAAGAAAAACCGACTACTGAACAAAAACAGGAGACACCTGAAAGTAAAAAACAATATATACCATCAGACTTCTTTTCGTTTTTCGGTTGGTAAGCAATAATTTTAAAATATTAAGGTTTAAAAAGATAGAAACAAAAGGTTTTGTTTCTATCTTTTTATTGTTATTTGTATTGACAAAGCAATTTCGCAAGGGTATAATGACCTTATAATATACATGGTTAGTTTTTTGACCCAAAAACATATAATATTGTTAAAAATAGAGCTTTTCTCTGAGTAATCACGGATTGATTAAGGGAGACAATATAAAATGAATTATAATTATCATACACATACATATATGTGCAGTCATGCAAGTGGAACGCCTGATGAATATATTCAAAAAGCAATAGCAGGCGGAATAGAATTTATGGGATTTTCTGACCATATTCCACATATTGCAAAAGACGGCACGGAATCTTTCTACAGAGTGCCGTATAACAGAGCAAGTGAATATATTTTACTAATTTCTGCCTTAAGAGATGCTTATAAAGGAAAGATAGAAATCAGTATCGGTTTTGAAAGTGAATATTATCCCGATGTCTTTGATGATATGCTAAATAATGCAGTAAGCGTGGGGTGCGAGTATCTTATTTTAGGGCCCCATTTTATTAAGGAAGAAGAATCAATGGACGGATACACTATGACTCCTACGAATTCCTTGCAGAAATTAGAGAACTATGTTTCAAATGTGATAAGCGCCATGCAAACTGGGGTTTTTACTTATGTTGCACACCCTGATATTTTTTGCTTTACGGGTAATGAGTCTGTATATAGGGAACAGATGAGAAAATTATGCAAAGCATCCTTTGAAACTAACATCCCTCTCGAAATTAATTTTTTAGGAATAAGAGAAAACAGGTGCTATCCTAATGAGATTTTCTGGCAAATTGCAGGGGAAGAAGAATCTCCCGTTACTTTTGGTTTTGATGCCCACATGCCTGACAGCGCCTGTGACAAAAAATCGCTGAAAAAAGCGAAAGAAATTGTTATAAAAAATAATCTCCGATACATTGGAAAACCCGAACTGATTAAATTGAAAAAATGATAAAAAAGATATTTTTTTGGCCTGA
>JAZNDH010000014.1:0-51068 GCA_045587965.1 Congzhengia sp.
AAGCAAAAAAGCGTTTCAAGGGGTTTTGGGGTTTGCTAAGGGGGAAAGGGGGAAATCGCAATCCCCCTTTCGCCCCTTGGCATAAAGCGATAAACTTAAAATTTAGTAAAACATTGATGCCCGTGGCACAAATTAAAAAAAGAAAGAAATTAAGACAAGGCGTTACACCTTGTCTTAAAAACTTTTATTTGGTTGTAGCTTAATCTACAGACACTGTTTTTTTATAATGAAAGTATTTCAGCTACGCCTAATAATTCAGGGTCTAATTGCTTACGAAGATTTAAGCCTTCTAAGATATCATAATCTACTATATCATCCCCCTGAATAGCAACAATTCTATTTCCCATACCTTGATTTAAAAGGTCAACTGCTGCAACACCCATTCTGCTTGCAACAACTCTGTCTTTAACTGTAGGATTACCTCCACGCTGAATATGTCCTAAAATCGTGGCACGCGTTTCGATACCTGTTTCTTCTTCAATACGGCTTGCCATTTTAAGGGCGCTCATATTGTCCTTAGTTACACCTTCTGCAACGATAATCAAATGTTGCTCCTTTCCACGTTTCATACCTGCCTTAATTTCAGCTAAAATATCTCTTCTGAAATCAAAGCCTTTTTCAGGAATCACGATTGCTTCTGCACCACAGGCAATACCAACGTTTGTTGCGATATAACCCGCATCTCTGCCCATAACCTCTACAACAGAACATCTGTCGTGGCTACGGCATGTATCACGGATTTTGTCAATCGCATCTTGAACAGTATTCAGAGCAGTATCAAAGCCTATGGTATAGTCTGTGCAACCGATATCATTATCTATTGTTCCGGGAATACCAATGGTCGGGAGTCCTGCCAAGCTTAAATCCCTTGCACCACGAAAGGAACCATCGCCACCTATAACAACCATTCCTTCAATACCAATTTCCTTTGCATTTTTAACTGCCAATTCTACAGATTCAGCCTTTTTAAATTCAGGACATCTCGCTGACTGTAAAATTGTACCACCTCTGTGTAATATATCAGAAACTGAACGCGGACCCATTTCACGACACAATTTGTTCAAAAGTCCTAAATATCCTTTTTCAATACCTATTACTTCCATTTTCATAGCGTATGCTGAACGCACAACGGCACGAATGGCAGCATTCATACCAGGTGCATCTCCGCCGCTTGTTAAAACACCAATTTTTTTCATTTACTGATCTAACCTTTCTGCCCACATTTTTTTAAATTTGTCTTATTATGAGCTGATAACAACGTAACAATTAAAATAAGTTAGAAATTAACACTCTATGTCCTTCTTCGACTTCAGACTCAGGTAGCAAAATTTCATAACAACCATATATGCTGTCTGTTTTTGCTCCAACGGCTCTTATTTTAACGATAAGACCAGCTTTACGCAAAAGTTCGGTTACTATATCTGCAGTTTCTTTGTTCTGTGTTATAAGAACTACAATCCACATGTAAACAACCCCTTAAGATGTCAACTTTGATTATCTGACTTTATCTTTAATTTCTTTTGTAATATTTTTTATAAAATCATCTTTAGATACCTGACCAAGGTCGCCGTCTTTTCTTGAACGTACAGCTACAGCATTATTTTCGAGTTCTTTTTCTCCGATAATAAGCATATAAGGCACCTTATCTAACTGTGCTTCTCTGATTTTATAACCAATTTTTTCATTTCTGTCATCAACTTCAACAGAAACACCGTTAGCACGTAAAACTTTTGCATATTCCCTTGCATATTCTTTTTGTCCGTCTGTTATTGGCAAAATCTTAGCCTGAACAGGAGCAAGCCAAGTCGGAAAAGCACCTGCATATTTTTCAATTAAAAGTGCTAAAGTTCTTTCATAGCAACCGATTGAAGTTCTATGAATGATGTACGGATTTTTCTTTGAGCCATCGCTGTCTGTATATTCCATACCGAACTTTTCAGCAAGCATCTGGTCAACCTGAATTGTAACAAGGGTGTCTTCCTTGCCGAATACATTTTTAATCTGGATATCAAGCTTAGGACCATAGAAAGCAGCTTCGCCTATACCTATTTTGTAATCAATACCCAAGTCATCCAAAATGTTTTTCATAATACCCTGAGCTTCATCCCACTGTTCGTCTGTGCCGATATATTTTTCACGATTATCAGGATCCCACTGTGAGAACCTGTAAGAAATATCTTCATACAAACCTAATGTTTTCATCATATAGTTTGTCATTTCCAAACATCTTTTAAACTCGTCTTCTAATTGGTCAGGTCTGCACATTAAGTGACCTTCAGAAATTGTAAACTGACGAACACGAATTAAACCATGCATTTCGCCTGATGCTTCATTTCTGAAAAGTGTTGATGTTTCAGCGTATCTTAATGGTAAATCTCTGTAACTTCTCATTTTTGAAAGATATGCTTGATACTGGAAAGGACAAGTCATAGGACGAAGTGCAAAAACTTCCTTGTCACTTTCGGGATCGCCCATTACAAACATACCATCTAAATAATGGTCCCAATGACCTGAAATTTTATATAAGTCACTTTTGGCCATTAAAGGCGTCTTTGTACGCATCCATCCATTTGCTTCTTCGTAGTCTTCTACCCATCTCTGTAATGTCTGCAATATTTTTGTTCCCTTTGGAAGCATAACAGGTAAACCCTGACCGATAACATCAACCGTAGTAAATATATCAAGTTCACGGCCGAGCTTATTATGGTCGCGTTTTCTTGCTTCTTCCTGAGCTGCCAAAAAGTCTTCCATATCACTCTTTTTCAAGAAAGCAGTTCCATAAATTCTTTGAAGCATTTTATTTTTTTCGTTACCTCGCCAATATGCACCTGCTGTACCTGTTAAACAAAAAGCTTTTACTTTTCCTGTAGAAGACACGTGTGGGCCTGCACAAAGGTCAGTGAATTCTCCCTGTTCATAAAAAGAAATTTCTGAATCTTCGGGTAAATCACGAATTAGCTCTACTTTATATATTTCTCCTTTTTCTTCAAAATATTTAAGAGCATCTTCTCTTGATTTTAAAAACTTCTTAACAGGAAGATTTTCTTTTATAATTTTTTTCATTTCAGCTTCAATTTTTTCTAAAATTTCCGTTGAAAAAGATATTTCACAATCAATATCATAATAAAAACCGTTTTCAATAGCAGGACCTATTGCAAGTTTAGCATCAGGATATAGTCTTTTAACCGCCTGAGCTAATATATGTGATGCTGTATGTCTTAGAGTGTCCTTACCTTCTTGGTCGTCAAAGGTATAGAAAGTGATGTTAGCATCACTTTCTATTACTTCACTCATACCTAAAATCTTGCCATTTACATTTGCTGAGAGTGCAGCACGCATTAATCCCTCGCTTATATCGCCTGCTATAGCATACAAAGGCGTAGGCTCACTATATTCTAATACTTTTCCATCTTTTAATGTAATTTTCATAATTTGCCTCCGAATATCAAAATTATTCGTTATCTTCTTTTTCGCCCTCTAAATCATTTAAGGCATCTTTTCTTGATAAGCTGATTTTACCGGTTTTTTCGTCAACTTCCATAACCTTTACCATTATTTCATCGCCAACGTTTACAACATCTTCAACTTTAGCAACTCTTCTATTTTCGAGCTTAGAAATATGAACTAAACCTTCAACACCAGGAATAAACTCAACAAACGCACCAAAAGCTGTTGTTGTTACAACCTTACCCTTAAAAATTGCACCGATTTCAATGTTGCCACAAATAGCATTGATGATTTCCATAGCCTTGTTTGCCATTGCTTCATCACTTGTAGCAACATAAATTGTACCGTCTTCTTCGATATCAATTTTTGTTTGTGTTTCAGCAATAATTTTCTGAATTACCTTACCGCCTGAACCGATAACATCGCGGATTTTATCTTTATCAATATGCATCGTGTAAATTTTAGGAGCATATTTTGAAAGTGTCGCTCTTGGTTCTGGAATTGCCTTTAGGATAACTTCATCTAAAATATAATTTCTTGCTTCTTTTGTTTGTTCAAATGCCTGTTTGATAATTTCAGGTGTTAAACCATCTATTTTGATGTCCATCTGGATAGCAGTAATACCTTCTTTTGTTCCTGCTACTTTAAAGTCCATATCGCCGTAGAAATCTTCTAATCCCTGAATATCAACCATAGTAATAAATCTTTCGCCTTCTGTAACAAGACCAACAGAAATACCTGCAACAGGAGCTTTTATTGGAACACCGGCATCCATAAGTGCTAATGTACTACCGCATACACTCGCCTGTGATGTACTACCATTTGATGAAAGTACTTCAGATACAAGTCTTAATGCATAAGGGAATTCTTCTTCGCTTGGAATAACCGGCTCTAATGCACGTTCAGCTAAAGCGCCGTGTCCGATTTCACGTCTGCCCGGTCCACGAGATGGTCTTGTTTCGCCAACGCTGTATGATGGGAAATTGTAGTGATGAATGTATCTTTTTTCTGTTTCAGCATCAATGCCATCTAACATCTGAGCTTCGCCTATTGGTCCTAATGTTGCAACAGTTAATACCTGAGTTTGTCCTCTTGCAAAAAGACCAGAGCCGTGTGTTCTTGGTAAAATTGAAACTTCAGCACTCAATGGTCTTATGTCTTTAATTCCACGACCATCAACTCTCTTACCTTCGTCTAAAATCCAACGGCGAACTATATATTTTGCAAGCTTTTCTACCGCTTCTACAATATCTCCACCATTTTCTTCTTCAGAGTATTTACCTTCAAAATGAGAATATAATTCAGCATAAAACGCTTTCATATTAACTTCACGGACATTTTTATCATCTGTATCTAAGGCTTTTTTTAGTCTTTCCATACCGAATTCTAAAATATCTTTGTAGAGTTCATCATCAACAACATGTGGCTCGTATGTGATTTTTTTCTTTCCTACCTCTGATTGGATATCGGAAATAAAATCACAAATCTTTTTGATTTCTTCATGAGCCATCATAATAGCGTCAAAAACAACCTCTTCTTTAACTTCTTTTGCGCCTGCCTCAATCATTACAACCTTTTCTTTTGTGCCGGCAACTGTTAAATAAAGGTCACTTTTTTCACGTTCAGCTAATGTTGGGTTTACAATTAATTTGCCATCTACATAGCCCATAACAACGCCGGCAATAGGTCCGTTCCACGGGATTTCGGAAATAGAAATAGCAATAGATGTACCAATCATTGCAGCAACTTCAGGAGAATAGTCCTGGTCAACTGACATAACTGTATTTACAACTGATACGTCATTTCTTAAATCCTTTGGGAATAGCGGTCTGATTGGTCTATCGATAACACGGGATGTCAATACGGCTTTGTCTGATGGTTTTCCTTCTCTTCTTGTAAAACCACCGGGGATTCTGCCTACTGAATACAGTTTTTCTTCAAAATCAACACTTAAAGGGAAGAAATCAATTCCTTCTCTTGGCTTTGCAGCCATTGTTGCTGTTGATAATACGCAGGTTTCACCATATCTTACCATAACTGCACCACCGGCAAGTTCTGCAAATTTGCCTGTTTCAATTTCTAATGGTCTTCCTGCAAATTCGGTTTTAAAGCTTTTGTACATTTTTAACATTACCTTTCTGCCCACGAAAATTTATTTTAAAATACACCGAATTGTGGGCAAAACGGGTATTGTTTGAGTTTCTTGATAACAAGAGATAAGACATAAACATCAAATAATTTTCATTTTGGTGCTTATCTCTTACATCTTAAATTACCAAGCATACCAAACAAATTTATTATAACATAATATTGGTATAAAATCAAGAAAATATTGAGAAAAACAAGCTTTGTAACATCATTTTAATTTTTCTTGTTGATATTTTAAAAAATGTGTGTTAGAATATAAGTTACGATATTATGAGTAGGAGTCTTTTAATTGGCAGAAAACAAATTTAAAAATTATGCTTTGATTTTAATAGCAACTGTAATTTTATCTTTAATTTCAACCCTTAATTTAAGCATAGTAGGAATTTTATTTACAGCGCTTTTGGCATCTGTCATTGGCTACACCATTACTAGATATCACTATTATTTCGTAGGTTTAGTTTGTGTATGTTCTTGCACCGTGTATGCGCTGTTTGTTGGAGATTTTATTGTCGCAATTTCATCGTTAGCCCCCACACTACTCTGCGGAATTTCTCTTGGAATTGCATACAATTTAAAATTCACGGAATTTAAAACAATTTCCTTGTTATCGTGTGTATATGTAATATACCTGTTGCTGAGCGTTAAAATTATCGGCGTTGATGAAAATAATTTAAATATAATAGAAAAAACTTTCAAAGAATCTTCAGAGGTTTATAAGAATGTGCTTTTAGCTACATACGCAGGCGAATTTTCACAAGCTGAAATAAGTAAATTAATGTCAGAAATTATGACAACTATGATGAAATTTATGCCGAGCTTTATACTTATAATCTGTATAGTAATTGCCATTTTTATATTCTACATCTTTAAAAAAATTTTAAAAATAACAAAAAGTGATTTATCAGTTTTTAAACCATTTTCCGAATGGCAATTCGATAAATCTTTAGGCATTATATATATCATTGTGGCAATAATGATATTCATAGCTCCCAAGGGATACATCGCAGATGCTTTTGCAAATGTTTTAGCTGTTTCGACATTTATTTTTTACGTTTTAGGCCTATCATTCATAGATTTTTTACTAAAGAGCAGGATGAATAATTCAGCCCCAAGAAAAATACTTTTATTTTTTATAGCAACATTACCAATATTCGCACTTGGATTGCCATTTATATTTATATGTATTCTTGGTTTATTTGATTGTTTGATTAATCTTAAGGAAAAATCATTAAAAAAATAATATTCCTATATGTAGGTGTTAATTATGACGAACAAAAATAAAATAGACAAAATCTATTTTGCAAATGAAATTTATATTATAATATTTGCTATTTTAGGCATTGTTATGCTCTTTAATAATTATCTATGGTTTGGAATAACACAGCTTGCTTTATCTTTGGTTATTCTTTTGTTTAATGTAATATTTAAGCTAAATTATAAAAAGAAAATCAACGAAATGATAGAAAGTGTTACACTTAGTGCAAATACGCACAATGATACACTTTTATCCTTTCCATTACCTATAATTTTACTTGACTCAAAGGGCAATGTAATTTGGTACAATGCACTACTTCGTAAGATTTTTCCAGATAAAAATCTAAGCGATTGTATAATCACTGATTTGTTCAGCGATTTTGACATTTCTTCACTATTGCCGAATGAAGGTTCATCAGGTTTCGTTCACAAGCTTGCGTATAACGGCAGAGTCTATAAGGCTATAGGAAATACTCCGCAATCAGCATCAGATAACGACGATGCTATTACTATTCTTTACTTGGATGATATAACATCAAACATCGAACTTCACAAAAAATACATCGCTGAAAAAGCACTTATTTGCTTTGTTACTGTGGATAATTACGACGAACTAATGGACGCCGCACCATCTTCTATCGTTCCGCAATTGCAGTCAGAATTATATAAAATAATTAACACCTGGGTATCTGAAAACAATGGTATTATCTTAAAATATGAAAAGGATAAGTATTTTATAGAATTTGAATATCAGCACTTAGAAACATTTATAAAGAACAAATTTGACGTTTTGTCTAAAGTTCGTGCTATCGACACCAAAAATTCAATACCAGCTTCAATCAGTATAGGAATTGGTATGGGTGGCGAAAATCTCACTGAGAATGACACCTATGCAAAAGCTGCATTAAATATGGCACTTGGTCGCGGCGGTGACCAGGCTGTAATAAAGGACAATGAACAATTCCGTTTTTACGGCACAGCTACAAAAGAACACGAAAAAAGCACCCGTGTTAAGGCCCGTGTTGTAAGCTTTGCCCTTTCCGGTCTTATAAGCAACGCTAATAACGTGGTGGTTTTAACTCACAAAAATGCTGACCTTGATGGCATCGGTGCTGCTTTTGGATTATTAAGAATCTGTCGTATCCATAACACCCCTATGTCTATTGCTATGGAAACTTATGACAAAACTGTAGCAAGGATGTTAAACAAACTCGATTACACAGAAGATTATAACGAATTAGTGATAACAAATGAAGAAGCAAAAAGCAAAATAAATGAAAACACACTTGTTATTATGGTAGATACACACAGAACATCTCTTTTAGAGGATACCTCTTTATTAGAAGATGCACAGCAAATTGTTGTCATTGACCATCACAGAAGAACCGAAGATTTTGTTGAACATCCAGCATTGGTTTATCACGAGCCTTATGCATCTTCGACATGTGAAATGATAACTGAAATTCTGCAATATACTTCAAACAAAATGTCCCTAACAAAAATCGAAGCCGAAGCTCTTTATTCAGGAATTGTTATTGATACAAAGAATTTCACGTTCAAAACAGGTGTAAGAACATTTGAAGCTGCTTCGTTTTTGAGAAAACAAGGTGTAGATACAATTGCTGTTAAAACAGTTTTCCAACAGGATTTAAAAACATACATCAAGCGTTCTGAAATAATTAAGAATGCCGAAATAGTAAGAGATAACATCGCCATAAGCATATCCCCTGCATCAGACGATATAACACATACCGTTATGGCACAGGCTGCTGACGAGCTTTTAAATATCAGGGGTATTATTGCTTCCTTTGTTATTCTTGATGTTAATGGAAAAGTAAATATCAGCGGTCGTTCTTTAGGAGAAATTAACGTTCAGCTTATACTTGAAAAATTAGGTGGCGGCGGTCACATGACTATTGCCGGTGCTCAGCTCGATAATACCACAGGCGAAAACGCCAAGGATTTACTCATTCAAGCAATCGACGACTATTATATTGACAATGCAAACTAAGAATTTATAAAATGCGAGGTATATACAATGAAAGTAATTTTAAAAGCCGATGTAAAAGGACAAGGTAAAAAAGGTGATTTAATAAATGCATCCGACGGATATGCAAAAAATTTCTTACTGCCAAAAGGCTTGGCTATAGTTGCAGACAAAAGTGCAATAAATGAATTGGAAGGCAAAAAAAGTGCGGCTCAATATCATAAAAATCAGGAAGAGATGCGTGCAAAAGAATTAGCTGATAAGCTTGAAGGTAAGAAAGTTACTTTTAAAGCAAAATCAGGCGAAAATGGAAAGCTTTTTGGCTCTATTACAGCACAAGATGTAGCAAACGAAATCAAAAACCAACTCCATTTGGAAGTAGATAAGAAAAAAGTACAGATTGAAAGCATCAAAATCCTGGGAACAACCGATGCCGTTGTTAAGGTTTATCCTGGTATTTCTGCCAAGGTTAAGGTTGAAGTTTTACCACTATAACAAATGAAAGGACTGTCCGCTAATGGATATTCAAAACGAGAATTTAATACAAAGTGCTATGCCGCACAATAAAGAAGCAGAACAGTCCGTATTAGGCTCTATGCTTATCGACCGCGAATGTGTGACTGCAGCTTTTGAAAAACTTAACGAAGCAGATTTTTACATAGAAGCAAACAAAAAGATTTTTACAGCTATGGCTTCTTTGTTTAATCGAAATATTGCTATAGATTTAGTTACTGTTTCAGATGAATTGAATTCTATGTCAGCATTAGAAGCAGTAGGTGGTTTACAGTATTTGTCATATCTTGCTTCTACTCTGCCTACAACTGCAAATATCGGACAACATATAGAAATAATTTCAGAAAAATCTTTAAGAAGAAAATTAGCACAGGCTGCCCAAAAAATTAAAGACCAAAGCTTAGATGTCGGCACAAATGCTTTAGACGTTGCAGATTTTGCGGGAAAATTAATATTTGACACATTGGAAAGTAAAAGCACAGATATTCGTCATATTAAAGACGTGCTTATTGATACACATGAAAATTTAACCAAAATTTACAGCTCCAAAGGTAAATTAACAGGTGTGCCTACAGGTTTTTCATCATTGGATAACATTTTGAACGGATTGCAAAAATCTGACCTTATTTTGCTTGCAGCACGTCCCAGTGTAGGTAAGACAAGCTTTGCTTTAAACATTGCTGCCAACGCTGCTATTAAGGGCAATGTTCCTGTTGCAATTTTTAGTCTTGAAATGTCAGGTACTCAATTAGTTTCAAGAATTATGAGTTCAGAAATGTTAATCGACAGCGGTCATTTACGTTCAGGAGAATTAGATGATGACGATTGGGAAAAGGTTGCATTGGCTTTAAATACATTGGGTAAAGCACCAATATATATAAGCGAAAACACAGCTGTTAAGGTGTCCGATATACGCGCAACCTGCAGAAGATTAAAGGCAGAACGTGGTTTAGGCTTAATTGTTATTGACTATTTACAGCTTATGCAAGGAAAACGTTCCGAAAGCAGACAGCAAGAAGTATCTGATATGTCACGTTCTTTAAAGCTTTTGGCAAAGGAATTAGATATTCCTATACTCACACTTTCACAGCTTTCCCGTGCTACCGAACAACGCAAGGACGATAACAGACCAAAGCTTTCTGACCTTCGTGAATCTGGTGCTATTGAGCAGGATGCTGATATTGTAATGTTTTTATACCGTGATGTTGCTACAGAAGAAGAAACAAACACGGTAAAATTAAGCATTGCAAAGCACAGAAGCGGCTCACTCGGCACAATAGACCTTGTATGGAAAGGCGAATATACAAGATTTTTCGATAGAGACACTCAACACTAACACCTCTTAAAGTAGGGTTTAGATATGGAAATTAAAAATAAAGTTTTAAGCTATATTAAAAAACACAATTTAATAAGCTATGGAGATTCGATTATATGTGCTGTTTCAGGCGGCGCAGATTCTGTTTGTATGCTTAATATTTTATTGGGTATTAAAGAAGAATTTAATCTAAAGCTATTCGTTGCGCATCTCAATCACGGCTTACGTGGTGATGAAGCCTTACGGGATGAACATTTTGTTGAAGTTTTATGCAAAAAACACTCTCTCCCCTTTTACAAAAAATATGTAGATATCAATGCTTTATCGAAAGAACTTAAGGTCTCATGCGAAGAAGCAGGAAGAATTGCAAGATATGATTTTTTTGATGAGCTTAAAATCTCATTAGGTGCTGTAAAGGTTTCAACTGCTCATAATAAAAACGACAACGTAGAAACTGTACTGATGCGTATCTTACGCGGCACAGACCTAAGGGGACTTTCGGGCATTTCCTGTTTTAATGACAATAATGTTATAAGACCAATTCTTTGTCTTTCACGAACTGAAATTGAAGAATATTTAAAATGTAAAGGTTTAGACTTTGTCACCGACTCTACTAACTCAGAAAATGATTTTACAAGAAACAAAATAAGGAACGACCTTATTCCAAAACTCACAAATGAGTATAACCAAAGCTTTACAGATGTTTTCTCGTCTAATATAGAGCTTTACAAAGAAGCAAATTCTTTTATTGATGAGTATGTTAACAATGAATTTTCAAGGGTTATTAAAAAAGAGCCTTATAGCTTTCAGTCTGACGTTAACCTGCTTTTAACTATAAATCCTTATATTGTAAAAAGAATCATTAAAAAAGCAGTGTTTGAGCTTTCTGATTTGAATATTTCTAACAGTCTATGTGATATTATATTTAACAGTTTAAAAAATAAAACGCCTGTCTCTGTTAATAAAAATGTTGATTTTTATGTAAAATACGAAACAGCGTATTTTATTTATAAAAACAGCAATTCTCAGGACTTTTTTTATAATATAAGCGGTTTTGGTAAGTATTATATACCCGAAATTTCTTCATATATCGAAGTTTCAGAAGGAAATAAAAACATCTCTTACAACGACAAAAATACTATTTACTTAGATGCCGAAAGGATAAATCCTAATTTTGTATTGCGAAACAGACAAAACGGAGATAAAATGCACCTTTCTAACTGCGGTACAAAAAAGCTTAAAGATATTTTAATTGACGAAAAAATACCATCTTTTCTAAGAGATAAAATTCCCGTTTTGTTATATGATAATAAAATCATCTGGCTCTGCGGTGTGAGAGACGATATCACGTTAAGAAAAAGAAATGGTAACAAATATATAAAAATCACTATACATAAGGAGAATGACAATGCATAAGGACCTAAAGAATGTTCTTTTTACAGCAGAAGAAATTCACAAAAAAGTAAAAGAAATTGCAGCTAAGTTAAACAACGATTACAACGGCGAAGAAGTTGTTTTTGTCGCTGTTTTAAAGGGGTCACTTCCCTTTTTTGCAGACCTGGTAAGAGAAGTAAATTTCCCTGTTACCTTTGATATGGTTTGTGTTTCAAGCTACGGCGCCAGCACGGAAAGTTCAGGCACTTTAAACGTAAAGTTAGATTCCGGGGCTTCTTTTGAAAATAAACATGTTCTCATAATAGAAGATATTTTAGATACAGGAAATACTCTTTGCAATCTAATTGAACATTTTAAAAATAAAAATGCAAAATCTATGAAATTGTGTTGTTTGCTGGACAAACCTTCCCGTCGTCTCCGTGACATAAAAGCCGATTACTGCGGTTTTGAAATACCTGATGAGTTTGTTGTCGGTTACGGCTTGGACTATGCAGAAAAATATCGCGAACTTCCATATATAGGTGTTTTAAAAACCGAAGTTTATGCAAATAATTAATTTTAAATGAACAATATTTTTGTTCTATTGTTTTTTTTAAAACTATATGTTAGACTAATGGAAAAATCAACTTGAGGTGAATTTTTTGAAACAAAACAAGAAAAAAGGATTTAACGGAATATGGTTTTATGCCATTTTACTTATAGTGGTTTTTATTGCATTTGGCACATTTAACTATGAGCCGGGCGTTGAACAAATTACCTATTCCGAATTAGTGCAGAATATCAATTCTGGCAATGTGCAGGAAATGACAATTAAAGACAGAACTGTTGAAATTATTCTTGCAAACAGAGGAGAAAGTGCAGATTTTATACAAAATAAAAGAATCGCACATATCCCTTCTATAAATATACTCTATGAAAATGCAGGCGAACAAATTCAAATGCAGATAGATGCAGGCACACTTAAGCTTAACACTCCTGCCCCTGAAGAATTGCCTTGGTGGATTTCATTTTTACCTACACTTTTGACTATAGGCATTTTCATAGCATTCTGGATAATATTTATGCGCCAATCTCAAGGCGGCGGAAAAGCTATGTCGTTTGGCAGGAGTACAGCCAAAATGACAGACGGTGGCGAAACTCACGTGACCTTTAAGGATGTAGCAGGCGCCGATGAAGAAAAAGAAGAACTTGAAGAAATCGTAGATTTCCTACGTGATTCTTCTAAATTCATTGAACTCGGTGCGCGTATTCCAAAAGGCATACTATTAGTTGGACCTCCGGGAACAGGTAAAACACTACTTGCCAAGGCTGTTGCAGGCGAAGCTAAGGTTCCGTTCTTTTCTATCAGCGGTTCTGACTTTGTAGAAATGTTTGTCGGTGTTGGCGCTTCTCGTGTTCGTGATTTGTTTGACCAGGCAAAGAAAAATTCTCCGAGTATTATTTTTATAGATGAAATCGATGCTGTTGGCAGACATCGTGGTGCAGGTCTCGGTGGTGGTCACGACGAACGTGAGCAAACATTGAATCAGTTACTTGTTGAAATGGACGGTTTCGGTGCAAATGAAGGCATAATTATTATGGCTGCAACAAACAGGCCCGATATTTTAGACCCCGCACTTCTTCGCCCTGGTCGTTTCGACAGACAGATTGTTGTAAATTCTCCCGATGTTAAAGGACGAGAAGAAATTCTTAAAGTACACTCCCGTGCTAAGCCACTGGATGATGATGTAGATTTATCAGTTGTTGCAAAATCAACGGTTGGTTTTACAGGTGCAGATTTAGAAAATCTTATGAATGAGGCTGCGCTTTTAGCTGCAAAACTCGGCGAAAAGAAAATAAAAATGCAGCATATCGAAGACTCTGTAATAAAGGTCATAGCTGGTCCTGAAAAGAAATCCAAGGTTGTTACAGATAAGGATAAAAAGCTCGTAGCATATCACGAAGCAGGTCACGCAATCATTCATCATTTGTTGCCTAATTGCGACCCTGTGCACGAAGTATCAATCATACAACGCGGTCGTGCAGGTGGATATACACTTTCACTTCCAACTGATGATAAAAACTATGTTTCAAAAAACGATATGCTCGATAACTTAGTAAGTCTTTTAGGCGGTCGTGTAGCTGAAAAAATAGTTTTAGATGATATTTCAACAGGTGCTTCAAATGACATTGAACGAGCAAGCAAAATTGCGCGTGATATGGTTACAAAATATGGTATGAGCGATAAAATCGGTCCTATCTCATTCAGAACTGAAAACGATGAGGTGTTCTTGGGAATGAGTTATTCAAGCGGCCGTGAATATAGCGAAAAATTTGCTTCTGATATTGATATGGAAGTTAAAGAAATTATAGATAGTGCTTATTCTCGTTGTAACGATATTTTAACTGCAAATATCGAGAAATTGCACAATGTTGCCAATGCTTTAATTGAAAAAGAAAAAATTAGCGGTAAAGAATTTGTAGATATTTTCAATGGTGTAAAATCAGAAGAAATACCTTTTGAAATCACTGAAGAAACAACCGAAGAGTAAAAACGAATAGACTGTAGCAATTTTTGCTACAGTCTATTCGTTTTTTAATGTCGTATTCTATTTACATAAATCTGCTACTACCTGATTTATTACTTTCCCATCGGCTTTTCCATTTAATTCGCCCATTACAGCCTTCATAATCATACCCTTGTTTTTAGTGGCTAAAACATCTGCAAACTTGGTTGTGATTATTTGTTTGATTTCATCTTCCGATAAAATCTTCGGTGCATATTTTTCAACAATTTCATAGGTCCTTTTGTATTGTGTCTTAAGGTCTGCTCTTTCATCAGGGCAAGTATCAATCTGTTCTTTGATAGATTTTAATTCCTTTAAAATCACTTTATCTACAATCGCTTCAGGTATATCTTCCCTTACACCTTCATCAATAGCTACCTTTTTAACAGCTGCAATAAGCAAAGATAAAGCATCTTTTGTTTCTTTGTCTTTAGCCTTCATAGCTGCAACCATATCTTGTCTTAATACATCGATAGTCATAAGTAAAAACCTTTTATAGTGTTCCAAAAAGTCTGTCGCCGGCGTCTCCAAGACCAGGAACAATATATCCTTTCTCATTTAGTTTTTCATCTATTGTACCAATAAACACTTCAACATCAGGATGAGCCTTTGTTACCGTCTCAACACCTTCAGGCGCACCGATAATACACATAAGTTTAATGCGTTTAGCACCCCTTTGTTTAATAAAATCAATAGCTGCTGCTGCACTGCCACCAGTAGCGAGCATTGGGTCTAAAACAATAACCTGACGATTTTCAATATCAGGCGGAAGCTTGCAGTAGTACTCTTTAGGCTCTAATGTTTCGTGGTCACGATATAGACCCACATGGCCAACCTTTGCTGCAGGAATAATGCTCATTAAAGCATCAACCATACCTAATCCGGCTCTTAAAATAGGAACTAATGCAACTTGTCTTTCAATAAATTTTCCTGTTGTTTCTGCTAACGGAGTTTTAACAGGATGTGAAATCATTTTTAAATCTCTTGTAGCTTCATATCCCATTAAAAGCGAGATTTCGTAAACCAATTCACGAAAATCTTTAACTGTGGTATTTTCGTCACGAATCATTGAAATTTTGTGTAAAATCAACGGATGTGTCATTTCATGTACATTTGCGTTCATAATTTATCCTCAGCCTTTCTGCCTTAGGGCATAAATTCTTCTTGAGATTAATTATATAACATTTTTTATGTTTTGTCTATAAAAACCCATTTTTTGTTTGAAAAAGTCAATATTTTTTTCAAAAAAATATTGTTTTTTTGAAAAAATGTGTTATAATTAGTACGTAAATTAAATATTTTCATTTTTTGGGTATCCTTTATTGTAGGATATATTTTTAAAATGTGGGGTGTCGGACGCATAAGAACGATGTGTGTTCCGGCTTTTATTTTTATTTACATATTTTCATATAATTCTGAGTTTAGGAGGGTGATAAATGTCCAACGCAGTTATTGAACTTAAAAACATTTCCAAAAGTTTTGGCGAAGAGGATATTCTTGAAAACTTTAGTGTTGAAATTAAAAGACACGCGTTTGTTACTATATTAGGCCCGAGTGGTTGTGGAAAAACAACAACACTTCGATTAATCGGCGGTTTTGAAAAGCCTGATAACGGACAAATACTTTTTGACGGAGAAGATATTACCAATCTTCCCCCCTACAAAAGACGTCTTAACACAGTTTTCCAAAAATATGCTCTTTTTCCACATATGAACGTTTTTGATAACGTTGCTTTTGGGTTAACTATAAAAAAAATAGACAAAAAGATTATTAAAGAAAAAGTAAGTGAAATTTTAAAGCTTGTGAATCTTAGCGGTTTTGAAAAGCGAAGTGTTGACTCTTTATCCGGTGGTCAACAGCAGCGTATCGCTATTGCAAGGGCTTTAGTCAATGAACCTGAAGTACTGCTCTTAGATGAGCCCCTTGGTGCTTTAGATTTAAAATTACGACAGGAAATGCAACTTGAATTAAAGAAAATTCAGAAAAAGCTCGGCATTACATTTATTTATGTTACACACGATCAAGAGGAAGCTCTTACAATGTCTGACGAAATCATTGTTATGAACAATGGCAAAATTCAGCAAATGGGCTCTCCTATTGATATTTATAATGAACCAAAAAATGCTTTTGTTGCCAGTTTCATCGGCGAAAGCAATATTATAGATGGCGTTATGAAGGAAGATTATTTAGTTGACTTTGCGGGAACATCCTTTGAATGTTTGGACAAAGGCTTTGATACAAACGAAATAGTTGATGTTGTTATCCGTCCTGAAGATATTAAGTTCGACAAGGAAAAGGGCAAAATTTCAGGCATCGTCAATTCGGTAGTTTTCAAAGGTGTTCATTATGAAATGATAATAAACGCCGCAAACTACGATTGGATTGTTCACTCAACAACTATGGAGCCTGTGGGAACTACAGTTTATTTGGATTTATACCCTAATGATATCCATATTATGAAGAAAGAGAAGGATAATTAGGATGAACAGACGCTGGTACTCTATGCCATACATAGTATGGTCGATAATTTTTATTGTTGTTCCATTACTTGTTATCGTATTTTATGGATTAACTATACAAAATGATGATGGCACGTTTCGTTTTTCATTAGAAAACTTTGAACGTTTTTTTACACCGCTTTATTTAGGTGTTTTATGGCGTTCTGCACTTTTTGCCGCAATCAGCACAATAATTTGTTTAATTGTCGGCTACCCCGCTGCTTTAATACTTTCTTCGAAAAATTTAAAGCATAAAAGTATTATGATGCTTTTAATAGTAATTCCAATGTGGATGAATTTACTTTTAAGAACTTACTCCTGGCTTACATTATTGGAAAATGAAGGACTTATTAATCAACTGCTAAGATTTTTAGGAATAATTGCTAAAGAAGAATCTATTCAGTTTTTATATGGTGAAGGCGCCGTTATTTTTGGTATGGTGTATAATTTCTTGCCATTTATGATTTTGCCGATTTACTCTGTTATGGCTAAAATGGACTACTCCATTTTGAGCGCTGCTGAAGATTTAGGTGCAAATAAATTTAATGTGTTCAGAAAAATCACTTTACCTCTGAGTGTACCAGGTATAATTTCTGGTATTACAATGGTGTTTGTTCCTGCAATTACAACATTTGCAATATCAAGCATTTTAAGCGGAAATAATGTAAATTTAATAGGCAATGTTATCGAAAAACAATTCGGCATAGGCGGTGACTGGAACTTCGGTTCTACAATGTCATTAGTGCTTATGATTTTAATTTTAATCAGTATGTTCTTCACTTCTGATTCAGAAAAAGAATCGCAAGGAGGTATGCTGATATGAAAAATCTCAAAAAGCTGTATCTGTATTTGGTGCTCCTTTTTTTGTATGCGCCGATTATTGTTTTGATTATATATTCTTTTAACGAATCAAAATATCGTGTCTGGACAGGCTTTTCGTTTAAGTGGTATATTGAACTTTTCCAAGACACACAAATTATGACTGCACTTTACAACACACTACTTGTAGCATCTGTTGCGGCTATTCTTTCAACAATAATTGGAACAATGGCTGCAATAGGAATAAACTCGCTAAAGAAATGGCAAAAAAGCACAGTTATGAACATAAATATGTTGCCTGTTTTGAACCCTGATATCGTTACTGGAATTGCTCTAATGCTGCTTTTTTATATAGCAAAGCTTCCTACAGGCATATTTACATTAATACTCGCACACATGTCATTTTGCATTCCTTATGTTATACTTTCAGTATTACCTAAGCTAAAACAAGCCGATAACAAAACATACGAAGCAGCACTTGATTTAGGTGCAACTCCCGCATTGGCTACGTGGAAGGTTACAATTCCCGAGATTATGCCAGGTGTTATAACCGGTCTTTTAATGGCATTTACTCTCTCTATTGACGACTTTATTGTAAGTTATTTTACAACAGGTCCAGGAGTTGAAAATTTATCAATTTTAATTTATAATGCAGCAAAAAAAGGTGTAAGTCCATCTATTAATGCTCTTTCGGCATTAATGTTTGCTGTTATAATGCTTCTTTTAATTGTTATCAATGTAAGAAGCAGCAAAGCTTCAAAAAAAGCTCAACAAAAATACTAAAAAGGGGTATGATAAAATGAAAAAAAATCTATATTTATTTTTAGCATTTGTGCTTTTACTATCCACATTAATGTTTTCAGGCTGCGGCACCGACCCTTCAAAAGTAATCAGGGTATTTAACGCTTCTGAATACATTGGAGAAGATGTGGTAAAGCAATTTGAAGAAGAAACAGGTTACAAGGTAATTTACAGCGAATTTGCTTCTAACGAAGATATGTACACAAAAATTAAAACAACATCTTATGACGTTTTAATTCCATCTGACTATATGGTAGATAGACTAATTCGTGAAGATATCGTACAGCCTTTGGATTTTAACAATATTCCCAACTATCAGTATGTAAATGAAACCTTTAAAAATCCATACTACGATACAGAAAATAAATATTCTGTTCCGTATATGTGGTCAACTGTAGGCATTCTTTATGATAGCGTAAAGGTTAAAGACGAAGTATCTGATATGTCTGTTATGTGGAACGAAAAATATAAAGGCAAAATCTTTATGTTAGACAGCGTAAGGGATTCTATAGGCATGACTCTAAAGAAACTCGGATTTTCTGTTAATTCAACTGATGATACCGAATTAGAAGCTGCTAAAAGCGAGCTTTTAGCACAACGTGATTTGGTTTTAGGCTATGTAACAGACGAAGTTAAGGATAAAATTATTTCGGGCGAAGGCTACATGGGATTGGTTTACTCAGGCGAAGCAGGTAAGGCAATTTCAGAAAAAGACACATTAAAATATGCTATTCCCGAAAACGGCACAATCTACTGTGTTGACGCTATGGTTATTCCTAAAAACGCTCAAAACAAGGCAGGTGCTGAAAGCTTCATTAACTATATGCACAAGCCCGAGATTG
Source organism: Congzhengia sp. (assembly GCA_045587965.1). Classification (GTDB taxonomy): domain Bacteria; phylum Bacillota; class Clostridia; order UBA1381; family UBA9506; genus Congzhengia. The sequence goes on from JAZNDH010000014.1 coordinate 19,566, forward strand.
CTGCTCAAAACGCTTTAGAAACATTTTATGGTTGCACAAACACCGAAGGTTTAAAGCTTCTCCCTGATACTATTAAAAACAATAAGGGACTTTATCCCGACGATGCAGTTTTACAAAAGAGTGAAATGTTAAAGAGTGATGATAAAATAAATCAAAAATACCTTGAAATCTGGAATCAGATAATGGCATCGAATTAATATGAACTTTTACGATAATAAAATCTTTTTGGCACCCATGGCAGGTGTAACCGACCTCGCTTTTCGTACATTGTGTAAGGAATACGGCGCAGACCTGGTTGTTTCTGAAATGGTCAGTTCCCGAGGACTTCACTATAAGGACAAAAAAACAAAAGAGCTCCTGCAAACAAACGACACAGAAACACCACTTATTGTTCAGCTTTTCGGCAACGAGCCGGATGTTATGGCAGAAGCCGCTAAAATTTTAGAAGATTCAGGCGTAAAGTATTTAGATATAAATATGGGATGCCCTGCTCCTAAAATTGTCAAAAACGGCGATGGTTGTTCTTTAATGCTTAATGAAGCTTTAGCAGGTAAAGTGGCAGAAGCCGTAGTTTCTGCAGTTTCCATCCCCGTAAGCGTTAAGTTTCGTGCAGGTTGGGATAAAAATAATATAAATGCTGTATCATTTGCAAAAATTATGGAAAATGTCGGTATTTCGTCTGTTACTGTACATGGAAGAACCAAGGACCAGTTTTATTCAGGAAAAGCTGATTATGAAATTATAAAACAAGTTCGTGATAATGTTAAAATTTCTGTTGTTTCAAATGGCGATGTTACAGATGGCACGTCAGCCAAAGAAATACTTGCAAAAACAGACTGCAGCAGTTTAATGGTTGGTCGCGGCGCTTTAGGTAATCCTTTTATATTTAAAGAAATCAAATCATATTTTGACGGAAAAAATATATCATTTGATTTATTTGAAAGGAAAAAAGCACTACTCCGCCATATTGAATTAATGGAAGAATACAAGCCTGAAAAAATTGGTGTTCCTGAAATGAGAAAGCACTTTGCATGGTATTTAAAAGGTGTACCAAACTCTGCTAAATTAAAAAATCAGGCTTTTACTGTTAAGACTTATAAGGAAATGAAAAGCTTATTAAATCAAATATTTTAAATAAAAGAGAGAATGTCATCTGACATTCTCTCTTTTATTTCATCTTATCTCAATTTTACATTCAGTTTTTCTGAAAGCTCTTTTAAAATACTTTCAATAACAGGGTTCACATCTTCATCTGTAAGTGTTTTGTTTTCATCACGTAACACTAAAGAATAAGCCATTGATTTTTTGTTTTCAGGAATCTGATTACCTTTATATACGTCAAAAAGTGTTAAGCTTTCAAAGATGTTGCCTGATTTTTTCTTAATAATATTTTCAATTTGAGTTGCTAAAACAGAATCGTCAGCTAAAAATGCCAGGTCACGTTGTGTTGCAGGGTATTTAGGCAATTTTTTGTAGGTTTTTTCTGTTTTTGCTAAAGCCAGTATATCTTCAAAGTCGATTTCAGCCACATATACATCACTGGAAACGCCGTAATTTTCAGCAACTACAGGATGAATCTGACCGATGACACCAATTTTTTTGCCACCTGCAACTAAATTTGCACATCTGCCAGGATGGAATGTTGATTTTTTCTTTTCAGGCTCAAAGGAACGCTTGTAAATTCCTAAATCATCAAGCATTACTTCTACTACACCTTTTAAATCATAGTAGTCGCAATTTCCGTACATACCAATTGTAACTTTTCTTCTTTCTTCAGGTAAATCTTCGCCCTCTTTAGGAAGATAGATTTTACCAAGCTCAAAAAGTCTTACATTGTCGGCTTTGAAGTTTTCATTACGGGCAACTACTTCCATCATAGATGCAATAGCTGTTGTTCTCATAATTGAGTTTTCAACACCTAACGGATTAGTGATTACTACTGCATTTCTCAATTCGCTATCAGCTGGCATATTTAACTTATCAAAAATATTGGGGTTAGTAAAACTGAATACCAATGTTTCGTAAAGACCTGCAGAAACTAAAGTGTTTTTAACTCTGTCTTCAATCTGCTGACCATAAGTTTTTATACCTACTGTTGTGTCGCCGTCCATAAGTGTTGATGGGATTTTATCATAACCATACATACGGGCAACTTCTTCAGCTATATCATTAAAGCAAAGAACATCAGGACGGAATGTAGGAACTGTGATCTCATCGCCGTTAAGAACAAATCCTAAATCTGTTAAGGTTTTAACCATTACATCTGTAGGAACTGAAAAACCGATGAAATCGTTTATTCTTTCAGGCTCAAATTTAATTGTTACTTTTTCAGGCTTTGTACCGTAAACGTCGATAACGCCGTCTACAACTTCGCCACAGCCAAGTTCTTCTACAAGCTCACAAGCACGCATTACAGCAGGATAGGTATTTTCTGTGTCCAAGCCCTTTTCATATCTTGAAGAGCTTTCTGTTCTAAGACCTAATTTTTTGGCTGTAATACGAACAGATGAGCCTAAGAATGTAGCAGACTCAAATAAAACTGTTTTTGTATCTTCTCTTACTTCTGAATTAAGACCACCCATAACACCTGCAACTGCAACAGGCTTTTTGCCGTCACAAATCATTAGCATTGAGTCGTCTAATGTGTGCTCTACTTCATCTAATGTTGTCATAGGCTCGCCATTGTGAGCTTTGCGAACATTGATTTCTCCACCTTCTAAGTACGACATATCAAAGGCGTGCATAGGCTGACCATACTCAAGTAAAATGTAATTTGTGATATCTACAATGTTGTTAATTGAACGGATACCGCAGGACTGTAGCCTTTTTACCATCCACGCAGGTGATGGGCCGATTTTTACATTTTTAATCATCTTAGCTGTATAACGTTTACAGAGCTTTGGTTCTTCAACGTTGATTTTTATGTAATTGTTAATATCATCCCCTGAACCTTTAACTACAGGCTCGTGAACTGAGAAAGGTCTGTTGAACGTAACTGCTGTTTCTCTTGCTAAGCCTATAACACTAAAGCAATCAGGACGATTTGATGTGATTTCAAATTCTACAATAGGATTGTCAAGTCCAAACACTTCTTTAATGTCTTTACCAAGCGGAAGTCCGTCTTCTAATATGAGAATGCCATACTCAGCATCAGGAAAATCTTCTTGTGTCATACCTATTTCTTCATAAGAGCAAAGCATACCGTTAGATTCAACACCGCGAAGCTTTCCTTTTTTGATTTTTGTTCCGTCAGGAAGCAGCGCACCGTCTTTAGCTACAGGAACTGTCTGACCTGGTTTTACGTTATCAGCACCCGTTACAATCTGTAAGGTTTCTGTGCCTACATCGAGCATACAAACCTTGAGCTTATCAGCATCAGGATGCTTCTCTACACTTAAAATTTTACCTGTTACAATATTCTCTATTCTATCGCCAATATTTTCAATGCCTTCCACTTTTGAACCTGACATTGTTAGTGCACGGTTATATTCTTCAGGTGTTATACTTGTCATATCTGTATAGTCAGAAAGCCAACTTAATGGTAATTTCATTTATTATTCATCCTTTCTTAATTAGAACTGTTTTAAGAATCTTACGTCGTTTTCGTATAAATGACGCATATCGTCAATGTTCATTCTTCTCATAACGATACGCTCCAAACCTAAACCGAAAGCAAAACCACTGTATTCATCAGGGTCAATATTACAACGACGAAGCACGTCAGGATGAACCATACCTGCACCTAAGATTTCAATAAAGCCTTCGCCTTTACACACTCTGCAACCCTTACCGCCGCATACAAAGCAAGATACGTCAACTTCAGCACTTGGCTCTGTAAATGGAAAATGGTGAGGACGGAGTCTGATTTTTGCATCACGTCCATAAAGTGACTGAATAAACTGCTCAAGTGTACCCTTTAGGTCTGCCATTGTGATACCCTTATCAACAACAAGACCCTCAATCTGATGGAAAACAGGAGAATGTGTTGCATCAACAGCATCACTTCTGTAAACACGACCAGGAGCAATTATTCTGATAGGTGGTTTTGCGTGTTCCATAACACGAATCTGCATAGGAGATGTCTGTGTACGAAGTACTACATTATCACTTACGTAGAATGTATCCTGTGTGTCACGGGCAGGGTGCTCTTTTGGAATATTTAACGCTTCAAAGTTATAATAATCAAGCTCAACATCAGGGCCTTCAGCAATAGAAAAGCCCATTCCCAGGAAAATATTTTTAACTTCATCTAAAACCTTTGTAATAGGATGAAGTCCACCAATACAGGGTTTTTTACCTGCCATTGTTACGTCTATTACTTCTTTTGCAAGCTTTTCTTCACGAGCTGCTTTTAAAAGCTCGTTTTTTCTTTCGTTTAAAGCTTTTTCAATAGCTTCTCTTACTTCGTTTGCCAAAGCACCGATTACAGGGCGTTCTTCTTGAGACAATCCACCCATCTGACGAAGCACCTGTGTTAGCTCGCCTTTTTTACCTAAAACGCTGATTCGTACATCTTCTAATTCTTGTAATGATATTAAAGATGCCAATTTTTCTTCTGCTGACTTTTTGATTGCCAACAACTGTTCTTTCATAATTATAAACCCTTCCTGCTCACCAAATTATTCTGTTCTGGTGTGAGCAAACCAAAACAGCTTTATGGGACAATAAAAAAAGTTGTCTGTCCCACAAGGGACGGACAACTAAAATCCGCGGTACCACCCAAATTCTTCTCAAAAAAGAAGCACTCTTTTGTGCCTTACGGGCACTGCTCGCCATACTCTACTGCTATTTCAAATACAGAACTCCGAAGTGAAATTTCGCCTTACGCCTTAACCGAGCTATCTCACAGCCTATCGGAAAGCTCTCTCTTTGTGGTGTTTGCGTGGTTACTTTGCTTCATCATAGTCTTTATTACAATATTTAACTTCATATATATTACCACACTTTTCTCCATATTTCAAGGGAAATTTTTAATTTTCTTTATTTTAAAAGTTTTTAGGAAAATTTCCATTTTTATGTTGACTTAATTACAATAAAAATATATAATGTTACTATGCGATTTTAAAGGAGGAAGACAAATGAAAAAGAGTATCGCGAAATTAATAATCGCCTTACTTGTAATCATCATAGCGGTTACTGCCGTTATTGGCGGATTGAATATCAATCTCTTTGGTTACAAAATTTCATACCCTGATGCATTAGACAAAGATTGGGGTATAAGACAAGGACTTGACCTTGTAGGCGGTTCAGTTATAACATATGAAGCTCAGGCGGATAATGTAACTGACGAGCAAATGCAATCAGTTGAAAATGTATTAAGAAACCGTCTTGACAGCTTAGGCTACAGTGAAGCAACAGTTTCACGTCAGGGTGAAAAGAAAGTAAGAATTGAAATTCCTGCTATTCAGGACCCTCAGCAAGCAGTAAAAACCTTAGGTCAGACAGCAGTTTTAACATTTAAGGACGCTGACGGCAACACAGTTTTAGAAGCTACAGATGTTGATTCCGCAGTTGCTGCTTATGCTGCTATCGATGATACAGGTGTTGCAACACATCACGTAAAGCTTATTTTAAATGATTCAGGTATCGAAAAATTCTATCAGGCTACAAGCAAAGCTTCACAAAGAGCAGATGGTGGCAACTACATTGCTATTATGCTTGATGATGAAGTAATTTCTCAGCCTACAGTAAAAGAAACTATAAATGCAAAAGACTGCGTTATCTCTGGTGGCTTTACAGATTCAACCCAAACATCAGAGCTTGCAGCTTTAATTAACTCAGGTAACCTGCCCTTCTCTATTAAAGATGTAGAGTTGAGCTCAATAGGGCCAACACTCGGTAAAGAAGCATTAAACACAAGTTTAATTGCAGCTGCTATTGGAATTGCAATTATTCTTTTATTTATGCTTATCATTTACAGATTACCGGGATTTGCTGCTGCTACTGCTCTTTTAGCTTACATTACAATCGTTATTTATATAATGACATTTTTCAGAATCAACCTTAGCCTTTCTGGTATTGCAGGTATCATTCTTTCCATTGGTATGGCAGTTGATGCTAACGTAATCATTTTCGAAAGAATTAAGGAAGAGCTAAAGCTTGGAAAAACAATCAAAACAGCAGTTGCTTCCGGCTTTAACAAAGCTTTCTTGGCAATTATCGACTCTAACGTTACAACAATCATCGCTGCCGTTGTACTCTACATTTTTGGTACAGGTACAATCAGGGGCTTTGCAGTAACACTTACCATCGGTACACTTGTTAGTATGTTTACCGCAATATTTATTACCAAGTACCTTTTGACTCTCATTGTGGATTTAAAAATTAAAAATTACGCTTGGTATGGTTTAAGAAAGAAAAAGGGGGTAGAAAGTAATGAAGCTTAACATTATTGATAAGGCTAAAATTTATTTTTTAATCCCTGCAATAATCATTGTTTTAGGTATTGTTTTCTTGTTTGTAAATGGCGGTTTTGTTCAGGATGTTGACTTTGCCGGCGGTATGACAATGTATGCCGATATGGGTAAAGAAGTCAATCTTGACGAAGTTAAAGATGTTGTAAAAAGCGCTGATGCTTCAATTAACAGCCCAAGAGTTACAAACTCAGATGGCAATATAATTATCATCCAGACAACACCTATCGAACGTGATGTAAGAGATAAAATTCAGGACGCTTTAGTTGAAAAGTATAATCTTGACAGAAATACATCATTCCCTCAAATCGAAGACGTTTCAGCAACAATGGGTGCTGACCTTCGTCAGCAGGCGTTGATGGCTGCCTTGATTGCCTGTATTGTAATGCTTTTATACATTACAATTAGATTTGAATTCTTTACAGGTATTTCTGCAGTTGTTTGTCTTATCCACGACGTTTTAATTATGCTTTCATTTTATGTGATATTTAAAGTGCCGATAAATGCAAACTTCATAGCTGCTGTTCTCACAATTATTGGTTATTCTATCAATAACACAATCGTTGTGTTTGACCGTGTTCGTGAAAATCAGGGAAAAGCTATGAGAGAATTGAAATCACTTGTAAATACAAGTATTTCACAAACTTTAAAGCGTTCAATCTATACAACGCTCACAACATTAATACCAGTAATTTTATTATATGTTTTAGGTGTTGACTCAATTAAGGAATTCGCTTTGCCACTTATCGTAGGTTTACTTGCCGGCACATATTCAAGTGTGTTCTTAGCAGGTTCAGTATGGTATGGATTTAAGTCAGTTTCTAAGAAGAGAAAGTTAAAAAGAGCATCAAGATAATAAAAAATTAAGGAGCTGTAGCAAAATGAATTTCATTTTGCTACAGCTCCTTTTTGGGTGGACGGAAAATGATGCAGATTGGACAAACTGAGCGAAAGTTAGGCTATGCCTTACTTTCGGTTACCCGAAGCTGTACATAGGTACAGCGAGAGGCGAAGTTTGTTCGAAACACAAGGCAATATAAAATAGAAGAAATTCGTTAACTAACGAATTTCTTCCTTGAATTTTATACAATTATTTTAGCCTTATTAACGAAGTTTGAAAGGGCATAATGTGTTTTCTTTGCCTTGTGTGGTGTGCACATTTTACTACCCACCCTTTTACTTAACCGTTATAAGCTTCCTTATCACATATAACAACAACATCATTATGCATATTAAGCATTGTAGCAGGACATGCTGTTGAAATTTCGCCAGAAAGTAATTTCTTTAAAGCCTTGTGCTTTCCTGCACCGTTGATTAAAATCAAAATTTTTCTTGCTTTCATAATAGATGCCATACCCATTGTTAATGATTTTGTTGGAACATCTTTAATATCATTAAAAAATCTTGCATTTGCATCAATTGTGTCTTCTGTTAAAGCAGTTACATGAGTGTCAGAAACTAAATTTTCATCTGGTTCATTAAATGCAATGTGACCATTTCGACCGATACCTAACAGTTGAAGGTCAATGCCGCCGTGTGATGCTATGCTGTTTTCATAGTCTGCGCACTCTTTTTCAGCATCCTTTGCTTCTCCGTTTAAAATATGAATTTTTTCTTCAGCAACATTTATATGATTAAATAAATTATCGTGCATAAAATAGTAATAGCTCTGGTCGTTATCTCTTGTAATTGGGTAATACTCATCTAAATTAAAGGTTGTTACATCTTTAAAATCAATTTCTCCGTTTTCATACATTTTAATGAGCTCTTTATAAGCTCCAACAGGTGTTGAGCCCGTCGCTAAACCTAAAACGCAATTCGGCTTTAGGTGCACCTGGGATGCCATAATTTTTGCGGCTTCTTTTGACATTTCATCATAATTTTCACATACAATTACTCTCATAACTACACATCCTTTTATTAATCTTTTTTATCTTATTTTATCGATAGTATAATTATACATCTAATGTATTGAAAAAATCAACATATTTTCCTTTACATATCACTGTAAACTTTCCCATTCATCATATAAAGTTAACAAGAAATCGTTCAGTTTTTCTATTGTTTCACTTATTTGCGCACACTTTATATAATCAGAAGAGGCTTCAGGAAGAATTAACTCCGCCTCTAATTCGGAAATTTTTTCTTCCGTTTGGGATATTTCTTTTTCAACTTTTTCTAACCTATTTTTCTTTTTGCGTTCTTCTGCCGCATTTTTCTTTTTTAAAAGATATTCTTCCTTTTCGCTTGAAACTCTAACAACTTCTTCTGTTTTTTCATTCTGGGCTATTTTTGCACTCTTTTCTAAAAAATAAGAATAGTCCCCAAGATAGTTTTCCAATTTTTTATCTTTTATTCGCATAATTCTGGTTGACAGCTTATTTATAAAATATCTGTCGTGAGAAATAGCAAATATTGTTCCTTCGTACTTTAAAAGTGCATCTTCCAGCATTTCACGTGATTTTATATCAAGATGGTTGGTAGGTTCATCAAGCATTAAAAAGTTAGCCTTTTTTAGCATAAGCTTTAAAAGCATAAGCCTTGCTCTTTCGCCACCTGAAAGCTCTGAAATGATTTTAAAAGCATCATCTGCCTTAAATAAAAAGCCTGCCAATGTATTTCTAACATCGGTTATTGTAAGCTCAGGAAAAGAATCTGCAATTTCATCAAAAAGTGTTTTTGTGTAGTCAAGCGTTGCCTGAGTCTGGTCAAAATACCCGATATCCACACTATTTCCTACTTTAACATCGCCTGTATCTTGTTTTTCTTTAGCGAGCATTATTTTAAAAAGCGTTGTTTTACCACAACCATTATCTCCTAATAAAAATACTTTCTCTCCACGTCTTATTAAGAAATTTAAATTCTTAAACAAGAGATTTTCTCCATACGCCTTGGATAAATCTATGGCTTCTAAAACTTCATTCGGACCTGAGCGCAGAATTTTAAAATGCGGTTTTATGCTATCAAGCTCTTCCTTTGGAATGATTAGTGTTTCTTTTAATCTGTCAACCGATTTTTGCTTATGCTCGGCAGTTTTTATATTTCTTTCTCTGTTCCATCTTTTTTGTTGCTCAATTATCCCTTCAATACGCTTGATTTCACGCATTGTATTTTCGTATCTTCGTTCAACGTATTTTTCGTTTTCTTCTTTTAACTTTAAATATCTCGAATAATTGCCGTCAAAAACGGTTAATCTTTCATATTCAAGCTCAAAGGTTTTGTTTGTAACCTTATCTAAAAAATATCTGTCGTGAGATATTACAATAAAAGCTCCCTTATAAGTTGCAAGAAAATTTTCAAGCCATTCAACAGATGCAATGTCCAAATGGTTTGTAGGCTCATCAAGCAAAAGTAAATTTGAGCCACTAAGCAAAATTTTACAAAGTGATACCCGCGTTTTTTGTCCACCGCTCAAATTTGAAAACGGCTTATTTAAATCTTCTTCTGAAAAACCTAAGCCCATTAAAGATGCGCGAGCCACATTTTTATAGATGTAGCCATCTTTTGCTTTATATTCTTCGGTTAACTTGTGGAGTTTTTCGGCATTTTCTTCTGCATTGCCAATTCCTGCTTCAATATTTCCTGTTAATTCTAACATTCTTTCTTCCATCTCTTTAAGATGGGAAAATACAGTTAAAACCTCTTCATATACAGTAAACTCAGAATTTATACCGACGTGTTGTTCTAAATATCCTACGCTCGTGCTTTTAGGCAAAAATATATCTCCACCGTCATTAGAATTTTCTTCTAAAATCATTTTAAAAAGAGTTGTTTTGCCTGTTCCGTTTGCACCTATTAGACCGATTTTATCGTGTTCTTCTACTGAAAACGAAACGTTTTCAAAAAGACAGCGTTCTCCAAAATATTTATTTACTTTTGATAAACTAAGTAAACTCATTTTTATCCCTACTAAATTTCTACAATTTCTATTCCTGCTACTGCTTCATCTACTAAGCGGTCAAAATCTAAAAGCTTTTCCGACTTTTTAATATTTTCTAATTTCGGTTTTGTTAAAGGATGTCTTGGTGTAAATACTGTACAACAATCTTCATACGGAAGTGTTGACGTTTCAAAGGTATCAATTTGTCTTGCAATTGTTATTATTTCTTCTTTATCCATACCGATTACAGGACGGAATACGGGCATTTTAACAATTTCGTTTGTTACATACATAGCTTCTACCGTCTGGCTTGCAACCTGACCTATGCTTTCGCCTGTAACTAAGGCTTTAGCACCTGTACGCTCTGCAACCTTTTCAGCTATTGCCATCATAAATCTGCGCATAATAATGGTTAACTGCTCAGGCGGACACTTTTCTTTAATTTCTAACTGAATATCTGTAAACGGTACAATATGAACCTTCATACCGCCTGTATATTTTCCTAAAAGCTTCGCTAATGTTAAAACCTTATCCTTTGCGCGTTCACTCGTATAAGGGTGAGAGAAAAAGTGAACAGACTCTAATCCTAATCCGCGTTTTGCGCACATATAACCTGCTACAGGGCTATCAATACCGCCAGAGAGCAATAAAACACCCTTTGAATTTGAGCCGACAGGCATACCGCCCAAGCCCTTTTCACGTTTGCAATAAACATATATATTTGTTTCTCTGACTTCGGCTGTAACTACTCTATCGGGATTTTTTACATCAACTTCCAAATTTGGGAAGCTTTCATACAGATGACCGCCTAATTCCATACAAATTTCAGGCGAAGTCATAAAATACTTTTTATCTGCTCTTTTTGCTTCAACCTTAAATGTTTTAGCATTTTCTAATTCATCTTTTAAACATTCTACAGCCTGCAACTTTAACTCTTCAAAATCCTTTGATAAAACATAAGCCTTTATAATTGCAACAATACCAAAAACTTTTTTTAAGCTTTTAACTGCTTCATCAATTAAATTTTCGTCTCCCATATCTACATAAATAGTAGCCTGGGCACGCCAAACATCTGCCTTATGCGGACGAAGCGCTCCTTTAATATTTTTGATAAGCAAATCCTCAAAAGAATGACGATTTAAACCCTTTAGGATAATTTCTCCGTATTTTACTAATATAATTTGCTTCATTTTTATTCTCCTATATGCTTTGCCTGAATTGAATCTGTATTTTTACAAAGATACATTATTCTTTCGCTTTTATCTGTTGCTTTTTTGTCTGTAAAATCATCAAGCTTTTCAATTATTTCAAATCCATTTACTGTTAGTGCTTTTACTATTTCTTCGTCTTTATACATTCTCTCTGTATGTACTTCGTCGAATCTTTCATATTTATTGTCATTTTTAACAAAGAAGGTCAGGTAAAAATCACATAAGCTTTCTTCTTCTATGAAATTATTTTCCCATACATAAAAAATTTCTTCACTGTCGTAAGTATAAATATTACTTGCCAGAATATTTTTAAATTTGTACTCTGAATTTATATCAAAAATCAAAAGTCCATCAGGCTCTAAATAATTGTTGCAAAGTCTTAACATATTATATAAACTCTCATTATCTAAAAGGTAGTTTACACTATCTAAACAACAAACAATAGCTCCTACTGTGCCGTAGAGCTCAAAATCTTCCATAGGTTGATTCAAAAACAACACATCGGGATTTTTTTCCTGTGCCTTCTGTAACATCTCTGCCGAAATATCAGCACCAATCATATCGTAGCCCTTTAAAGCGAGCGCTTTTGTCAGCGTTCCTGTGCCACAGGCAAGGTCTAAAACTATATTGTTTTTTATATTATGCTTTTTAATTTTAGAATCTATAATGTCAGCTATTTTTTCGTACGGAACATCGTCCATTAAGCTGTCATAAATTTGCGCAAATTTACTGTAAGCATCCATTTTAATCGTTTCCTTTTACCTCTTCCCAATATTTTTTTAAGGCATTTTCGTTCTTGTTATTAGAGGGATTATAATACTTTCTACCAGAAATTGTTTTGGGAAGATATTCTTGTTTTACATAGTTATTTTTGTAATTATGCGGATATTTATATTCTGTGCCGTGCCCTAATTTTTTAGCTCCGCTAAAGTGTGCATCCTTTAAATGAAGAGGAACTTCCCCACCGTTTCCTGATTCTATATCTTTCATTGCCTCATCTATTGCGCAAACAACAGAATTTGATTTTGGTGCTGTAGCAAGCAAAATTACAGCCTGAGCCAAAGGAATTCTTGCTTCGGGGAGTCCTAATTGCAAGGCACTATCAACACATGATTTTATAATAGTTGCCGCCATAGGATAAGCCATACCTACATCTTCGGATGCTATTACCATAAGTCTGCGACACACAGAGGCTAAATCTCCTGCTTGAAGTAGCCTTGCCAAATAGTGTACTGATGCATCAGGGTCACTTCCTCTGATTGATTTTTGAAAGCCCGACAATACATCATAATGGCTGTCTCCATCGCGGTCATGTCTAAAAGCTTTTTTTGACGCTGCCTGTTCTACCAACTCAACATCAATGGTTACATTCCCTTCATCAGTCAGGCTTGCCGCCTTTACACACATTTCCAATGTATTAAGAGATTTTCTCACATCTCCGCCGCAGGTTTGTGCTATTGAAGATAGTGCATCCTTTTTAAATTTAATTTTAATATTTAACTCTTTTTCTAATATTTTAACGCCACGTTTTATAGCTTTTTCGACATCTTCTCTTTCCAACGGTTTAAATTCAAAGACAGAAGAACGACTCAAAATTGCATTGTAGATATAAAAATATGGATTTTCTGTTGTACTTGCAATAAGCGTAACAGAGCCATTTTCAATTACTTCCAACAGTGATTGCTGTTGTTTTTTATTGAAATTCTGAATTTCATCTAAATACAAAAGGATTCCATTTTCATTTCCTATTGTGCCTATGTCATTAATAATAGCTTTAATGTCAGCAACCGAAGCATTGGTAGCATTTAACTTATATAGGCGTTTATTACACATTTTCGCTGCAATGTTTGCCATCGTAGTTTTTCCTGTACCTGAAGGACCATAAAATATCATATTCGAAATATTACCGGATTTAATAACCTTGTATAAAAGCTTATCAGGGGCTATTATGTGTGCCTGCCCTACAAAATCTTCCAGTTTTTCGGGTCTTATTCTGTCTGCTAAAGGATTTTGCATGTTTACTCCTCCAGTTTTAAAAAAGGTCTGCCAAACAGTTCGTTTTACAGACCTTTATAATTACTTATTTTTTTTCGTCGCAATAACAACCTTACGGTTTGGTTCTTCGCCAACGCTGTAGGTTTCTACATCAGAATGTGACTGAAGTATTGCATGAATTATTCTTCTTTCATTTGAATGCATAGGCTCTAATGTTATTTTTTTACCTGTGCGCACTACAGTTGCAGCAAGATTTTTAGCAAGCTTAATTAAGGTTTGCTCACGTCTTTCTCTGTAGTTTTCAACATCTAAGATAACCTTTACATAGTCAACATCGCCTTTATTTACACAAAGGTTTGTTAAGTGCTCTAAGGAATCTAATGTATCGCCACGTTTTCCGATAATAATACCTAAATTATCGCCTATAAGATTAATTTTCATAACCTTACCTTCACGCTGAATGTCAAAATCAACTTTCATACCCATCGCAAAGAAAACATCATCTAAAAATGTTTTTGCACGTTCTTCTAAATTTACATCTGCTGTAACACGTATTGTAGCATCCTTAGCACCGATGCCAAAAATACCCTTACTGCCAGAATCTAAAACTTCAACTTTTATGTTGCTTCTGTCGAGCTTTAACTCGGCAACAGCTTTTTCTATCGCTTCGTCAACGGTTTTTGCCGTTATCTCTACGCTTTTACTCATAATTACTTATTTACCTCTTTCTTACTTTTTCTTTTTCTTTTTACGTTCTCTGAAGTGCACTTCATCATCCGAAAATTCAGACACGTCAACATTTAACACCTTATTCAAGAAAAACATCTGTCCAATCTGGAATAAGTTTGAAATTGTCCAGTAAAGTCCCAAACCTGCAGGTAATGTAATAGCAAACCAAGCCGTCATAAACGGGAAAATCATATTCATTGTTTTCATACTGTTTGCCGCTTCATTGTTTGAAGCATTGCCCGACATTTTACTTGAAATTACAGATACTAAGTATGTTGTTAAACCGGCAAGTACAGGAATAATTGCATACTCTAAATTTTGAGAAATAAACTCAAACGAAGGTGTTTCAGACAAATTAAAGCCAAAGAAATTAAAATCAATTAAATTACTTTTTTCAACAAGATTTCCAAGCTTGTCGATGTTCTTTTCAAGCTCAGTCGCAAGTTTGATCTGATTTAAGGCTGCAAATTGTTCTGCTTTTCCTGTTATAATTTCATTGATTTTTAAAATCTGTTCCTGTCCCAACATCATAATATAGCTCATAGGCTTTCTAATGATGTTATAAAGAGCAAAAAGTATAGGAAGCTGAATTAACATAGGTAAGCACCCACCCATTGGATTTACGCCTGCTTCCTGGTATAGCTTCATAGTTTCCTGACTTTGCTTTTCTTTGTCATTAGCATATTTTTCCTGGATTTTTGCAAGTCTTGGTTGTAGACCTTGCATTTTCTTCATTGATTTTTGCTGATTAATATTCAAAGGCAATAAAAGCAGCTTTATTGCAAGTGTAAACAAAATGATAGTGAAACCATAGTTATTAACAAAAAGATATATTCCCTTAAACAAATAGCCTAAAGGGATATTTATAATATCAAAAATGCTGTTCAAGTTTTTCCTCCTTATTTAGAAAGATTTAATTTTCTTTTTCGACAGGGTCCAATCCACCTTTACACAGCGGATTGCATCTGAGAATTCTCCATATTGCCATAAGTGTGCCGCGAATAACACCCTTTTTTTCAATAGCTTCAATTGCATACTGAGAGCAAGTAGGGTAAAATCTGCAGCAGTTCCTTTTTAATGGGGATATTCTCTTTTGATAAAATCGGATTACCGAAATTAAAACTTTCTTCATAACAAACACTCTCACAAAGCTATTTTATAAGCTTTGCACGATCAAACATAGAATAAACGATTTTTGACACATCCTCATAAGAATTTATTTCTAAGCTGCCCTCTTTAGCTGATATAATAATATCATAACCTGTTTCTATTTTTTCTTCTAAAAGGCGGTAACTCTCACGAATTAGTCTTCTTAATCTGTTGCGTCGCACGGCTTTTGCAAGCTTTTTTCCAACCCTAAAACCGAGTCGGTTATATTCTGAGCCGTTAGGTAAATAATATAATGTAAAAAACTTGTGGTATGTTCTTTTTCCTAATTTGTAAACTTTTAAAAACTGTTCGTTCCTATTTAAGCTGATTGTTTTTTTCATAATTTTCTTAATTATGAATAAAGTCGCTTGAGCATTCCCAAGCGACCAAATGTTCATAAATTACTTAAGCAGATAAAACTTTTCTGCCCTTTAGTCTTCTTCTGGCTAAAACCTTTCTACCAGAGCGAGTGCTCATTCTGTTTCTGAAGCCATGGTCTTTTTTTCTTTTTCTTCTGTTTGGCTGATATGTTCTAAGCAAGTGCTACACCTCCTGATTTCTAATAAAGCACACCACAATTAAATACTTATCCTTGAACATTATACATAATTTATTGTATATTGTCAATACTTTTTTTAATATTTTTACTTTGTAAATAAAAAATAAACTTTCTTAAATTTATGCTTGTTATACTGTGCTTTCTTTGTTATAATTATATAGAATAAAATTATAAATTCATTTTGGAGGTACATAATGTTAATTGATTTATCTTGCCCGGTAGAAAACCGTGGCGTAACATTCTCAACAAACCCAGAAACCGGCGAACCTTGTGTTTCATTAAAATTGTTAAATATAAGCGAAAAAATCATAACATCACTCAACTTCAATTTAAAAGTTTATAACGAAAACGA
The DNA here is from genome assembly GCA_045587965.1 of Congzhengia sp. Taxonomy (GTDB): domain Bacteria; phylum Bacillota; class Clostridia; order UBA1381; family UBA9506; genus Congzhengia. The sequence continues at coordinate 35,854 of JAZNDH010000014.1, forward strand.
TTCAGAGCTTACATCTATCCCTGTAGAGTTTTTAGAGCTTTCGGCTGAACCTAAAGAGTTTTTTGCTGAAGACGAGTTAATTTCTATCGCAGATTGCAATGATGCTAAAAAAATTGTTGTTGAAGTTACCCATGCAACATTTAAAGATGAAGAGCCTTATTTACCATCTGATGAAAACACAGTTGACTATGATGAAAAGGAAGCATCTATTGAAGATGCACTACTGCTTCGTCAGCTGGTTTCCGATGCAGTTTGTTTTGCAAGCGAAAAAGAAGACCATTGGAGATGTACTTGCGGCAGACCTAATTTTTTAGATTCTGAAAACTGTGTACGTTGCGGCCGCAATAAAGACGTAATGCTACAGAATTTTTCTTCTATTGAAACTTTAAATAATGCTTTAAAGCTCCGTGAACAAGAAGAAGAACAAAAAGCCTCAGAATTGGAAAAGGCACGCGAAGAAAAAAAGAAAAAAATCAAAAAAAATCTCATAACAACAGCTATTGTAATCTTATCTTTGCTCGTTTTGACTGTTGCTGGTTATTTTGTAAGGTATGCAGTTTGCAGTATCCAGGCTGGCAATGCAATTAAAAATAACGACTATTTAAAGGCTTATGAATTGTATTCAAAAGTCAATAATAAGAAAAAGTATACCATTGTTGATAAAGTTATGGGCAATACCCCTTCAAATTTAGTGTATGGCACAGGTTATCTTGCTGAAGACAGCGAAAATCTTTATTATATAACACAGGATATGTTCTCTCAGCCTGCTAATTTGGTTAAAGAGAATAAATCCACAAAAGAAAAAACAATTTTAACAGATGCCGCCCATTCTAACTTAAATGTAGTAGGCGATTATATTTATTTCATTAATACGGATGGCTTACCGTGTCGTATGACAAAGGACGGAAAAACTACCGACATTTTAATGGAAACTCAAACATATTATATCTGTGTTGTAAGTAATGATATGTATTTTATAAAGAGAGATTACGACAATCCCAAGGGCTTTACACAGGAAGAATGTGAAATTTTAGCGGCACAGGGTCAGATTGATACCTTTGTAAGATTGTATAAGTTAAATCTAATTACCAAAGAGGAAACTATGGTATCAACGGAAAATATCACATCCTGTTCAATTTACGGAAACCGCATATATTACCTCACAACAAACGAAGTTGAAAATACCTGGGCAATGTCTAATTTAAAGTCAATGGATATGAATGGCAAAGATATAAAATCCCTTGTTGATGTTCCTGTAACATCATTCTTTGTTAAGGATAACGCGCTTTATTATATTTCATACTTTAACGAAATCCTAAAGGGCAATACTATTTCTGATATGTCCGCTCTTGACTGTAAAATTTTCAAATTAGATTTAGAATCAGGAGAGAAAACAGCCGTTTTAGCTAATGACGACGATATCGTTATGGATATTAACGTTTCAGGGGATAAGATGGTTTATATCGCGTACAACCGCAGTGAATTTTTAAATTACTATGTAACACAAGCAGAGGATGCTTCTATTCCTACTTGCGAAATCAAAACATTTGATTTTAAAACAAACGAAACCAAAAGCATCTTAACAGCCGATGTTCTTTCAATGAATGTATGCGGAAACGAAATTTTCTGTATGCAATCAATTAACGGTATGACAAGACTGACATTAGACGGTGGAAAATTTGAGCCTGTTTATGAAGACGGAACAAACGAACTTGCCGTTACAGAAGAAGCAAACGAATCTTCAAACAGCATAGTTGCTGCTAATTAATATCTTAAACTGAGGGGCTGTAGCGTAACGCTACAGCCCCTTTTTTAACTATAACTTTTATTTACTCAAACGCTATTATTTTATTTTGTCAATATACAAACAGCCTCCGCTGCTATTCCTTCTTCTCTGCCTGTAAAACCAAGCTTTTCAGTAGTTGTTGCTTTTACATTTACTCTTGAAATATCTGTTTTTATAACTTCTTTAATGTTTTTTACCATATCTTCAATGTATGGCAAAAGCTTTGGTTTTTGGGCAATTATCGTTATGTCAACGTTTGAAATTTTATATCCATTTTCACTTATCAGCTCAATAACGTTTTTTAAAAGCTTTAAGCTGTTGGCATTTTTATATTTATCATCGTTATCAGGAAAATGCCTGCCAATGTCTCCCAAAGCAGCTGCACCTAAAATGGCATCCATTAAAGCGTGGGTTGCAACGTCGGCATCAGAATGACCTAATAAACCTCTGTCATTTTCTATTTCAACACCGCATAAAATCAGCTTTCTGTTTTCAGAAAAAGCGTGAACGTCAAATCCGTGTCCTATTCTTATGTCCATTCTTAATACCTCCTGATAAGCATTTCTGCTATTTCTATATCTTCAGGTGTTGTAATTTTTATGTTTTTATACGAGCCTTCTGTTACATGAACACTCGCACCTGAAATTTCTGCCAGAACACAGTCATCTGTGGCATTTTTTATCGTTTCTATATCCATACTGTACATTTTATTAAATAGTTCCATAGAAAAAATTTGCGGAGTTTGAATTTCTATTGTTTTCTCTCTGTCTATTGTGCTGGTAATTACATCAGCATCAACAGATTTCAACGTGCATTTAGGCTTAACACCACAGGCAGCAGCACCAAACGACACAGCGGCAGAAAGTGTTCTTTCAATTATTTCATCAGTAACAAGCGGTCTTGCAGCATCATGAACAATCACAAAATCAGTATCAGGATTTAACTCCCTACTTGCACAAAGAACAGACTCACCCCTTGTCGCTCCGCCTTTTACTATTGTTTTAGTTTTGGAAATTGCGTAAGTTTCAACAACTTTTGACAAAAAGATAATGTCTTCTTCTCTTGCTGAAATTATGATTTCATTTATCTCGGCACAATTCTGCAGTGCTGAAAGAGTGTAAGCAATTACAGGTATTTCATCGATTTCCAAAAAAAGCTTGTTAATGCTCGTTCCCATTCGTGTACCTGAACCACCTGCTGCCACTATACATGTCACGTATCTGTTCATAATATCACCACTTTTTGTCTAATTTTCTTTACTTAAATGAAGCTTTAAAAATTCGCCTGTATAAGAGTTTTTACATTTCATTACTTCTTCAGGTGTACCTGTTGTAACAACTTCCCCACCTTTGTTTCCGCCTTCAGGTCCTAAATCAATAATGTAATCTGCCGTTTTGATAACATCTAAATTATGCTCAATTACCAAAACTGTATTTCCAGATTCTACAAGACGGTCTAAAACTTCTAAAAGTTTGTGCACATCAGCTGTGTGAAGACCTGTTGTAGGTTCATCCAAAATGTAAAGTGTTTTGCCTGTACTTCTTTTTGAAAGCTCAGTAGAAAGCTTTACACGTTGAGCCTCCCCACCCGATAGCTGTGTAGATGGTTGACCAAGCTTTATATACGATAAACCAACGTCATTTAAGGTTTCTAATTTACGTTTAATTTTCGGATGATTTTCAAAAAAATCTACAGCCTCTTCTACTGTCATATCCAAAACTTCGTAAATGTTTTTGCCTTTATATTTAACTTCTAAAGTTTCTCTGTTATATCTTTTACCTTTACACACTTCGCAGGGTACAAAAACATCAGGTAAAAAGTGCATTTCTATCTTTATTATGCCATCACCCGAGCACGCTTCACATCTGCCGCCTTTTACGTTAAAGCTGAATCTTCCTGCGCTATACCCACGAATTTTAGCCTCGTTTGTTGATGCAAAAAGCTCTCTTATATCTCCGAAAACTCCTGTATATGTCGCAGGATTTGACCTTGGTGTTCTGCCTATTGGTGCCTGGTCGATATCTATTACCTTATCAAGATTTTCTATGCCCTTGGCTTTGCGGAATTTTCCTGCAACAGAATGTGTTTTATTCAATTCCTTTGATAGATAATTATTTATTATTTCATTAACCAAGGATGATTTACCTGAGCCGGAAACACCTGTTACTGCTGTAAATGTTCCTAAGGGAATTGATACATCTATGTCTTTTAAATTATTCTCAGCGCATCCTAAAAATTCTATGGTTTTGCCGTTTCCTTTTCTTCGCGTTTTAGGGATTAGAATTTTCTTTTCCCCGCTTAAATACTGACCTGTAATAGATTTTTTGCACGCTATTATATCATCAATCGTACCGCTTGCAACAATTTCTCCACCATGAACACCTGCACCAGGTCCTACATCGACGATATGGTCTGCTTCGTACATTGTATCTTCATCGTGCTCAACTACAATTAATGTATTACCAAGGTTACATAGTCTTCTTAATGCTGCAAGAAGCTTCTGGTTGTCTCGTTGATGAAGCCCTATAGACGGCTCATCCAAAACATATAAAACTCCCATAAGGCCTGAACCTATTTGAGTTGCCAGCCTTATACGTTGCGCTTCCCCGCCTGATAAAGTTGCAGCGGAACGTGAAAGTGTTAAATACTCTAACCCTACATTACACAAAAAGCCCAATCGTTCATTAATTTCTTTTAAGACCTGCGCACCAATTACTTTATCTCTGTCGGAAAGCTCTAAATTTTTAAAGAATTCTCTCGCGATATTTATAGGCATATTTGTCACTTCGTCAATGTTTTTACCGCCAACTGTTACTGCTAAAACATCATTTCTAAGCCTTTTACCACCACAATCAGGACAAACCTTAAAACTCATAAGCTTTTCAATTTCCTGCTTCATAAGTTCAGAATTTGTTTCTAAATATCGTCTTTCCAAATTAGGAATAATACCTTCAAAAGCCGCAAAATAATGCGAAGAGCCATAGGAACGAGTTAAGAAAAGCTCAAGCTTTTCACCCTTTGTACCATATAACAATGCATTTAGGGCATCATCGCTTAAATCTTTTATTTTGGTATCTTCGGAAAAACCGTATTTTTTGCCTAAAGCACTATAATACATCCGCGCCATACTCTCAGCGTTTCCTGGTTTAGAATACCAGCCTGTTGCATGAACGCCGCCTTCTTTGAAGGTCTTTTCAGGATGAAGTATCAGTTCTGGAGAAACCTTCATCATACTACCTATACCCAAGCAGGTAGGACAAGCCCCCAAAGGATTATTAAATGAAAACATTCTGGGGGACAACTCTTCCATACTGATGTTACAATCGTCACAAGCGTAATTTTGCGAAAATGTCATTTCTTCCCCATCTATAACATCAATAATAACAACACCGTCTGCCAAAGATAATGCTGTTTCTATTGAGTCAGTGAGTCTTTTTTCTATACCATCTTTTATAACAAGTCTGTCAATTATAATTTCTATGTTATGCTTAATATTTTTTTCGAGTTTGATTTCTTCGGATAAGTCATAAATATACCCATCAACCCTGACGCGAGCGTAGCCATTCTTTTTTGCATTTTCAAAAATTTTTACGTGCTCGCCCTTTTTTCTCCTTACAATAGGTGCTAAAACCTGAAATTTTGTTTTTTCAGGCAATTCTAAAATTCTATCTACAATTTGGTCTATTGTTTGTCTTTTAATTTCTTTTCCGCATTTAGGACAATGCGGAATACCGATTCTTGCATATAAAAGCCTTAAATAATCATAAATTTCCGTTACTGTACCGACAGTTGAGCGTGGATTTTTTGCTGTTGTTTTTTGGTCTATGCTTATAGATGGAGATAGTCCTTCAATATAATCAACATCTGGTTTTTCCATTTGTCCTAAAAACATTCTGGCATAAGAAGATAACGATTCTACATATCTTCTTTGTCCCTCGGCATAGAGAGTATCAAACGCTAAGGAGGATTTTCCAGAACCGGAAACCCCCGTAAAAACAACAAATTTCTCACGTGGTATTTCAAGACTTACATTTTTTAAATTATGTTCTTTTGCACCTTTAATTATAATTTTTTCGCTCATTTTATTCCTCTTGCTTTACGAAAGTAATTCTCATATTAGATAAGCTATTAAACCTACAAATTTTTCAATTGTTTTTTTGTATTATGTTTTCTTTACAATCTACACTAATTATCATACATCAAATACGTAAAAAAATCAATGCTATTTTAATACTATTAGTATTCTTTGGGCAAGATATGTATGTTTAGGAGGTGTTTTAGTGAACAAAAAAAAGAAACACAATTTAGTTTGTGCTTTAGGCGGCATAATATCAGGGTTTTGTAATGGTTTGTTCGGTAGCGGCGGTGGAACGATTATAGTTCCGTTTTTAGAAACATTTTTGAAATTAGACCCTAAAAAATCGCACGCAACTGCTATTTTGATAATTTTTGTATTTACGCTTACAAGTCTTGTTTTTTATGGGTTTTCAAACACTTTAGACTACGCATTAGCAATAAAAGTTTCCATTGGCGGATTAGTAGGCGGTTTGGTTGGTGCAAAGCTTTTAAATAAGCTGTCGTTTGATACTATTCACAAAATTTTTGGCGGTTTTATGATAGCCGCTGCAATAAGGATGGTGTTCTTTTGATGATTACAGGGATTTTAGTCGGACTCCTTTCAGGAATAATAAGTGGTATGGGAATAGGTGGCGGTACTATTTTAATACCTGCTCTTACTATGTTTTTAAATATAAATCAACACAAAGCGCAGGGTGTGAATTTATTATTTTTTATTCCAACTGCTATAATTGCTTTGTTTGTGCACAAAAAGAATGGAAATTTAGAATTTAAAACTGCAATTCCATTAATGCTTTGGGGATTACTTGGTGCATCACTCGGTTCATATATAGCACTTAGCTTAAAACCTGAGCTTTTAAGACGCTTTTTTGGCATTTTTTTATTCTTAATGGGCGGATATGAAATTTACAAAGGTTTCAGAAAGAAAAAAAGCTGATTTTTTTCTAAAAAAAGGTGTTTTTCTATTTACCTTTTTGTAGTTTTATGGTATTATATATAAATACGGATAGTGTGTAAAAAAATGCAAAAGAGTGATTAATATGTACGAAATTTTAGACAGGGTTAATTGCCCTGAGGACTTAAAAAAACTAAATATAAAAGAAACTCAACAGTTAGCTGAAGAAATAAGAACTTTTTTAATAGACTCCGTTTCTAAAACAGGTGGTCACTTAGCATCTAATCTTGGGGTTGTTGAGTTGACGTTAGCACTTATTAAAACCTTTGATGTTCCAAATGACAAAATCGTTTGGGATGTAGGTCATCAAAGCTATGTATATAAGCTTTTAACCGAAAGAAAAAACTCTTTATCTACTCTACGTCAATTCGGTGGAATTTCAGGCTTTCCTAAAAGAAACGAAAGCAAGTATGATGCTTTTAACACAGGTCACGCCAGCACATCAATTTCAGCCGCTTTAGGTCTTAGCGAAGCCGATGCTTTAAACGACTTTTCTAACTTCTCCATTGCCGTAATCGGCGATGGTGCACTGTCAGGCGGTATGGCTTTAGAAGCGCTGGAAAATGCCATTGAGCTGAATAAAAAGTGTATTGTTGTATTAAACGATAATAATATGTCTATTTCACGAAGTGTCGGCGGTTTAACAAAGCATCTTAATAAATTACGCTCTGCTTCGGCTTATATTACATTCAAAATGAGGCTTGAAAAGTTTTTCTCAAGAACTAAATTTGGAAAGAAAATAGTTTATATATTAAAATTCTTAAAAGATGGCGTAAAGCATTTAATATCAGGACATACAATTTTTGAAAACTTTGGTTTTTCGTATTTCGGTCCTATTGACGGACACGATATTGAAGCAATGTCTTTGATGTTTGAACGTGCAAAAAAGCTTAAAGGTCCGATTTTACTGCACGTTATAACAAAAAAAGGTAAAGGTTACAAGTTCGCAGAAGAGCATCCTGATATTTATCACGGAGTGAGTACCTTTGAAGCATCAAAATGCATAGAGAACAACGACAATATTACATACTCGCGAATTGCAGGAAACACACTTTGCGATATAGCAAAAACTGACAAGGATATTGCAGTAGTTACGGCTGCAATGGCTGCAGGAACAGGAACCGATGAATTTGCACAGAACTTCCCTGAAAGATTTTACGATGTCGGCATCGCTGAACAACACGCTGTTACCTTTGCAGCAGGTCTTGCAGCAGGTGGGAAAAAGCCGTTCGTTGTGATATATTCTTCTTTTTTACAAAGAGCATACGACCAGATATTACACGATGTTTGTCTGCAAAATTTGAATGTTACTTTTTTGATTGACAGAGCCGGCGTTGTCGGGGAAGATGGAGAAACTCATCACGGACTTTTTGACATTGGATTTATGTCGCAAATGCCGAATATGTTAGTTTTAGCCCCTTCAAACTACAAAGAATTTACCGAGATGATACAATTTTCAGCATCAGGAGAATATAATGCTCCTATTGCCATAAGGTACCCACGCGGTAAAAAGCAATATCTTACTGATAATATCCCCGATTTCCAGGCAGGCGTTCCGCAAATTATTCAGGGCGGAAAAGATGTTTGTATACTTTCCTCTGGAACAATGCTCGATGTCGCAGTAAGCGTTGCCGAAAGACTTTCTACAAGCGGAAAAACTGCTACCGTTGTTAATTTAAGAACATTGTTTCCTCTAAATAACGAGTTTTTATCCGACATGGCGTTTCGTCACAGTCTTGTAGTGACATTGGAAGATGGCGCAATCGTCGGAGGAATAGGCGAAAAAATCAGTGCTTATATTGCAACTCTTTCAAATCGTGCGAAATGTGTAAACATCGGCTATCCGTCAGTTGTTACACACGGAGATTCCGAAAGTCTTAAACGTCATTACGGATTGGACAGCATAAGAATAACAGATGAAATTTTAAAAATACTAAACTAAAGGATTAAAGCTATGAATAACATTGAACTACTTGCTCCTGCGGGTAATTTAAGCAGATTAAAAACAGCATTAGCTTATGGCGCCGATGCAGTTTATGCCGGTGGAGACTCTTTTTCCTTGCGCGTAAGAGCAAAAAACTTTTCCGACGAAGAATTGGCAGAAGGTATAAAATATACTCATTCTTTAGGCAAGAAATTTTATCTTGCCTTAAATGTAATTCCGCATAACGAAGATATAGAAAATCTTATTGAATATATTAAGGAAGTAAAAAAATTAAAGCCCGACGCCTTTATAATATCAGATTTGGGTGCATTTAACATTGCTAAAGAATATGCACCTGAAATTCCAATACACGTAAGTACCCAAGCTAACAATGTAAACTATATGACGGTAAACAGCTGGCATAAAATGGGTGCTGAACGTGTTGTTTTAGCTCGTGAGCTTTCATTAGAAGAAGTTAAAACCATAAGGGAAAAATCAATTCCCGAATTAGAATTAGAAGCTTTTATTCACGGTGCAATGTGTATTTCATATTCAGGCAGATGTTTATTAAGCGGATATATGGCAGGCAGAGAATCAAATTCAGGCGATTGCGCCCATCCGTGCCGTTGGAATTATACCCTTATGGAAGAAAAACGTCCAGGCGAGCACTTCCCCGTTTACGAAAATGACAGAGGCACATTCATTTTCAATTCTAAGGATATGTGTATGATTGAACATATCCCTGAGCTTATAAATTCAGGTGTTACAAGCTTCAAAATTGAAGGCAGAGTAAAAACCGAATTTTACGTTGCTACTGTAGTTGGCGTTTACAGGCGTGCTATTGACACATATTTAAAAGACCCCGAAAATTACAGGTTTAACCCGAAATGGTTAGAAGAGTTATCAAAGGTGAGTAACCGCGGTTATACAACAGGTTTTTGGCTTGGAAAACCTGACAGCAGTTCTCAAAATACAACTGATGGAGGCTATGTCAGAAATTATGACCTTGCCGCTTTGTTTGAACGCAACGAAAACGGAAAATGTGTGTTTATGCAAAAAAATAAATTATCCATAGGAGATACCATCGAAGTAATGTTGCCAAACAGCGAACCGTTCAGTTTTACGATAGATAAAATGTGGGACGAGAATGATAAAGAAATCGAAAGTGTTCCACACCCTATGCAAATATTTAAACTTGATATAGGCAGAGAACTGCCAGAATTTTCAATGCTGAGAAAGGCTGTGTCGGGTGCTGAAAATGAATAATATTTCAAATAAAATTAAAGCTGTAATTTTCGATTTAGACGGAACATTACTTGACACAATATCTGATTTGGCTTTTTCTATGAATTACGCTTTAGAAAAATACGGTTTTCCAAAAAAGGAACTTCTCCATCACAAAAAGGCCATAGGAAATGGTTTGAGAAAATATGCAGAGCGTTGCCTTCCCGAAGAACAGGCAACCCAAGATTTTTTAGATGAATTTGTTCCGATTGTGGCAGACCATTACAGAAAAAACAGCACGTTAAAAACCATTCCCTTTGATGGAATTTTCGAGCTTTTAGACTTTTTAGGCAGTAACAATATCATTATAAATATTTTATCTAACAAGCGCGATGACTTTGTAAAGGAATTAACTTTACACTACTTTGGAGACTACAGCTTTTTATGCGCAAACGGCGAGCTGCCAACAGTTGCAAAAAAGCCTGACCCCGAAGCCGCATTGCTGATTGCTAAAGAGTGCAATCTCACACCAGATGAAATACTTTTTGTCGGAGATTCTACTTATGATATCAAAACAGGCAAAAATGCAAGTATGAAAACTATAGGTGTTACCTGGGGATATCAGCCTTTGGATTTATTATTGTCTGAAAAACCTGATTTTGTTGCCCATAAACCGCAAGACATCATAGAATATATTAAAGATACATTTTAAGGAGAATAGATATGGCAAATGTTAAACCTTTTTACGGACTAAGATACGACACCAATAAAGTTGGCTCACTAAAAGATGTTACCGCTCCGCCTTATGACATTATCTCCGAAAAAGAGCAGGATGCTTTATATAGTCGTCACGAAAACAATATTATAAACCTTGAATTAGGTAAAGTTTTTGAAACAGATACAAAAGACAACAACCGCTACACAAGAGCAAGGGATTGTCTGATGAGCTGGATGGATAAGGGTATTTTGAAATTTGAAGATAAACCTGCATATTACATCTACGAAGAAATATTTACAGCCTTAGGCTCAAAAAAATCATTACGCGGTATTATTTCTGCCGTTGAGCTCGTGCCATTTTCCGAAAAAATTGTTCTTCCGCATGAAGAAACATTATCAAAAGCTAAAGCGGATAGATTCGAGCTTATGAGCGAAACTGAAGCTAATTTCAGTCCTATATACTTCCTTTATATGGATGAAAAAAAGACAGTTAATCAAATTATGACAGAAATTTGCAAAAGCAAGCCTACGGAAACATTCACAACAGACGATGGTATAATTCATAATATGTGGGTTGTGACAGACGAAGCGATTTGCGGAGAAATTGAAGAAAGCTTTAAGGATAAGCAGTTATTCATCGCAGACGGTCATCACAGATATGAAACAGCTCTTAACTTTTCAAAAACCTTACCAGAAAACGAAAAGGCTCAGCGTATTTTAGCATTTTCTGTTGAAATGGATGACCCAGGGCTCGTTGTGCTTCCTACACACAGAATTTTAAAGGATATTGAAAACTTCAGCGAAAACACTGTCATTGACGCACTAGACACATGTTTTGATGTTAAAAAGATTTATGCTGAAAATATAGCCGAAACAGCAGAAAAATTGTTGTCTGAAAATGAAGATTTGACCGTTTTTGCCTTTTACACAGGTAAAGATTACTTTTATTTACTGACACTTAAAGATACACAAATTATGAAAACTATTTTAAAGGACAAATCTTCTGCTTACTGTGAATTAGATGTCAGCATTTTGCACACACTAATTTTAGATAAAATATTTAACATTGATATGGAAAATATGGCAAACCAAAAAAATCTCGTTTACAGTAAATTTGCAACAGAATCAGTCGACACTGTTAAATCGGGAAATGCTGATTGTTCATTTTTATTGAACGGAACAAAAGTAAGACAAATTAAAGAAGTATCTTTAAACAATGAAAAGATGCCTCAAAAATCTACATATTTTTATCCAAAGCTTATTACAGGATTGGTTATTAATAAGTTTTAAGAAAGGCGCACTTTTATGAAAATCACAAAGGAAGAGTTGCTTCATACCGCAAAGCTTGCGAATTTAAAAATCGATAAAGAACAAGAAAACTTTTTTAAAGCTGATATAGAAGATTTTCTTACATTCTCAGAACAGCTTGACGAATTGGATTTAGATGGTGTAGCACCTACTAAAAGCACAGCTTCCTTTACAAATATTTTGCGGGAAGATGTGATAAATTCTTCTTTGGATAAAGATGACGTTTTAAAAAATGCAAGTAAAAAAGATAAAAACGGAATTGTTGTGCCAAAAATTCTGGAGTAGAAATTATGGAATTATTAAATCTTACTGTTCACGAGCTTCGTGATATGATAAAGTCAAAACAAGTCTCATCAACCGAAGCAACAAATGCCTGCCTTTTTCAAATAGAAAAACTTGACAAAAAAATCGGCAGCTTCATCACTGTAAATTCTTATGAAGCATTAAAAACCGCAAAAGCTTGTGACGAAAAACTATCCAACGGGATTTGTTCTGGTTCGCTTTTTGGTGTTCCCTATGCTTTAAAGGATAATATTTTAACTAAAAATATTAAAACCACTTGTGCTTCTAAAATGCTTGAAAATTTTGTTCCGCCATACAGTGCCACTGTAGAGACCAAAATCAAAGAGCAGGGCGGAATACTATTAGGAAAACTCAATATGGACGAGTTTGCAATGGGTTCTACAAACGAAAATTCGTATTTTAAAGTTACAAGAAATCCCTACGATTTATCAAAAATTCCCGGTGGTTCATCAGGTGGCAGTGCCTCAGCTGTTGCATCTGACGAAGCATTTTTTTCACTTGGAAGTGATACAGGTGGCTCTGTGCGTCAACCTGCATCGTTTTGCGGATGTGTCGGTTTAAAACCGACCTACGGGAGAGTTTCAAGGTATGGGCTTGTTGCCTTTGCATCATCTTTGGACCATATCGGTTCAATTACAAAGGACGTTCGAGACTCCGCTATTGTCTTAGATGTTATTTCCGGTAAAGATGATAAGGATGCAACAACATATAACAAAAGCGACACCTCATTCGAAAGTGCCTTAACAGGTGATATAAGAGGTATAAAAATCGGTGTTCCAAAAGAATATCTTGATGGTATAAACAAAGAAGTCCTTTCTTCTATTTTTTCATCTGTAGAAAATTTAAAATATTTAGGTGCAAATGTTTACGAAACAAATTTAAATCTTTACAAGTATGCTCTTCCCGCCTATTACTTAATTTCATCAGGGGAAGCAAGCTCTAATCTTGCACGCTTTGATGGTATTAAATATGGTTTTTCTGCCGAAAACTGTGAAAATATAAATGATTTATATGAAGAGTCTCGTTCGCTCGGTTTTGGAAATGAAGTTAAACGCAGAATTTTACTTGGCACTTATGTTTTATCTTCCGAAAACTACTCTGCCCATTTTAAAAAGGCACAACAGGTCAGAAGGCTTATTATTGAAGAATTTAACGAATTATTCAAAAAATACGATGTATTAGTTACCCCTGCCTACCCAACAACCGCTTCAAAAATTGGCCAAAGCGCTACAAGTATTGAAATGTATATAGGTGGTAACTGCTTGGTTTGTGCAAATTTAGCCGGATTACCTGCTGTTGTTATTCCCTGCGGCTACAACAAAAAGGGACTTCCTATAGGTATTCAAATAATAGGAAAACATTTTGACGAAGCAACAATTTTAAATGTCGCTTATGCTTTGGAAAAGACAATAATAAAACAAAAACCTTCTTTTATTTGAGGTGATGTATAGTGTATGAGGCTGTTATAGGTCTTGAGATTCACGCTGAGCTAAAAACTAACACAAAAATATATTGCAGTTGTAAAAATTCCTTCGGCGCTGAGCCTAATACACAGGTTTGTCCTGTATGTATGGGCTTACCAGGTAGCCTGCCCGTGTTAAATAAAAAGGTTATTGATTTAGCTATAAAAGCAGGACTCTCACTTTCTTGTGATATTGCAAAAGAAAGCACCCAGGACAGAAAAAACTATTTTTATCCTGATTTACCGAAGGCTTATCAGATATCACAAAGCGATACCCCCTTGTGTAGCAAGGGATACATAAAAATAAACGACAAAAAAATTAACATTGAAAGAATACATATTGAAGAAGATGCAGGAAAACTTATTCACTCAGAAAACTCAACTACTATAGATTTTAATCGTTGCGGTGTTCCGCTTATTGAAATTGTTACAAAGCCTGATATTCGTTCTGCAAAAGAAGCGGTCGCTTTTTTGGAAGCTTTAAAAGAAATTTTAGAATATTCAGATGTTTCAGATTGCAAAATGCAGGAAGGCTCGCTTCGCTGTGACGTAAATCTGTCGGTTCGACCCGTGGGCGAAAGCACGCTCGGCACACGCGCGGAGCTGAAAAATCTCAACTCCTTTACCTTTATGAAAAACGCCGTTGAGTACGAATTTAAACGTCAGGTGGATGCCATCCTTTCGGGTGATACTCTTGTGGCGCAGACGAGAAGATACAACGAAAGCGATAAAAAGACGTATTTTATGCGCCAAAAGGAGACTCCTGCCCATTACAGATTTTTCACAGAGCCCGACATCCCTGCTTTTTCGGTGACGCCATCGGACATTGAAAAGCAAAAAGCTCTGCTTGGCGCGCGCCCCGCAAAGCTTTTGGAAAAGTACAAGTCCTTGGGACTTTCCAAAGACGAGTGCGCTACCATCCTTGACGATCCCGACTTGTGCGATTATTTTGAAAGGCTGATACCTTTTACCAAAAATCCAAGGAGTGCTTCGTCGTTTCTTTTAGGTCACGTGGCAAAAAAATGCACGATCGACGGCGTTTTTCGGTGTGACATCAAAGCACAGAGCTTTGCCTGTGTGGTGAATATGTTTGATGATCGAAAGATCAGCAGTACCACCGCCAAAAATCTGCTTTCAAGGCTTTTAGAAAAGGACTTTGACCCCGAAAAGGCGGCAAATGAGGAAGGTCTTTTCCAAATCAGCGACGAAAGAGTGCTTTACCCCTTGGTAAAAGAGGCTTTTGAGAGCAGCTTTGACGCTGTTATGAAGTACAAAAACGGCAAGGTAAACGCCCTTCAAAGCATCGTGGGCAAGGTCATGGGCAAAACGTCGGGTAAAGCCGACCCCGAGGCCGTGACAAGAATTTTGCTTTTGATGATTGAAAAAGACCAATAATCACATAGATTTTGAAAAATTTTCCAAATTTATGCAACCGATCTTCAAAAAATGCGTCTTTGTA
>JAZNDH010000015.1:0-13478 GCA_045587965.1 Congzhengia sp.
TGATATACAAGAAGTCATTGGGAAAATATCTGTATTAAAAGAATTAAAGACTGATAAGGAAAACACCAAAGTAAAAGGAGAAGTTAAAAGTTTCATAAACAGTAATATATAAATAATTAGTAAAAAAAGAGCATAGTATAACAAGGTTAAAACCCTTGATATTACTATGCTTTTTGTTATTTTTACTGGGTACAAGTTGGGAAGAAAGTGTTATTTTAATTGGGAAAAACCTTTTAAAAAAAGGCAATTTCCCAAGCATTTCCCAACTTTACCCAGTAAGACACATAAATACACATTGAGAAACATTGAGAAAGATTAAGAAAATGGTCTCGTGATGTAAAACTTGGGAAACTGCATAAATAAAGGGTTTGGAGAACTTCCAAACCCTTATTTTATGCTTATTTGAAGAAACGTTGGAGCATACCCTCAAATGCCTTCCCGTGACGAGCTTCGTCACGAGCCATTTCGTGAACTGTATCGTGAATAGCGTCTAAGCCGTTCTTCTTTGCACAAGCAGCTAAGTCGAACTTGCCCTTTGTTGCACCATATTCACAATCAACTCTCCATTTTAAGTTGTCCTTTGTTGTAGCCTTCATATTCGGTTCTAAATCTTCGCCTAAGAGTTCTGCAAACTTTGCTGCGTGTTCAGCTTCTTCATAAGCTGCCTTTTCCCAGTAAAGACCAACTTCAGGATAACCCTCGCGATGAGCAATACGAGCCATACAGAGATACATACCTACTTCTGCACATTCGCCGTTGAAGTTTGCCATTAACTGCTCAAAGATGTATTTTTTATCATCTTCTGAGATATCAGGGTTATTTTTAACTGTTTTAGCATATATGCCGTATTCGTGTTCAGCGGCTAGGGCTGCGCCTTCTTCCATTATTGTAAATTTTTCGCCGGGAACCTTACAAACAGGACAAGCTTCCGGTGCCTTTTCTCCTTCGTGAACATATCCGCATACAGGACATACAAATTTTTTCATAATACTTTCCTCCAATTAATTTAATTATTTTAATTTTTTTACTATTTACAATTTTTACATAGCCCAAAAAAGTAGAGCTTGTGATTTTGATGCGTAAATCCTTCAGGGAGATTTTCATCAACCATCCCTTGCGGAAGTGTAAAATAGACATCATAAACTCTGCCACATTTATTACACACAAAATGCTGGTGGTCGGAAATATCTGCATCAAAATGTGTTTTACCGCCTACACTGAGGCTTAAAATCTCGCCTGCATCTGCTAATTTATTACAATTTCTGTAAACAGTTGCAAGGCTAAGATTTGGAATTTGACTTTTTAATTCCTGATGAATTTCTTCTGCTGTGGGGTGCAGCTTTGTACTTTTAAGACAGTTTAAAATGCACTCGCGCTGTCGGGAAAAATTCATAATCCATCTCCTTAATTAAAAATAAAAGTGATAATCATTATCACTTTAGTTATATTATATACGAACATATATACTTTGTCAAGTACTTTTTTACATTTTTTTAAATGGTAATTGCTTTTCCTTTTTTGATGTGTTATACTATAGGTAGTTATACACTACATATTTATAGAGGTGTTTTATGAATTATGTAATTGTTATACCGTCGTTAGAGCCTGACGATAAGCTTGTTCCTTATATCAACGAGCTTTTATCTGCAGGAATTAAAGAAATTATAGTTGTAAATGACGGCAGTAGTGAAAAATGTAATGAAATTTTTAATACAATAGGAAAACTTAGCCAATGTCATGTGCTCACTCACGACATAAATCGCGGTAAAGGTGCGGCTATTAAAACTGCACTTAAATTTTATCGTGAAAATTATTCCGAGTTTGGCGGTGTAATCACAGTTGATGCCGATGGTCAGCACTCTGTTAAGGATGTTTTGAGAATATCTGAAACAATGGATGAGCATCCTGATTCTTTCGTTCTGGGTTGTCGTGATTTTGGAGAAAACACCCCAAGCAAGAGCTTGTTTGGCAATCGTGTAACGTCTGTTTTTATGCGTCTTTTATATGGAATTTCCTTAAAAGACACCCAAACAGGCTTACGCGGTATTCCTGATTTTATGATAGATGGTCTTTTAAATGTACGCGGAACACGTTACGAATATGAGCTCAATATGTTAATTCATGCAAAAGGCAATTCCATTCCTTTTGTTACAATTCCCATAGAAACAATTTACTTTGACAACAATTCAGGCAGTCATTATCGACCTGTTGTTGACTCTGTAAGAATTTTTGTGAGAGTTTTAAATGGTCTTATTCAGTTTAGTGCTTCTGCAATTTGCTCAGCCGCAATAGATATCGGTATTTACAGCATATTGACAACAGCTATAGCAAGTCACTTGCCACTTTTCTGGATGCTTTTTATTTCGTTCATTTCGGCTCGTGCGATTTCTTCTGCTGTGAATTTTGCACTTAACAGGCGTTTGCCATCATCGCAAAACAAGAGCATTTCCGACACGATACCAAAATATTATACATTGGTAATTCTTCAAATGGCAGTTTCGTTTATATGCATATGGAGATTATGTGAGCTGGGCTTTGATGAAATAGCTGTTAAAATAATTGTAGATTGCCTTTTAGGACTTATCAGCTATCAAATTCAGCTGCGTTGGGTTTTTCGTGATAAAAATTCAACCGAACCAAAAAGAAAAGAGATGACTTCAATTTAATGAACATATATGGAACATTTGCTCACCTTGCGCGCTTTGTTTACAAAATTTTTAAACCACACACAACAGAAGGAAAAATTCCAACGGACGTGCCGTCTGTGTTTGTTGTACACCATCAAAATATGAGCGGCCCTGTTCACTCATTGCTCACTTTACCCAAAGCTGCACATATATGGGTATATAAAGTGTTTTTCGACCGCAGGGAATGTTATAACCAGTATGTAAACTACACATTCACAGAGCGCTTTGGTCTCCCGCGTGCTTTGGCAGTTCCACTCGCGTGGGTAATATCTTTGGTTGTTCCATTTGCTATGCACTCATTTTCTGCAATCCCTGTGCACCGCAACAGCCGTGATATTGTAAAAACCTTTAAAGCTTCTCACGAAGCACTGATGGCGGGAGAAGATATAATTGTTGCGCCCGACATTGAATACGATGACAGTTCAGATGCTATGGGTGAAATATATACAGGTTTTTTTCATTTGGAAAAAAATTATTTTAAAGAAACAGGAAAACACTTAAATTTTGTTCCGATTTCATACAACACAAAATCCCGAAAACTCTACATAGGTGACCCTGTTAAATTTGACGACACAATTCCTTATAATGAGCAAAAGACTATAGTTTCACAAAAAATAAAAGAAGCAATTAATAATATAAACAAAAAATAAGATACCCGTTATCCCGGGTATCTTATTTTTTTATATCAGCTTCATAATAAATTCAGCAATAAAAACTCCTAACGAAGATGCCGCTGCCACTATTATCATACTATAATTTTTGTACGCTAAAAGCAATGCAACTACCGTACCGATTATAGCTGAAACAACAGATGATGTTGAATAAAATATAGCAGGAAAGGTCATTACCGACAACACAGCATAGGGTATGTAATATAAAAATGAAAGTATGTATTTATTTTTGATTTTCCTTTTAACTAAAACCAGGGGCACCATACGAATCAGATATGTTACGCCTGCCATAACTAAAAGATATATTGCATAATCAGGCATTGTTTTCATCCCCTTCACTTATATTTATCGGGGCAATGAATGCAAAAAGCAAGCTCGCTGCCGCTGCACATATAATAACTACAAAACCTGAAGGAACTGAGCGTAGCGCAGGAATAAAGTAAAAAATACAACTCAGCACAACAGCAAGTGCCACACACAAAGCAGTTTTTCGTTCTGATTTTACCTTTGGCATAACAATGGCAACAAACATACCATAAATTGCAATTCCTAATGCCGACACGACAGCCTGCGGTAAGATGTTGCCCGCATAAGCACCAAACAACGTTCCCCCGCTCCAACCGATATAAGGAGTAAGCATAAGTCCATAAAAATACCTTTTTCCTATGTCTTCTTCATTAGAATATGAAACAGCAAAAATTTCGTCTGTTATAGCATAGCTCATAAAAAATCTGTCTAACAATTTCACCGATTTTCCCAACTTCTGTGATAACGAAACAGACATCAGTGCATATCTTAAATTTATTATTATTTGTGATATTAAAAGCTCGGTATATGCCCCGCCCGAAGCAATAATCGGCACAGCAGCAAGCTGACCCGCAGATGTAAGGTTTGTCATAGACATAAGCGTGGCTTCTGAAACCGAAAACCCATTGCCACAAGCAAAAATGCCGAATGCAAAAGATATTGATAAATACCCTAAGCATATCGGAATACCATCTTTAATTCCTTTTAAAAAGCTGTTTTGTTCTTTCATATTAACCTCGCAGAGTGTGAATTCTTAATAAATTTTACCATAATTAATGTCCTTTGTAAAGAGAAAAACTCCCTGCAATGATATAATCCCTGCCCGTTTTTTATAATTTTATTGTTTTTTAGAACCGAGTCGCATTCTTTTACATACATTGTAAAAGGAGGTGAAAAATATGTCGAATTGTAGTTGTATCTGCAAATCCGGATGCTCTTTATATTCAATAATAGCAAGTATTATTCTTGGCATAATAGCAGCAATTCTTCGCACAACCGCTGTAATTACCGTAACAGCACCATTTTTATGGGTTGCTTTAGGTGTTGCTGTTGTTTATCTTGCTATAGCGCTTATTGTATCCGCAACACAAACAAGCGGAAGCGTAAAAGGATGTGTTTGCCCCATTATATCAATCCTTTTAACAGGGATATTAGGCGCAATTTTAACATCAGTAATACTTTTAGCTATAACATTTGTTGCCACAAGTATAATTGGTGCTATAATTACAGGTGCATTTATTGCGTTTTTATCATTAATTTTCACAGAAACAGCTTGCTTGATAAAGTGTCTTTTAAGGTGTGACAACACGTAAAAAAATCAAGGATGTAGACCTATGTCTACATCCCATTTTTTTATAATATTTCTTTGCTGTCTAATACGAGTGTAAATGGTCCGTCATTTACTAATGACACCTTCATATCGGCACCAAAAATACCTTTTTGGGTATTTTTAAACAGCTCCCTGCATCTTGATATGATATGCTCATAGATTTCTTCTGCCATTTGCGGTCCGCCTGCATTAATAAAGCTCGGACGATTTCCTTTTTTGCAATCGGCACAAAGTGTAAACTGAGAAATTACTAAAATTTCGCCATTAACCTGGTCTATGCTTAAATTTGTCTTTCCGTTTTCGTCTTCAAAAATCCTGAGTCGTGACACCTTTTCTATCATTTTATCTGCAATTTCTTTATTATCCTCCGCTGTAACGCCCACAAATAAAAGATAGCCTTTGTTGATTTCTCCTACTGTTTCGCCTTCAACAGAAACACTCGCTTTTAGCACTCTTTGTAAAACAAATTTCATACCTTACTCCTATTGATTATTCATTTTATCAAGTCTGTAATTACGGATATATAAAAGCAAGTCTATACCAACCATTACAAAATTCAACACATAAAAAAACATGACATACCATTTAAATGAGTCCATTAATAGCTTTGATGTTATTCCAAATATGTACCCTGTGAAAATAAGCAAAAGAAAGCCTAAGCTTTTGCCCTTTGTTGTTCTTGCCTTGTATGATTTTATAGCGTTTAACGGCCAGGAGCATCCAAAGCTTACAATCATTAAAATTTCAAAAATTTCTGTCATATACATTCTCCTAACTTTTTTATCTATTATGTATTATATAACATTGTCGCTATATTGTAAAGCGTATTATATAATGTTTAAAAATACCATTATAATTTTAATTAAATAATTGCTCCGCTTCGTAACATACTAATAATAAAAAGGAGAAATTTACAATGCAAAAATCAATATGGAGTGACAGTATAAAATTACCTTCTTATGACAAGCTCAAAGGAGATATCAAAACAAACGTTCTAATTATAGGCGGTGGGCTTTGCGGCATACTTTGTGCATACTTTTTAAAAGAAGCAGGCATCGACTGCATTGTTGTTGAGGGTAATACAATCGCATCGGGAATAACAAAAAATACAACGGCAAAAATAACGTCCCAGCATGGTTTAATATATTCAAATCTTATAAAAAATAATGGTGTGTATAATGCAGAGCTTTACTTAAAAGCACATCAGTCTGCAATTTGTCAGTATGAAAAGCTATGTAAAGATATAGACTGCGATTTTACGAAACAAAGCTCATACGTTTATTCTACTGATAACAGAGAAAAAATAGAAAATGAAATTAACGCTCTTGAAAAAATAGGCTTTAAGGCCTATTTTGAAGATAATACGGAGCTTCCCTTTGAGATTGAAGGTGCTGTACGTTTTGAAAATCAGGCGCAATTCAACCCGTTAAAATTTATATCTGCACTTTCAAAAAATCTGAATATTTATGAAAGCACCTTTGTTAAAGAAATAACTTCTGGCAAGGCCATAACAGATAGTGCAACAATAAAAGCAGATTCTATAATAGTCACAACACATTTCCCATTTATAAACAAGCACGGAAGTTACTTTATGAAGCTTTATCAGGAGCGCTCCTATGTATC
This sequence comes from Congzhengia sp., assembly GCA_045587965.1. Classification (GTDB taxonomy): domain Bacteria; phylum Bacillota; class Clostridia; order UBA1381; family UBA9506; genus Congzhengia. The sequence continues at coordinate 6,618 of JAZNDH010000015.1, forward strand.
AGCTTTTAAAAATGCTCAGGCTTTAAACGGAATGTATTTAGACGAATCAAAAAACGGGTTTTCTTTCAGAAGCTACAATGATATGTTATTGATAGGTGCAGGAAACCACAGAACAGGAAAAAAAAGTTTTGCGTGGCAACCTATTGATGAATTTGTCAAAATTCATTATCCAAAATCCGCACTTCAATATCAATGGGCAACACAGGACTGTATGAGTCTTGATAATATAGCATATATCGGTCAATATTCAAGGAGCACAGAAAATTTATATGTTGCAACCGGTTTTAATAAATGGGGTATGACGTCGTCTATGCTTTCTGCAACAATGCTTACAGATATGATTTTAGGCGTAAAAAACGAATTTGAAAGCGTTTTTACGCCCCAACGAAATATGTTAAAGCCACAACTTGCAATAAATGCATTTGAATCTGTGTGCAATCTTGTAATGCCCAGAGCAAAACGATGTCCACACCTTGGATGTGCTCTCAAATGGAACAAAAATGAACACACCTGGGACTGCCCTTGTCACGGTTCCCGCTTTGAAAAAAACGGCAAGCTTATCGATAACCCTTCAACCAAAGATTTGGAATAGCTGCTCCGAATTATAATAAAAAAGACTATTCTTCTGAATAGTCTTTTTTGGTTTATGAAACTGTATTAGTTATTGATTTTTTCAAGAACTTTTTTTACTATATCATCTACGCGGTCAGCAGCAATTCCTGAATAATTGTCACACTGAGTATATTTAGCATATTGCGGGTCTTGAGGCATAGAGAAAAATCCGATAGATTTTTTTGCATCTTCACGCATAGCCTGTGTAGCTGCAAGCTCAATATCGTGATAGAGCATTTCCTTTTTGAGATTTTCAACAGCTGTTCCACCTGCTTTTGCCATATATGTATAGCAGTTAATTTTACGTATGCCAAGTTCGATTGATTTCATATAGTCACCAGGATTAACACCACTACCCCCGTGCATTACAAGAGGAATAGATACCATCTGACCAATCTTTTTTAAGCGTTCAAAATCTAATTTTGGAGCCTTTGTATATAAGCCGTGTGCTGTACCGAAAGCACAAGCAAGCGCGTCAATTCCTGTTTTTTCTGCAAAGTCTTTTGCATCATCAGGCTCTGTATAAACACTCTCGCCACCTGCTCCGCCGCCTTCTCTTGCACCCATTGAGCCGATTTCTGCTTCAACTGATGCACCGTATTTTCTTGCCAATTCAACGATTATTGATGTATTGGCATAGTTCATTTCTCTTTCAAGCTCTGAGCCATCATACATTACTGAGGTAAAGCCTAAATCAAGAGCTCTTTTTACGTATGACATATCTGTTCCGTGGTCAAGATGTACACACACCGGTACTGTTGCCTTTTCTGCCATAAACAGCATAACAGGTGCTATTTCTTCAATTTTAGCAACACCCATTTCATCGTGGATTTGCGCGTGCATTATAATGACCGGCATTTTTTGCTCTTCTGCCGCACCTATAACTGCTCTCATACTTGCAAGGTTTGGTGTGTTAAATGAGCCTATAGCACATTTCTTTGCTTCTGCAACTTTTAATATTTCTTTTAAACTTACTAACATAATATCCTATCCCTTTCTGGTTTATGATTCATACGCTTCCTTTATAATTGGTCTTACTGAATCATAAATGCCCCTGTATGCCTTATAGTATTTTTGATATTTCTGAGCATTTTCTGAAATCGGCATAAAGGTTTTCTTTTCTTTTACAAATATTTCCTTTGCCTCGTACAAGTCCCTGCAAATGCCGGTAGCAACAGCAACCATCATACAAGTTCCGCTGGCACCAGCCTCTTTTGTGCAAAGAGCAGTAACAGGTCTGTTCAAGATATCTGCCTTAATCTGCAGCCAAACATCAGAATTTGCTCCGCCGCCCGTTGCGAACAACTTTTCAAGATTTATTCCAAAGCTTTCAAGATGCTCAATGTTGGTCATTATTTCATAGGTTACACCTTCCATAAGTGCCTTATACAAATCTTCACCTTTATGTTCGAGGGTAAGTCCTACTATTGCAGCTTTTGAGCCGTTATCCATATAGGGATTTGCAGCACCTGCAAAGTGTGGCAAAATCATAATTCCAGTTGGTTCATCCTTTACCATGGAATCAAGTTCTTGGTATGATTTATCTTTCAGGAAATTATCACGCATCCATTTTAATGTTGCGCCACCTGTAAACGACAATGCATAGCATACATATTTCCCGTCAAACACATACGGAACAACCGAGTAACCCTCATTATATAGCTTCTCGTCTTCTGGTATTGCATCGAACACAGGAGTTACACATTCAACTGTGCCTGTTCCATCTACCGCCTGACCAACCTCAAATACACCAGCACCAACCGCTGCTGCAACCTGGTCATGTGCACCATTTACAATTTTAACAGGGTTTTTAATTCCGAGCTTATCTGAAAGCTCTTTCTTTATTTCACCTGCAACGTTAAATGCTGCAACCGGTACAGACAAAAGATTTTTATCTATTCTGGCAGCATCAAATATTTCGTCGCTCCAGCATTTATTACGTACATCAAACGCCATTGTTCTTGCCGCAAGTGAATAATCAATACACGCATTTCCTGTGAGCATATAAACAATATAGTCTTCCATGAGCAAAACACGCTTTGTTTTTGCAAAAATTTCAGGACGATTATTTTTTATCCACATTATTTTTGGCAAGCTATACATCTGATGTGGTTTTGTACCTGTAATATGAGTTAATCTTTGCTCGCCTACGGCATCGCAAAGCTGTTTACACTCTTTTTCGCCTCTTGGGTCTGTATATAGCATTGATGCAAACAACACATTATCATTTTCATCCAATACAGTAAATGTTTCGCCAAAGGTTGTTACACCGATTGCAGAAAGCTCGCACATTTTAGCTGTATCTTTTATAACCTCGCATACAGCATCAAAAATAACATTTGCATCTATCTCGTGCTCGCCGCTATGCCGACTAACTTCATATTCCTTGTAAGAATTATATATAAAGTTTCCTTTATCGTCATAAGCAGTCAATTTGCAGCCTGTTGTACCTACATCTAATCCGCCAATAACCATAATTACACCTCGATGCTTACGACATCATAGCCAAGATAATATTTAAACGCTTCTTCCAAAATCGCTTTAACATGACCGTTTGCAACAGTTGTATGGTGTTTAAAGCCACCTCTTGCAAGCTTTATGAGTTTATCCTGTAAATTATCAATTCGCGCTACACCACCGCAACCGAAAAATTCTTTTTCGATAACGTCGTCTGTAAATTCGCCTTCACTGAAGTAGATTGTGATTTTTCCGTCTTCTGTTTTACAGTTTGAGAAAGTCATTGGGAATGCTGCTATTCGTCCTTCATTTGTTCCCCAACCGCTTCCCGGGTCGCCCTTATCAAACATCTTGTGTGATGTAACTTCGCCCTTTGCAGCCATAAGCTTTTGTGCTGTAGAACCGCAATGGAAAAGAATTACTTTATCTGGGTCGTCTGCATAGTTGTTATTCCAGTCAAGACAAGCTGCAGGTCCTTCTGTTGCAAGAGCCAATGCACGCATTGTAATTGCACTGCACATATCAATTTCACATGAAGCTACGATACCTCTGTCGTTAAGTTCTGAAATAAGAACGCAAGGACAAACTCTGAGATATGTCTCCATTTCATTCCAGCAACGTAATGCAATAGCATCAAGATGATATGCATCTATGTATTCATCAATAACTACGCTTATTTTTGAAAGCATAATCTTTTTGTCTTCAGGAACATTTGTAAAATCAGTATAGTTTTCAAGAACTGCCTTTTTTGCGAGAACCTTTTCGTCATCATCTGCCTTGGCACGTACAAATTCAAAAAGCTCTGAAAGGTCAAAGCTTTCAACATTTATGCCATGACGCTGCATTGTGAGTTCATCAAAACGTACGGTTTTAAATGCAGTTGTTCTTGCACCGATACAACCGATTGTAAATCTCTTCATTCCTTTTACAACACGGCAAATACCCGCAAAGTCGTGAAGATTTTGAGTAAATTCAGGTGTAAGAGGATGAACAACATGTGGCTTCATAACAGTATATGGAACCTTGTATTGCTCAAAAACATCTGTAACAGAAAATTTACCGCAATATGCGTCTCTTCTGTGCTGAAAGTCCATTTTGCCGATTTCATCAGGATAAGCCTGCATCAAAATCGGAACACCTGCATCCTGGAGTGCAGCAATAGCACCGTTTTCATCAACAAATATAGGCATACAAAGAATTACGCCATCATACTCTCCCTCGTGTTGTTTCAACCACTGAGCATAAAGTCTGCCTTCGTCACGGGTTTCTACCGCACCATAACGTGTAGCATCTTTGTCCATCATAATATAATCATATCCGGCGTCTGTAACAGCCTTTACCATATCTTCTCTTGCGCCCTCAATGAGTTCTGCAGGCATAAAGCCTCTGTTTCCAAAGTATAAAGCAAATTTCATAATTATCCCTCCAAAGTTTTTTCTTGATTTTATCAAATTTTGTGTTATAATTATAGTAATTTATGTTTTCAAAACTGTAATTTTGTACGGAAAGTTGGAATGATTATGTCATTAAGATTTAATACTCAGGAAATTGCTGATTTGATGAAAAACTTTTATACTTTAACTGGCATACGTATCGTTCTTTTTGATGAAGACTATAACGAAATTTTTGCTTACCCGAAGGAGTGCTTGCCGTTTTGTTTACATATGCGCCAAGACCCGAACTTTTACAATCTGTGCTGCAAAAGCGACAAAACCTCCTTTGAAATCTGCAAAAAAACAGGCAAGCTGACTATGTATAAATGCCATGCAAATCTTATTGAAGCAACATCTCCCATTATGAATAACGGCTCTGTTATAGGATATATTATGTTCGGTCAGGTATGCGACAGTAAAGAAAAGGACAATTTTAAAAAGGAACTCTTAGAGTTATCAAAAAATTACGAGCACTTTAATGAGGATTTAATCAAAAAGGTTAAATTCAAAAGCGAGAAACAGCTTGTTGCGGCTTCAAAAATACTCGAAGCGTTCACAAGCTATATTCTGCTTAAAGAAATAATAAAGCCATCGCGTATTGAGCTTTTTTCGGCGATTGATGAATATATCGCACAGCACTTGTCCGAAGATATTTCAGTTACAACTCTTTGCCAGAAGTTTTACATAAGCCGCACCCAGCTTTATGCATTGTGCAAACGATATATTCCTGTGGGAATTGCATCATATATAAAAACAAAAAGGTTGTCTAAAGCAAAAGAACTGCTTCAAACAACCGATATGTCTGTCGCCGATATTTCTAAAGCTGTAGGATTTTCAGATTACAATTATTTTCTTAAATCCTTTAAAAAACATTTTGGTGTGCAAACAAAAAATATACGCAAAAATCGTTAAAGGATTAATTTTATGACTGTTTCGACCCGAAGCAACCATCCAAAACCAAATAAAAAAAGAGTCACACGAAGGCCACCGCCAGATAAGGCAGTGTTGGTTTTGAAGTCATATTTTTAGTTTATACTGCGTCAAAAAATGCCTAATGCTGTCGCATTACGGCATTTTTGTTCCTTGTCTAATTCTAAAAATATGAAATTCAAAACTGCATTGCATCCTAAAATCGAGATTTTTGGATGAAGTTTTAGGCGAAAAAGCTCCATAATCCTGACGGATATGGAGCTTTTTTAACGCATATATTCGCCAAAAATATGATTTTTAGGACAATACTTCCTTACCTGGCGGTGGCCTTCGTGTGACTCTTTTTTATTATTCTAATCTCGTTCTTAATGTTACAAATCTTTCGTCGTTGTTGCCATTTAAAACCGTGTAGACTGTCTTATACTCCTTCTCAACTACTACCATTATCGGCACATCTAAAGCTTTTGCAAGCATTATCATAATTTCTCCACGGTCTGCGCTTTCCGTCATTATTGCTTTACTAGGCGCAAGGCCTAAATTCATTGCCGTCATAACATATCCGTGAGGGTAACCACCCCTATGTTCTGCATCTACACCATATCCTAATGCGCAAACAACCATTTTGATTGCCTGTTGATAAGTAATACATTCATCAGGTGCAAATGTTCCGTCGCCCATTCCATTGACAATTCCAAATGCCACTGCACGAGAAATGTATATACTCGCCCAGTGGTCGGCAGGTACATCTGTAAACTCACACTCCTTACCATCAGGCGTAAGACCTAACATCAGTACAAGCATCTTCGTCATTTCTGCGCGCGTTACAGGACCATCTATAGTCAATTCATCTAAATAGTTTCTTCTTACAATGCCATACTTTTCAAGCTCTTGAGCTGCAATTTCCTTTTCACTCTCAGCAAAAACACCGATTGAAATTGATATCGCCAAAATTGCCGAAAGCAAAATACTAATAATTTTTTTCATACTTTTTCCTCCTATGTATTTTATGTTACATAATGTAACGTTATTATTGTAACAAATTGTTACAATAAAGTCAAGGGGTGTTTTTTATGAAGGGATTAAAAATCGTAAGAGAAGAAAAAAAATTAAGTCAGCTTAAAGTCGCTATGGACCTGCATATCTCACGTGAAGCACTTTCTCACTACGAAAACAGCAAACGCGAGCCAAGTCTTGATATGCTCAATAAAATGTCAAGATATTTTAATGTATCTATAGATTATTTGATAAACGGTGAAGAGTTTAAGAAAAAATAAAGCTGGCTTCTCCAGCTTTGCTCAAACTGTATATGATATAAATCTCGTTGCCGTAAGGCAACATATCGAGTGCGCCAGCACATATCGAGTCATTTATGACATATCGAAAATCTCGCAAGAGATTTATATCGATGAAAAAAGCCATTTTTCTTTGT